>CAMDDL010000009.1 GCA_945891505.1 Maricaulis salignorans | reverse complement strand
CGATCGCACTTGCACCCAAGGCGTCGCCTGTCTGACCGCCCAAATGCTTGCGCGCAGTCAAGGCAATCGCCCCAGCCCCCAAGACGGTGCCGATGACGGCACCGACAGCGGGACCAAGAAAGCTTAGTTGAAACGCAAGGATGACACAGACGCCGCTGATCACCGCCCCCATGATGGTTGCGGTAGTCGCTTCGGTTGCCGTGGGTTGTCCGGCGGAGGCGGAAATCCCGTCGTCAGTAGCGGGCTTCAACAGCGTCATGACATGGACCAGTGCGGTGCGTGCCAAAGTTCCGCTAATGATGAGGCACAGGCCTGCCTGCCAAGGTTGGGCAATTTCAGCCACCAGAAAGATTTTGAGAATGATCGCCAAAAGAAGGGCGACGCCGCCAAAGGTGCCGATGCGGGAATCGCGCATGATGGCAAGGCGCTCGGTGACCGTCTTCCCTCCACCGACCCCATCAAAGAAATCCGCAAAGCCATCTTCATGGAACGCGCCGGTGGTGACGACTTGGGATGCCACAGCCAAAGTCGCCGCGACATGGACACTGCCATTAAACAACCACATGGCTAGCCCATATGTCAGTGCACCGATGATACCGGTCACGAGGCCAGCAACGGGCGCAGCCTGAAAGGCCCGCGTAATACGCTCCCTTGGCAAGTCTTCCGGCCAAGTCACCGGTAAACGCGTGAAGAATATCAAGCAAATTCTGGCGTCATCAATAATGCGCATGGCGCGACTCAACTTTGGCTTATTTTGTTGGAAAGTCTTTTGGACCTTGTAAACGAACCTATTGAAATTTCGAGATGATAATACTTAAAGTCTGAGTGAGGCTTATACACTGTGGCGCCGAAGTCGCACAGGGGTAACACCACTTGCGCTGTCTTTTACCTCGTATCATGGCCTTTCTCGCAAGGTGAATGCGCGCTAGATCACCCACATGCCCCATGATGCTTGTGCACCCCCCCAACAGCCTTTTGACGATATCCGCGCCTTGGTGCGGGACCTGCCTAATCGAGATGAAGAAGCGAGTGCTCGCACCGCTTGGCGCGAAAACCAATTGATTAAGCCGCTAGGTGCCTTGGGGCGTTTGGAAGATATCAGCAATTGGCTGTCGGCTTGGACGGGCAAGAGTCCGCCGCAGGTGACACGACCGATCATTGCAGTCTTTGCTGGCGATCATGGTGTCGCCGCACGGGGGGTATCTGCCTATCCACAAGAAGTCACGCGGCAGATGATTGATGCGATGGCTGCTGGCGGTGCAGCTATTTCCGTCTTGGCACAGCAAGCTGGCGCGGGCCTTAAAGTCTATGACTTGGCGGTAGGACGACCTACCCCAGATATTGTTGAAGCCGATGCCCTGACAGAGCAGGAATGTGTGGCCACGATGGCCTATGGCATGGAAGTGCTGGCCGAGGGGACAGACCTTTTGGTCCTCGGTGAAGTTGGCATTGGCAACACGACGGTCGCGGCTGCTTTGGCCTTGGCCTTGTATGGCGGTGAAGCCGGCGACTGGACTGGGCCCGGGACTGGAGTTGAGGGCCAAGCCTTGGCGGCAAAGCGTGAGGCAGTCGAAGCTGCTGTGGCGCGCCTAGGTGCTGATCGCGATGACCCGTTGAAAGTGCTTGCGCGCATCGGCGGGCGTGAGTTTGCCGCCATTGCTGGCGCCATTCTGGCAGCGCGTTTACAGCGCGTGCCGGTTGTGCTGGACGGCTTTATGGTTGCAGCCGCAGCGGCAATTCTCCACCGGATGAACCCAGAAGCGCTGGATCATTGTATAGCTGGCCATGTCTCGGCAGAGCCCGGCCACCGCGCGCTTTTGGCCCGCTTGGGCAAGCAGCCCATCTTGGACCTTGGCATGCGCTTGGGTGAGGGGACGGGTGGCGCCCTCGCGGTCCAAATCATCAAGTCAGCCGTTGCGTGCAATGCAGGTATGGCAACCTTTGCTGAGGCTGGTGTTGCGGGGCCTCAAAGCTGATGCCAGTCTCCACCGCCTATCAGCCCGATCCACGATTTGCAGGCTTAGGCCCAGAGTTTTCCGATCCTGTTGCGGCGGCGGACTTTCCGATGCAACGGCTTGTCTGGCGTGATCAGCGTGCTGCTGAAACTGTCGGCCTAGAGACGTTGAGCGATGAGGAATGGGTTGCCCATTTCGGCCGCTTTGAGACCTTGCCAGATATGGCGCAACCGCCCTTGGCCATGCGCTATCACGGCCATCAATTCCGCACCTATAATCCGCAATTGGGCGATGGGCGGGGATTTCTCTTCGGCCAGTTGCGGGATCAAGCTGGGCGTTTACTCGACCTTGGCACCAAGGGCTCTGGCCAAACACCTTGGTCGCGCCAAGGCGACGGTTGTCTAACCCTGAAGGGCGGCGTGCGTGAAGTGTTGGCCGCCCAAATGTTAGAGGCGCAGGGCGTCACTACGTCCAAGGCCTTGAGCCTGATCGAGACTGGCGAAAATCTAATCCGCTCAGATGAACCCTCACCAACGCGCTCCGCGGTCTTGGTAAGGCTACAGCACAGCCATGTCCGCTTTGGCACGTTTCAGCGCCATGCCTTTCTAGAAGCGCCCGAACGGCTGACCGCCTTGGTCGATCATTGCGTGGCGGTCTATTATCCGCATTTGCAAGAGCTGGAAGGCCCCGAGCGGGCTGCAGGCCTGGTACGGGAAGTAGCATTAGCGACGGCCGACATGGTCGCAGGCTGGATGGCCTCAGGCTTTGTGCATGGCGTTCTAAATACCGATAATATGAACGTGACGGGCGAGAGCTTTGATTATGGCCCTTGGCGGTTCTTGCCGGTGGCTGACGGCAGTTTCACCGCCGCCTATTTCGATCAAAATGGACTTTATGCCTATGGCCGGCAACCCGAAGCGGGCTTGTGGAACCTGAAACAATTGGCGGGCGCTTTGACCCCGATTGGGGATCTAGACGGCCTGACCGAGGCTGTGCGGGCTTATCCGCCCGCCTTTGCGCATGCCCAACAGGCAGCACTTCTTCGCCGGCTTGGCCTACAGTTTGCCGCCGAGGCAGAAGATAATCGAACCATGCTGGATGCCATGTTTGCGTTCATGGCCCGATCCGGCGTCTCATGGGACGGGTTCTTTCATGATTGGTTCGGGGGCCTTGCAAGTGAGGCGCGCGCGCAAGCAGGCCCGCGTGCCACATTCTATCAAGGTGAAGATTTCATGGCGTGGTTCAAGTGGCTCGACCACTTCCAGCCAGAACGCCCAGATCGACTACAGCATGCCTATTTCCAAGCTCCAGAGCCCGTCAGTCTTGTGATTGAGGAAGTTGAGGCTTTGTGGGCCAAGATTGCAGAAGATGACGACTGGTCTGATTTCCATCAAAAGCTGGCCGATATTACAAGTTTGCGAGAGGCTTTGGCTTAAGCTCAAGCTTGCTGATGCCGGGAACGAATTTCGCTTGTCTCCCGCGGGTTACATAGCATTTTACCTCGGCTTTTAGGACCTTTGTAAGCCGTCGCCGCCATACTCCCAATTGGTTGGGATGACGACCGGGGCTTAAGTCATCATCCAACCCACTTCGGAAGAGCACTGAGGCTCTTTTTGTACGTGGGAGCCATCGAGATGCGTGAACGCTTTGTCGCCTTACTACCCTTGACGCACAATGTTGACTTTGCCCATGACCAAATCTTGGCAGGGGTAAGTGGCTTGTTCCCATCGCTGACGTCCAAGTTACGGGTTGTACGGGCTGGCGGCTTTGCGGAGGGTGGAGAAGGGGTGCCATGCTTGTTGGCAGTTGGCCCAAACATTATCTCTGTGCACCTCTGTCCCGGCCCGCCCAATCTTGGCACAAGCGAAGCCCTCGACATGGTTTGTCCAGCTTGGTTCGGGTTACGGGCAAATCACCCCAAGCCTCACTCGCATGTCGTTGTGCGGTCAGAGCAAGATGTTAACCACCCCGCCGAAGCGCTGGCTGCTGCGGCTGCCGTAAGTATGGTGGCGACGGCTCTGATTTCCATTGTCCCGGTTGAAGAAATCATCTGGAAAACAGGCCAAGTCAGTATCGAGCCGCAGGCCTTTCAACGTGCGGGCCTGCGGCTGACCATTCCAGAGATCAAAGTGGGGCATTGGCTGACTTGGCACCGCTGTGAGGGGCCGCTTAGCCCGCAGGGAAGGCCAAGTCTGATCCTCGGTTCAAAGGGCCTCGCACCGTTTTTTGGTCGCGAGTTGGAGACAGTTGCCTCCATTCTGCCGCAGGCGGAGATCGAAAAGCGCGTCCAGGCCGTGACGGACTTTCTGATTTTGCATGGGCCGCCTGTGTTCGATGATATGCCGCTTTATGTCCCTGATCATGATTTTGTGCGGTTGCGCCTACGCGATCGCGGTCACCTGAATCCCAAGCCCATTATGCTTTTGCGGATCGAGGCTGGACCAGCGGCGGGGGAGGGGTTGCGCAAAAGTCAGGGTCTGCCTGCGACAGGGGGCTTCGGCAGGCGGGCCATGACCTAGGCAGACGTTAGCGCGCAGGATTACCAGCCTTCCCTTTTTGGAAAACTGGTCCATGATCTGATCCTTGTCGTCTATGGCGAACCAAAGGGGTAAGGCATGGAACTGAAGCGTCGCGAAGTGGTCTCTGGTCTGGTTGGATTCAGCATGGCAGGCCCAGCTCTCGCCCAAAAGGCCCCACAGGCCCCGTCCGAAACCGTAACCGTGACCGGGCAGACCCCGATCGTAACCTTGCAGACGTGGATTGATCTCTATGGTCGCCCAACGGCAGAGGTGAAGCTGAACGGCCAAGGTCCCTTCAAATTTGTGGTCGATACCGGCTCCAACACCTCGGTGCTAAGCCCTCGCGTGGCGAAGGCCTTGGAACTTCCTGAATTGCCGATGCGAACGGTGCATGGGGTGACGGGAAGCAGCGAAGCTCGGTTTGCCCGCGTTCAACAGATTGAGACTGGACGCAGCGTGTCAAACAATCTGTCTGTGGCGATTATTGATGCACCGGCTTTGGATAAGCTCGACGGGATCCTCGGTATGGACATGTTTGCCAACCGCCGGGTGCGGTTCAATTTCAGCCGCAAGACCGTAGACCTTGAACCCGCAAACACGAGGCGTCCGCGCAGATTGCCGATCTCAGTCGGTGTTAAACTGCGCCATGGCCTGTTGATTGAGGCAGATGGGCGCGTGGGTAGCCTCCGGTCCAAATGTATTTTGGACACTGGCGGGGATACGACGATTATCAATATGCCGATGCTGGCAGCCCTCAATGCGCGAGCACGGCGCCGGCCTAGGTCTGAAGAGGCGCCCGTTATTCTTGGCGTCACGAATCAACAACTGAACGGGGTGTGGGCGAATTTGTCTCAGATCGAGATGATCGGCTTAGTCATTCGGCGCATAACGGTGGTGGCAGCTGATGCGCCAGTCTTTAAGCTGTGGGGTCTTGAGAATACGCCGGCCATGTTGGTCGGCATGGATATCTTGAGCCAAGTCGAGACACTGGTCGTGGATTATCGCCGTCGTGAGGTAGAGCTACAATTGCTCTCCAGCTTAGTTGGTGGCGAAGCCAACATCTATCGGGGCTAAACCCGATCAAGAGGAAACAATCTTGACAGACTTTCTGCGCGTTAGCCACGCTTTCGGCTTACTTCGCCTTTTGGGGCTGATGTATCTGCCCGTGCTCTTGCTGGCTTCCCCGCACTTAGCCCAAGCGCAGTTTAAGTCTACCAAACCTGAAGCTCGCGTCGAATATTGGCAAAGCCGTTTGGCCTCTATGGAAGCGCAATTGGCGGACACGCAGGGACTGTCGCAGTATCGCCTTGTGTTCTTGGGCGATTCCATCACCGATTTTTTCCTGATGGGCGACAATTTGTGGTTTCCGGGTATAAAAAATGGCCGGTCCGTTTGGGATGCAACTTTCTCAGGTCAAGACCCCGTCTTGAAAGCCATCAATCTCGGCATTTCTGGCGACCGGATTGAGCATATGCTCTATCGCATCCAGCCCAAGGACCAAGGTGGGCTGGGCCAACTCGATCATCCCAGCTTAACGCCAGACTATGTGGTCATTCTGGCCGGGATCAATAATTCTTGGGCCAGTGAAGCCCCGGCTGACGCCAGCATTGTCGCAGGGGTCAAGGCCTTGGTGGCTTCCGTCCATGCGCGCCAACCCAAAGCACGGATCATCCTGCAGTCCCTGATGCCAACCCAAGAAGTGGCACGCACCAAGGATATCGTCGTCCCCGTCAACCGTGAACTCAAAGCCTTTGCCGAGCAAGGGCCACAAAAGGCCTACATCACCTTTGTGGACCTCTATCCGCACTTCGTCACAGCCGAGGGGGCCCAGAATAAAGCCCTGTTCTATGACGGCCTGCACCCATCTGAGGCGGGCTATGCCGTGTGGCGTGATGTTTTGGTGGCAGCTATCGCAGCAGATCGCACCCGCTAAAGCGGGCGCTTAGGATGTGAAGCGGAAATGCATAACATCGCCGTCTTTCACGATGTATTCCTTACCTTCCAACCGCATCTTGCCAGCTTCTTTCGCGCCGCTTTCACCTTTGAAAGCGACGTAATCCTCATAGGCGATGGTTTCGGCGCGGATAAAGCCCTTTTCAAAGTCGCCATGGATTACACCGGCTGACTTTGGTGCTGTCCAGCCGCAATGAATGGTCCAAGCGCGCGCCTCTTTTGGGCCGACGGTGAAATAGGTTTGCAGGCCCAAGAGGCTGTAGCCGGAGCGGATCAACTTATTCAGGCCGGGCTCATCAAGGCCAGCCGCTTCGAGATATTCGGCCGCCTCTTCATCATCCAGCGCCGCAAGCTCTGCTTCCATCTGCGCGCAGATGACCACGGCGGTGGCTTTATGTGCTTGGGCATAGGCCTCTACCTTGGCGGAATATTCATTGCCGGTCGCAGCAGAGCCTTCGTCCACATTGCAGACATAGAGAACGGGTTTAGCCGTCAACAGCTGCAACATGTCATAGGCTTTTTGGTCTTCCTTGGCAGGCACAAACAAGCGGGCGGGCTTGCCTTCATCGAGCAATTTCTTAGCTTCGATGCACAATTCCAGCGTCAGCTTCGCGTCCTTATCGCTTTGCTTGGCCTTTTTCTCGAGATTGGGAATGCGCTTTTCAAGGCTCTCCAAATCCGCCAACATCAATTCGGTTTCCACCGTTTCCAGATCGGCGAGGGGGTCGATGCGGCCTTCGACATGGGTGATATCGTCATCGACAAAGCAACGGGTGACATAAGTGATGGCATCGCACTCACGAATGTTCGCGAGAAACTGATTGCCCAAGCCTTCGCCCTTCGAGGCTCCCCGCACCAGACCTGCGATATCGACGAAATTCATCCGCGCTGGGATGATTTCCTTCGACGTGGCAATTGCGGCCAGCGCGTTTAAGCGCGGCTCTGGCACTGCCACTTCACCCACATTGGGCTCAATCGTGCAAAATGGATAATTAGCGGCCTGCGCGGCTGCCGTCTTGGTGAGAGCATTAAACAGGGTGGACTTGCCAACATTGGGCAGGCCCACGATGCCACATTTGAATCCCATGATGGAGGTCTTTCTTATCAATGATGGCGCGCTGAATGACCGCGCGAGAAAAGCGTGCCGTGTCTTAGACAGTTTGCCGCTTAAAAGCATCCATCAATGGCAGGGCTTATGCAACCGCGAACGTCCGCCACTTGCGCGCGCCTGACTGGAAATGGCGGGGAACGCGAGATAGGCGCACGTCGAACTCTTGCAGCTCGCGCGTGGCGTCTACGTCTTTGCCGACATGACGCAGAAAGCGGATATAGCGAGCATGGGCCTCCAGTGTCGGGATGCGCGGTGATGCAAAGGCGTAGGCCTCCTCTGCATCCTCATCTTGCCCTAAAGCTTCAGCTGCACGCGCGAAGATGAGGGCCTCAGCGGGACCCTCGCGGCCTAAAACACGCAATTGGTTGATGCGATTAAGCGCTTCTTGGTTGCGACCAAGTTCGACCAATGTGCGCGCATGCCCGAGAAGGACGGTGGGGTCGTCAACAAATTGTCCCTCTAGGCAGTCCTTATAGAGCCTTTCAGCATTGGCAAAATCCCCCATCTCGACGCTAGCATCGGCTAGGCGAAGGCGATTGCCGACGGTTGGAGTTAAGTCAAAAGCTTCTTGAGCAGCCCGCAATTCCCGAGTCGGGTCCAAGGCTTTAATCACCTTTTGCTCAGCTTTGCGAAAAGATGGAAAAATGCCTGTACTGGGTAGGATCTCCATCAAGACATAGATGGCTGAGCCAATGCCTGGTGCAAAAAGAATTAAGAATATCCACCCATTGGGTCGCCCAGTTCGGATGACATGCATGATCAAAGCGATCTGAATAATAAGGGAAAGGACTAAAATCGGCATCGCGCTATATATCCTCACTGATAGGACATAAACCTCATACAACCTAAGTTTTATCTAGCAAGATGTCTTATCCGTGGAAAAGCTTTTGCCTAGCTTTGATCACCCGAGCCACCGCGCAACCAAGCTGGCACGGGCGGAGGCGGGGCCAGCGTGGAAACTTTGGTCTGAAAGGCGTCGTGCTTGTCTTCTAGGAGCAGCGGTGTTGTTCGCGCGACCGCGTCGCACAAAGTATCGACCCAGCCCATTTCCGCGCTGGAGAAGTCATCCAGCACATGGCTTAACATTTTTTCTCGCCCGGGATGACCAACGCCAAGTCGCACCCGCTTAAAGCCTGCGCCGGATTGGGCGACGATAGAGCGCAAGCCATTATGGCCCGCCGTGCCGCCGCCCACTTTTATCCGGCAGCGACCTGGCGTCAACTCCACTTCATCGTAATAGACAAAGACTTTGGCCAACGGGATTTTGTGGAAAGTCATGAAGCCACCTACACAACGACCGCTTTCATTCATGAAGGTCTGGGGTTTTACCAGAATGATTTTCTGTGGGCCTGTCTCGGTCTCGATCACGCCCTCGCGGGCAAGGCCCTGCAGGCGGCTGCGTTCGGCCCCAAAATTATACTGGTGTGCAATCTCATCGACGGCCATAAAGCCGATATTGTGCCGGTTCTTGGCATATTTGGCACCGGGATTGCCGAGCCCAACCAAAAGAAACATCTGATCACCCCATGATCAAAACAAAAAAGCCCCGGACGATGCCGGGGCTTTTATCACGTGCATCCAAAGAGGCTTACGCTTCTGCAGTTGCGTCTTCTTGCTTGCCACCGCGCCCAATCAGGGTCGCAACGGTGAAGTCGCGGTCGCGGATGGTTGGACGTGCGCCGTCTGGCATACGAACTGCCGAGATATGGATCACATCGCCGATGTCGCGGCCAGCCAAGTCGATGACCAATTCTTCTGGGATTTTGCCAGCAGGCACATCCAGAGCCACGGTGTGGCGAACCACATTGAGCGTGCCGCCCTTTTTGATGCCGGGGCAGGTATCTTGGTTCAGGAAGTGCACAGGCACCTCAACCGAGATCACCGACGCTTCATCAACCCGGTACAGGTCAAAGTGGACCGGCAAGTCGGTGATGGGGTCCCATTGCACGTCGCGTGGGATCACAGGCTGGCTTTCGCCGCTGTGGTGCAGGTCAACCATGTGAGCCAAGAATTTGCCTGAGCGGAT
This sequence comes from Maricaulis salignorans, assembly GCA_945891505.1. Classification (GTDB taxonomy): domain Bacteria; phylum Pseudomonadota; class Alphaproteobacteria; order Caulobacterales; family Aquidulcibacteraceae; genus Aquidulcibacter; species Aquidulcibacter miladensis. The sequence continues at coordinate 77,488 of CAMDDL010000009.1, read as the reverse complement.
CGCCTTCAGCAATTCCTTGCCAGAAGCTGCGATAGCCACAGGGTCTTTGCCGCCGCCATAAAGGATGCCGGGCACAAGGCCTTCACGGCGGGTCTGGCGAGCGCCACCGGTACCAGTGCGTTCCCGCACTTCAACATTGATCACGATGCCGGTCATCCCCGGTCTCCGTTCGTTGGTGTGTAAAAACTGCGCCGCCTACATGATGCAGGCGGCGCATGAGATTTCATGAAGGCGGGGCTATAGGGGAAAGATGAAAAGAACTCAACAGTGGCTGGCAGCTTTAGACCAGCATGCTACTGAATAAATATGTTCCTATCCCATATCACCCTGCTTGTAAGCGACATTCCAAGGTCCAAGGCCTTTTATGAGGCGCTTGGTTTAGAGCTGATTGTCGATGCCGCCCATTATTGCCGGTTCCGCGCCAATCTAGACGGGCAGGGCAGCCAAACCCTGTCGATCTCTCATAGTCCGGACCCGATTGGCGCATCTTGTCATGTGGGCTTTGAGTTTGTGTCGCCTGAAGCGTTGGACGCTTATGCTGCTTTATTGCAGAGCCGAGGCCTTATCCTGTCAGAACCCCCACAAGATCGCAGCTGGCTGTGGCGCGATGTGATTCTCCACGACCCAGACGGCCATGAAATCCTGTTGCTTTGTGCGGACGACAATAAGCTCAACCCGCCGTGGCGGGTAGGGCGGTTACAGGATTAGCTGGTGACGGGAGAAGCTATATCCCGTCACCGCTTGAAGTTCTTTTACTTCCGCAGGATCACGCGCATCGATTCATAGCCCTTCACAAAGGACGAGCGAATACGGGTGGGTTCTGAGACAACCTGAATGTCGGAAAAGCGCTTCAGCACTTCTTCCCAGACAATTCGCAATTGCATTTCTGCCAAGCGATTGCCGACGCAGCGATGAATACCAAAGCCGAAGGACAAGTGGTTGCGCGCCCGTGGCCGGTCGATCCAGAAGTCATTTGGCCGCTCAATCATCTCGTCATCGCGGTTGCCCGAGACATACCACATCACGACCTTGTCGCCTTTTTTGATCTGCTTGCCGCCCAATTCGACGTCTTCTAGTGCGGTACGACGCATGTGAGCCAGCGGGGTCTGCCAGCGAATGATCTCCGACACCATGTTTGGAATGACCGAAGGATCGGCGCGTAGCTTCTTGAATTCCTCAGGATTTTTGGACAAGGCATAAAGCCCGCCGGTCAAGGAATTGCGCGTGGTGTCATTACCGCCAACGATCAACAGGATCAGATTGCCAAGATATTCCAACGGCTCCATGTTGCGGGTGGCTTCGCCATGGGCGAGCATGGATATGAGGTCGTTACCCCCGCTATTATTGACCCGCTCGTTCCACAAATTGGTGAAATAGGCCAAGCATTCAAAGAGTTCTGCGCGGCGCTGGTCTTCGGTTTCAATGATGCCACCTGGAATAGGCTGCGCTGTGGCCACATCTGACCAACGGGTGAGCTTGCGGCGGTCTTCCCAAGGGAAGTCGAACAAGGTCGCCAACATTTGCGTGGTCAATTCGACCGAGACCTTATCAACCCAGTCAAACTCTTGATCGATTGGCAATTCGTCGAAAATCAGATTGACCCGCTCGCGGATCGTGCTTTCCATTTTTGCCAAATTGTCTGGCCCGACGATGGGCTGAACCACTTTGCGCTGGGCGTCATGCTTGGGTGGGTCCATTGCGATGAACATGGGCAGAATGAAGTCTTCGTCAAAGCCGACGATCGTAATCCCACCCAAGAAAGCATCAGACGAGAATTGATGGTGGTTGGTATCCACCGCCATAATGTCCTTGTAGCGGGTCACCGACCAATAGCCGCCGACCTTTTCTTCCTGGCTGTCACACCAATGGATCGGGTCTTCTTTGCGCAGACGCTCGAAATAGGACCAATGGCAATCATGGGTCCAAAGCTCCGGCATGGCGACATCAATCTCTTCAAGCGGAATAGACCAAGCCCGCTTGGCGTGATGTTCTTGAACAGACTTGAAATCTGCAGGATTGAAGTTGCCGTCGGCCATAGAAGTTCTCCCAATGTCGAGACCATTTGTGCGATACTCGTTGACGACATGGGGCCACATTTTGAGGCTTTTGTCACCCCCTGACGCCTGCGTCATGTTTGAAAAAATTCTTGAGCAGAAGACTTTACGCAGCGCGTGGCCGTTTTGTCCCTATTTCCAAAAGCCTGCCAAGCCTTTAGCTTGGGTGTCGGCTAAGCGGCTGCTCCGTAATGCTCCACAAAAGGACCCCGGACATGGATCTGAATATGGCCTTGATGCGGGCCACATTTAAACTGGACCAGCGTCAGGAAGACGGCGTTACGACGATTGGTACCGGCTGGCTGGTGCGTTTGCCGGAGTCTGACGGTCAAGGCAGTTCTTCGCGCATAGCTTTGGTCACGGCTGGTCATGTGTTGGATCGGATGAAGCATGAGCAAGCCTCGGTCCATTGGCGTCGGGTGGATGCGCACGGGCGTTGGCACCGCGAACCGGCACCTGTCCAGATCCGCAGTGGCGCCGGCGCCCCACTCTGGATACGCCATCCCGACCGCGACATTGCCGCTTTACCCATCGACCCACCAGCCCACGCGCATGATTGGGCGATTGGCTTTGACCAATTGGCGGATGATGCTGCCCTAGAGGCCTTTGACGTCCAGCCGGGCGATGAAATGCTAGCACTTGGCTATCCGCGCGGTCTGTCGGCCAATGAAATCGGTTTTCCGATTCTGCGCGCAGGACGGGTAGCCTCTTACCCGCTATGGCCGAGCGTAGATTTCCCGACTTTTTTGATGGATTTTGCCGTCTTTGCCGGCAATTCCGGCGGCCCGGTCTATATGTCAGACCGGGCGCGCAAGCGAGTTGGCGCGCGCGACTTTCACGAAGCGCAATTTGTGGCGGGTCTTCTGGCCCAGCAAGTGGTGCTAACCGATGAGCGGCTCGAGATTGGCATCGTGCTGCACGCAGCCTTCATTCGCCAATGCCTTCTCGCCTTGAAACAAAAGCTAGACGCTTAGCCGCCCTGATCTTCCTTGGCTTGAAACACCAAGACCACACCATTGATGCACCACCGCTGACCAGTCGGCGCCGGGCCATCTGGGAACACGTGACCTTGGTGGGCGCCACATGTCGCGCAATGGCACTCTGTACGGGGATAGAGCAGCTTCCAATCGGTCTTGGTCGCAACCGCTTCGGTCGTGATCGGCTGGGTAAAGCTCGGCCAACCGGTGCCAGAATCAAACTTGTCAGCGGTTTTCCATAAAGCGGTGCCACAGCCAACACAGTGAAACGTACCGTCGCGCTTTTCGTCATTCAGGGGCGAGGTAAAGGCGCGCTCGGTGCCTTCTTGGCGCGCGACTTGAAACTGAGCGGGCGTCAGAATCGTCTTCCATTCGGCATCGGTTTTTTGGACAGTGAAGCGGTCGGAATTGGCCATGATAATCTCCTAAGTGCCTCTTTACGCAAGGCAGGCGCGATTGGTTGCAGTCTAAGTGCGTCACATGCCGGTCTTAACGACGCCTTTGCCGTAGCGCGCATGCACGGAGTCGAGCGCGCGCTCTAGGGCTGCGCGTTTTGGTGCCTGCGTGTTGAGGAGGTCGCCTTGATCGGCCCCCTCTAGTGGGCTGAGGTCTGAAAGCCCAACCCCGATCAGGCGGAAGGGCCCCTTGCTGATTTCTGCGCTCAATAAGGGGCGCGCGGCGTCAAACACCACACGCCCGGTGGCGGTAGGTTCTGGCAATGTCAGCCGCCGCGTGACTTGTTTGAAGCCAGAGGTCTTGAGTTTGAGGGTGACAACCCGGCCCGCATGACCCTTTGCACGACTGATTTCCCCGACCTTAGCGCATAAGCGCTGCAGAATGGGCTCCAACTCGTCTAAGGTCTTTAAGTCATGATGGAAGGTGGTTTCAGACGAGATTGACTTGCGCTCGCTGTCAGGTTCGACACGGCGATGGTCGATCCCGCGCGCCATATTGGCCAATCTTGTGCCCCCATCGCCATAGCGGCGCGTAAGGTCGAGGGGGTTTGCAGCAGCAAGGTCACCGATTAGCTGATAGCCATCGCGGTTAAGCGCTTTTGCAAAGGCTGGACCCACACCATGGAGAAAGCCAACGGGCTTGGGCCACAATATCTCGGCCACATCTTCGGGCCCTAAAATCGCAAAACCGCGTGGCTTGTCGAGGTCGCTGGCCGTTTTGGCCAAAAACTTATTACACGACAGGCCGATGGAGACGGTTAGGCCCATCTCCGTTTCAATCTTGTGCTGAAAGCGCGCCAGCGTCAGAGCAGGGGCACCGTGATGCATTTGCGTGGTGCCGGAGAGGTCCAAATAGGCTTCATCAATCGACACGGGCTCCACCAAGGGCGTCAACGCTTGCATAGCTTGGCGGATGGCTTTTCCTTCCCGCGCATAAAGGGCCATATCGGGTGGGATCACGGTCGCATCCGGGCAGAGCTTGAGCGCCTTAAACATCGGCATGGCAGAGCGCACACCTGAAGCGCGTGCGATATAGCAACACGTCGCCACCACACCGCGCCGCCCACCGCCAACTAGGACGGGTTTATCGCGCAGCTCTGGCTGATCGCGCTTGTGGATCGCTGCATAAAACGCATCGCAGTCGATATGGGCAATCGAGAAGGTTTGCAGGTTTTTATGGCTAATCTGCCGCCTAGAGCCACAATTTGGGCAGCGCAGCGCCTGTTCGCTACCCGGAGACACGTCCTGATAAAAACAATCGCGGCATAGACTTGGCAAGGCTCGATTAACTCCCATGCGATACAAGCACACTTCAAGCTGGGGGTCACTCTAAGCAAAAAGATTGGAGCGGAGTATGGCGGCGTCGGTCGCAACTCATGAAACGGAACAGCCCTTGGCAGAGCCAAAGGCGCAAAAAACCGTGATGATTGTTGAGGATAATGAACTCAACATGCGGCTGTTTCGTGACTTGCTGGCAGCCTTTGGCTATCGCACGGTGGAAACCCGCGATGGCCTGATGGCGCTGGACTTGGCGCGCGCTGAAAAGCCAGACCTGATCTTGATGGACATTCAATTGCCAGAAGTTTCCGGGCTCGACATCACCCGCTGGATGAAGGCTGATGATGAATTGGCCAGCATCCCCATCATCGCGGTCACCGCGTTTGCCATGCGGGGCGATGAAGAGCGTTTCCGCGAAGGCGGCTGCCAAGATTACCTCTCAAAACCCATTTCCGTTGCCACCTTCATCGGTGCCGTGCGCAAGTTCATAGGATAGCCCGATGACTGCACGTGTCTTGGTGGTTGATGACGTCGAACCCAATGTTCGCTTGCTCGAAGCTAAGCTTCAGCATGAATATTATACGGTCATCACGTCCAATTCTGGCGAAGATGCCATCATGAAAGCCAATCGTGAGAATCCCGATGTGATTCTCCTTGATGTGATGATGCCAGGTCTCGATGGGTTTGAGACCTGCAAGCGGCTGAAAGATGATCCCGCCACCCGCCATATCCCGGTGGTGATGGTGACCGCCCTCGACCAGCGCGAGGACCGGGTCAAAGGCCTCGCCGTTGGCGCAGATGATTTCCTCTCCAAGCCAATTGACGACATCACCTTGTTTGCACGGGTAAAGTCGCTGGCCCGCTTTAAAGCGGTAGCCGATGAGCTTCGCTTACGGGAAGCCGCTGGCCGTCGCATGGGCGTGATTGAAGGCGGTTCTAACCGTGAATTGGGCCTCAATGCCCGCATCCTGATTGTGGAAGATGACCCCCGGCGCGCGGCGCGATTGAAGCGCACGTTAGAAGCCGAACAGCGCCCGATGCTGATGCAGGATTCCAACGAATTGGGCCCCATGGGTCAATCGACTGTGGAATTGATGATCATTTCGGCCTCTGGCGCGACCTTCGACGGCTTGCGCCTTGCTGCCCATGTGCGCGGCCAAGAAAGCACCCGCAGCTTACCGATCTTGGCGATCTGCGAGCCCGAAGAAAAAATCAAAGCGCTGCGCGCGCTAGAAGTAGGCGTGAACGACTTCATCTATCGCCCGATTGATGACGAAGAATTGCTAGCCCGCACCCGCACCCTGATCAAGCGCAAGCGCCACATCGATCAGCTGCGCCTGACGGTGGATTCCAGCATGGAATTGGCCGTGACCGACCAGCTGACCGGCCTGCATAACCGCCGCTATATGGAAAGCCAGCTGAAGTCCTTGCTGGCACGCTCCTCACGCGGTGGCCCGCCAGTCTCGGTGCTGATTGCCGATATCGACCACTTCAAGCGCGTCAATGACTTGTTTGGCCATGATGCGGGCGATGACGTGATCCGTGAGTTCGCAGCGCGCTTGGCATCTAACTTCCGGCCGCGCGATTTGGCTTGCCGCTATGGCGGGGAAGAATTCGTGGTCATCATGCCCGAAACCAACGCCAATGACGCCAATATGATTGCTGAGCGTCTACGCTCATCCATCGAAGAAGCTGCCTTCTTCCTCGGCGCGGCGCGCGACACGTTGGAAGTAACCTGCTCGGTTGGGGTCGCTGTCGCAAAAACCAACGAACTCGACTACGAAACCCTCCTCAAACGCGCCGACGAAGCGCTCTATGTGGCCAAGCGGAGCGGTCGCAATAAGGTTGTCTCGCAGGCTGCTTGAGTGGCGCCTTGTCCTCCCCTGCAAAGCGGGGGAGGGGGACCATGCGTAGCATGGTGGAGGGGGCATAACGTGCGATCGCCACGCTGAGCCCCCCTCCGTCAGCTTCGCTGCCACCTCCCCCGCACGCGGGGGAGGACAGGAGCCACGCCTCAGAACGATCTACGCTGACCGCTAGCCCCCCTAATTCCGCCGAGGGCCACCCGCAGAGGTCGGCAAGTTCGGGTCGGAGCCCGGCAATTGGACTGGGGCGCGGCCGATGGAGCCGAAGATTTGTTCGAGGAAGGTGACTTCGCGGCCGCGGGTAGGCGTGCGGCGGGTGTCATAGTCGATCACGCGGCCATCAGAGAGACCGTAGGTGCGCACGGCGGCGACTTTGTCGCCGTCATCAAATGAGATGGCGAGGATGGTGCGTTCCATGGTGCGCGGCAGATAGAAAGCGGTCTGCTTTTGGATCGAGGATATGTAATACCACGTCTGCTCGTCGAAAGTACCGGTTTGCGATGGGTTGCCCATCCGGGTCAGCACGGTTTCTTTGGTGTCCACGCCATCTTGGAAGGGCGCTTTCTGGCTTTCGTCTGCGAGGAAGCCGCGGCGGTCGATCGTGCCGGTGCAAGCCCCAAGGAGGGAGACGCCACAGAGGAGGGCAACAGCAACCAAGTTTCTTCCACGCATCGTGTTCATCCCATATCTGCCAGCGCCAAAGGTGGCGCGTGCATCGTGCTTAGCTTGGCCATAACGCGCAACTGGCAACAAATTAAGGCAAAAATGCCAAAGAATTGATGCCGCATCTGTCACGGCGCTGTAGATGTCTCTGCACGTTTAGCCAAAAATGTGGCAAAGCCCGCAGTGCTTGCCTTGACCTAGCCCGCCGGAATGTAAGGTTCAAGCCTAAGGTTCACGTTTCAGCTTCATCTTGAAGCCTTGAGCGGCCGTCCACCTGCTTGCGGGCGGCCCGCATTCTCCCCGATAGGTTAATCATGCCCACGAATTTGATCTCCCGCCTGTTTCGCAAAAAGCCCATCAAAGTGGCGGCCCGCGCACTCTATGATCAATTAAGCCTCGCCGCGCGCGACCCTGCACTCTATGGCGAGGGCCGCGTGCCAGACAGCCCTGATGGCCGGTTTGAGATGTTGGCTTTGCATGCGTCTGTTTTGTTCGGGCGCTTGTCCAAGCGCGGTGATCAGGCGGAAGAAACATCCCAAGAAGTGTTCAACATCATGTTTTCAGCCCTCGACCATGCGTTGCGGGAATTGGGTGTCGGCGATTTGTCTGTCGGCAAGCGAATCAGAAAGCTGGCTGAAAGCTTCTACGGCCGTATGGCGGTCTATACTGGTGCGCTAGAATTGCCAGAGGCTGAGCAAATGGGCGTTTTGGCGGAAGCGATTGGCGTGCATGTGCTTGAAAAAGACCCCGCCGCACAAGGCTTTGCCACTGAATTGGCCTCACGCATCCGTGATTGGACGCTTGACCTGCAGGGGGTTGCAGACGAAACTCTCTTGCGCGGTGAACTGTCACTGCCACGGTGAAAAACCATGGAAACTGCAGCGATTTACCAAGAATCGTCTGAATAATGTCATGGAGTTTCGTCAGTTTGGTGGGTAATGCCGCCTCGCAGCGCTGACTGGTTCGGTTGGCTATAGGCGCAGGGGCAAACGCCCAAGGAGACGGGATGACAAGTGGCTTAACGCTATCGATCGACGCCATGGGCGGGGATCACGCACCAGATGCAATCCTTGCCGGGGTGGATCAGTTCGCGCAGGAAAACCCGCAAGCCCGTTTTGTCCTGCATGGCGATCAAGCCGCCCTAGACAGACTATTGGCCAATCTGCCAGCCGCCAAGGCCGCTAGCGATGTGCGCCATACAGCCGACATCGTGCCCATGGATGCCAAGCCCAGCCAAGCGATGCGCAAAAAGGGCACCAGCATGTGGAATGCCATTGCCTCGGTCAAAGCCGGCGAAGCTGCTGCGGTCGTGTCTGCAGGCAATACCGGCGCTTTGATGGCGGTTGCGCATTTGCAATTGCGCACGATGGAAGGGCTGCATCGCCCGGCTATCACTGCCTCTTGGCCTACACCAAAGGGCCATTGCGTCGTTTTGGACGTTGGCGCGAACGTAGATTCCGACCCCGATCAATTGGTAGATTTCGCCATTATGGGCGAAGCCTTTGCCAAGGCGCTCTATGGGATGGAGCGGCCCAAGATTGGTCTGCTCAATGTTGGATCCGAAGAGGTGAAAGGCCACGAAGATATTCGTGAAGCTATGCGCTTGCTGCGGCTTTATGGCGCAACATTAAACTTGGACGTGCACGGCTTTGTCGAAGGCAATGATATTTCGATGGGCAAGACCGATGTGGTCGTCACCGATGGCTTTACCGGCAATATTGCCCTGAAAACGGCCGAAGGCGCTGCGCGCTTGGTCGGTGGGTTTTTGAAAGAGGCTTTGACATCTGGCCCGCTGGCGATGGCAGGGGCGCTTTTGGCTTCTTCGGGTCTCAAAAAGCTCAAAAACCGCATGGACCCCAGCAGTTCCAATGGCGGGGTGTTCTTGGGGCTGAACGGGCTTGTCATCAAATCTCATGGCGGCACGGATGCGCGCGGCTTTGCCAATGCGATGGCGGTAGGGGCTCGCTTGGCGGCAAGCTCGTACATGACCCAAGTTGCTGACAACTTGCTGCGCTTAGCTGCAGCGCGCGCTACAGCCCAAGTTCAAGCGCAAACCTCCCCAGCGGTCGAGGAGGCCTGATAGGCATGACACCTGCTTCAGGCCTGATGCGGTCTGTCTTTTTGGGTAGTGGCGCGATGACGCCTGAACGCATTGTGACCAATGCGGAACTCGAGACCATGATCGACACCAATGATGCTTGGATCCAAGAGCGGACAGGGATTGCGCAGCGCGCTGTGGCCGGGCCGTTAGAGACAACAGCGACTTTGGGCACTGAAGCCGCACGGCGGGCCTTGGCGGATGCAAATTTAACGCCCGCCGACATCGATCTGATCGTGTGCGCGACCTCTACGCCGGACCGGACCTTTCCAGCGACGGCTACGTTGATTCAGGCAGAGCTTAGCGTCCCAGTCGCGATTGCCTTTGATATTCAAGCGGTCTGCTCTGGCTTCGTCTACGCGCTGTCGGTCGCCGATGCTATGGTGCAGACGGGGCAGGCGAAAACAGCCTTAGTCATTGGCGCTGAAACTTTTTCCCGCATTTTGGACTGGTCTGACCGCACAACGGCCGTTTTGTTCGGTGACGGGGCAGGGGCGATGATTATCGGCGCTGTGCCGGTTGAAGAAGCCGGGGGACGCGGTGTCCTCGCCCATGCGCTTCGCGCCGATGGCCGCCACGCAGACCTACTCTATGTTGACGGCGGGGCCTCGCAAGGCGGCCGCATTGGTAAGCTCAAGATGCAGGGCCAAGCCGTGTTTCGCCATGCGGTTGGCAACATTTCTGAAGCAATTGCAGCATGTTGTGCGAAAGCAGGGGTTGAGGTTGCCGATATCGACTGGTTTGTCCCCCATCAGGCGAACCGTCGGATCCTTGAAGGCGTGGCCCGCCGCATGGGCTTGGACGAGCATAAAGTGATAACCACGGTAACCCAGCACGGCAACACATCTGCCGCCTCGGTGCCGCTGGCTTTTGAGGTCGCTCGACAAGATGGGCGCATCCAAAAGGGTGATTTGGTGCTTTTGGAAGCCATGGGTGGCGGTTTTACATGGGGTGCATCGCTGATCCGGCTGTAAATGGACTGGACGTATTGTAAAATAGGGGTTTAATGCGAGTATAGCTAATAGGAAGTCCGGTTGAACGCACCACAAAGTGGGCATGCCTCCGGAAAGCCAATGAGGGGGGCAAGACGTGGGTAAAACACTAACTCGCGCGGATTTAATTGACGCTTTAGGGCGTGAAGTAGGTTTGTCGCGGAATGATTGTTCAGATTTGCTTGAATCCATGTTGGAGCATTTGGCCAAAACCTTAGAGCGGGGTCAGTTGGTAAAGCTCGCACGGTTTGGCAATTTCAGTGTTAGAGCCAAGCGCCCCCGAATCGGGCGAAACCCAAAGACGGGCGTTGAAGCTACCATTTCAGCGCGTCGCGTGGTGAGTTTTAAGGCTTCCCAAATCATGCGGGAGCGAGTCGAAAAAGGCTGAGGATAGAGGTGGCAGGCATCGAAAAAGGGGAACAGGCCTTTCGGACAATTACCGAGGCTGCTGAGCTCTTGGATGTGCCTGCCCATGTCTTGCGCTTTTGGGAAGGCAAGTTTCCACAATTACGACCGTTAAAGCGGGCAGGGGGTCGAAGGCATTATCGGCCTGAAGACATGGCCTTGCTTCGCGGCATTCGCGCTTTGCTGCAAGAAGATGGTTATCAGCTCAAAGGCGTTCAGAAGGTCTTGAAGGATCAGGGCGTTGCCTATGTGCGCGCCCGGGGTGCCGGTGCTAAGCTGGACGTTTTACCGCCAGTCACAGCCGATCCAGAAGCGTTGGCTTTGGGGGCCGCAGCCCGTGGGCCAGTCTATCCGCTCTCGCCTATAACTTCTGGTGAAGCGGCATCGCTCGCTAAAGTTCCCACCCCATTGGTTGATCAGGCTAATCAGGTCCGGCTGCAAGCTGCCCTTGAAAAGCTCGAGCGCGCAGAAGAGATTTTGGCCGCCGTGGCATCCTTCCAGCGCCGCGCGCTTTAATCCTGCATTCAAGGCCTCCTTCCATGTCAGCACTGACTATTAGACTTGCCACGCCTTCTGATCGCGACGCGATTGTGTCCCTGATGCAGCGCGCCTATCGCGGCGATGAGAGCAGACTGGGCTGGACTTCTGAAGCCGACTTGATCGATGGGGAGAGGATCACGCCCGACGCGATTGATCAGGTTCTGCAAAATCCGCTCCACCGCCTCTTGATCGCCAAAAATGGTGACGGGCAGCTGATCGGCTGTGCCGATATCGAGCACTTGAGCGAAACGCCAGACACCTGCAATTTCGGCAAATTTGCCGTTGAGCCGTCACTACAAGGCGGTGGAGTAGGTAAAGTTCTGATGGAGGCCGCAGAGGCGGAGGCCCGCCGTTCATTTGCGGCAAACCGAATGATTATGACCGTCATCCAAGGGCGAGACGCGCTGATCGCCTTTTATGCGCGGCGTGGTTTTGCCGCGACGGGCAACAGTGTCTCAATGGCCGATATTCATACCGATCCCAAGATGACCCGGGGTCACGATCTGATCTTGTTGGAATTTGCCAAGGATCTGGACGAGGGCTGAAGTCAGCTCGCATTTGGGATCCGGGCTTCTGTGAGAAATCTCTGACAACAAAGATTGCCGCCAACCCTTTGGCCGTCTATAGCCACGCGCTCGCAATAGTCACCTATCCGCGAGCAACGGTCGGAGCGTAGCGCAGCTTGGTAGCGCACTTGTCTGGGGGACAAGGGGTCGTGGGTTCGAATCCCGCCGCTCCGACCATTTTCACCCCAAAATTCAAAAAAGATTGATTAGCTACGCTTGCGTACGGCCGCGGCTTCGGGCGGCTTTTCAGCTGCCGCTTCGTCGGGATCAGGTTTCCGCATCCACATGTAAACCGGATAGAGTGGGAACACCCAAGCAAGACCTGCAATCGCAAAATAGGCGATCTGCGCTGTCCAATGCTTGTCCGCAAACAGGGCACCGACAGAGGCTGCAAAGAACGAATAAACCACCAAGACTACCAGTGTCAGTGTGATTCCAATGGCGCGTCGATGTGTCGCTTTCACATGCTTCTCCCTTGATGTTAGGCCTCTTTAGCCTGTAAGCAGGCCGCGCCGCAAACCACGTCGCTGTGACTGATCTGTTGGGTCTCTGGCCCTTGCCAAGGTGCGCTGGCCACCTAACTGTACCGCTACTTAGGACGCCAAGCTGTCATGACCAATGTTTTGCCTGTTTCCAACTTACATAGCCAAGTAGCTCTGCCAGAGCAGCGTCAGCGCATTTATGACCTTCGGGTTGGTAGTTGGCTGTTGTTCATCGCCTTTTTGGTTTTGTGCATGGTCATTGTTGGCGGTGCGACGCGCTTGACAGATTCAGGGCTCTCGATCACCCATTGGTCGCCGATCCATGGCGCGATCCCACCGCTAAATGCTGAGCAATGGGCCGTTGAGTTTGAGCGCTATCGGCAAATCCCGGAATACAAGCTGCAGAACAAGGGCATGAGCCTAGGTGAGTTCCAGTTCATTTTCTGGTGGGAATGGGCGCATCGCTTGCTGGGCCGCGTCGTCGGTTTGGCGTTTGCTGTGCCGCTGGTCATCTTCGCCCTTACCCGTCATCTGCGGCCGGCCATGACCCCTTGGTTGATTGGCATGTTTGCTTTGGGCGGTCTGCAAGGTTTTATCGGCTGGTGGATGGTGAGTTCGGGCTTGAGCGGTGACCGTCTCGACGTGGCCGCTTATCGCTTGGCGACGCATCTTTCCTTGGCGATCTTGCTGATGAGTTTAGCATTGTGGACCGCGCTTGATCTAATCACGCCGAAACAACCCCAACAGGGTGACAGTAAAGTCGCGCCTTGGGCGATTGGCTTTGTTGTGTTCTTGGCCTTCCAAATTGTCTTAGGTGCCTTTGTGGCGGGAACAGATGCGGGCCTCATCAATAATGACTGGCCGACGTTTGCCGGTGGTCTTTATCCTGCGGACTATGCGGCCTTGAGCCCGCTATGGCGCAATTTTGTCGAGAATACCTCGACCATTCAGTTCAACCATCGCCTGGGCGCTTATGGAATCGGCATCGCGATGGTGTTGGTCTGGCTGCAGACTCGTCGTTCGGCCCAGCGCGACATCGTCCTGTGGGGCAATGTGGTTGCGATCCTAGTCGTGTGCCAAATGGTCTTGGGTGTCTCGACCCTGATTGGCTTTGGTCTTTGGGCACCGCCGCAGATTGAAGGCGTTTTGCTCGGGATTGCCCATCAAGGCTTAGGGGCAATTTTGTTCGCTAGCGCGATGATGTTGATGCGCGCGAGCTTGAAACCAAGGGTCCAACCCCTCAAGCTTGCAGTCTAGCACAGGGCATTTGCGTCTTTAGCCTAGCTTTGCGCGCGCGGTCGCGCTAACCGCTTGGCGGAACGCAGGTGATGATTTGCCTCACGCTGCAGCCAGATTGGTGGAGCCCTCCTATGACCGCAATTATCGACATCGTTGGCCGTGAAATTTTAGACAGCCGTGGCAACCCGACCGTTGAAGTCGACGTCATTCTAGAAGATGGCTCTTTTGGTCGCGCTGCAGTGCCTTCGGGGGCATCCACAGGCGCGCACGAAGCGGTCGAAAAGCGCGACGGCGACAGTTCGCGCTATTTGGGCAAGGGCGTTCTAGACGCAGTCGAAGCGGTCAATGGCGAGATTTTTGAGACGCTGGAAGGTTTTGAAGCCGAAGACCAACGCCATATCGACGATATTCTGATTGAGCTGGACGGCACACCAAATAAGTCGCGCCTCGGTGCCAATTCGATCCTCGGCGTCTCCTTGGCAGTCGCAAAGGCTGCAGCAGAAGCGGCTAGCCAGCCCTTGTACAAATATGTTGGCGGCGTGAATGCCCGCGTTCTACCCGTGCCGATGATGAACATCATCAATGGTGGGGCCCATGCCGATAATCCAATCGACATTCAAGAATTCATGATCATGCCACTGGGCGCGGACACCTTTGGCGAAGCGGTACGCATGGGGTCAGAGATTTTCCACACACTGAAGAAGCTGTTGAAGGACGCAGGCCACAGCACCAATGTCGGCGATGAAGGTGGCTTTGCACCCAACCTGTCCTCAGCCGAAGAATCTTTGAGCGTCATCATGCAGGCCATTGAAAAAGCTGGCTATAAGCCAGGTGAAGATGTGGCGCTGGCGCTTGATTGTGCCGCAACCGAATTCTTCAAGGATGGCAAATACGCCATGGTGGGTGAGGGCAAGACCCTGGCCCCTGAAGAAATGGCACACTATCTGGAAGGCCTCGTCAACAAATTCCCCATCGTCTCGATCGAAGATGGCATGTCTGAAGATGATTTCGTGGGCTGGGCCGCGCTGACCAATCTTTTGGGCAAGAAGTGCCAATTGGTGGGTGATGATTTGTTCGTGACCAATCCAGCCCGCCTGCAGCAAGGCATTCGTGATGGTTTGGCCAATTCCATTCTTGTGAAGGTCAATCAGATCGGGACCCTGTCTGAGACTTTGGATGCCGTCGAAATCGCACACCGCAATGGCTATACCTCGGTGATGTCGCACCGCTCGGGCGAGACCGAAGATTCAACCATTGCTGATTTGGCTGTGGCGACCAATTGTGGGCAGATCAAAACCGGTTCCTTGGCGCGCTCTGATCGGACAGCCAAGTACAACCAATTGATCCGCATTGAAGAAATGCTGGAAGGCCAAGCAATTTATGCTGGTCATGGTGCTTTGAAAATCGCCCACGGGTGATTTGCTAACACTTGGTTTACCAAGTTTGGGCACAAGATGGCGTGGGCTTAGCAAACAGCGGCCACGCCACCAAAAGGCATTGTCGGTATGGCATTCTTAAAGGGCATACGTATCTCAACCTTCCTGTTCTCAGGGGTGTTGGTGTATTTTGCTGTGCACTTTTTTGTCGGCCAACAAGGCGTATTGTCGTGGCACTCCTATGTGCAGGCCGCCGACAGACTGATGGCTGAGCGCGACGGCTTGGTAAAGCAGCGGATAGAGTTGGAGCGCAAGCTGGCCCGTTACAAGGCTGGCGAAGTTGATTCGGACTATGTGGAAGAACGTGCCATGTCCCAATTGGGGCTGGCAGGGCCGAACGATATTGCGATGCCATTGCCAAAAACAGCAGCCGTTGCGGGATCTTCTGCATCTTCGCAGACCCCCAATCCGTGAACGCAACTGGACGTCTGGCCCGCTTCTGCCTATGGATAATGTCTTCTGAGAAGGGTTGTACGCATCGATGGCTGCTAAGAAATCATCCGGGTCCGCTGCTGTTTCTCCATCAAACTTAGACAATCGTGACGAGGCACTCGCCTATTATCGCGATATGCTCTTGATCCGCCGCTTTGAAGAGCGTGCTGGCCAGCTTTATGGCATGGGTTTGATTGCTGGTTTCTGCCATCTCTATATTGGCCAAGAAGCTGTCGTGGTGGGCATGCAAGCTGCGCAAAAGGCGGGCGATCAAGTGATCACCGGCTATCGCGACCATGGTCACATGTTGGCCTGCGGCATGAGTCCGCGCGAGATTATGGCAGAACTGACCGGGCGTATTGGCGGTTCATCGCGCGGCAAGGGCGGCTCGATGCATATGTTCTCGAAAGAGGCCAATTTCTATGGCGGCCATGGGATCGTGGGTGCACAGGTTGCTTTGGGTACCGGTCTGGCGCTCGCCAATCGATATCGCGGCAATGAGCAAGTTTCGGTCGCTTATTTTGGTGATGGAGCTGCCAACCAAGGCCAAGTCTATGAAAGCTTCAACATGGCAAGCCTATGGCGTTTGCCAGTTGTCTATGTGATCGAGAACAACCAATATGCCATGGGCACCAGCGTTGCGCGGGCCTCGGCAGAGACCGAATTGTTCAAGCGCGGCATCAGCTTCGAAATCGTCGGCGAAGAAGTGGACGGCATGGACGTTATAGCCGTGCGCAAGGCGGCTGAACGCGCGTTAGAGCATGCCCGGTCTGGGAAAGGTCCGTTCCTTCTGGAAATGAAGACCTATCGCTATCGTGGCCATTCCATGTCCGACCCGGCTAAATATCGCCCCAAAGATGAGCCAAAGCAAGTGCGCGATACCCGCGACCCCATTGAGCACATGCGCCATTATGGTCTGGAGAATGGGCTGTTTACTGAAGAAGACCTGAAGACAATCGACCGGGACGTGAAAGAAATAGTAGCCGATGCTGCCGATTTCGCTCAAACAAGCCCGGAGCCCGACCCTTCAGAGTTGATGCGTCACATTTATGTTGAGGCCTGAGCCAAAAGGCGGGCCACCTGTGGGAGAAAACGAGATGAAAGCCATGAAGACTACTCTCATCGCAACCGCTGCAATCGGCCTTGTGGCTGCAATTGGTGCCCAATTTGGCGGCGTACCTGCGTTTGCACAATCAGCAACGCCAGCTGCAGCACCTGTACCTGCACCTGCACCTGCCGCCAGCAACATTCCAGTGCATGCTGGTAACTTCAGCGGTGGCAAGGTTGATAGCCTAACCTATACCCCAAGCTGCCCAGCCTTTAAGTTTGATATGGATGCGGCCGCCATTCAAGAAAGCACCAGCCGGACCTATGTCGAAGGTGAAAAGCGTCGCTTTGAAGCTGTTCGCGAAAAGTGGGACGCTTATGAAGACTGCTTGGTTGAAAATGCGCGGCGCGATATCGACGTCGTCCGCATCAATCTCGGCGACTATTTGTCCGCCGCAGCCAATGAAGAAGCCAAAGCCTTTAACGGCATGAACGCTGCTGCAACGGGTAACATTGAGCGGATTAGCAAATTGCCTGCGCCGAAAGCCCCGAAGAAAAAGGGTGAGGCGGCGGTTGTGGAAGCCCCACAAGCAGCCTTGTCTGCTTGGACCGAACCAAAAGGTCGGTTTGTTGGCAGTCTGAGCGGTTCTGCGGCTCAGCCTCAATACACGTCCGCATGTCCTGCTGCGCTGGGTACCGTTACAGCCGAATCTTTTGTCAATGAGAACACCCGCAATGGCTTTAATGCGCTGTTGGATGAATTGCGTGCGATGCCAGACCGCATCAATCAAGTACGCAGCTGCCGTCAGGAAAATGGCCAAGAAGATTATGAAGTCATCCAGAAAATTGTCCAAGATGGCGTCAATGCTGTGTTCCAGCCCGGCAAAACAGCTTTCGAAAAAGAATATGCGGCTGTTCGCTTCCAATTGAACGAGCACCAAAAGCCAGGTGGCTTGTTGGCACCGCCAGAAATGGGTCGTGCGCCAGCCAAGAAAGCACCGCCTGTAAAGGCGCCTGCTGCCAAAAAGAAAAAATAGAACGCGACCCGCTTTGGGTTTTTAAGTTCAGCGGTGCTCGGTCGCCGTTGCTACGCACGATGAAGAGGACGGGCCTGCTTTATGCAGGCCCAACCTAATCTAACCAATACGGAGCCTGCCTTGTCGATTGAAATCCTCATGCCCGCACTCTCTCCAACCATGGAGGAAGGCACTTTGGCCAAATGGCTGGTGCAGGTCGGTGACACGGTCAAAGCAGGTGACGTTATTGCCGAGATTGAAACCGATAAGGCAACGATGGAAGTTGAAACCATCGACGAGGGCGTCGTTGAAGCCCTTTTGGTGGCCGCTGGCAGTCAGGGTGTAAAAGTCAACACACCTATCGCGCGCATCTCTGGCGATGAAGAAGCGGTAACGCCGCCTCATGCACCTGCGCCGGTGGCAGCAGCGCCTGCGCCTGCGGCTGCACTAGCGCCGGTTGCAGCGAGCGCACCTGTTGCCTTGGCCGATCCTGAAATTCCACCTGGCACGCCAATGGTCAAAGTGACTTTGCGCGATGCGCTTCGTGACGCAATGGCCGAAGAAATGCGCCGCGACCCAGACGTTTTCCTTATGGGGGAAGAAGTCGGTCAATACCAAGGCGCCTATAAAGTTAGTCGTGGGCTTCTGGAAGAATTTGGTGACCGTCGTGTGATCGATACGCCGATTACTGAGCATGGTTTTGCCGGCATGGGTGTGGGCGCAGCAATGGCAGGTTTGAAGCCAATTGTGGAGTTCATGACCATGAACTTTGCGATGCAAGCCATTGACCACATTATCAATTCCGCCGCTAAAGTGCATTATATGTCGGGCGGGCAAATTAGTGCCCCCATCGTCTTCCGGGGCCCAAATGGCGCGGCCTCGCGCGTGGGTGCGCAGCACAGCCATGATTATTCCAGCTGGTATAGCAACGTACCCGGCCTGAAAGTGATCGCGCCCTATGATGCCGCCGACGCCAAAGGGCTTCTTAAGGCTGCCATTCGCGACCCCAATCCCGTGGTCTTTCTTGAACATGAGCTTCTGTATGGCATTGAATATGAGGTGCCAGAGGGTGATGACTGGGTTGTGCCAATTGGCAAAGCCAAAGTGCGTCGGGAAGGTACAGACCTCACCATTACAGCGCATTCGCGCATGGTAGGCTTTGCCCTGCAAGCGGCAGAAGAATTGGCCACTTTGGGCATTTCCGCCGAAGTGATCGACCTGCGTACCTTGCGCCCGCTGGATACCGAAACCATCATCGCCTCGGTCAAGAAGACCAATCGCCTTGTGACGGCGGAAGAAGGTTGGGGCCCGATGGGCGTTGGTGCTGAAGTCATCGCCTGCGTCATCGACGGGGCTTTTGATTGGCTTGATGCGCCACCGATGCGGGTCCACCAAAAAGATACGCCGCTGCCTTATGCGGCCAATCTTGAAAAACTATCCTTGCCGAATGCGGCAGATATCGTCGCGGCCGCCCGCGCCGTCACCAATCGCTGAGGAATTTGCCCATGGCTATCGACATTTTGATGCCCGCTTTGTCCCCGACGATGGAAGAGGGCGTGCTGGCGAAGTGGCATATCAAAGTTGGCGACGTGCTGAAGTCTGGCGACATCATGTGCGAAATCGAAACCGATAAAGCCACAATGGAAGTCGAAGCGGTCGATGAGGGCAAGGTCCTTGAGATTTTGGTCGCCGAAGGTACCCAAGGCGTGAAGGTCAATGCTGTGATTGCGCGCATTGAAGGCGAGGGCGATGCCCCTTCAAAGGCACCTACCGCACCAACACCCGCCTCTGTAGCCCCTGCGGCTGCGCCTGCTCTAGCAGCGGCTCCAGTGGCTACCGCCCCGGCCGCCGCAACAGATGGTAGCCGTATCATGGCGTCACCGTTGGCCAAGCGCATCGCCGAAGCCGCCGGGATCAACCTTGCCCAAGTTACCGGCACAGGCCCGCATGGCCGGATCGTTAAGGCCGATGTCGAAGCTGCGCGAGGTCAAGCGCCTCAGCCAACAGCCGTTGCAGCGCTTGCATCGCCAACCGCTGCACCGACAGCGGCGCCGGCACCGCGTGCGCCCAGCCCCTTGCCATACGCCGACGGTACCTATGACATTGTGCTCTTGGACGGCATGCGTCGGACGATTGCGCGCCGCATGACCGAAAGCTTCCGCGATGTGCCGCATTTCCCGCTCAACATTGATCTGGAAATCGACAAATTGTTGGAATTGCGCAAGCAGCTCAATCAAGTTGGGGCCGCGCAAAATGCCAAAGTGTCGGTCAATGATTTGGTGATTAAGGCGGCTGCACTTGCGTGTAAGCGCGTGCCAGCGGCGAACGCTTCCTATACACCCGATGGGATTTTGATCCATCATCATGCAGATATTGCTGTGGCCGTCGCGATTGATGGTGGCTTAATCACGCCAGTGATCCGCAAAGCCGAGACCAAGGGCCTTGCCGCAATCTCGGACGAAATGAAGAGCTTGGCCGATAAGGCGCGTAACCGGAAACTCATGCCCGAAGATTATGCCGGCGGCACCTTCTCCATCTCCAATTTGGGGATGATGGGGATCAAGAGCTTCATGAGCATTATCAATGAGCCTCAAGGCTGCATCTTGTCCGTCGGGGCCGGGGAACAGCGTCCTGTCGTCAAAAATGGCGCGCTGGCTATTGCGACCGTGATGAGCGTCACGCTGACTTGCGATCACCGGGTGGTTGACGGGGCGATTGGCTCTGCTTGGCTAGCCGCGTTCAAGAGCCTGATTGAAGAGCCCATCGGCCTGATGCTGTAAGGCAGGCCGGGCCTGCCTTACTCATTTCAGCTTTAATTTAGACCTCGACGACTGGAGCGTCTGGCGCTTGGCGCTGGAAGGATTCCATGCCGTTCTCGCAGCTCGCTTTGGCCTTATAGCCTTCATTGCCATCGGCGATGATGTTGCCGTTCTTTGACTTGGCACGCCAGTAATATTGGCCCTTGGATTCAAAGACCTCATACTTCAGTTCACCCTTGCGGCAGAGTTCAATGCCGTTGTCACGAGACGCCTTTGAGGAATAGCCTTCGCTTGAATCGGCTAGGATATTACCGTTGGTAGCTTTAAAGCGCCAACGAAAACCATCCTTGGCTTCATAAGTCTCGAATTTTGACATGGTACAAACTCCTCCCTAGGGCACGAATACTTGGGTTGCTTCGCTGTATTCTTGGCGGATATGACACTGAGATCGCGAGTGGGGTCAAGTGTTGTTTTGCAACATTTATTTAACCAAGATCTCTCGGACCGAATTAACCAATCTCAGCTAAGGTTAACTCACAAAAATCGGAGCGGAGATTCCGGATATGGGTTGGTTTGGGTTTGGGGGGCCGCGCGGCCGCGGGCAGAAAAAGCCTGCGGTCCGCGTGCTGGGCCAAGAGCGCGAAAGCGATGAACGCGCCATTTTGGTGGATCGGCGTGGGCCAATTTCCCGCCTTCCAGACGTGCGCCCGCGGCGTCGCGATTTTGACGACCCACGGCGCTAAAACACCGATGCAGTAACTGTTCGCTAGAGGATGACCCAAAGCCCAAAGTGGGTTAGGGGTCGCTCATGCTCGAACTCTTTCTCGCCGCCTTTGTTACCTTCTTTGTGGTGATCGACCCGCCAGGTGTCGCACCCATGTTTGCCACTTTGACCCAGCACACCTCGCGGGCGTGGCAGAATAAGATGGCGTTTAAGTCGGTGGGCGTAGCGACGATTGTGCTCGTCGGTTTTGCCTTTGGCGGGCAATGGCTGTTGGGCAAATTACACGTCTCGCTCGACGCATTTCGCTTAGCAGGCGGCGTGCTCTTGTTCCTGATCGCCGTCGACATGCTGTTTGAAAAGCGGACCGAACGGCGCGAAGAGCGCAACGAAAAAGTTCTCGCCGAAGCCCAAAAACATCCTGAGCGGTTTGAGGATGTGTCGGTATTCCCGCTTGCGATCCCGCTGATTTCAGGGCCGGGTGCAATCGCTTCCATCATGTTGTTGTTTGCTCAGTCCAAAGACTTTGCAGAGCAGGGCATGGTTTTAGCTGGTGCAGGCGTGAACCTACTCTTGTGCCTCATCGGGTTTCTGTTAGCCGGCCCCCTGACCAAAATCATGGGCGCAACAGTTGCCGCCATGATTACCCGCATTTTCGGCATTATTCTGGCAGCTTTAGCCGCACAGTTCATCGTCGATGGCGTAAAGGGGGCATTCGGTATCGGGTAGCTCAAGGCCTTCCAACTAGGACCGAAAGCAGGCTAAAGAGTGATCTAAGATCAGGAGTTTTGGATGGCCAGTGATACCGTGGATGTCGTCGTAATTGGATCAGGCCCCGGGGGCTATGTGGCCGCTATTCGGGCTACCCAATTGGGTTTTAAGACCGCCATTGTAGAACGCGAGTCCTTGGGCGGCATCTGTCTCAACTGGGGCTGTATTCCCACCAAAGCGCTTTTGCGCTCGGCCGATGTCTATGAAAACATCAAGCACGCCGAAGCCTATGGCCTGTCGGTTACGGGCGCGAGCTTTGATTTGTCGAAGATTGTGGATCGCTCGCGCAAAGTCGCTAAGCAATTGTCGGGCGGCGTCACCTATCTGATGAAGAAGAATAAGATTGAAGTGATCGCGGGAACCGCTCGTCTGACCAAGGGCACAGAAGCCCCCGGCGTTACAGTCGATCTCGCCGCCGGTGGCACCCGAACCATCACGGCAAAGCATGTTATCCTAGCAACAGGTGCGCGGGCCCGCACCATTCCTGCGGCTGGCCTTGTCCCCGATGGCAAGCTGATCTGGACGTACCGCGAAGCACTGGTGCCCGACACTATGCCAAAGCGCTTGCTGGTGATTGGCTCGGGCGCGATTGGGATTGAGTTTGCCAGCTTCTTCCGTTCCTTGGGCTCCGAAGTCACGGTGGTAGAGGCGCTTGATCGGATTTTGCCGGTTGAAGATGCTGAGATTTCAGGCTTTGCCGCCAAAGCGTTCCAAAAGCGCGGCATTCGCTTGATCACAGGTGCGTCTGTGAAGGGCTTGAGGCCCGGCGCTACGACCGTCACTGCGACCATTGAAAGTGGCGGCAAGACTGAAACCATCGAGGCCGATCGCGCCATTTTGGCCGTTGGCATTGTCGGCAATGTTGAGAATTTAGGTCTGGAAGAGCTCGGCGTCACCGTGGATCGCACCCATGTGGTGACAGACGCAATGGGCCGCACCAACGTTAAAGGCCTTTACGCAATTGGCGATTTGACCGGTGCGCCTTGGCTTGCCCATAAAGCCAGCCATGAAGGCGTTTCCTGTGTTGAGGCGATTGCAGGCCTGCACCCCCACGCGCTCAATGTGGCGCGCATCCCTGGCTGTACCTATTCCAACCCACAAGTGGCTAGCATCGGCTTGACCGAGGAAAAGGCCAAAGCTGCGGGCTATGACATCCGCATCGGCAAATTCCCGTTCAGCGGCAATGGTAAGGCCATTGCGCTGGGGGAGCCTGAAGGCATGGTCAAGACCATTTTTGATAAGAAAACGGGCGAGCTTTTGGGTGCCCACATGGTCGGCACCGAAGTGACGGAGTTGATCCAAGGCTATGGTATCGCCATGACCTTGGAGACCACCGAAGCCCAATTGATGGAAACCGTATTCCCGCATCCGACTTTGTCAGAAATGATGCATGAGGCGGTGTTGGATGCTTATGGGCGCGTGATTCATATCTGATTTGCGCGCGGCTAGCTTTGGCTATAAATCATGACAAATGCAGCAGATTAGGCGTGGGGCCTTTAGCCTGCGCGCGCCTCGGTGTAGAGACACGGCCATGAGTGCTCAAACCGATACCACCAAACGCAAAACTGTGCGCGACATCGCGGGCAGCAAGGGCAAGTCTCCCGTCGTCTGTTTGACGGCCTATACGGCCCCGATGGCGCGCCTGCTGGACCCACATGCCGATGTGCTGTTGGTGGGCGATAGTCTGGGTATGGTTGTGCACGGCTTAAGTTCCACGGTTGGGGTTACGCTGGATATGATGATCCTGCATGGCCGCGCCGTGATGCGGGGCTCCAATCAAGCGATGGTCGTCGTCGATTTGCCGTTTGGCTCCTATGAAGAAAGCCATGAAGTGGCGTGGCGCTCGGCTAGCCGCGTGATGATGGAAACCGGCTGCCAAGCTGTAAAAGTTGAGAGCGGCGAAGGCATTGCTGACACGATTGCGTTCCTGGTCGACCGTGGCATCCCCGTCATGGGCCATGTGGGCTTGCGACCCCAAGCGATGAATGTCGATGGCGGATTTCGCGCCAAGGGCCGCACCAAGGCAGAGCGTGACCGCGTGCTGCGCGAGGCTTTAGCTGCCGACCGGGCAGGGGCTTTTGCCATAGTCGTAGAGGGCGTTGCCGAAGATATTGCTGCCGAAGTCAGCTCGCTGGTCCGCGCACCCACAATTGGAATTGGCGCTTCTGCCCAATGTGACGGTCAGATTCTTGTAACCGATGACATGTTGGGCATGTTCCCTTGGACACCCAAATTTGTGCGCCGCTATGCGGATCTCGGAACCGTCATTGATCAGGCTGCCGCCCATTATGCGCAAGACGTGCGGGAGCGGACATTTCCTGCCGAAGCGGAGACTTATGTGCTAAAACGCGCACCGTGAGTGCTTTTGCCCTCAAATCGTCGCAGTTTCGCGCGAGCCCAAACCTTGCCCTGTGTGACCACCACCTTTAGCGTCAACAGGTTATCCCACTAAGTCTCATGTCTGAGACGCCTTTAGAATCGATGGAGAAGTGAGCGTGTCTGATTTATTTCGCGAAGCCGAAGATGAGCTACGCAAAGAGACCGCAGAAAATCTCGCGAAGCGGGCAGCCCCGTTTGTGATTGGGGCCATTGTTTTGGGACTGGCTGGCAGCGCTGGTTGGCAATTCTGGCAGAGCGAGCAGGCCAAAGGAATTGATAAGGCAGGAATTGCCTACGATGCCGCAATGGCGAAATTGCAGGCAGGCGATTTGAACGGTGGCGCTCAAAGCCTCGCTGAGATTGGCAAAACAGGCCCCAGTGGCTTTGCTGCCCAAGCTTTGTTGCAGCGCGCGGCCGTGTTGCAAGAACAGTCAAAATCCGCCGAAGCACGGGTTGCTTACGAAGATGCTGCCAAAAAGATCGCCGATGCTGATCTGGCGGATCTGGCGCGTCTGCGCGCAGCTTACATTGCGGCCGACAGTGAGACCAAGGATCAGATGAATGCGCGCCTAAAGCCCATCATTGACCGCAAAGGCGCGTTTGCACCCTTGGCGCGTGAATTGGCTGCCGCGATTGCTTGGTCGGCTGGTGATGCTGCAGGTGCGCGCTCTAGCTACGCGTTGTTGCAGATGGACCCGCTAGCACCCCAAGGCGTGCGCGCGCGCGCTGGGCAAGCGCTTGCTGTGATTGATGCCAAGGCAACGTCTTCCAAGATCCCGATGGTTATTCCTGAAGAAGCCGGGCAAGGCCAAGGTGGCATGACGCAAGAGCAAATGGCGCAAATGCAGGCCGCTCAAGCGCAAGCTCAAGCGGCACAAGGTCAAGCGCAAGGCGAAGGTACCCCTGAAAACCCGCGCATCGTGCGCCTGCCTCCCGGCGTAAAACTGCCACCTGGCACAAAGATCCCGCCCAATGTGCGCGTCATCGAAACGCCATTGCCAGCAGGCCAACAGGCCGGTGGGGCCGTCTCCCCGGAAGTTTTGGCGCAGATTGAGCGTGAGCGGCAGGCCAGCATGGCGCGCCAAAAGGCAATCACAGAAGCCCAGCAGCGCCAGATCAAAGAGATCGAAAAGAACCGCGCGGCACCAGCAGCCGAACCTGCTACACCTGCACCTACCGAACAGCCAAAATCTGGAGATGGTCAATGACCTTTATGTCGCGCCGTCTACGCAGCCTCGGCCTCGCCACCACCAGCGCTTTGGTGTTGGTTTCGGGCTGCGCCTCCCTACAAGACCGGGCATCAAGCCTGTGGCCATTTGGCGGAGATCGGGAAAAAACCGCCATTGCCGAAGATAAAGAGCGTATCTCGGTTCTAGGCCTTGAAGAACAACTCACCAAGGACCCCGCGCTCGAAAGTGTGGCTATAACCGTGCCAGAGGCGCAGGACCTGCAATCGTGGCCAAATGCAGGCGGTGTGGCCAGCAATGCGCCTCAAAATGTAGCGGGCACTGGGCCATTGACGATTGTTTGGCGCAAGAAGATTGGCCAAGGTGCTGGTGCCCGTGGTGCGATCACTGCGACGCCAATCGTCGCCGATGGCAAGCTATTTGTGTTCGACTCCAAAAGCACGGTCCATGCGGTGGATCAGGCCAATGGCCGCGAGCTTTGGCGCAAGTCGCTGGTTCCAGCTTCGAAGGCACGTGGTCGCTTCTTCAATCGCGATGAAAGCACCGCCATTGGCGGCGGCATCGCGTTTGGCGACGGCAAGGTCTATGCGGCAACCGGGTTTGGCAATCTCGTCGCCCTCGATGCGAATACAGGTCAAGAAACTTGGCGCATTGATGCAGGTTCGCCGATTCACGCTTCCCCCTTGGCCGGTGGTGGCCGGGTTTTCGTGACCAGCAACGACAGTGAATTGTTTGCGGTTGAAGCAGCAACAGGTCGCGTTCAGTGGACCCAGTCAGCGATTACAGAGCCTGCCCGCATGCTCTCAAGCCCAAGCCCAGCCTTGGTTGGTGAAACCCTTGTTGCACCTTTTGCTTCTGGCGAAGTGATTGCTTATCTGGCAGCCAATGGTCGCAGACTGTGGTCTGAGGCCTTGACCCGCGCGGGCTCATCCAACTCGCTTTCAACCATCAATGACATTGCCGGGCGTCCAGTTGTGGCAGGCGGCCTTGTGTTTGCTGCCAGCCAATCGGGTACCTTTGCGGCCATCGAATTGCGCACGGGCACACGGGTCTGGGAAAAGCCGATTGCTTCCATCCAAACGCCTTGGGTTGCGGGAGATTTTGTCTACGTTGTCTCAACGACGGGTGAATTGGTCGCGATGGATGTCAAAACGGGCGGGATCAAATGGACCCGCCAACTGCCCAGCTACCGGAATGAAAAGAAGAAAAAGAACCTAATCTCGTGGACTGGCCCTGTCATGGTCGGTGGACGTTTGGTTCTCGCCTCTTCTTTGGGCAAGATTGAAGTGGTGAAGCCAGAAGATGGGACAACCCTGTTCACGCGCGATGCCAAAGCACCGATCTTCGTGCCACCAGCCATCGCCAATGGGACCTTGTATTTCTATTCCCAAGACGGCGTTGTCGTGGCTGTCCGATAAGTCGTGGCAGCACCCCTTAAAATAGCGGTCGTTGGTCGGCCCAATGTTGGCAAGTCCACCCTGTTCAATCGCTTGGCAGGGCGCAAGCTAGCTATTGTCGATGATACGCCAGGTGTCACCCGCGATCGTCGCGAAGCGAGCGGACGGCTAGGCGATCTCGACCTGACTTTGATTGATACGGCTGGCTTTGAAACAGCGGCGGATGAAAGCCTTGAAGCGCGCATGCGCCTTCAGACAGAAGCCGGTATTCAAGAGTCTGATTTGTGCTTGTTCTTGGTCGATGCTCGGGCAGGGATCACACCTATCGATGAAGTCTTTGCCGACATTTTGCGTCGCTCTGGCAAGCCAGTCATTTTGGCGGCTAATAAGGCTGAGGGCAAACTGGCGGACGGGGGCGTGATTGAAGCCTATGGTCTGGGCCTTGGCGAGCCGATACCCATCTCTGGCGAGCATGGCGAGGGGATGTCCGACCTTTATTCCGCAATTCTTGCCCTCATGGGGGATCGGGCCGCTGCGCCTGTGGTGCCTGATGAGTTTGAGGATGAGGAAGAGGCTGAAGACGAAATCCCGCAAACGGGCGAATTTGTCGAAGATGATGAAGACCTGGAAGGCTTAGGCTTTACCGACGTGGCAGCGAGCGAGAATAATCTGCCGCTGCGCATCGCAGTCATTGGTCGGCCCAATGCGGGTAAGTCTACTTTGGTCAACGCGCTGATTGGCGAAGAGCGCCTGTTGACGGGCCCAGAGGCCGGGATCACGCGCGACTCCATTGGTGTGGACTGGGTTTGGGATGGACGACCTGTGCGTTTGGTTGATACCGCCGGGATGCGGCGTAAGGCCAAAGTACAAGAAAAGCTTGAGACCCTTTCGGTCGCCGATACGCTGCGCGCCATTCGTTTTGCCGAGATCTGCCTCTTGGTAATGGATTCCGACGAGGCGTTCGAGAAGCAAGACTTGCAGATTGCCGATCTGGTCGCGCGCGAAGGCCGTGGCCTTGTCTATGTGTTGGCAAAATGGGATCGGGTTGAAGACACACAAGCCCGCTTGGCCGTCTTGCAAGAGCGCGCTGATAAAGTCCTACCACAGACGCGGGGGGCGCCACTGGTGCCAATCTCGTCCTTATCTGGGCGCGGGCTTGAGAAGTTGATGCCCGCTGTGCTCGACGTGCATGAAGACTGGAATGCCCGTGTGAAGACACGCGACCTCAATGACTGGCTGAAGGAAGTGGTGACCAAACAACCGCCGCCAGCCGTGGACGGTCGACGTGTGAAGCCGCGCTATATTGCCCAGATCAAGGCCCGCCCACCGACTTTTGTCTTGCTGGCAAGCCGCGCCGCACAACTGCCCGATACCTATGTGCGCTATCTGGTCAATGGCATTCGCAAAGCGTTTGATATGCCAGCGGTACCGATCCGCTTCATGGTGCGCGCGCCGAAGAACCCGTATGCGGGTGATGAGAGCGGGCGGCCTAATTTGTCGCGCAAGAATCGTGAGGCTGCTTCTAAGCACGCCCAACAGTCTGACCGCGCACCCAAGGCGGCTGAAAAGCCAAAACCAGCCAAGCCCAGAAGCGCTACCTTTGCACCCAAAGCCCGCATCCCGACCGGCGGCAAGAAGCTAGGCAAGAACGCCTCACGGGCCAATAAGAAGACGCGCTAGAGCCTCGCGCGTAAAATCTGAAATAGATTTTCGCGGCACGTTTTCTCTTCTAAGCGTTTGGCTGATGGGCCGCTTGCCAAGCCTTAAAGTGCTCCGTCTCACGGAAATGCACGGTGGTCCCGGTTTGGGTATGGCTCTCGCTCATCAATTCAAGGATCAGGCTGGAGAGATGTTCAGGCTGGGGGAGGGTGGCTTGATCCTCGCCCGGGAACGCATTCTTGCGCATCATGGTCGCCACGCCACCTGGATTGAGAACGGTGACGACCACCTTCTTAAACTCAATCTCATCCGCCCAACACTTGGCCATCGCTTCGACACCGGCTTTGGTTGCCGCGTAAAGGCCCCAATGGGCGCGTGGGTGATGGGCAACGCCTGAGGTAAAGAAAATCACCCGTGACGCAGGCGCTTGGATCAACAAGGGCTCCATCGAACGGATCAAGCGCCAACTCGCCGTCAGATTGGTTGCGATCATTTGCTCACCCATGCGCGGTGTCGCATGGGCGACAAGGGTCAGCTCGCCCAAATGGGCCGCAGCGTGGATCATACCATCTAAGCGGCCATAACGCTGGAACAACGCCCCGCCTAGACGGTCGATCGCGTCAAAGTCGGTCAAATCCATTGGCACGATGGTGGCAGGCAGGCCTCCCACACGCCGAATTTCGTCATCCAAGTCTTCCAGTGCTTTTTGTGCACGGCCTGTGGCAATGACTTGCATGCCCGCCCGCGCACAGGCCAAGGCTGCGGCACGGCCGATGCCCCGGCTTGCCCCGGTTACAAGGACGACTTTCGTATCGGTCATAGATGTTCTCGCTATGGGTGCTTAAGCTTCAACCAAGAAGGACAATTGATGGTCCTTATCCGATTGCGAGCGGTCGAAATCCACCAGTCGCGTTGGATAGTCGCCGGTGAAGCAATGATCAGAATAACGGGGTGCATGGGGGTTACGTGTGGCTTCACCAAGCGCCCAATAGAGCCCGTCAACCGACAAGAAGCCCAAGGAATCCACACCCAAGATCTCAGCCATTTCAGCAACACTCTTGTGGCCGGCGATCAATTGCTCGCGGTCGGGCATATCAATGCCATAGAAGTCCGGCCATTGGATCGCAGGGGAGGCCGAGCGCAAATGCACTTCTTTTGCCCCGGCATCGCGCACCATTTGCACGATCTTACGCGATGTGGTGCCGCGCACGATGGAATCATCGACCAATACAACCCGCTTACCTTCTAAAACACCCCGGTTCGCAGAATGCTTGCGCCGCACGCCAAGCGTGCGGATTTGTTGGGTGGGCTCGATAAAGGTTCGGCCGACATAATGGTTGCGGATGATCCCAAGCTCGTACGGGATGCCTGAGGCTTCTGAGTAGCCTAAAGCCGCTGGAACACCCGAATCTGGCACGGGCACAACAACATCGGCTTCAACCTTGGTCTCTTGCGCCAAACGCATGCCCATACGCTTTCGAACCGCATAGACAGACTTACCGTCGACCATCGAATCTGGACGCGAGAAATAGACAAATTCAAACACGCAAGGCCGGGGCGCGCGCTGGCCAAATGGCTTGATGCTTTCGACGCCGTTTTCAGAGCAGACAACCACTTCGCCATTCTCGATTTCGCGCACAAATGTCGCACCAATCATGTCCAACGCACAAGTCTCGGAAGCCAAAACAGGCGAACCATTGAGGTCGCCCAGCACCAACGGACGGATACCCAAAGGATCGCGCGCGCCAATCAGCTTTTTATTGGTCAAAGCAACCAGTGCATACGCGCCTTCGATTTGGTGCAACGCATCGACAAACCGCTCAATCATGCGGGGCGCACGAGACCGCGCGATCAATTGCAAGATGACTTCGGTATCGGAGGTTGATTGAAAAATCGCGCCGTTTTCAACCAATTGCTCGCGCAGCTTACGGGCATTGGTCAAATTGCCATTGTGCGCCACCCCGATACCGCCACCCGAAAGGTCTGCGAACAAAGGCTGGATATTGCGCAGGATTGTCCCGCCCTGTGTCGCATAGCGCACGTGCCCAATCGCATTTTGCCCGGGCAGGCGCTTCATCAGGTCCGGGCCTGTGAAGTGGTCGCCCACCAGTCCCATGTGGCGTTCGTTGTGGAAGAGGGCTCCGTCAAAAGTAACGATGCCACAGCCTTCTTGACCCCGATGTTGCAAAGCATGCAGTCCAAGGGCAGTTAGAACGGCCGCTTCGGCATTATGGGCGATGCCAAAGACACCGCACTCTTCACGCAACCGGTCTTCATGTGGGTCCAGCCAAACTTCAATATCACCGTCGACGCCGGTCGTACCGGCTTGCGCGTCTTGCCCATAGCACTGAGGGTTCATTTTTCGCTCTCCGGGTCAGGGGTCTTCGAGTTGGATGGACTAAGCGTCCAAGTGGGGGCCTTTTGGGCCTTTACGGGCTCGCCGTCTACGGATGAATCCAGCACATTTGCTGTATCACCTTTGCGCGAATGAGCTAGGTCTTCACCGGCTGAGGCGGCGCCACGAGCCATATTGGTGGCCGCTTGTCCGGCCTGCGGTGCTAAGTGTTTGAGGGCGTCTGCAGTCAGCATCACCATTGGGTAGAATTTCGCTTCCTGAAACGACTTTGGCAACATACTAGGCGGCGCAATCGAGGTCACGATCAAGCAAGCAACCCCAACCAGCGCAAATCCACGAGCGACGCCAAATAGCAGGCCCGCAGTTCGGTCTAAAATGCCCAAAGGTTCAGAATCGTGAATCCATTCATGAATACGCCCGGTCGCAACGCGCACGGCTATGTAGACGAGAATAAAGATACCGCCGACGGTGGCCGCATCTGCCAGCCAACCCGTATCAATGAAGGCGCGCATGGGTTCACGGAACACTGGGAACCCCCAGAGTACAGCCAAAATAGCGATGAACATGGCGGCCATTGATAAGGCTTCGCGCACAAAACCACGAGCAAACGCCAAAAGAGCTGAAATCGCCACAATTCCAAGAATGACGATATCAAATCCGTTCATACAAACTGCTCCAAAAGAGACTAGGGTGTCTCGGGATATTCTTGTCCGGTGATGGTCGCCACCAGGTCAGCTGCCGTGGCAATGACACGATGCTTCACACCTGATTGCCCTGCCACGAGTCGGCGGGTTTGGCTCGAAGTGGTTGCGGTGGTGTTAGACGAAGCAGCGCGCGGAAGGAAGGATTGAGTAAAGCCTAACTTCTCGGCTTCTTTAAGGCGGGCGTCGGCGCGGCTGACAGGGCGTACATCGCCCGATAGCGCAATCTCGCCAAAGACGACGCAATCTTCAGGCAAGGCTTGATCAAACAAGGCCGACACCAAAGCGGCAGCGACCGCTAGGTCGGCGGCTGGTTCGCTGATCTTTAGGCCACCCGCAACGTTCAAGTAGACATCGCGACCACCAAAGGCCAATCCACAACGGGTCTCAAGCACGGCGAGGATCATGGCAAGGCGCGTGGTGTCCCAGCCAACCACAGCCCGCCTTGGCGCGCCAAAAGCGGTGGGCGAAGCGAGGGCTTGGATTTCAACCAGAACCGGACGCGTGCCCTCAATGCCCGCAAAAACGACGCTGCCCGGGCGGGCATGGCCACGATTGTCTAAAAATAGCTGACTTGGATTGGTGACCTCGCGCAGGCCAGCGTCACCCATTTCAAACACACCAATTTCGTCGGTAGGTCCAAAACGGTTCTTGAGCCCGCGCAGGATCCGGAAATGATGGCCGCGTTCACCCTCAAACTGCAGGACGGCGTCGACGAGATGTTCGACCACGCGCGGTCCGGCAATCTGGCCATCCTTGGT
The DNA here is from genome assembly GCA_945891505.1 of Maricaulis salignorans. Taxonomy (GTDB): domain Bacteria; phylum Pseudomonadota; class Alphaproteobacteria; order Caulobacterales; family Aquidulcibacteraceae; genus Aquidulcibacter; species Aquidulcibacter miladensis. The sequence continues at coordinate 45,252 of CAMDDL010000009.1, read as the reverse complement.
GACATGGCCAACCAGAATGATCGCCGTGCCAGCTTTCTTGGCGTATCGCACCAATTCATGGGCGCACGCACGCACTTGGGCTACGGTGCCGGGGGCAGCGGTTAGCGTCTCTGTCCAAACCGTTTGGATCGAGTCGATGATGGCGAGTTGCGGCTTCTCGTGCTTAAGCGCCTCGAGGATTGTCTCAAGGCGGGTTTCCGCAGCCAGTTGTACCGGGGCCTTCTCAATCCCCATCCGTCGTGCGCGGTCTTGGATTTGCGCAATCGCTTCTTCACCCGAGACATAGACAGACTTGATGCCGCGTGTGGCGGCACCCGCCACGGCTTGTAATAGCAAGGTCGATTTGCCGATGCCGGGATCACCTCCGACCAGAATGGCAGAGGCTTCTACCAAGCCACCACCACACACACGGTCGAATTCGCCAATACCGGTCGCAAGCCGGGGCGGGGCCTGCGCGACGCCGTCCAAGGCTTGAAACGCAAGACCCGGACCTTTACCGCGTGCCCGAGCGGAGGGGCTAACCGCTTGTGGGCTTTCTTGGGCTTCTTCAACGATGGTATTCCAAGCCCCACAGGCTTCGCAGCGGCCTTGCCAGCGCGCATGGGCGGCCCCGCAGGACTGACAGACAAAAACGGATTGCGACTTTGCCATCGCTAATCAATCTTCCAAATAGGAGCGCTCAAAGCGATCTCCCAACCGGGTCAGTATTTCATAGGGAATGGTGTCGAGCGCTTTGGCTTGGGCGTCGAGAGGGGCAGCACGACCGAGGAATTGCGCCATCGCCCCGACTTTGGCGGCCGCGCCGGCACCCGTAACATCCAGCGTGATTAAGTCCATCGAGACGCGTCCAACAATTGGGCAGACCGCCCCACCCAAAATGGCAAAACCACGGTTGGACCCTGACCGCAGAAACCCGTCTGCATAGCCCAAAGCCACCGTTGCGATGGTGCGACGACGATCCGCCTGCCAAGTCGCGCCATAGCCGATGGTGTCACCCGGCCCGACACTGCGCAGTTGAATGATGGGCGCTTCTAGCGTTGCGACTGGTTCTAGGGGGACCTGGTCTTGGTCAAACGGGCCGCCGCCATATAGGCCAATGCCGGGCCGAACCAAATCAAAGCAAAAATCGCCTTCCAACAAAATCCCTGCCGAAGCGGCAAGGGATAAAGGGGCTGCGGGCAGGCGCGCTGCGAGCGACACGAAGGCATCACGTTGCATGCCATTCTTGGGGTGCTGAGGATCGGAGGCACAGGCCAAATGGCTAATGATCAGCGAAAGGTTCAAGGTGAAGATCGTCTCTTCAGCGCGGTCGATATCTTCTTCGCTAAGGCCCAAGCGGTTCATGCCCGTGTCGATATGCAAAGCCGCAGGCTGTCCTGAGCCAGCCTCTGCCCACAAGTGGACTTGCTCTACATCGTTTAGGACAGGGCGCAAGTTGCCAGCCAAGAACGCCGAAACCTCGTCAGCCATCACGCCATTGAGGACATAGATAACTGGATCAGGGCCCAACGCTTGGCGGGCTCTATCCCCTTCGAACGCATGGGCGACAAAGAAGGTTTTACATCCTGCATCAGCAAGGCTTTGCGCCACTTCAGCTAGCCCCAAGCCATAGCCATTGGCTTTGACCACAGCAGCACATTCTGCCCCTTGGGCATTTTCGGCAAAGAAAGCCCAATTGCGGGCCAAAGCCCCCAAATCAATCTTCAGCTTACTGCGGCGTGGGAGGCCTGAGACTGGATCAGTCATCCAAGCTCTCGTAACGCCCGGTGGAATCGAGGTTGGTGAATTTGGTCAGTTCGGCTTGGAAGCCGACACGGACTTTACCAATCGGGCCATGGCGTTGTTTGCCGATAATGACTTCTGCAATATTGCGCATCTCACTGACTTCTTCCTGCCACTGGAAATGCTCCGTCGTGCCGGGCTTAGGTTCTTGGCGCTCCAAATAATAGGCATGGCGATACACGAACATCACCACGTCGGCGTCTTGTTCGATCGAGCCCGATTCCCGCAAGTCGGCCAATTGCGGCCGCTTGTCTTCGCGGTTTTCCACCTGACGCGACAGCTGTGAGAGCGCAATAACTGGCACTTGTAGCTCTTTGGCGAGCGCTTTCAGACCCTGGGTGATTTCACTGACTTCTTGCACCCGGTTCTCAGAGCGCTTGGAACCGCTGGTGGTGACAAGCTGCAAATAGTCCACCACGATGAGGTCGAGGCCATGCTGGCGCTGTAGCCGTCGAGCCCGCGCTGCAAGCGCCGAAATTGACAGACCGCCTGTATCATCAATGTAGAGCGGCAAGCTTTGCAGATCGATCGCCGCTTCGCGCAGCTTGGCATATTCGTCCTTGTCGAGGTCGCCGCGCCGCATGCGGTCAGAGCCGATGGCGGTGTAATCCGCCAGAAGACGCATGGTCAGCTGCTCGGCGGACATTTCGAGCGAATAGAAAGCCACAACGCCGCCATCAATTGTCTGGAACGACCCATCGGGCCGTGCCTCACGCTTGAAGCGCTTGGCCGCATTAAAGGCGATATTGGTGGCTAACGCCGTTTTACCCATCGAAGGCCGTCCGGCGAGGATCAACAAGTCGGACTTGTGCAGGCCACCCAACATCCGGTCAATTTCATTCAGGCCTGTAGGCACCCCGATCAGCTGACCGTCCCGCTTGAAGGCCGCTGCAGTGATGTCGATGGTTGCAGCCAGCGAAGCAGCAAAGCTTTTGAAGCCTTGGTTGAGTTGGCCGGTCTCGGCCAAAGAATAGAGCTTCTTTTCCGCCGTTTCGATCAGGCGGGCCCCACCCTCCATCCCGTCTTCATGATCTGTGGCGTCAGCCATCATCTCAGAGCCGATGCGGATCAAATCGCGACGAACGGCCAAGTCGAAGATCAATTTGCCATAGTCCGCAGCGGCAGCAGGATCGGCGGCGGCATCGACCAAGGTTGCAAGATAGGCTGCGCCACCAATGTCTTTTAAGGCACCGTCTTGGCTGAACTTAGCGTGGAGGGTAATGCCATCGGCCAGTGAGCCCTTTTGGATCATCCGGGTAATGGTCTCATAGATCCGGCCGTGGACGGGATCATAGAAGTGCAATGGCTTCAGCATGTCGCCGATACGACTGGTGACTTGGTTGTCGACCAGAATAGCCCCGATCAGGGCTTGTTCAGCGTCCAAATTATGCGGGGCCGTGCGCAACACACGTGCCGGATCGAGCGGGGTAAGGTTTCCATCAGCCATGTCGCACTCTTTCAGGTGTCGCGCAGCGAATCACCTGTGCGACGCAGAACGAGGCTAGAACATCCCCAGCATTTTTTCATCTGTGGATAGATGTGTCGGGCTATTTGTTCTGACCGCTTTTGACGTACCGCCGTCCGTATCGTTAGACACGTCCGCTTCGGCAAGCGCTGCTTCGATCGCATCCATAAGGGAAGCTGGCGTGAAAGGCTTGGCCAAATGGCTGTTGGCACCCGCTTCAATCGCTTGATCGCGATGTTGGCGCATCGCATTGGCTGTAACCATCACGATAGGCGTCGCCGGCAGATGATGCGCTCTTTCATGCTCGCGAATGGCTTGAGTTGCCGACAAGCCATCCATGACAGGCATTTGCATATCCATCAAAACAATGTCGAACCGGCTTGATTGATAAGCCGTAAGCGCCGCCATCCCATCGTCGCACATGGTCAGGTCGATACCCAAGGGCTCGAGGATAAGACGCAGCACTTTTTGGTTCGTGGGGTGATCTTCGGCCGCCAAAATCCGTAGCGGTGCATCAGGGTCTGACGCAACGGGGACTTGTAACGCGTCGGGCGAGGCTGTCAGGCTTGGGGCCAGTTCGCGCTCCAGTGGAATGCGAACAATAAAGGTCGAACCTTCACCGGGCTCTGACTCCCAATTCATGCCCCCGCCCATGGCTTCAATTAGGCCGCGACAAATGGCGAGGCCTAGGCCTGTGCCACCAAAGCGACGGGTGATCGAGGTATCTGCTTGGATAAAGCGCTGGAACAGCCGTCGACCGGTTTCTTTGTCAAAGCCAATGCCTGTATCGCAGACTTTAATCTCAAGAATCTCAGAAGCCACAGACCAATCAATGAACACTTGAACTTCACCCTGGTCGGTGAATTTGACGGCATTGGAAACTAAATTGGCAACAATCTGTTTGATCCGCGTCGCATCGCCAAAGAACCAGCCGCGCGCATGCTCGCCATAAGTCACGCCAAATTGCAACTTCTTGTCGGCGGCATAGGTTTGAAGGAGAAGTGCCGAGGCATCGAGTTCAGCGCGTAAATCAAAGGCTGCCCGCTCTATCTCAACTTTACCGGCTTCAATTTTTGAGAAGTCGAGAATATCTGACAAGAGGCGCGCCAAGGTCCTGCCGGACGCGTCGATCAGGTCGACCATTTCCGTTTGCTGTGCATCAAGCTTTGTGGCTGCCAACGTGTTGGCAATGCCGACCACCCCATTCAAGGGGGTCCTCAATTCATGGCTCATATTGGCCAGAAAATCTGTTTTGGCGCGATTGGCGAAGTCGGCTTCATCCGCCATGTTCTGAGCCCGGATCCGCTCACGCTCAACAATCTCTAGCAAGTCGCTAGATTGAACACGGAAATCGACTTGCGACCTTACCATGCGATGTAGAAACAGGGACGCTGCAAAACTGCCTGCGACCGCCGTCAGCCCGGTGAAAACCTTGTTCAGGACCATAGCTTCTGTGCCGGTAAAGATCAGGAAAACGACCGATATAGTTACGAGCGAAAGACTGGCACCGACCACACGAAGGGAAGGGCCTAAAATTGCGCTGGCAAAGGCAATCATCAATAGGTAGACAAATTGTGCCTCGTCGCCTGCATAACTCGTGTGCGTGACCACATTGGTGCTGGCGAGAAGATTTATGAGAAAAACGCCCAGACCTAAAAGGCTGAGGTCCTTGATGGCCCGCAACAGCGTAAAGCGCACTGTCAGGATTAAAATACCAGAGGTCGCTGCCAAGCACGCCATAACAATGGCGATATCCCCTTTCAGCACCAAAAGGTGACCTGCTGTTAGTAGAATATAATAAACACCCAAAATCAATGCATAAGCACGCGCCATCGGGGCGTAGATCGCTACCAGTTCGGCAGATTCCATATTTTTGGCGGATGCGCGCGGATCAATCATACGCAAATCATATGCGAATTGTCTTAAATTCTCCTTATGATCGTTGTCCTAGTGAGATATGCCTCGACCAAACAAAAGCCCCGCAGGCGAACCTGCGGGGCTTTTAGATGAGATTAGAGGCCCAAGGGGCGATCTATTAGACTTCGTAGCCGTCCAATTGCACAGCGTTCTCGGCGATCTCAGCGGCTTGTTCGGCTGCTGCGACGCGGTCTTCGTCAAATTGGGAATTGATGACGTTTTCGCCCTTGGCTTGACGTTCAGCTTCATCTGGCGTGCGAGCCACGTTGATAAAGACTTCAACTTCGACTTCAGGGTGAAGACGGATCTTCACACTCTGATAGCCGATCGCCTTGATTGGCGTGTCGAGCTGGACTTGGTTACGTGCAACGTGGAAGCCAGCGGCATTGGCTGCTTCTGCGATGTCACGAGCGGCAACCGAACCGTACAATTGACCGCTTTCGCCAGCAGCACGGATCAGCAAGAAAGCCTGACCGGCCAAGCCTTCAGAAGCAGCTTCCGCTGCTGCACGGGCGTCGGCGTTGCGGGTCTCGAGAACCGAGCGCTGTAGTTCAAACAGCTTTTTGTTGGATTCAGTAGCGCGCAGGGCTTTCTTTTGCGGCAACAAATAATTGCGCGCATAGCCAGGCTTTACCGATACGATGTCGCCAATACCGCCAAGGCGGCCGACGCGTTCGAGCAGGATGATGTCCATGTCGGCGTCTCCTTAAACGACGTGATAGGGAAGAAGAGCCAAGACGCGGGCACGCTTGATCGCCTTAGCGAGTTCGCGTTGCTTCTTTTGGCTTACGGCGGTGATGCGCGATGGCACGATCTTGCCCTTTTCGGACAAGTAACGCTGCAATAGCTTCACATCTTTGAAGTCGATCTTTGGCGCTTGATCGCCAGAGAACGGGCAAACCTTACGGCGGCGTGCAAACGGCCGACGCGATGGCAGGTTGGAGATGGTGAATTTGGTCGTCATGATCAGTAATCCATCCCATTGGTTTCAGTGCGCGCGCGCTGTTTCTTTTCGTCGCGTTCACGACGGGCCAAAATAGGCGAAGGACCTTCTTCAAGCTCTTCAACGGCGATAGTCATGTAGCGCATGACATTTTCGTTGATGCGTTGCAGGCGTTCCATTTCATGGACTGCGGCAGCTGGTGCATCGATGTTGATCAACGAATAGTGGCCCTTGCGGGTTTTGTTGATCCGGTAAGCCAAGTTGCGCAGACCCCAATATTCGACTTTACCAACTTTACCGCCCTTTTCGGCGATCAAAGTGGAGATGCCTTCAACCAGCTCGTCAACTTGCTGCGGCGAGATATCTGGCCGCGAAATAATGATATGTTCGTAGAACGGCATGAGAATCCATTTCCGTTAGATGCGCCCCATGAGAATTGCGGCAAATGGCTCAGCGGGGACCAAACCACCTGATGGTTCCGCGACGCAGCTTCCTCGTGCTAATCCGCTTATTAGGCACACAAAGTCGCTCATGCGGGCGGACCGCAATCAGTGAAGCGGGGCGTAAAGCACTTATCTGTGGAAAAGGGAAGGGGTAGCGCGCAGTAATGCCGTTAAAACCGGCCTTGCGCAAAGGATTTATGACAGCGAAACTGGTTGTTCGACGATCAGAATGGGAAGCGGTTCGCGTGACACTTAGCTGGATAGAGTTTTTGCTCGTTGTCGCTCTCTTAGAGCTGACGCCCGGGCCGAATATGGCTTGGCTGGCGACTTTGACGCTGGATAAGGGCAGGGCAGCAGGACTTCAGGCGGTTTTGGGAATTGCCCTTGGCCTATGCCTTTATTTGATCGCAGCGATTGCGGGCCTAGGTGCCCTGATGGCCGCCCAACCCCAGTTGTTGGCAGGGCTGCGCTGGTTGGGCGTGCTTTATCTGGTCTATCTGGCGTTTGAGCCCTGGATTGAGCGGGCCAGACACGGCGCAGAAACCTCGTTGGCTGATGCCGAACACGCGTCAAGCCATGCCGGACGGCATTTCATGCGCGGCCTAACCCTCAATATCTTGAACCCAAAAGCAGCACTCTTTTATGTGACGCTGCTGCCTCGCTTTGTCGACGAAAGTGGCGGACAGGTATGGGTGCAAAGCTTGTGGCTGGGACTCACCCATATTGGGGTCGCAACCGGCGTACATTTGGCGATTGTTCTCGCCGCTGGTGGGCTTCGCCCTTGGCTAAGTGCTGGCAAGCGCCGCACCTATTTGAATATCTTCTTTACCTTTGCCCTTTTGGGCATTGCCGCTTGGCTGGCGTGGGATGGCTTGGCCCATCCTGTCTAAGCCCCATCTTGCCACCCACTTGCCTAATCGGGTCTGCAAGGCTAACGCCAAATCATGCTGATTTTCCAATTTCCCGGCCAAGGTAGCCAGAGCGTCGGTATGGGTGTTGCCCTTGTCGAAGCATTCCCCGCCGCAAAGCAAGTCTTTGCAGAGATTGATGACGCGCTTGGGCAAAAGCTCTCGAGCTTGATGGCAGAAGGTCCGATAGAGACGCTGACGCTAACTGAAAATGCCCAGCCCGCTTTGATGGCTGTCAGCATGGCAGTTGTGACCGTCTTGCGAACAGATTTTGGCATTGGTGTTGACCGGGCGGCGTTTGTCGCTGGTCACTCGCTGGGCGAATATTCGGCGCTTACCGCAGCAGGGGCGTTTTCGATTGGCGATGCAGCCCGCCTGTTGCGCCTGCGCGGGCAAGCCATGCAGCGCGCAGTGGCACCGGGCCTTGGGGCGATGGCGAGCTTGATCGGCCCGAAAGTGGATTTGGCCTTGGCAGAAGCAGCCGCTGCTACGGGCGCCAAAGTCGGCGTTTGTGTCGTGGCCAACGACAATAATGCAGGCAACATCGTCATTTCTGGCACGAAAGAGGGCGTCGATGCAGCGATTGCAGCCGCGAAAGAGATGGGTGCTCGTGCGATCCCATTGTCTGTCTCCGCGCCCTTCCATTGCCCTTTGATGGCCCCGGCAGCTGAAGAAATGGCCGCAGCGCTTGCTGCGACCACGATCCACAAGCCCATCGTCCCCGTGCTGTCTAATGTCACGGTGGCGCCAACCCAAGATCCCGAAACAATTGCCAAGCTGCTGGTGGAGCAAGTCACCGGTCGCGTTAGATGGCGGGAATCGATTGGCTGGTTTGCCGCCCAAGGTGCCACTCAATTCGTGGAATTGGGGGCTGGCAGCGTTCTGACGGGTATGTCTAAGCGCATCGCGCCAGACGCGACCTCCATTGCCCTGACCGGTGCTGATGAAATTGCGGCCTTTGCCGCTTCCTTGACCTAGAGACGAAAGAAGAAACGCAGATGTTTGATCTAACAGGCAAAAAAGCGCTCGTAACTGGCGCTACTGGGGGCATTGGCGGGGCCATTGCACGTGCTTTGCACGCTGCTGGCGCACAAGTTGCCTTGTCGGGTACCCGCCAAGAAGCGTTAGACGCGTTAAGCGCACAATTGCCGGGCAGCGTGGCGCTGGCCTGCAATCTATCTGACCCAGCAGAGACTGACGGTCTGATTGGTCGGGCTGAAGAAGCCCTTGGCGGCTTGGATATTTTGGTCGCGAATGCCGGGATCACCAAGGACGGTTTGCTCCTGCGGATGAAGGACGAGGATTTTGAGCGCGTGCTCGACGTTAATCTGGGGTCTTACTTCCGGCTTGCTCGTGCAGCCTCGAAGGGCATGATGAAGCGTCGCTTGGGCCGGATCATTGCGATCACATCGGTTGTGGGTGTTACAGGCAATCCGGGCCAAGCCAATTATGCAGCGTCAAAAGCAGGCATGATCGGCTTTACGAAATCCATAGCACAAGAACTGGCTTCACGCGGCATTACAGCCAATTGTATTGCGCCAGGATTTATCGTCTCGCCGATGACTGATGCTCTGAATGAGGCCCAAAAAGAGGCCATTACTAAGTCTATTCCTGCCGCTAGACTTGGTCAGCCTGATGACATTGCTGCAGCAGTTGTCTATCTAGCTTCCGATCAAGCCAGCTATGTTACCGGGCAGACTTTGCACGTAAATGGCGGAATGGCGATGATTTAGGTACTGTTTTGGCGCTAGCGGCTTCAGGCCAAAGGTGCTAGTTCGTTCAACTCCCGTGGCGCTATGTTGGCAAAACGGTAACTATAACAACGCCGAAGGGACTTCGGCAGGATTCGAGGACCAACAATGTCTGACGTTTTCGACCGCGTAAAAAAGATCGTAATTGAACACTTGGACGCTGATGCGGAAAAAGTCGTTGAAAATGCGAGCTTCATTGATGATCTGGGCGCAGACAGCCTCGACACAGTGGAACTTGTCATGGCTTTTGAAGAAGAGTTTGGCGTTGAGATCCCAGATGATGCTGCTGAAAAGATCCAAACCGTCGGCGACGCGGTGAAGTTCATTTCGGCCAACGCTGGCTGATCAGAACATGCGTCGCGTTGTCGTGACGGGAATCGGCCTCGTCACCCCAATCGGGGTCGGGGCCGATTTCGTTTGGAAAAGCCTGTTGTCCGGTGCAAACGGGGCAGGCACCATCTCTGCGTTTGATGCATCTGACCTGCCCGTCCACTATGCCTGCGAAGTCCCTTGGACGACCGGGCGCGGCGGTGGCGGCGCTGATGTGGCCGGGTCTTTCGATCCTGAAACCGCGATGTCCTCGCGGGACCGTCGGCGCGTCGATGAGTTTATTTTATTCGGGGTAGCTGCCGCCAATGAGGCGATTGCCGATTCTGGTTGGGTCGCCGAAACCGAAGAACAGCAAGAGCGCACTGGCGTCATGATTGGCTCTGGCATTGGTGGTCTATCCACCATTGCAAACAATGCGCTGCTGCTTGAGAAAGAAGGGCCCCGCAAGATCAGCCCGTTCTTCGTGCCCTCGGCGCTAATCAATCTGACTTCTGGCCACGTGTCGATCAAGCACGGTTTTAAAGGCCCTAATCATTCGGTGGTGACCGCTTGTGCGACCGGGGCCCATGCCATTGGTGACGCCGCCCGCATCATCAAATATGGCGATGCCGATGTGATGGTCGCAGGCGGCTGTGAGGCTGCGGTTTGTAAACTTGGAATTGCTGGCTTTGCCGCAGCGCGCGCGCTGTCGAGTGGCTTTAACGACGATCCAACTTCGGCTTCTCGCCCCTATGACAAGGACCGCGACGGCTTTGTTTTGGGCGAAGGCGCAGGCGTTGTCGTCTTGGAAGAATATGAGCATGCCAAGGCACGCGGAGCCAAGATTTATGGCGAAGTGGCAGGATATGGCATGTCGGGTGATGCGTATCACATCACAGCGCCTTCTGAAGATGGCAATGGTGGCTTCCGGGCCATGCGCTCTGCGTTGAAGGATGCAGGTCTTGCCACGTCAGACATCGGCTATGTCAACGCGCACGGCACCTCGACCCCCTTGGGTGATGAGATTGAGTTGCGGGCGGTGGAGCGTTTGTTTGGCGCGGACACTCAAGGCTTGACTATGTCTTCAACCAAGTCCGCAATCGGCCATCTTCTGGGCGCCGCAGGCTCGGTTGAAGCGATTTTCTCGCTTCTGGTGTTACGGGACCAAATCGCCCCACCGACACTCAATCTGCGCAATCCATCGGTCGAGACCCAGATTGATTTGGTTCCGCTCGAGGCCAAGAAAGTCGTTGCCAAGGCTGTGTTGTCCAATTCCTTTGGCTTTGGCGGTACCAACGCGGCGCTGATCCTGAAAGCGGTCTAATGACCGATCCCGTCGCCAAAGTGCGTGGCAAAAAGGCGGCACAGGCAAAGGCCATGTGGCAGCGCATTTGGATCGGGCTTGGCCTCGCGTCTATTCTGCTGGTGCTTGCCACCGGCCTGTTCCTTTTGGGGCCGGGCCCGAAAGCGAAAGAGGGCGAGTCGAGCTTCTTTGTTGTGCAAGACGGCGATTCTGCTAGCATTGTTGGCCGGCGCCTGCAAAAGGAAGGCTTGGTGCGATCCGCCCTGGGGTTCCGCTTGGCGGTCGCGATCAATGGCTCTGCGGCCGACTTGAAGATTGCGGAATATGAAATTCCTTCCGCTGCCACCCCCATCAGCGTTGCCAGAATCCTCGCCAGCGGTGAGGGGGTCAGGCGCGCGATTGTGTTGCCCGAGGGCTGGAGTGTCAGCCAAATCTACACACGTCTGGAAGCAAGCCGTTTTCTGGCAGGCGAGTTGCCGCCAGCGCCGCCTGAAGGGACGCTCAACCCTGACACCTATCCGATCCAACGTGGCGATACGCGCGCAAGTGTGGTCAAGCGGATGCAGGACAGCCACCAAGCCCTCATTGATGAGTTGTGGCTAAAGCGCGCGCCAGACCTGCCGATTGCCACGAAGCAAGAGGCGATCATTTTGGCCTCCATCGTGGAAAAAGAAACCGGTATTGCTGAAGAGCGGCCCCGTGTGGCGGCGGTCTTTGTCAATCGCCTTCGCCTTGGCATGAAGCTGCAATCGGACCCAACCATCATTTATGGCATCACCAAGGGCGCACCCTTACGCCGGAAAATCTTCCGTAGCGACCTCGAAAACCCCCATCCTTGGAACACCTATGTGATCCAAGGCTTGCCCCCGACGCCGATTGCCAATCCGGGCAAGGATGCTTTGGCGGCTGTTCTGAACCCGCCCCGGACCCGCGAAATCTTCTTTGTGGCTGACGGCACAGGCGGGCACGTCTTTGCCGAGACCTATGCCGAGCATAATCGCAACGTCCTGCGCTGGCGTGCGTGGCGAGCGGAACAAGAGAAAAAGGGCCAAAGCCTGTTGGGCGGTGGCCAATGAAACCTGTGACACCGCTCTTGGGCATGACGGGCTTTGGCCGCGCCGAAGGTCAAGCTGGCGATGTCGCTTGGGCGTGGGAAGCGCGCAGCGTCAATGGCCGCAATCTCGATGTGAAGTTCAAACTGCCGCCCGGCTATGAAGCCTTTGAGACCAAGATTCGCGAAGGCTGCGCCAAGCGCTTCAAGCGCGGGTCGATCCAGATCTCGCTCGCGACCAAACGGGACAGCACCAGCATTGGCCCAATGATCCGGGTCAATCACGAGATGATGGCGTTTTATCTCGCAGAAGGGCAAGCGTTGATCGAACAGGGCAAGGTAGGCCGACCTAGTCTGGACGGCCTTCTGCAATTGCGCGGCGTGCTGGAAAGTGCAGATTTTGTTGAGCCTGACGAGGTGAAGGCCGCACGCGAAGCTGCTTTGATTATTGGCCTAGATACCGCGCTCGACGCCCTTCTGGCCGCTCGGCACCGTGAGGGTGAGGGGCTGTTCACGCTGTTTGAAACCTTGCTGTCGCGGATCGAGGCCACCACCCATCAAGCCGAAGCCGCTGCAGAAGCGCAAGTCTTGGCCATTCGTGACCGCGTGCAAAAGCGCGCGGCAGAGCTTTTGGGCGATGTGCCCTATGACCAGCAGCGCCTGTTGCAAGAGGCTGCCGCGCTCGCCCTAAAGGCGGATGTGCGCGAGGAATTGGACCGTCTGCGGGCCCATAGTGGTGAGGCGCGCGCCCTGCTTCAGCAAGGTGGCGATATCGGCCGCAAGCTGGATTTCTTGGCGCAAGAATTTCACCGTGAATCCAATACATTGACGGCCAAAGCTGCGGCCTTGGAACTCACTCGCGCAGGCCTCGACCTCAAGGCCAGTGTCGATCAATTGAAAGAACAGGCAGCCAATGTCGAGTGAGCCCCATCTCTACAAACGTCGCGGTCTGATGTTGGCCTTGGTCAGCCCGTCTGGGGCAGGCAAAACCACTTTGTCCCGTCGCCTTGTTGACGAAGACCCAGATATCGCGCTGTCGGTTTCTTGGACCACGCGCGCACCCCGGCCGGGCGAGAGCGATAGGGTGCATTACCACTTTGTCGACAAAGACCAATTCCGCGCCCATCGTGCTCAGGACGGGTTTCTGGAATGGGCCGAAGTCCATGACCATTATTATGGCAGCCCGCGGGACAGCGCGTTCGCTACCCTGCAATCGGGCCGCGACTTGATGTTTGATGTCGACTGGCAAGGCGCGCTGCAATTGCGCACCTCGGCGCCGGAAGAAGTGGTGAAAGTCTTTATCCTGCCGCCCAGCATGGCAGAGCTGAAGCGCCGCCTGATTTCGCGCGGGCAAGACACGCCCGAAGTCATCAAAAAACGCATGACCAATGCCTATGGCGAGATCAGCCGCTGGGAAAACTTTGACTATGTGCTGGTCAATGAGGATCTCGACCAAAGCTATGCGCGCCTAAAAACCATCCTCGAAGCCGAACGCATGCGCCGCGCCCGCCAGCCTTGGATGGGCGGCTTTGTGCAAGGGCTGTTGCGCGAGGATACGTGAGGAGTGGGGGCAGCGACTCAAGCCCCTCGCCCTTTGGGAGAGGGGTTGGGGTGAGGGCTTAAACTCACAGTTCTCAAAGGAGTGTTGGCCAGCTCTTCTTTGGCGAGAGAAAATAACTTCCGTGCCCGTAAGCCCTAACCCCCGACCCGTCGACCTATAGGTCGACCCCAAAAGGAGAGGGGAGAGGCCCTTGTACTTAGAGGTACTTAAGCGCCCATTCTGGCCCACCCCACTCCTAATACAATTCCTTCAGCTCTAATGTCTCCCGCGCAATTCGGTCGCGCACCAGGTCGCGCTTTTCTTGTAGGAGACCACCGAGCCGTACGGCATCGGTAAGCCACCAGACGAAGGTGATAGGAAAGCCGACCATGCTGAGGGTCAAAATCAACATGGCTAGGCCAGTCCTCGTCTCGCTGACAAAAAAGCGATGGGCTCCGAACCAGCCAAGGAAGAACCAAAGTACATAAGCGGGAAAGGGATCTTTCGCCTCTCTGTCGGTACGAAGTTCAATGGCGATCATTTCTTCTCGGCTTATTTCCACGATCGCGTGCCCCTGAATTACAACAAACGCTTAGCGCGGACGGCGGGTCTTACAAGCGCGAATGGTTACGCCGGCAGGCAGGGCCGTGGTTTCATCGCCGCAGGCATCTTCAAGCTGGCGGGTGGTAAGGCCTGTGGCGGTCGATAAATCAGCGCCTGAGAGGTTGGCACCCGTAAAATCAGCGCCTTGCAAGCGCGTGCGGCTGATACGTGCATCGCGTAGGACTACGCCTGTTAGATCCGCACGAGATAAATCTGCGCCTTCAATATTGACGCGTGTCATGATGGCCCCGGTAAAGTCCGCATTGACGAAGACTGCGCCCATCACCATGGCCCCGGTCATATTGGCACCACTGAAGTCTGGATTGGTGCCGCGCGTGCCACCAAATTTTGCGCCAGTTAGGTTGGCACCAATTAATTCGGCATTGGAAAGGTCTGATCCGGCGAAGTCAGAGCCGCTGAAATTAGCGCCAGCAGCTTCAATGGAACGCAGGCCCGTTCCAACAAAGCTGGCGCCGCGAAAGTTTGAGCCATTCATTTCTGCGTTGCTGAGGTCGCCACGGTCAAAGCGCGTGCCGGCAAAATTGCCAGCGGTCATCTCGGCGCTTCGTAGAACGGAGCCTGAGAAGTTCGACCCTGCGAAATTGCCTGAGGACATATGCGCATTGTCCATCCGCCGATTGGACATGTCACAGCCCGCGCACAATCCAGAAAAGCGACCGGTAAAGGTTACTGTGGACGGCTTGCCGCGCTGATCCCACGTGAACGCCATAACAGGCTGAGCAATGGGGACGAGGGCGAAAGCAATCAGAAAGGGCAAAGCTTTTGACATCATGAATGCCTTATACTGCTTTAGCGCTTAACTTCCACTTAAATGGTTGTAACAATTCGGCCCAAGGCAGCCGCAAACTGGTCCTTACTTGCAGGCTGGGACCGTCAAGCCGCGTGGCAAAGTGGTTTCTGCATCGCCGCAAGCCTTGTTCAATTGGGCTTGGGTCAGGCCACGTGCGCCAGCAAGTTCTGCACCTGACAGATTGGCATCGACCAGATTGGCCCCAGTAAAATTGGCACTAGAGAAATAGCCGCCTACCAAAATGGCGCGTTCAAGATTGGCACGTGCAAAATTTGCCCCAGTTGCACGCACACCGTAAAGGTTGGCGATCGACAGATCGGTTCGAGAAAAATTGGTGCCATCTGCCGTTGCCAGTGACATCTCGGACTGGCGCAAGCGCGCACCGGTAAAAGTCTTCCCCGAAACGTCTGAATAGCTCAAATCGGCTTGAAACAGATTACAATCAGCGCAGGACTTACCAGCTTTAACAGACGCAATCTGGCCCGCATTTTGCGCAAAAGCAGAGGTGCCGCAAGCTGCTGCGACGAGGATGGCAATGGCGAGACGTTTCATTTTCGGACGCTCCAGCGGTCTAAACATCAGTTCAGACAGACCCTTGCAGGAATGGTGCCGTGATTTGAAACGGTTTTAGGCGCTGCCTTCAGCTTGGCGTGGCCCGGCCCACCCGCAAGCATCGCAGGCATAGCCAAAGGCGTCCGCCTTCACCGTGAAGTGGCCACAGTCTGGGCAGGGGTCGCCTTCATAGCGGGCACTGGGGGCAGCAGGCTGAGGCTGAATCAAGGTCGCTTGGATGGTGCGCTCTTGGGGTGGATTGGACCCACGGCTAGCTCGTTCGGCAGCACTGGGCAGGCGCACCAGATTATCTGGGAAGCTGCCGCGCGAGAAACCTTTGGAGATGAAACGCACGGGGTCAGCAGCTTCAGGTGCGCCAGCATCCGTCACCGCTTCATCAAATCGGTCTTCAGACAATTCCGCCAAATCATCGCGGCCTAAATAAGAAACGGCCAGTTCGCGGAACAAATAGTCGAGGATGGACGTCGCACGCACGATGGAATCATTGCCCTCAACATCGCCCGCAGGTTCAAAACGCGTGCCGACAAAGGCATCGACAAACTCCTCCAGCGGCACACCATATTGCAGGCCAATGGACGTCGCGATGGCGAAATTGTTCATCAAGGACCGGAAGGCCGCGCCTTCCTTATGCATGTCGATGAAGATTTCCCCGATCTCGCCATCATCAAATTCGCCGGTGTGCAGATAGACCTTATGGCCTCCAACCGAAGCTTTTTGGATGTAGCCCTTGCGCCGATCTGGCAGACGGCGTCGCGCGGCGGGTTGAGGGATCAAGCGCTCTACAACGCGCTCAACCACCACTTCGACCCGTTCGACTTTGACTTCTTCGGCCACATTTTCATAGCGGCTTAGGTCAAAGTTGGGCGCGTCAAAGCCGGGCTCAGACAATTTGAGTTTAAAGCCTGCAAAGCCTGCTTGGCCAAGAACCTTAGCAAGTTCTGTCGCCATCGCTCTCACATTCTCGGTGCGCGATACAGGCAGGCTTAGCGTCACATATTGACGGATCGCTTCATCTTGGGCCGCAGCAAATCGGACGACGTTTTCGCGTGTCGCCGGGCCAAACACATCTGAATTGGGCAGTACGCCCCATTGGTCAGGCTGGCCTAAAGCCCACTTTTGGGCTGCAGCGATATCTTGGGAGGTAAAGCCTAGCTCTTTCAGCACATCAAAGCCCGGCTGCAAGACCTTGTCTAAGCTGCATCCGCACCAGCGTGCAGTTTCCTCTGGCCCTAGAAGCCAAGGGGTGATGGTTTGGCGCAGCGAGCGCGCGCTGATCAAGGCGTCTGCAATTGCGGCTAGGCCGTCTTCATCAACGCCACGGCTGGCCAGCGCGTCATAGGAAACACCGGGCGCGCCAATTAAAGTGCGGGTGCCCAGTAATTGTCGGGTAGCATCTTGGTCGTCGAGCCCCAGCGCTTTTAGGCCACGGACCACACAAGGGCGCACTGAAAAGCCGGTTTCTTCTCCCGATAGGGCCGTCTCAATCGCCGGGCTGGAGATAGGCGCAAGACCTGGGGCATCAGCCCCAAGTGCCACCAGAACCAATCCATGCTCTTGCGGCTTTAACGCCGTCTCAAAGCTCGGCGGGTTGCCGGTAGCAGCAGAAATCTTGGCCAAGATGCTGCTGGCCTCAGCAGTCCCGGTAGCGATCGCGCTAAGCGCACGGCGAACCACGTCTTGATCGTCAGGCGCGGCATAGGACTTCCCAAGCGCCATCAAAAGGCCTGCACCGTCACAATATCGGATCGTTGCTGCGCGCTGTTTGGCCCAGTTCTGGGCCGCCGATTTGGTCGGAAACGCTGTGGCAGCGCCTAAGCAATCAAGGGCTATCCGCCAAGTTGCAGCAACGCGTTCAAGTTGATTGAAGTCTATATCTTCATAAAAGGCAGACAATGAGATCACGGCAGCCGGGCCAAGCGCCGCAAAAGCCGCATCGTCAAAAGCAAAGCTACAACCGGTACGCGCGGCCCGCAAAAGCAAGTCACCGTCTAGGGTTTGGTCGGCAGGGATAAGAAGGGTGGTCGGTTCCAGCAAAGGCGCGTCGAGCAGGGCGCCATGGGCTGTGGCATCAAAAATGCCTTGTTTAGCATCCTCAATCGCTTCTAGGATTGCCCCCGCAGGGGCCCCAATGCGGAATGCTGCCGCCACAGCTTGGGCTAGAACGGGATTGTCTCGTGGGTCATCATGGCCCACGCCTTCGGCACGGCCAACGGCTTCGCTAACGCGGGCCATCGCGTCGCGCAGTTGGATGCGTCCCATCGACAGTGCAGATGAGTCAAACTGACTTTGCCGACGCTGATGCACGACCGTCTCTGCCTGTGCCCAAGGCACGATCCGGCTTTGGAAATCGTCATCCAGCCAAACAGCTGGTAGGCCCGTTTCAATCTCTGTCGACCGATCTTTCAAGTTCAAGACAAAGCCGCGCGTAGCCGCTCCTGTTTGGCCCAAGGCGCGCAGATAGCCTGCGTCAAGCATGACTTGGCGGTTCAACAGGCTATTGGCCAACACCGCTTCAAAATGGTCACGCGCTTCCGCATCAGCCAAAATGCCTGCCGTCCAAGCCAAGCTGCCAATACGACCGGCTAAATCAAGGATGGCATCGGAAATCGAGGTCTCGTCAGGTAGGTCTGCGGCTTCGCCGAAGGCCAGCACGTTGTCTAAACTCCAACTCGCCGGGGCATAGAATGGGCCAGAGTCAGCGCCGATCTCGCGCAGCATATCGGGCTGCGCCACGAGGCGCTCATGACCAAAAAAGGCGGAATCAAAGCTCACGGCAGCCCCATCGCGAATCACTTGAGTGATCATCTGCCTGAAGTCATCGCCCGCCTAGTCCTGATTGGGGAAAAACTGCATCAGTGGCCCTGCTTTCTGCTGAAGAATGCGTGTGGCCGCGGGTCATCGGTGTTTCGCCCTGTTGAGGCATGCCGCATCGACTTGATGCCAAGAGCGGTGCGGGGCATAATGCAGGCTGAAGAGGAAAATTCTCGTGCTCACAAAAATCTTTACGTGGTGGAATGGTGCAACACTTGGTGCGCTGTTTGATATCGCAAAGCGTGCAACCTTGGTGGGCGAAGATGACCAAGGCAATCGCTATTTTGAAGAGCGTAAGGCCACCCTTGAAGGGCGTAAGCGTCGGTATGTGCTTTACAAAGGCTATGCTGAGCCTTCACGCGTGCCAGTGGATTGGCACGGCTGGCTGCACCATACGTTTGAGCAACCCCCAACGATTGAGCCATTCGTGCTGAAGTCATGGGAAAAGCCGCATCTGCCTAATCTGACTGGGACTGTATTTGCCTATCGGCCCAAGGGCAGCTTGGCCGGGGCAGGAGAGCGCGCGAAATCTTCCAGCGACTATGAGTCTTGGTCGCCCGAATAATGAAACGGGCCGACGGCACAGCCATGTTTGACGTAAAGAAACTAAGCTGGCTGGTGCTGGGTTCTGCTTTCATTGCGCTCGGCAGTGGTGCTGTGATCGCACAGACAGCAAATCCAGAAGCCAATGCGACAGGCTTGCGCCCGGCTTCAACAAGCGGCGCATCCAGTGATCCAGCTAAGGCCACGAAGGCGACGGCACCAGCGGCAACGAGCGGCGGGATTGATCCAGAGCTCGGGCCGATTGCAGAGCCTGAAGAAGGCGATGTTGCGCCTGCTTTCCGTCAGAACGGCACCGGCACGTGGATGACCCCCGAGGATGAGATGCGCGCGCGCATCCGCCGGGAAGCCCTAAGTCAAGCAGAGGCCGAGCAACAAGCGTTGGCAACCAGCGGTTTAGTCATGCCTCGTTTGGTTGGACCAAATATTCCCCTTGTCCCGCTTGAACTTTTGTTTCCGCCGGAAGCGCTCGAGACTGGGCCGAAGCCTGTGCGAGAAACGCGCGGCACCGGGGTTCTGATTGGGGCCTTGGACCGCGAAAAGGGAACCAATGTCCGTGTGCGCGTTCCCGTAGGCAGCCAAGTTACCTATGGATCGTTGCGGCTGAAGCTGTCGGCCTGCTATGCGTCCAATCCGCAGGACCCGCTTGAGTCTTGGGCCTATGTCGAAGTTTTGGATATGGGCCGCCAGAACAACAATCAACTGGCAGTTTTACCCCAGCGCAACCGTCGCGACATGCATGAGGCCAATAAGGAACGCGTGTTGCGCAAAGGCTGGATCATTGCCTCAAGCCCGGCGGTTACCCCGATTGACCATCCAACTTACGATATGTGGTTGGTCAGTTGTGAGGGGGCAATTGCATTGCCAAGTTCTGCTCCATCGTCTCCAAACAAAGCGCGCCCACGCTCTGAGGCCAAAGCTGGCGCGGCGAATCCAGATGCAGCGGCATCGGTGCCAGTTGCGCCGGATGCGGATCCAGGTGAGTCAGAGCCTCGGACGGGTCCAGCGCCAACAAATCCAGCACAGGAAAAGTTGAAGGGCACGTAATCGCTTCGGCCAAAAGCGCGTGATAGGTCTTGCGATTGACCTCAATGGTGCCAAACTGCGTCAAATGATCGGTTAGAAACTGGGTATCTAACAGGCGAAATCCGCCTGCGATGAGGTGCGCGACCAGATGGACGAGGGCAACTTTGCTGGCATCCCGCGCGCGCGAAAACATGCTTTCGCCAAAAAAAGCCGCGCCAAGGCGAACCCCATAGAGCCCTCCGACCAAATTGCCTTCGTGCCAGGTTTCAACGCTAAAAGCGTGACCGCGGCGGTGTAATCCGTCGTAGAGTTCCAAGATCGGCTGATTAATCCAAGTCTCAGTCCGCTCGCCAATCGGTGCCGCGCATAATTCCACCACCTCGCGAAAGGCTTGGTTGATTGTCACCACATAAGGAGTAGTGCGAACTGTGCGCTTGAGGCGTCGTGGGATGTGGAATTGATCGAGCGGCAGAACTCCCCGCTGGTCTGGATCAACCAGAAACAGGCGGGGATCATCCCGCCCGTCTGCCATCGGGAAAGTCCCGCGCGCATAGCATGCCAAAAGCTCGTCCGGGCCAAAGCCCTTGCTCATGCACGCGGTTCCTCAGCTTGTTCGGCTTGTTCGGCCAACCACTTTTCCAGCCAGTGGATGTTGTAATCGCCATCAATGATGTCGCGCTCTTGGACCAAACGCAGGAACAGCGGGATCGTAGTCTTCACGCCACCAACCACCATTTCAGCAAGCGAGCGTCGCAAACGCATCAGGCATTCGTTGCGGTTGCGCCCATGCACGATCAACTTACCAATCAAGCTGTCGTAATAGGGTGGAATTTTATAGCCCGTATAAATGGCTGAATCCAAGCGAACACCCAAGCCACCCGGCGCATGGAAGTCTGTGATGGTACCAGGCGATGGCGCGAAGTTGACAGGGTCTTCGGCATTGACCCTGCATTCAATCGCCACGCCTTCAAAAACCACTTCTTCTTGGGTGAAAGAGAGCGGCATCCCAGCGGCGATCCGAATTTGCTCGCGCACCAAATCCACGCCTGTGATCATCTCAGTGACGGGATGTTCGACCTGAAGGCGGGTGTTCATTTCGATGAAATAGAAGCGGCCTTCTTCATAGAGGAATTCAATGGTGCCGACGCCAAGATAGCCCAACGACTTAATAGCCTTGACAACGATGTCGCCGATCTCGGCGCGTTCTTCAGCGTTCAAGGCAGGCGAGGGCGCTTCTTCCCAGACTTTTTGGTGGCGACGTTGAAGTGAGCAATCGCGTTCGCCCAAATGAACCACATTGCCAAACTCATCGGCGATCACTTGGATTTCGATGTGGCGTGGCTTGCCGAGGTATTTTTCGAGATAAACCGTGTCATCGCCGAAGGCATTTTTCGCTTCCGTGCGGGCCATCGACAAAGCGACCGACAACTCGTCCTTTGAGTGGGCGACTTTCATGCCGCGACCACCGCCACCGGCTGAGGCCTTAACCAAAACGGGATAGCCAATTTCTTCGGCAACCGCCAAAGCGGTCTCGTCATCTGTAATGCCACCGTCAGAGCCAGGCACGACGGGTATACCGGCAGCCTTCACCGCAGCTTTGGCAGCAATCTTGTCACCCATCATGCGGATATGTTCGGCGCGCGGGCCGATAAAGACTAAGCCATGCGCATCGATGATTTCTGCAAAGCGGGCATTTTCAGACAAGAAGCCATAACCTGGATGGATCGCTTGCGCACCAGTAATCTCGCAAGCCGCGATTAAGGCTGGGATATTCAAGTACGACTTCGCAGCAGCTGGCGGACCCAAGCAGACACTTTCATCGGCCAAGCGCACATGCATCGCGTCCGCGTCCGCCGTAGAATGGACCGCCACGGTGGTTATGCCCATTTCTTTACAGGCGCGGTGAATCCGCAGGGCAATCTCGCCGCGGTTGGCGATCAGAACTTTATCAAACACCTGTGTGTCTCCTGACTATTCGATCACGCAGAGCGCTTCGCCATATTCAACGGGTTGAGCATCATGGACAAGAATAGCCGTTACTGTCCCAGAACGTGGCGAGGGCACAGGGTTCATGGTCTTCATCGCTTCGATGATGAACAGCTGCTGGCCTTCCTTCACCGTGTCGCCGACCTTGATAAAGGCCGAAGCGCCGGGTTCTGGTTGGGTATAGACCGTGCCGACCATAGGCGAGGGAACCGCGCCGGGGTGCTTGGCAGGATCAGCCGCTGGAGCGGTAGCAGGTGCTGCTGACGCAGAATTTGCCGCCGCCGGTGCCATCGCAATAGGGGCTTGGGCCATTGGCACCTGGGCTTGGACCATTTGAGGCGCGATATTGGCTTGACGCGCAACACGCACGCGAACCCCTTCGTTTTCCACTTCAATCTCGCTCAGGTCCGTATCGCGCAGGATACGCGCCAGATCCTTGACCAATTTTGTGTCGAATCCTGATTGGCTCATTCGTCTCTCCTATAGGTCTGTATTAGGACCTTCATTTTTGGGGCAAAAGGGTCAGCTTTTGGCCGATAGTTTCTTGGATAGGGCTTCTAGGCCCAACACGTAAGAATGTAGGCCAAAGCCCGCGATTGTCCCAGTTGCTGCCATCCCAACATAGGAGTGATGGCGAAACGCTTCGCGCCGCAACGGGTTGGACAGATGGATCTCGATGACAGGAATGCTCATGGCCTTAAGCGCATCATAGATCGCAAGCGAGGTGTGGGTTAGGGCCCCGGCATTCAGCAAAACGCCTGCGCCTTGGTCACGGGCTTCTTGCAGCCAATCCACCAATTGGCCCTCGCTATTGGACTGACGAAAGACAAGCTTCATCCCCAAGCGTTCGGCCAGCGCTGAGCATGCGGCTTCCACATCCGCCAGCGTATCAGCCCCGTAAATCTCAGGTTCGCGCGTGCCCAACAGGTTGAGGTTTGGCCCATTGAGCACAAAAATCGCTTTTTCCATGAACTAGGTGTAACCTTGCTTTGCCTAAAGGGAAAGGTGGCCATGCTGAAATGGTTGCATCTTATGGCTGCTTTCCTGCACAACCGCCTTGATCAAACCAACCAAGCCCGCCCATATCTGCCGCCAATGAGGGTGCGATGATTATTTATCTCAATGGGGAAGAGCATCAGGTTGAACCGGGGACAAGCTTAACGGCTTTGGTCACGAACCTTGTCGCTGATCCCCGCGGCGTGGCGATTGAGCGCAATCGGGTGATCGTCATGAAGTCGCAATGGGATCAAACCATGTTGGCTGACGGTGACCAATTAGAATTTGTGCAATTTGTAGGCGGGGGATGAGGGTTTGACCGAAACAACAAAAGACCTCAACCAAGATGATAGCTGGACAGTTGCCGGGCGCACTTTCTCCTCGCGCTTGATCATCGGCACGGGCAAGTACCGCGACTATGCCCAAAATGCTGCGGCGGCAGAGGCTGCGGGCGTCGAAATCGTCACGGTGGCCGTGCGACGGGTGAATTTGTCTGACCCCACCCAGCCGCGCCTGACAGACTTTGTTGACCCTAAGCGCTATACTTTTTTGCCCAATACGGCGGGCTGTTTCACCGCCGAAGATGCGCTGCGCACGCTGCGGCTTGCCCGTGAAGCAGGTGGCTGGAGCTTGGTGAAGCTGGAAGTGCTGTCGGATCAAAAGACGCTCTATCCAGACATGATTGAAACACTAGAGGCCACCAAGGTTTTGGTGAAAGAGGGCTTTGATGTGATGGTCTATTGCACCGATGACCCTGTTTTTGCGCGCAGGCTGGAAGATGCAGGCGCGTGCGCCATTATGCCGTTAGGCGCGCCGATTGGCTCGGGCCTTGGCATCCAGAACCCCGTCAATATCCGCTTGATCGTCGAAGCCGCCCGCGTACCCGTTTTGGTCGATGCAGGCGTTGGCACGGCTTCAGAAGCTGCCATTGCAATGGAGCTCGGTTGCGATGGGGTTTTGATGAATACCGCCATTGCCGAGGCCAAAGACCCCATTCGCATGGCGCGCGCCATGAAGCATGCGGTCCTAGCCGGTCGCGACGCCTATTTGGCAGGCCGCATGGGGCGCAAGCGTTATGCCGATCCATCCAGCCCCTTGGCGGGCCTGATCTAGCCGCATTATCTGCGTCATGTGCTTGACGCTTTTCCAGGGCGGGCCTACCCCGCCCACACACCGGGGAGCCCTACGATGAGGGGCTGAGAGGCCATAAACGATCCTTGAGGATTGTCGTTTGGCGACCCGTAGAACCTGCTCCGGATCATGCCGGCGAAGGGAGGGCCCTATATGACTTTATCACTCATCGTTCTCGCTGTGGTGCAAGCCGCGCAACCTGTTCCTCAATCAGAGCAGCAGGAAATAATCATCGCCGATTATGCGCCCTCGGTCACAGAGGTAATCACTGTTCGTGGACGCTGGGAATCACGGTTTCAGTCTCCAGTGGCTGCGGTGTCTTTCTCTGGCGAAGGCATTACGACCGTAGACGATGTGGCCACCGCAGTTCCGGGTGTCTGGATGGTCAATGACCAGGACCCCGGCACCAATATCCTCTCCATCCGGGGCGCAACTACGGATCGTCTGCAACAAGCGTCCGTCGCCATGGTGCTTGACGGTGTGCCCTTGGCCGATACAGAGCTTTTCACGCCACGCCTTTACGATGTTCGCGCGATCGAAGTTCTAAAAGGGCCACAAGGGGCGCTTTTTGGCAAGAATGCTTCGGGCGGTGTGATTGGCATTCGTACCGGGCAAGGTGTCACTTATCTTCAAGCGATTGTGGGCAATGGTGGTTTGGGCGAGATTGAGGGTGCCCACACTTTGGCACTTGGAACCGACTGGAACTTGCGGGCGGCTGGCCTGTGGTCGTCTGCCGATGGCTGGATCAAGAACACGACGCTTAATCTCTTGGTTGATGCGGTTGAGACGCGCAGTGGTCGCTTGCGCCTAACAGGTCCCGCTTTAGGCTGGAACTTCGACTTCAAGCTCCAGTATTTGGAAGACGAGGGCGGGGCCGCTTGGGCGAGCTCCAACAATGTCACCGGCAAGAATGCAGGCCGTCTTTCTGGCAAAGTCCTGATCAATCCAATCGGCGATTATCCGGGCCAATCCAAGCGGCGTTGGGGGCATGGGGTGGCGAAGGCTTCGCGCCCAATCGCGGGGGGCACTTTGTCTGCCTATATCGCCCGCGATTCCTATGCCAAGCGCTGGGATGAGGAATTAGATTATCGCCCGGGGCCGTTGACCTTCTTTGGCTTTCCAGCTTTCCCAAATGGTATTCAGCCTATTCGCCAGCCCATTGATCTGCGCGCCACTACGGCAGAAGTGCGCTGGGTATCTAGCGATAATCAGGCCCTGACCCAGCAATGGGGCGTGTTTCTTCAGGACACCGATAAGGACCGCACCGACGATTTTGGCCCCCTGCTGTTCGGCGGTCCGGCCCCACGCTATCTGACCCGCTCGCACCAGACTTCGGTGTTTGGCGGGCTTGGTTATCAGGTAACGCCTGAGTTTAAGGTCGAAGCACAAGGACGGCTCGACCGCGATGAGCGGTCGCAAACGATCCTGAGCCAAGTTGGCGGTCCAGTGATCTCCCGCCGCGATGGGACATTTGAACGCTTTCAGCCGCGTGTGACGGGGCAATATCTGAACAATGACTCCAATCTTTTCCTCACCTATGGCGAGGCCTATCGCCCCGGTGGTTTCAACCCGACGCCTACCGCCAACTCGATCTGGAAAGCCACTTATCGGCCAGAGATTACGACCTCTTTAGAGTTAGGCTGGAAACAGCGCCTGCCCATCGCTTCTGGTCGGCTGGAGCTGAATGTCTTTTCCAACAAGGTCGAAGACTATCAAAACTACACGTTTATCGACAATCAGTCCGTGACCCTGAACGTGGATGAAGTGACGGTCAGGGGTCTTGAAGCCAGTATCTTGCTGCGACCCACAGACAGCCTAGACCTATCGGCCAGCTATGCCTTGGCGGATACCAATATTGAGCGCTTTATTGCGACCGATCCGCTGTTGGGCTCCCCGGCCACGCGCGACTATAGCGGCAAGGCCATCCCCAATGCGCCGAAGGATACGGGCAGAGTTTCCGCGCAATACAAGCTAACATTTGGACAAACCGATCTAACAGGCCGGATAGACACCAATTATGCCGGTAAGACCTTTTATGAGATCGACAATGTGCTCTATTCGCCAGCCCGTTGGTGGACCGACCTGACCCTTAGCGCTGAGCGCGAAGCTTGGACCGCCACCTTACAAGCGCAAAACCTCAACGATGAGCGGTGGGCCATTTCCGCTTTCGGACAAGGCATGACGGGCTTGCTCGCAGGGTTGGGCCCCGGTGGCCCGTTTGACACGTTCACCATCAACCGGGGGCGCAAAATCACCTTCAGCCTGCGCAGGGAGTTTTAAGTCATGGCATTTACCGATGATGTCTGGGTGGCAGCTTCCAAGCTGCGCGAAGCCGTGCACGCCCATCCCTTCAATACCGAACTGTCGGCGGGCACCTTATCCCGTGAGGCCTTTGCCCATTACATGATCCAAGACAGCCTTTACCTACAGGGCTACGCGCGGGTCTTGGCTTTGGGCGCGGCAAAAGCACCAGCGGCGGATGAAATCTTGGAATTCTCCAAAGCTGCTGAAGTTGCCATCATCGTCGAGCGCGCGCTGCATGCGGGCTATCTTGAGCAATTTGGTATTTATCCCCGCGCTGCCGAAACTGCAGCCGCAACACCGGCATGCGAGGCCTATGTCAATTTCATGCTGGCAACAGCCGTAACCGATAGTTTTGCGGTTTTGGCCGCAGCAATTCTGCCCTGCTTCTGGCTCTATCAGGACGTCGGCACCAAGATCGCCAAACAAGGCGCACCCAATAATTTCTATCAGGCATGGATTGATACTTATGCGGATGAAAGTTTCGCGGCAGCGACAGAGCGCATGAAGGCCATCGTCAATGCAGCAGCCGAGGCCGCAGGGCCTGCGGAGCGCGCCCGCATGGAGGCAGCTTTCTTGCGCTGTGCCCAGCATGAGTGGTTGTTTTGGGATAGCGCTTATCATCAAAAGGGCTGGCCTGTTCGCCCATAAAGCAAAGCCTGATGCATTTGTGTATCAGTGCGTTCAACTTATTGCGAAATCTTCTCCTCTTGTCAGCTTAACAGCTTGAAGCAAGTTCAAGTCAGTCCATAAAGGAGAAAAGAGGAAACGTACTCCATGGGCCTAATCGACAGCATCAAGCGCGAGGTGAAATTCTTTTCGGCTTTAAGTCGCACCAATAATTGGATGAAGGACTTAAGCCCAGACAGCCAAGTCTTGTTGCCGGACAATTGGGAAGCGATTTGCGACCAATTCAATTCCAAACCTGCTATTGTGTTCGAGGGCAAAACTTGGACCTATGGGCAATTTGACGGTCGAGCGAACCTTTATGCGCATTGGGCGGTCTCGATTGGTTTGAAAGCTGGCGACGTGGTGTCGCTCTTCATGCAGAACCGACCTGATTATTTAGCGGCTTGGTACGGCCTCACCAAGGTCGGCGTGATCGTGGCTTTGATCAACCACAATCTACAAGGTCCATCACTCCTGCATTGCATCACGATTGCTAAGTCCAAGGCCGCGATTGTTGGCGCTGAGCAGGCCGAGTTGTGGGCCACAATTGATGGTCAACTGACCGGCGTTTCGGTTTGGGCCGCGGGCGGTTTAATCCCCAATGCCAATGACTTGGATCGCTCCTTAAATGCGCAGAGCAATAAGCGGCCGTCGCGCGCCTTTCGTGAAATGCTGACAGCCAAAGACCCCTGCCTTTATGTCTATACCTCAGGCACAACCGGTAATCCCAAAGCGGCAACCCTGTCTCATTTGCGGACCCAAGGCATGAGCCGTTCCTTCATTGCGGCGACCAACACCGGGCCGGGAGACCGTGTCTACTGCCCGCTACCGCTCTATCACGGCACAGGCGGCATCTGTGGCGTTGGTCTTGTCTTGAATACGGGCGCAACATTGGTGTTGCGCCGTAAGTTTTCCGCCACCCAGTTCTGGGATGATATTGTCGATCAGGAATGCACGGTCTTTGCCTATATTGGCGAATTGTTCCGCTATTTGGTCAGCATACCGCCGCATCCAAAAGAGCAAGCGCACAAGCTTAAGTCCTGCTTCGGGAACGGCTTGCGGCCCGACGTCTGGGCGCGTGCCGAAGAGCGCTTTAAAATCCCGCTCATCTGTGAGTTCTACGGCTCCACCGAAGGCAATGTCAGCTTCATCAATGTGGAAGGTAAGCTGGGCGCGGTCGGCCGCATCCCGGGTTATCTGAAGAAGCGGTTCAATGTAGAGCTGGTTCGCTTTGATATTGAAGAAGAAAAGCCGATCCGAAACGAAGAAGGCCTTTGCGAGAAGTGTGCCTTTGACGAGGTGGGTGAGGCCATCGGCAAGATCGACATAACCAATGTGCGGGCTCGCTTCGACGGCTATGCGAACGACAAGGTGGCTTCGGAGAAGAAGCTCCTGCGCGACGTCTTCGAAAAGGGCGATTTGTGGTTCCGCACTGGCGACCTCTTGAAGCAAGACAAGCTCGGCTATTTTTACTTCGTGGACCGAATTGGTGACACCTATCGCTGGAAATCTGAAAATGTCTCGACCAATGAAGTGGGCGAGGCCTTGTGTATCTATCCAGGTGTTGAGCAGGCCAATGTCTATGGCGTGGATGTTCCCCACGCCGATGGCCGCGCTGGCATGGCCGTGATTGTCTCGCCAAATCCGATTGATTTGGCAGCCCTTTCCGCCCACGTGCGGACTGAACTGCCCAGCTATGCCATTCCGTTATTTTTACGCTTCCAAACGGAAATGGAGGTTACCGGTACCTTCAAATACCGCAAGGTCGATTTGGTCAAGGCCGGTTTCGACCCGGCGCAGATTGCCGACCCTATGGTCTGGATGAATCCTGCAACCCGCCTCTATGAGCCTTTGACGGCTGAGGTCTATGAAGCTTTTCAACTCGGGCAAATCAGATATTGATCGCTTCGAAAGTAAAAATTGACGAATGTAGAGTAAACATGGGCGCATGTCTGATGTGCGTGATCGTGGTGAAGAAGTAGTAGAGCTTGCCTGGTGGGACCCTGAGGTCCTAATCGAAGCCAATATCATGCCGGCGACAGGCCTTGCGACTGACTATTTGAATGTCTTTAACGAGGCCGTCATGTTGTTTGGTCTGTTGGGCGATATGCCTGACATGATTGAAGAACTGCGCAAATGGGAACCTTTGAGCTATGAGCAGCATTTTGCGCGCTCTGGCTTTCAGGCCAAGGATTTAGCGATATTAGCTTATCAAAATGCAGACCCCGCTATCAAAGCCCCTTTTGACGCCCTCACCCTTGAGACGTGCGACTTGCTGCAGCAGGCCATCGCGCAGGCAGAAAGGCTGATCCAGCAAGGTGCGCCTTTGGATGGCTTCATCGCTGAAACCACGATGGCGTTGAAATCGTCCATCATGATGCTGGATGGCCTCGTGCATGGCGGGGCTGCGGGCTGCGCCCAAGATGATATTGACGCCTTGTTCGACTAAGCAGCTCCCGAGGTTGCTTAACCCTAGCTGCGACGGGCGGTATAGCCAACGCGTGGGAAGTGAACCACCAAAGTCCCAAGACCCGGCACGTCGCGCTCCAACGCTATCTCGCTGGCACCGGAAAACACGAGCTTGCCTGTAACGGGGTCGCGTCCGTAATCATCTGGCGATACAGAGACAAAATTACCTTCGCGCAAACCTTGTGGCTCTTGCTCATCTACGCCGGTGCGGGCGATGGGCGTGCTTTGTCCGGCAAGGGCCACCGCTTCTTGTGACGTCATCGTCTCAATCGTGCCATGACCAATATCGTCGACTCGCTCAACCCAGTCGCGCGCCGTTTCAAATGGGGCCATCAAGCTGTCATAGCCCGGACGATAAGCGTTACGCAGGAACCAAAAATTCATATAGGCGGAAATGTCGCCTAAGCCCGGCTTATCGCCAAAAAGCCAGTCGCCCTTCGAGGCTTCAAGGGCTTCTTCCACCCAAGCTACGTGGCCGCGCCATTGATCGCGCATCATGGGCGAGGCGGCGCGCATTTGCTCGGTATCAAACGGTCTACCAGACAATTGTTCGCGGTCGCGCTTAAATGCTTCAGGCACATTAAAACCCTCGGCGCCAAAAATAATAGGCACGCTGGCCTGAAAGAAGGCCCGATCCGCCCACATGGCGATCATCCATGATAGTCCTGCTTCGCCATTGGGATAGAGCGTTGGGGTTGGATGGCGGCGTTCAATCTCGCGCAGGATCAATTGCGTGTCGCAATAAATGTCGGCCCCGATCTGCAGAACCGGCGTGCGACGATAGCCACCCGTTAGCGGCGTCAGGTCTGGCTTAGGCATAATGGACGGGATGTTCACCGAGACCCAGCTCAACCCCTTCAGGCCCATGACCAAACGAATCTTCTCAGAAAATGGCGAGGCGTTGAAATGGTGTAAAATCAGACTATCGGCATCGGCCATGAGAACATCCTTCGACAAGCGACTCGCACATAAGATGGCTTCTTTTTAACGAGCCAAATGTATTCGACCAGTCCTTCACCAAAATGCGACGCGACAAATGCAGTCAGGCGCGTTACATCAGGCAATATCCAGAAATAGACGCGGTATCAAACCGTGTGAGGGGGAAATATGTTTGACTTTGAAGCCACAAAATCGGTTGCGGACATCACCCGCGTGCAGGCTGCGACCCGCCCCGACGGCATTGCCATCTTGTTCAAGGATCGCGCGACAACATTTGCCCGCTTGGACATAATCGCTAACCAAATCGCGCAGGCACTGATCAATCTTGGCGTAAAGCCGGATGATCGGGTGGCTGTTTATGGCGCAAATTCCGATCATTACCTCGCCTTGTTCTTTGGTAGCGTGAAAGCTCGCGCGACCCTAGTTGGCGTCAATGCGCGCTTGGCTCCGCCGGAAGTGGCTTACGTGCTGGACGATAGTCAGGCCAAAGTTTTTTTAGTCGGCAGCCATTTTTACGAGATTGCCGCAGCAGCCCTAGATCATGCCACCAACAAGCCGATGACCTTGGCCCTTGATGGCGGCCATGCAAATTGGACCAGCTATCAGGATTGGCATGAAGCTGCTTCCTCAGAGGATCCAAGCCTGCCATGCTTGCCAGATGACGATGTCATTCAACTTTATACCTCTGGCACCACAGGCTTGCCCAAAGGCGTGCAGATCACCAACCAAAATTATATGTCTTTCTTTGAGTTTGGCATTGGCGCGGAATGGGCGAAATATGAGGCGGGTGAAGCGGTTCTGATCGCGATGCCGATGTTCCATGTCGCTGGCATTAACAGCGCCATCTTATGCATTGCCCAAGGCGCGAAGGCTGTCGTGTTAGAGCAAGTCGACCCGGTTGAAATCCTGCGTCTGATTGCGGTTGAAAAGATCGCCCACGCCTTCGTCGTACCTGCGGTGATCAATATTCTGATCCAGGTCAATGCCAAGATTCCAACCGATTTCTCGGCCCTGAAGCGGATGTATTATGGGGCTTCCCCGATTGCGGAGGATTTATTGTTGCAGGCCCAAGCGACATTTGGCTGCTCTTTCACCCAGTTGTACGGCATGACGGAAAGCTTGGGCGCTGGCACCTATTTACCACCAGAGGCGCACGATCCAGCGCGCGGCAAGCTGCGCTCTTGCGGCATTGCTTGGCCCGGGTTTGAGATTGAATGCCGTCGTGATGACGGCAGTGCTTGTGAGGTGGGCGAAGTGGGTGAGATTGCCATGCGCTCGACCACCATCATGAAGGGCTATTTCAACCGACCTGAGGCGACCGCTGCGACCGTCAAAGATGGCTGGCTTTATACTGGTGACGCCGGCTTCTTTGATGATGAGGGCTATCTGTATATCCACGACCGCGTGAAGGACATGATCGTGACCGGGGGTGAGAATGTGTATCCGGCTGAAGTCGAAAACGCGGTATTCGGCCATCCGGCCGTTGCCGATGTTGCTGTTGTCGGCGTGCCAGACGAAAAATGGGGCGAGGCAGTCAAGGCCATTATCGTGTTGAAGCCCGGCGAAACGGCAGAACCTTCCGATATCATCGCTTGGACAAAGGCGCGGATCGCAGGCTATAAAGTCCCGAAAAGTGTGGACTTCATTTCCGAACTGCCACGCAATCCTTCAGGCAAAATTCTTCGGCGTGAATTGCGGGAACCCTATTGGGTTGGCCATTCGCGGCGGGTGGCTTAGGGCGCGTTCTGTGACGCGCTAGGCAGCTTCTTGCTGCGCGACGGCCAAGCGGGGGAGGGACACAATCACCATGGTCCCGACCCCGATTTCAGAAGCAATGGTCAATGTGCCGCCATGCATCTCAGCAAACGAACGCGACAAGGAAAGGCCTAAGCCACTTCCTTGATTGGACCGGGCATGTTCGTTTTCGACCTGCTCAAACGGTCGGGCCAAGCGTGGTAAATCCTCGGCTTTGATGCCGATCCCATTGTCGATCACGCGAATAATCACCGAGTCCAGATTGTTCTTAACTTGGACCAGAACCCGACCATTGTCCGGCGTAAACTTAATCGCGTTGGACAGCAAGTTGATCATAATCTGCTTGATCGCACGTGCGTCGCCCGTTACATCGCCGGCCTCTGCAAGCTCGCCAACAAGGGCGATACCTTTTTCTTCCGACCGGCCGCGTACCAAGCGCATCGCTTGCTCAATCGTTTCCTGCAAATCCATCGGCTTGGGATAAATCTTAAACTTGCCTGCTTCAACTTTGGCCATGTCGAGCACGTCGTTAATCAGCTCAAGCAAGTGCTTTCCACTGTTGAGAATGTCGGTCGCATAGGTGAGGTAACGGCGGTCACCCAAGGGCCCATAGAGCTGTTGGACCATAATTTCTGAGAAGCCATTGATCGCGTTAAGCGGCGTGCGCAGTTCATGGCTCATATTGGCCAAGAAGCCGCTCTTGGCACTCGAAGCTTCTTCAGCGCGTTGCCGCTCAGTCCGATATTTCTCCGCCAGTTCAGACGCTTTGTGCTCGGAGCGCTCCAGCTCAACCACGACCGAGCGCATCTGCCGTTCAGAGCGCATGATACTTTCTTCGGTTTCTTTCAACGGCGAGATATCAATACCGATGGAAACTAACCCGCCATCGGAAGTTTCCCGTTCAACTAGCTGAATCCAAACACCATTATCTAGTTCTATCTCTTGGGCCAACTCATCATAACGATCTGGCCGCTGTGACTTTACGCGCTTGGCTGCTGCAGCGGAAACCGCCGTATAGGAAGCACCTTTTTGCAGGATAGTGCCGTCTAGTCCAAACGTCTTGGCAAAGCCGCCATTCCACAAGATCAAAGTCCGGTTTTTGCACCAGAGCGCAAAAGGTCCAGAGATCGAATCGATCGCATCGCGAAGCCGGCGCTCGGCTGCGGCGACACGGGCTTCTGAGTTACGTTCTTCTGAAACGTCGATCGACACGCCAATCGCGCGAATGCTACCGGGACGTTGGCGATCAACCGCCGCACGACCGCGCAATTGCACGTGTGTAACTCCTGAGGCCCGGGTGATTTTGACCACAACATCCAACACGCCGATTTGAGCGGCTGAAGCCAAGGCCGCACGTAGCCGGGCTTGATCCTCGGCGTTCAACGCTTGCAAGACGTCTTGGGTGTCAAATCGGCCGGCCCCAGAAAGCCCAAAGCTATGAGCTAGCCTTTGGGTCAGATAAACGCGGTCATTGGTGATGTCCCAATCCCAGACGCCGCACCGGGCCCCTTCAATCGCGACCCGTAAACGCCGCTCTGCATCGCGCATTTGGACGCGCGCCGTGGCAAAGCGCTCTGACTGTCCTTGGACCAAGAACCAGATCCCGGCGGCTGCCAATACGGGCCCTAAGAACAACAGGCCAAACATGATGGCACTGCGCAGCCAAGCTGCTTCAATCGGTTCACGGTCCCGCGAGACAAAGGCGGTCAGGCCGTTTTCAGCCACGGCCGTTCCCACAACGATGTTTTGGCCATCCACATCTTTGGCATAGAAGCCCAAAGCGGAGCCAGCGGCCGGTGGCGATTTAAGACCGAATGCAGGAAGTGCCCCCAGTGCCGAAACAGCCTTAAAGGCGGGCTGAACAGAGATTAGGTTGCCACCGGGCTCACCAACGCCAACCCGCCTGCCGGGGCCAAGGGCATCTAGGCCCTTGAAGGTGACGAAAGCCGCTAACGCACCCCCATCGACAGTGCGCACGGAAATGGCTGGCGAATAGCGACCACCGCCAAGTGCAACAGCGCCACTCCACCCATCGGTCTTGGCCAGTTGGGCGGCGGCGGCCAAGGCCCCGATATCGCTGGATGACGCAGAGCCTTGCGAGACCAAGACGCCTTTGCTGTCAAAGCTTGCAACCGCTTGTAGACCGGGCGCCGTAGCAGCCACAGTCGCGCCGTTAGCCATGCCGAGTGCACTTGCCGCCACAAGACTGGCCCGGGCCTCGCGGATATCAGCATCCATTTGCGCTGTAATCAGACGGGCTTCGGCGGCAGCTTCATGGGTGGCATCTCGGTGAAAGCGATCATAGTCGCGCTTAGCTAGAAGCAAGATAACCGCAGCAAAAAGCGCACATAGGACAAGCGTGATGGCAACCGGCCATTGGCCGTTCATCTCGTCGTCTTTAGGTGCCGCTTTGGCCATTTACGTACCCGAATCAGAGGGATCTCACCCTCATTAGACCAAAGGGTAAAGGAGTTCTTAACGCGACGTCTAGGGCGGGGGCTCAGCTTCCTGTGAACCTTTCACACAATTTACAGGCCACAGGGCTCACTTGGCTGTTCGCCGCCAATAAAATTAGCGAACGCCTCGAGGCTAAATTGGGCTGTAATTTAGGCGATCAAGCCATCGTAGATTTTCGACAAAATCTCACGCGTGTTGGCAGATAGAGAATTGCGGTCCAACAAGGCTTGCAATGTCCGCTTTGCCAAATCCTGCCGGGGTTCGTTCACGCGCGAACAGGATTCAAACACGGTCCCCAAGCGAGCGGCGAGGGCACCATTGGTACCATCAACGTCTGCAATCAGGTCTGCAATCACCTGATAACCCGCCCCATCCCCCCGGTGAAAGGCGGCAGGATTCCCGCTCGCAAACGCCCCACCAAGTGCACGCACCCGATTAGGGTTCAGCAAGGTGAAACCGGGGTCCGCACGCAAGGTTTTAAAGGTCGCCAGCGGGTCTTCAGACAGGGCCATCGCTTGCACGCGGAACCACTTGTCCATCACCAATGCATTGTCTGAAAACCGCTCTTTGAAGGCAGCCAAAGCAGCATGATAACGCGGCCCGCCAAATTGCGAGAGACCATCGAGCGCACTCATCATGTCCGTCATATTGCGGGCAGAAAAGAAGGTGTTTTCGGCGCGCATGGCAGCCCGGTCGGTTCCGCTTGCACACAAAAGGTCAAGACAAGCGGCCATTAGAGCACGTTTGCCGGCCGCTTGCGCGCTCGCCGAAAAGGCCTGCGCCGGATCGTAGAGTGCAAAACAAGCATTCAGTTCGGCGTCGAGTTGTTCTGCCAACAGTCGCCGCACAAAGTTGCGGGCAGCCAATAGATTGGATGGGTCACAGAGCGGCTCTAGTTGCATTAATTCGCTGACATCCGGTAATCGCAACAAAAGAGCCGCGAAAGCTGGATCATTTGCTGCATCTGCCAGAGCACCTTGGAATGCGCGAGAGAGGTCTTGCGCCACCTCCGGCTCTTGACCAGTCAAAAGGCTTTGAGCGACGGAAAGCAAGGTGTTGCGCGCAATGGTTTGCGTCGACTCCCAGCGCACAAAAGGGTCAGTATCGCAGGCCGCTAGGAGTGCCAAATCCGCATTGCTATGGTTGGTGATTAAGCGAACCGGAGCCGAAAAACCGCGCATATAAGATACGATTGGGCGATCTTTAGCTCCTTCAAACTGGAGCTCTAAATCGGAGCTCGCCATCGGGATCAACCAATCATCGGCTGCTACGTCGGTGTCGGCCAAGTGCAGTTGCAACGGTGCGCCATCTGGGCCAAAAAATGCCATGGAGATCGGCAAAGGCACCCAAGATTTCGAGGATTGCCCCGGGGTGTCCGGTGTCGATTGCTTAAAGCGCACAGTTAGCTTTTGGCTCGCTGCATCATAGTCGCTGATCGCCTCCAAACAGGGGGTACCTGCTTGATCATACCAACGCTCTATCCCATCAAGCTGGTTGCCAGTCGCAGTCCGCATGGCATGCAACCAGTCTTCAATGGTTGCAGCGGTACCGTCATTTTCAGCGAAATAGAGGTTTGCTCCATCCAGAAAGGCATCTCGGCCTACCAATGTCTGCAACACCCGAATGATCTCTGCGCCTTTTTCGTAAATCGTCGCAGTGTAAAAATTATCGATCTTAACATAGCTTTGAGGGCGCACCGGATGGGCGAGGGGGCCTGAATCCTCCGGGAACTGGCGTGCCCGAAGTGCCTTAACATCTTTGATGCGCTTAACGGCCCGGGAGCGTTGATCGGCAGAGAACTCTTGATCCCGGAATACTGTGAAGCCTTCTTTGAGGGACAATTGAAACCAGTCGCGGCAGGTGACACGGTTGCCAGACCAATTGTGGAAATATTCATGCGCGACAACGGCTTCAATGGCTTCATAATCGGCATCGGTTGCGGTGGTTTCATCTGCCAACAGAAGCGCAGAATTAAAGATATTCAGACCCTTGTTTTCCATCGCCCCGAAATTGAAGTCCGAGACGGCCACAATGTTGAATACGTCCAAATCATATTCGCGACCGAAAACTTCTTCATCCCATTTCATCGATCTCTTCAGCGCGTCCATAGCATAGAGTGCCCGTGAGGCCGCGCCTTTATCGACATAGATGCAAAGCTCAACATTTCTGCCAGAGCGGGTCACAAATTGATCTTCGAGCGTATCAAAGCCACCTGCAACCAAGGCAAACAAATAGGATGGTTTTAGATGTGGATCATCCCAAGCCGCCCAATGCCGCCCGTCGTCATACGTGCCTATAGCGACGCGATTGCCGTTGGACAAAAGTGATGGAAACTCAGTCTCTAGTGCTTCAACCCGCACATGGAAGCGGCTCATCACATCGGGCCGGTCGGGCCAAAAAATGATGTGGCGGAAGCCCTCTGCTTCGCACTGTGTGCAAAAACGCCCCGCAGACATGTAGAGTCCTGACAAGGCTGTATTAGCCGCTGGATTGATAGCAATTTTTGTCTCGAGTTTGAACGAATCCGGCACGCTTTTTAAGGTCAGCCCATTTTCATCGAGCTTATACTCCTGAGCCGATAGCGGCTGGCCATTGAGTTCCACCGACAAGAGTTCAAGTCCCACGCCATCTAATTTTAGCGCTTCGCCCTTGGCCCATTCGTGGGGTTTGCGTTCTATGATAAAGCGCGATGTCACGATTGTCCGCGCGGGGTGGAGGTCAAACACCAGCGAAACGTGAGAAATCGAAAAAGGGTAGGGGCGATAGTCCTCGAGACGTACGGGGATGTGTTCTTGAGTGCGCATTCGAAGGGCTTAGCCCGCCAAGGGTCACCTTGTCCAAACCTTTTTTGTTAGCGTCGGGCCACCCAGCAAACCATTAGATCCAAGGACTTTCAAACAAATCTATAAAACTAGAAGAGCGAGAAATACGCCAAATTAACTTTGGAACAGTAAAAGCCTTGCTTGTCGGGATGAAATGCACAAGTGAGGTTATTATGGCGCTCGATCACGACCCTAGGCTATCAGCAGGATCACCCAATTCTGCTCCGAACGGTCCGCGCCCCCAAACTGTTCCGCCGTCGGTCGATCAGAGGACGACGGGTTTGAACGCAGCCTCGCTCAATCCAACCAGCGCCGCGGAACTTATTGCGCAGGTGCACAGCGGGTTGTTCGCTGCTGGCGTTGGCCGCGACGAAACGGAGGCCCAGCGCAAAGTGTTCGAACGTCGCGCTGTGGAACAGCCGACTGAGCGCATGATTGGTCGGGTGACCTTTTGTAACGGGGCCCGCGCGACCATTTCAACCAAGGCAGATAATCTGAGTGAAGCATCCTCAGACTTTTGGGCTGTAGGGCGTTTGATTTCGATCACCGTTGGCAAGGTCCGCGTCGTTGCGCTTGTTTATGAGATGCGCACGGATAGTTCCATCTGGGACATGGAAGCCCAGAATGCAGTCAGCGTACAAGTCGAGTTGATGGGCGAGATTGCTGAGGACGCCCATGGCCGGACGCGCTTTCAGCGTGGCGTATCGCGCTATCCTCAAGTTGGTGCCGTCGCCCACAAGATTCGTTCTCGCGACCTTGAAGTCATGCATGACCTCGGCGACCGCAAATCGGTCGACGTCGGCCGCTTGTCTCAAAATGCTGAGATTCCTGCCACCATCAGCGTGAATGATCTTTTGACACGTCACTTCGCTGTTGTGGGGACCACGGGGGTTGGTAAGTCATGTTCTCTGACTTTATTGGTGCGCCAATGTTTGAGTGTGAGGCCTGACTTGCGCGTGCTACTTTTGGATCCGCACAATGAATTCGCGGGTGCCTTTGGACCGCTTGCGCAAGTGTTGGACTCCTCGACACTTGAATTGCCCTTCTGGTTGTTCCGGTTTGAAGAGTTAGAAGATGTGATCTTCCGCGGCAAAACCGTCCCTGAAGAGGCAGAAATTCTGCGAGAAGTTTTGGCCCAAGCTAAAACCAATTTCCAGAATGAGAAGACGGGTGCAACCGCTGCTGGGCTCGTGCGCAAGGCTTTAGATGTTGGCGGCTTGAATGCTGACAGTCCGATGCCTTACCGCATCTCGGAACTGTTCAAGCTCATCGATGAGAACATTGGTCAATTAAGCCCCCGCCATGAACGCCAACATTTGAAGTCCTTGCGCGTTCGACTAGACGCCTTGGTCAATGATCCGCGCTATGGGTTTATGTTCACTAAAGGGGGCGCAGAAGACAATTTTGCGCCAATACTGGCGCGCTTATTCCGTCTGCCTGCTGAAGGCCAGCCAGTTTCGATCATAAACTTGTCGGGGCTACCGTCGGATGTGACAAATGCTGTGGTGTCGGTTTTAGCGCGCCTAAGCTTTGATGTGGCTTATGCCAGCGAAGGCCAATTGCACGTCTTGTTGGTTTGCGAAGAAGCCCACCGCTATGTACCGCAAGACCCAAATGCAGGCTTTATTCCAACCCGACGCGCGATTGCCCGGATTGCGAAAGAAGGCCGGAAGTACGGTTGCTCCATCGCGGTGGTATCCCAGCGACCCGGCGAGCTTGATCCGACCATCCTGTCGCAATGTTCGACCGTTTTTGCGATGCGTTTGGCCAATGACCGCGACCAAGAGATTATCCGCTCAGCCATCGCCGATTCCAGCGGCTCAACCATTTCCTTTCTGTCGGCGTTGGATAATGCTGAAGCGATCGTGTTCGGCGAAGCGGTGGCGACGACGATGCGCTTTAAGTTCACTTACCAAGAGCCTTCAAAACTGCCTCGCGCGGCGGGAACAGACATTACCGACCCGAATTCCAATGCGCGCAAGACTGGCGAAGCTGATCCACGCCTGATTGCGACGCGTTTGCGCGGCATGCGTGAGTTAGAGAAGCCATTACAGCCAACCATGCTGGCCGAAGCCTCGTCTCAGCAGAAACTAGCTGCGGCGGCCGGTGCTTCCGCTGGCCTGCGACAGCCGACATCTACGGCGGGTTCGCCTCTGCCACGCCCGACAAATGGGTTTAGCACCTAAGCGGGCTGCAGTTACTGCGCACAAATACGCGATCTTCCCTAAGGTGACGGCTTTCCGTTCACGTAAACTTGCTTATGCTGCTGCCAAACAAACAGGCGGCGGCGCCTAAGCCGTTACCGCGACCTTGGGAGGCACACGTCACATGAATTTCGATTTTTCTGACGATCAAAAATATCTGAAAGAACAGGCACGTAAGTTCTTGTCCGAACAGTCCAGCATGGCGGTCGTTCGCACGGTGCTGAATGATGAGCAAAAATCCCACGACGCCGGTTTATGGAAAGCCATTGCTGACATGGGCTGGCTGGGTGCTGCTATTCCTGAAGAGTTCGGTGGTTTGGGCCTTGGCGAACTCGAGCTTTGCGTTTTGGCTGAGGAAATGGGTCGTTCTTTGGCCCCTGTTCCGTGGGCGTCTACGGTTTACTTCTTTGCTGAAGCCATCAAGATTGCTGGCACAGACGCCCAGAAAACCGCGATTCTGCCCAAGCTGGCCGAAGGCGGCGTGATAGGTTGTGTAGCGGCTTCTGAAGGCCCTGGCGAGCCGCGTGCTACCAATCTCAAAACTGTCTTTGACGGCACCAGCGTGACCGGCATGAAAGTGCCAGTGACCGACGGTGATTGTGCCACGCACGCTTTGGTGCTTGCCAAGCATCAAGACGGCACGTCTCTCGTGATTGTGGACCTTTCCGGAGCGGGCGTAGAAGCCAAAGCCATCAAGACCTTCGACCCAACCCGCTCGCACGCGACGCTAACTTTCACCAAAGCCCCAGCCCAGCTTCTGGGTGAAGCCGGAGATGGTGAAGCGCTCTTGCACCGTGTTTATGATCGCGCGGCAGTTTTGCTGGCGTTTGAACAAATTGGCGGCAGCCAAGCCTGTCTCGATATGGCCACCGATTACGC
The DNA here is from genome assembly GCA_945891505.1 of Maricaulis salignorans. Lineage (GTDB taxonomy): Bacteria > Pseudomonadota > Alphaproteobacteria > Caulobacterales > Aquidulcibacteraceae > Aquidulcibacter > Aquidulcibacter miladensis. The sequence goes on along the minus strand of CAMDDL010000009.1, from coordinate 4,847 downwards.
CAAGGGCCGCTATGCCTTCTCGCGCCAAATTGGTAGCTTCCAAGCGATCAAACACAAATTGGCCGACATGTATGTCGCGCTCGAAATTGCCCGTTCTAACGCGTTTTATGGCGCGTGGGCGCTCAGCAGCGATGCACCGGAACTGCCGCTAGCGGCCGCTGCCGCCCGTATTGCCGCCTGTGACGCTTATTATCTGGCGTCTAAGGAGAACATCCAAACCCACGGCGGCATGGGCTTCACATGGGATGTCGATTGCCACCTGTATTATCGCCGCGCCAAGCTCTTGGCAGTGCAGGCCGGTGCGCCATCTTTGTGGAAAGAAAAACTTGTTCGCCGCCTCGAAATGCGTAACGCGGCCTAACTCTTGGATGGATGGAGATACTTATGGACTTCAATGATACCCCAGAAGAAGCAGCCTTTCGTCAACGTGCTCAGGCTTTCTTAGCGGCCCAAGTCGAGCCTAGAGCTGGCCAGACAGAGAGCTTGCAGAAGCGCTTGTCCGACAAGGAATATATGTTGGCAGCCAAGGCCTATCAAAAGGCCAAGGCCGAAAACGGTTTCGCCGGGATCACATGGCCGAAAGAGCAGGGCGGGCTAGGTCTTGCGCCGATTTTCTCGGTGATCTTTGGTCAAGAAGAGGGCAAGTTTGACGCTCCAGCTGGGCCTTTCACCATTGGCCTTGGCATGTGCGTGCCCACCGTGATTGCCTTTGCGACCGACGCCCAAAAAGAGCGCCACGTCGGCCCGGCGCTTCGCGGGGAAGAGATCTGGTGCCAATTATTCTCAGAGCCCTCTGCCGGGTCTGACGTTGCAGGCCTCAAAACCAAAGCCGTCCGCGATGGCGATGATTGGGTGATCAATGGTCAGAAAGTGTGGACCTCTGGCGCGCACTATTCTGATTGGGGCATCGTCTTGGTGCGCACCAATGCAGACAAGGCCAAGCACAAGGGCTTGTCGATGTTCTTTATCGATATGAAGAGCCCCGGCATCGAAGTTCGCCCCATTCACCAAATGTCGGGCGGGTCTAACTTCAACGAAGTCTATTTCACCGATGTGCGTGTGCCAAACAGTCAGATGCTGGGCGGGGAAGGCAATGGCTGGTCGGTCGCTCTGGTCACCTTGATGAACGAGCGCTTGGCCGTCGGCGGTAGCCCCGGCCCGGACTACAAAGAAATCTTTGAGTGGGCGAAAACCATGCCGGGTCAAGACGGCGGTACTCTGGCCGAAGATCAAAGCTTCCGCCAAAAGGTGGCTGATTGGTTTGTGCGCGCTGAAGGCTATAAACTGGCCAAGTTCCGCACCATGACGGCTTTGTCTAAGGGCCAGACGCCTGGCCCAGAAAGCTCGATTGGCAAAATCATCACCGCCAACCAGCTCCAAGACATCACCCATAATGCCATGGAATCGATGGACCATTTCGGCATCATCACCGATGCGGCTTATGCTCCATCTGAAGGCGTATTCCAGCAGAGCCACATGTGGGCTGCCGGTTTGCGTATCGCTGGCGGGACAGACGAAATCCTGAAGAACATCATCGCGGAGCGCATCTTGGGCCTACCCGGCGATGTCCGCGTGGATAAGGATGTCGCGTTCAAGGATCTTCCTAGCGGCCGCTAAGACCACTCGCTCAAAATTCTTTGGTGAAGGCCTGCTGTCTCCCTTGGGGCAGCAGGCCTTTTTCATTTATGAACCTACAGCAACAGCGTTGACAGATTGGCCAACCTTACTCTATCAGCCGCCATGTCCAATCCTATCGCTAAACCACCCCGCGTCGCCCCGCCGATTAGAGATGCCGTAACGTTTGACGACGTTTTGCTGGAGCCGGGGGCTTCCGAGGTGATGCCAGGACAAGTGGATGTTCGGACGCAGCTTACGCGTGAAATCGCGTTGAATATCCCCCTCATTTCTTCTGCCATGGATACGGTCACCGAAGCGCGCCTCGCCATTGCAATGGCCCAAGCAGGCGGTCTCGGCATTATCCATCGTAACTTGTCGAACGAAGAGCAGGCCGAGCAAGTCCGTCAGGTCAAGCGTTTTGAAAGCGGCATGGTCATCAATCCGATCACCGTCTATCCAGACATCTCAGTCGGCGAAGTGAAGGCCATTAAGGCCGCGCGTGGCGTGTCTGGTTTTCCAGTGGTTGAGCGCGGGCCAGAAGGCAAGCCCGGTCGCCTCGTCGGCATTGTCACCAATCGCGATGTCCGCTTCGCTAATGACAGTGAGACAGTCTCTGACGTCATGACGCGGGAGAACTTGCATACCGTGCGCGAGGGCACCGACAAGGACACCGCCCGCCAGCTCTTGCACAAGCACCGGGTAGAGCGCTTGATCGTTGTCGATGATGATGGTCGCTGCGTGGGCCTTGTAACGGTCAAGGACATGGAAAAAGCGCAAGCCTTCCCAAGTGCGTGCAAGGATGACCAAGGTCGGTTGCGCGTTGGTGCTGCCACGACGGTGGGTGATGCGGGCTATGAGCGCTCAGAGTTTCTGCTAGACGCTGGCTGCGATGTTATTGTGGTCGATACCGCCCACGGTCACTCCCGTTCGGTGCTGGACGCTGTGGAACGCATAAAGCGCCTGTCCAATCGGGTGCAAGTGATTGCTGGCAATGTCGCCACGCGCGAAGCGACTATGGCGTTGATTGATGCTGGCGCAGACGCCATCAAAGTGGGCATTGGCCCCGGCTCGATCTGCACCACGCGGATTGTCGCAGGTGTTGGTGTGCCGCAATTGACCGCGATTATGGATTGCGTAGATGCGGCTTATGCCACCGGCACGCCCGTTATCGCAGATGGCGGGATTAAGTTCTCAGGCGATTTGGCCAAAGCGATTGCGGGTGGTGCCAATGTCGCGATGCTGGGCGGCTTGTTTGCTGGTACCGACGAAGCCCCCGGCGAGGTTTTCCTCTATCAAGGCCGGTCGTACAAATCTTATCGGGGCATGGGATCGCTGGGTGCCATGGCGCGCGGCTCTGCTGATCGTTATTTCCAAAAAGACGTCAGCGACGCGCTAAAGCTGGTTCCTGAGGGTATCGAAGGTCAAGTACCTTACAAGGGCTCGGTCGCGCCGATCTTGCATCAATTGGTCGGTGGTCTGCGTGCCGCCATGGGCTATACGGGGGCTGCCACCATTGCAGACTTTCAGTCTAAAGCCCGCTTCGTCAAATTGACCAGTGCGGGCTTGCGCGAAAGCCATGTTCACGACGTTTCCATCACCCGCGAAGCCCCAAACTATCCAGTCGGAGGTTAAGCCTCGTGACGATTGAAGTCCTGTCGCGGGCGGATTTTGCGTGGGTAATTGCCCTTGGCAATGCCAATCAAGTGGAAACCGGGCCTTTAGATGAAGGCCGCTTGAGCAATTTGGTAGAGGCTTCTTACCTCAGCCAAGTTGTGCGGCCCGATCTTGGCTTTCTAATCAGCTTTATCCCAAATTCTGCCTATGACAGCCCGAACTTTGTCTGGTTTGTTGAGCGGATGGACAAGTTTGTCTATGTCGACCGGATTGTGGTGGCCGCGCATGCGCGCGGGCAAGGGATTGCACGACGCTTTTATGAGGGCCTGTTTGCAACCGCGCGGGCTGAAGGCTATGAGCAGGTGGTCTGCGAGGTCAATTCTGATCCGCCTAACCCAGTTTCTGATCAATTCCATGCCGCTCTTGGCTTTACCCCCGTCGGGCAAGCAACTTTGTCCAACGGCAAAAGCGTGACTTATCTGTCGCGCACCCTGAAAGATTGAAGTTATGCGCCCCGGTGCCCGTGCCCAAGCCGCCATTGAAGTTTTGACAGATGTCGAGGCTCGCAAACGCCCGCCCGCCGACGTTTTGAAAGAATGGGGCTTAAGCCACCGGTTTGCTGGCTCTGGCGACCGGGCGCAAATTGGCGATATCGTATTTGGTGCGCTTCGCTGGAAGGCATCCAGTAGCTTTCGCATGGGCATGGATGATCCGCGCGCTTGGGTGCTGGGCGCGCTACGCTGGGGCTTTGGACGCACGGCTGAGAGCCTTGAAAAAGATGCCTATGAAGAAACCCACGCCTATAGCCCACTGACCGAGGCAGAACGCAAAGCCCTTGCTGAGGCCACCTTAGACGGTGCGCCTGACCATGTGCGCGGCGATTATCCCGACTGGCTGGATGCAAGCTTTGCCCGCGTGTTGGGGGATGAGCGCGCAGCCGAAGGGGCCGCTTTAGCGGCACCTGCGCCGCTAGACCTGCGCGTCAATCGCCTAAAGGCTAAACCAGAAGTCGTGCTGGAAGATTTATTGTCGTCCACCCAGCTTAAAGTTCGCGATGACGGCAGCCCGTCAGCTTTTATTACCCCGTGGTCGCCCGATGGCATTCGCATCCCTTGGCAGCAGGGGCGTACTTTTCCTTGGGCCAAGGAAGAGGCCTTTGTGAAGGGTGGCTTTGAAGTCCAAGATGAAGGCAGCCAACTTGCGGCGCGTTTGTCAGGGGCAAAGCCCGGTATGCAGATTGCCGATGTGTGCGCGGGCGGCGGCGGGAAGACTTTGGCACTCGCTGCGCTGATGGAGAATAAAGGCCAGCTCTACGCCTATGATGTCGATAGCCGACGGCTGTCTAATTGCCATGAGCGGATTGAACGGGCAGGGGTGCGCAATTGCCAAGTTCGTACGCCCAAGCGGGATCAGGATGTGCTGAGCGATCTTCATGACCTGATGGATATTGTGTTCATCGATGCGCCCTGCACAGGTTCAGGCACGTGGCGACGCGCGCCTGATTCCAAATGGCGCTTACGCCCCGGCGCTTTGGAAAAGCGTCAACAAGAGCAGGCACTAGCGCTCGCACTCGGCGCACCCTTGGTGAAGCCCGGCGGCCGTCTCATGTACGTCAC
>CAMDDL010000008.1 GCA_945891505.1 Maricaulis salignorans | reverse complement strand
ATTGATCCGTTTATAGGCTTGTTGCTCGGCCTATTTTTCATCTCGGTCGGGGCAGGGATCAACTTTGCGCTTTTGAGTGCCCAGCCTTGGTTGATCCTTGGCCTAGTGGTGGCATTGGTCCTCGTGAAGGCGACCGTGATGTTCACCGTCGCGCGCGCCTTTGGCCGCAAAACGGGTGAGGCTGCTTTGATTGGTCTTGGCCTCGCCCAAGGGGGTGAGTTCGCCTTCGTGCTGTTTGCCTTCGCTGACGGCGCTGGCGTTATCCCGGCAGAGGTTACCGCCCCACTCGTCGTTGCGGTGGCTTTGTCGATGGCCATCACACCCCTGTTGCTAATGGCTGGGGACTGGGCGATGCGGCGCTTGGAATCGGGATCAGGCGAAGACCGTGCGCCAGAAATTGAAGAAGGCCATCACGATGTCATCGTGGCAGGCTATGGTCGGTTTGGACAAATCGTTGGCCGGATGCTCTCGACTTACGGCTATAAGATCAGCGTTCTCGACCATGATGCCGACCAGGTTGATGTGTTGCGCGGTTTTGGCCGAAAGGTGAATTTTGGTGATGCCACGCGGATAGACCTGTTGCGTTTGGCTGGCGCCGCAGAGGCCAAATTGTTGATTGTCGCGATTGATAATGACGAAAAAGCGCTGGAGCTGGTTGAGACCGCGCGCGAGGCCTTCCCAAACCTCAAAATCTTAGCCCGCGCGATTGATCGCCGTCATGCCTATCAATTGATGGCGGCCAAAGTAGATGGGTTGGAGCGTGAGACTTTTGCGGCCGCTGTGCGCCTTGGCGTGAAGTCATTACAGATTATGGGTAAGCCCGCCTTTGCCGCAGAGCGGGCTGGTATGATCTTCTCCCGCTATGATGAACGCGCTTTGACAGCGATGTTTGAAGATTGGCAGCGGGTTCAATTTGCCGACTATCAGCGCATCGTGCGAGATCGAACGGCACTGGAAGAAGAACTACTAAAGCGTGACATGATCGCTTTGGTTGGCAAAAGCGATGGCGATGAGTGGGGTGAGGAGACCCTAGAGCGCGAGGCGTTTGAGCGTAATCTTGCCCGCAAAGCAAAGTCTGATTGATCCAAGCCCCTGTCCGGCCTAAAGACGCGGGGCTGCTAGGCCTCTAGCGGCTTACATAGGGACCGCTTTACTCATGCACGTTACGTTAGACTCCATCCGTGCGGCCGCCGCGCGAATTGAAGGCCGCATCATTCGTACACCACTTCTGATGTCGAAGACGCTGTCGGATATTACAGGAGCGGAAGTGTGGGTGAAGTTTGAAAACTTCCAGTTCACTGCGGCGTTCAAAGAGCGCGGTGCCCTGAATAAGCTGTTGTTGCTGACCGAAGCTGAGCGCCGCAACGGCGTGATCGCCATGTCTGCTGGCAATCACGCCCAAGGTGTGGCCTATCACGCAGCGCGCCTCAATATCCCCGCGACCATCGTGATGCCCTTGGGCACACCGTTCACCAAGGTCGAACATACGCGCAAACATGGCGCGCGCGTGGTGCTGCATGGCGACAATCTGTCTGAAGCGACTACCTTTGCCTATCAGCTCAAAGATCGCGAAGGCCTTACCTTTGTCCATCCTTATGACGATGCGGATGTGATTTCAGGACAAGGCACCATCGGCATCGAAATGCTGGAAGACGCCCCACAACTCGAAACGCTGATTGTACCGATCGGCGGGGGCGGTTTGATCGGCGGTATCGCCGTCGCTGCACGCGCCATGAAGAATGATATTGAAGTGGTGGGCGTGCAGACACGTATGTTCCCCTCCATGCATGCCGAACTGGCTGGCAAAGAACCCGGCCCCCTTTGTGGTGGCCAGACCATTGCTGAAGGTATCGCCGTTAAGCAGGCTGGTCGCTTGGGCTTTGAAATTGCCAAAGAATTGGTGCGCGATGTTCTGATCGTGGATGAGGATGACTTAGAGCAAGCCATCACCTTGTTCTGCAACGTGGAAAAAACCGTTGCCGAAGGCGCAGGTGCTGCGGGCCTCGCAGCCCTTCTCGCGCACCCCCAACGCTTTAGCGGCAAGAAGGTCGGTATTGTTCTGTGTGGCGGCAATATCGATTCTAGGCTTTTGGCCTCCGTCCTGACGCGGGCCTTGGTGCGCGAAAAGCGGATTGTCAGCCTCCGGATCATTGGTGATGACCGTCCGGGTCTGTTGGCCGTTGTGTCGAAAGTCATTGGCGATTTGGGCGGAAACATTCTCGAAGTTGCCCACAACCGCCTTGCCCTAGATGTGCCTGCTAAAGGCGCAGAATTTGATATTCTGATGGAAACCCGCGACTCGCGGCATACCCAAGAAATCATCGATGCGTTGGTGGCGGCAGGTTATCCACCGCGCACGATCTAAAGTCTAACGCTCACAAAGGACTGGTCTCATGGCCCTGCCGATCCTCACTATTGGCAACAAGAATTACTCCAGTTGGTCGATGCGGCCTTGGCTCGCCCTGAAATGGGCTGGGATCGCTTTTGAGGAACGGGTCATTCCTTTGGGGCCGCGCGGCATGGGGCCGAACCCCGATATTCTGGCTGTCAGCCCATCGGGTACAGTGCCGGTGTTGGAATTGGCTGATGGGACAAAGATTTGGGACACGTTGTCGATCTGCGAATGGGCGCATGAGCAAGCCCCCGACGCAGGGCTTTGGCCAAAAGATGCCATCGCGCGCGCGCTCGCGCGGTCCGCAACATGCGAAATGCACTCAGGCTTCGCAGCCGTGCGCCAAACCTTTCCGATGAATTTAACCCGCGTCAAAACGGGCCATGAATGGTCCGATACTGCACAAGCCCAGATTCAGCGGATCGACGATTTATTGTGCGGCTTGAAAGCCCAGTTTGGCAGCGCCGATAGCCCATATATCATGGGCCACCGCTCTATTGTCGATGCCTTCTACGCCCCTGTCGCTACACGGTTTCGCACCTATCAAGTCCCAGTGTCGGCGGGCCTGCAGGCGTGGTGCGAGGCGATCTTTCAAGACCCTGATTTTGCTGCATGGGATCAAGCCTCCCAGTTTGAGACTTGGACAATCCCTGAAACGGATGCGGTCTAGCGTGAAGGGGTGCAACCGATTGACGCGAGACTGCGTATCACTGCCATGATCCAACGTCGCACCCTTCTCCTTTCCGCCCCGTTTGCCCTGTTGTGCGCCTGCTCAAAGGCAGAAGCTGTCTCTCCCACAAGTGATCTGGGCGCGGCATCCTCGTCGGCCATCACGGGACTAGCCCCCAAGACCGACGAGGTCGTTTGGCTTCAGTTGAAGGGAACCGTTCGGACCAGCGAAGCCTTGGTAGATGTTCGCCAAGCAATTTTGCATCGCGCGTTGGTGCGGCGTGAAACCGTCGCCGGTGCCAGTGAAACCAAATTTTTTGACCTCTGGCAAAGTGCTGGACAGCCCGCGGTCGCAGGTGCCTCTTCGACACGCCAATTGCGATTGCTACAAGATGGCTCAAACGGCTTTTGGTTGGAGCGTGAGTTCACCCACCCAGCCTTAGTTAAGGGCGTGGAATCGTCTCGCCTGGCCCGATCGGGTGCCAGTGTGTTGGCTCTTAACGGAAAGCAGATCTGGCTTTTGGCAGGCGGCCTTGGCTCCGCTCCGACCCTGACAACCGATCAGGCTGCTCAATTCAATGTCTGGCTGACCGGCTTGGGCCTTAAGAAGCCATAGCTGCAATCGCATCGGCAATGGCGACGGTTTGCTCCGCCATGTCTCGGTGTAACAGTTCCGTCATTTTCCCGTCGACTTTCAGTACGCCTTTGCCCGAATTGGCAGGGTCCAAAAAGGCAGCGATCACGGCGCGAGCATGGGCGACTTCAGTCTCATCGGGCGCAAAGACGCGGTTGCAAGTTTCGATCTGACTTGGATGGATCAAGGTCTTGCCATCAAAGCCAAATTCTAGCCCCTGCCAACAAATGGCTTCAAAGCCCTCTGCGTTGGCGATGTCGTTATAGACACCATCAATGACGGCGAGGTTATAGAGCCGTGCTGCCGTGACGCTAGCTGCGAGGGCAAAGTGAAAGGGGGCACGGTCTGCGGTCTGCCGCGCGCGGGTCTCCTTAGCGAGATCATTGGTGCCCATAACAAAGGCGGCTAGGCGCGTGTTGGTGCTGGAAGCGGCAATCGAGGCGATCTCAAGGATTGCGCGCGGCGTTTCGATCATGGCCCAAAGGCTCATGGTTGGTGCCGCCCCTAGGGCGTCCATCGCTTCACTGGCGGCCAACACTTCCTCGGCTGAGGAAATTTTTGGGAACAAGATGCCGTCTGGCCCCGCGTCTACAGCGGCTTCTAAATCCTGGGGTCCCCAAGGCGAGGTCAGGCTGTTGACGCGGATAATCACTTCGCGCTTGCCATAGCCGCCTGCTTTTACGATCGCGGCCACGGCAGCGCGCGCCTCGTCTTTCGCATCGGGGGCAACCGCATCCTCCAGATCAAGGATAACCGCATCGGCCGGCAAGCTCTTGGCTTTCTCCAAAGCCTTTGCATTGGCACCGGGCATATAGAGAACACTGCGACGGGGGCGGGCCTGGGGAGCGGTCATGAGAAGCCTTTCAAATCCTGTTTGACTTCTTCTAGCCACAAGCAGGGCGGTGGCGTAAAGAGCGGTCCATGCCTTTGGTCCTGATTCTTGGTTCACATGTCGCGGGTAGCCGGGTGGGTGGCACCTTGGCCAGCCTTGCTTTGGCCCAATCGCCGATGAAGATCGATCCAGTCCATGTCCCAACAACCCTTCTTGGCCGTCACCCTGGCTGGGGGCCGCCGGGCGGAGGGCCGGTCAGTCCAGACCTGTTTGCAGGGATGCTGGAAGGTGTCGCTGCCAATGGCCTGTTTGCTTTGGTAGATGGTGTCCTCACCGATTATTTTGCCAGTGCTGAGCAAGTCCAAATTGCCGCCCGGGCCATTGATGCGGTCAAGTCAGCCAATCCTAACGCCATTATTTTAGTTGACCCTGTGTTGGGCGATGCGCCGGGCGGGCTTTATGTTGTGCAGGGGGTGGCTGATGCGCTTGCAGAGCATTTGATGCCCCGCGCCGATTTTCTAACGCCCAATCTGTGGGAGTTAGGCTATCTGACCCAGACGACCCCACAAGACCTCCAACAAATTCATCACGCCGCCACAGCTTTGGGCCGTCCGTCCATGATTTCGTCGGTCGAGAAGGATGGCGAAATTGGTGGCTTGTTGGTCGATGGTTCGCGGGCTTGGCTCTCGACCCACCCCAAATCTCCCGCGCCACCCAAAGGCACCGGGGATTTGATGGCAACGATGTTTCTTGCCCATTTGATTGATCGTCAAGCAGCCCCACAGGCTATGGCTTTGGCTTTAGCGGGCGTGTCCTATGTTATTGACCGAGCTGCAGTTTGGCGCGCGCCGGAATTGCCCATGGTTGCCGCAGGCTATGAAGCGTGGCGGGCTGAGCCCTTGGCCTTGACCGAGCTTGGTTGAACAGTCCAAATGGGGCTATGACTGATCTGGTTTCGCCTTATGTTGCGCCGGGCTTTGAGCCCGCTTTAGATGCCTTCAATGCCAACTTCGAAGAAGGCCTTGAACTTGGGGCAGGTTTCTGCGCCATTTTGGAAGGCGAGGTCGTCGTCGATCTGGTCGGCGGCCATATGGACCGCGCCAAGACCCAAAGCTGGACGCGCGAGACCTTGGTGCCGGTGTATTCCACCACAAAGCCAATTGCCGCGATGATCATTGCACGCTTGCAGGATCAGGGCCTGTTGAATTTTGACGATCCGATCGGCTGGCTGTGGCCCGAATTTACCGAGCACGGCAAAGACGTTACATTGGCCCAAGCCCTGTCGCATCAGGCCGGTGTCCCCGGTTTCCCAGATCCGATTGATCCCGACCTCTGGCTCAATCCCCCTGCTTTAGCGGAGGCCTTGGCCCATGTCGCACCCATGTGGGAACCGGCAACGGCCAGCGGCTACCACCCTCTGACTTACGGCTATATTGCGGGTGAGCTTGCCCAACGTGCCCACGGCACCAGCCTTGGCACGCAATTGCGCGTCGATGTCTGTGGGCCATTGGGAATAGATTTCTGGATCGGCCTGCCTGAAATCCATCACAGGCGTTGCGCTGAAATGAGCCGACCTAAGGCCATGGCGGAGTTGGGCGAGGTCTCTGAGGCCCGTCGCGTTGCTTTTATGACGCCATGGGCATCACCCAATCGAGGTGGCGCTGCGTGGCGAGAGGCAGAAATTCCCTCTGCTAATGGTCACGGCACTGCCCGATCTGTCGCCGCACTTTATGGCGTTTTCGCCAATGACGGTAAAATCGGCAGCCATCAGATCATTTCGCCAGAAACTATGGCGGATTTCACCAAGCCAAGGATCCGCGGCCTTGATTTGGTCTTGCCTTACGAGATCGAATGGGCCGCGGGCGTCATGCGCAATTCTAATCTGCGCTACGGCACTAACCCTGAAACCTTGGGCCATTCTGGTTGGGGGGGGTCAGGCGGATTTGGTGATCCAGCAAAGCGCCTATCGGCAGCTTATGTGATGAACAAACAGACCCCAGCCCTATTGGGTGACGAGCGCGCTGGTCGCTTGATCCAAGCGCTTTATGCCTGTGTGGATGCGCGCAGCGCCTGAAGCTTAGCTTCAGCATCTAAACGGGCTTGTGGGTCACCGACATGCAACCAAGGCCCGTCGAGGACGAGGCCATAAAGACGGCCCTTCGGACTCCATTCGTCAAACCACGTGCGGGCGAGGGAGCGCTTGGTGGCGGACTTGCCCTCAAACTGTGCTTTGGTCGTAATCTGCACGCCGGCATAGGCATAAGGAGCACGCATGGCCTCGCCACGACGCGTTAGTTTGCCTGCTTCATCCATGAAAAAATCGCCCGGCCCGTCAAACCCTAACGCCTCATCAAGGCGCGCCAACAAGAGCAGACCATCCATTCGTTCGGGGTCAAACGCCTCGGCCATGCGGTTGATCGCTGTGCCATCAAGCCAAATTGCGTCTGCATTGCAGGTGAGTAGCGGCCCGTCAGGGAAGTGATGCAGCGCGTAAACAAGGCCGCCTTCGGTTTCCAAAGGCTCCGGCAATTCGTCTTCGCGTGAAAAGATTAGGCGGGGGGTGCCTGTGCTACGAAGCGTTAGATGCGCCACTAATTTGTCGCCAAAATGGAAGCTATTGACCACCGCGGTTCCCACGCCTGCTTCGGCGAGCCGGTCGAGTATGTGGTCGACCAAGCAGCGGCCATCGACCTCAACCAAGGCCTTGGGACGGTCATTCGTCAGGGGCCGCATCCGCGTGCCAAGCCCTGCGGCAAAAACCATAGCGTGGGTCGGCATCGCACTCATCCGACTTGCGCCTGTGTGAAGGCCTCAAGGGGCACATAGCGATCTACCCAACTCTGCAGGGCTATCAGGCGCGGGTGCGTGAGGACTTGGGCCAAGTGCCCCGCTTCACGCGGCATGAATTGGCGATAACGCTGCTTGCCATCGCGGCCGACCAGTCGCGAAAAGATACCGAGAATACGCAAAGCGTTGATCGCGCCCTGAATGGCCAGTTCTTCATCAAAGGGTGCCCGTTCAGATCCAGTCGCGTCCAAATAAGCGCGAATGGTGGCTTCATAGGCTTCGGCGCTTACGTCCCGTCGCGCATCATGCAGCAGCATCGCAAAGTCCCAAGCGCGATAGCCATGCACGGCATCTTGGAAGTCAAGCAGGCCAACCCGAGCAATGCCTTCGCGTTCAGGCAGCCACAGGATGTTCTCGGCATGATAATCGCGCAGCGTGAAGGCGCGTCGATGGGTGAGAATATCGCCAATCAAAGTATCGCGGATGTCCGACCATTCGGCGCGGGCATCGGCACTAAATCCATTGAGGCCCAAGAAGCGCGGCGTCCAATCGACAAACAGATTGGCATTTTCGCGAAGCGCAATCGCGTCAAAATCTAGGATTGGCCAAGGGCCGATGGGGGAGGGCAAGGTCGAAGGGACCGGGGTCTGATGCAGGGCGGCCAGCGCCTCGCCGGCCATGCGATAAAGCTCAACTTCATCGGCCCGGCCTTCAGCGATCACGCGGGCATAGAGATCGTCACCCAAATCTTCGACAACCGCGACCCCTACAGGGGCGTTGACTGCCAAAGTAGCGGGGGCGGAGAAGCCATGGCCTCGCAAATGATCGCCAACCGCAACAAAGGCCTCGACGCGTGACGCAGCCAAGCGCGAAAGCGCATTCCAGCCCAAGGCCCTGCGCGTCTCTTCATCGGCATCGGGCGGGCAGGGGCCATCTTCGTTGCCCGGTTGAGCCTTCATCAAAATGGCCGTACGGCCACCATCTCGAACCCGTTCGTACGAGCGGGTCGAGGCATCTTGATCAAATTTTTGCCGATCTGCATCGCCAAAGCCTGCCTCGAGCAAAGCTGCAGCGATCGCGGCGTCGAAACGGGTGGCCTCAAGCGAGGAAGTTTCAGAAGTCATGCAGGCGAGATTTCCAGTTAGATTTCGGCGAGGCCGACAAATGGGCGCGGCGATGGTCACCAACACTCATGATTTCGATGTCGAGGTGCCGGGGTGACAGATGTGGCCCTGCTTTATCTGGCCATTCAACCAAGCTGATGACCTCGTCAAGCTCTTCCCAGCCCAATTCCCAGATTTCTTCTGGGTCTTCTAGGCGATAAAGGTCGAAATGGAGCAGCTCCGGGGCGCTTGGCTGTTCGTCTAGGTCGGGCTGATAGCGCTGGACTAGGGTGAAAGTCGGGCTTGGAACTTCGGTATCAGCGCCGAGGAAAGCGCAAATCAAACCACGCGCAAGGGTCGTTTTGCCAGCGCCCAAATTGCCCCGTAGCGCCAAGCAATCTCCAGCTTGCAGCACTTTAGCTAAACGGGCACCTAAGTCGCGGGTGTCGCGATCGGTTGCCAAGTCTAGAGAGAGCAACAATAAAGTCATCACGCTGTCGTTAAAAGAGGTTGGCCGCGCAGTCAAAACCACTCGCTGTTGCAAGCAACCTAGACTAGGTTTGACCTTATGTTTTCTTGGCCCAGCCTACTCCTTCTCGCAAGCCCAGCTACGGCTTTACCACCGCAATCAAGTGTCGGAGCCTCGGCAGACAAAGCCGAAGCAGCAACTGAGGTTATTGTTGTGCGGGCAGAGCGTCTCCCGTCAGATCGCTCTATGTCGGCCCAAATCAGTCTCGACCAAGCTGCCCTCGGGTCCAGTATCGGTTTGCGCTTGGACGAAGCGTTGAGAACAGCACCAGGTGCGAGCCTTTTTCGGCGCACGTCAAGCGGCCCTGCGAATGGCACCATTCAAGGCCTTTCGCTTCGCCCGATTGCACCCAATGGAGCAGGGCGTGCTTTGGTCAGTCTCGATGGTGTGCCGCAGAATGATCCGTTTGGAAGCTGGGTATTTTGGGTGCGGCATGATCCTTTGTTTTTGGAGCGCGTTGATATTCGTCGAGGGGCGGCGGGCGCAGGCTTTGGGCCTCTGGCTCTGACCGGAGCGCTCGATTTGGTTGAGGTGCGCGGTGGGCCTGCGCGCTTGCGGTTGTCTGCCGGGGGGCAGGGTGCGGTGCAGCTGTCCGCTCGCGGGTCTGTGACGGCGGATAGTGGCACGCTAACGGCAATGGGTTCTTATGAGAGCAATGATGGCGTGATCCCTGTAAGCACTGCGCAACGCGGCACTGTCGATCTTCCCGCTGACTTTACGGCTTCCACCTTGACTTTGGTCAGCGAAATTCCGGCCGACAACGGGCAATGGTCGTTTCGCGTTTCAGGCTTTGAAGAAGAGAAAGGGGCGGGGACCTTAGGGGGCGGTAGCGCTGCTCGCGGGGCCGACGTGAGCGGCGCGCGCAAGCTGGAGGGGGATTGGGGCCAAGCAAGGCTCATTTTATTCGCGCAGACCCGCGACTTTGCCAATCAGACAGTCTCGGTGGCTGCAGATCGTGCCAGCGTAACCCCGGCGCTGGACCAGTATGAAACCCCGGCGTCGGCACTTGGCGGGTCCCTCATTTATGCCCCGGCCCTTCCACGTTGGAGCCCTAGATGGATCTTGGATTGGCGTCATAGCGAAGGCGAAACCCGCGAACTTTTTCGTTTCATCGGCAATGGCTTCACCCGGACACGGATTGCTGGTGGTCAGCAGGACTTGATTGGTCTGGGCCTCGACGTGCCCCGCTTATGGCAATCAGCTGACGAACAAAAAGGTCTGGATGCGACCTTGCGCCTAGATCGTTGGGCCCATGGTGGGGCAAAACGCGTAGAGGCTGACCGTGCAACTGGTGCGATTACGTTGTCAGAGACACCTGTCGATCGGAATGGTCATGTGGCGACAGGACGCGTGTCCTTGTTTGCTTGGGGCGGACAGGCGCGCGTCAGCCTGTTTCGAACCTTCCGTCCACCCAGCCTAAACGAACTGCACCGCCCGTTCCGCGTGGGCAATGATGTGACCGAAGCCAATGCCAATCTGGTTCCTGAAGTGCTGGAAGGCGTCGACATTGACCTCAAAAAACAATGGCAAGGTTTGGGAGGTGATTGGACGGGGATCGTTACCCTCTATGCCAGCAGGCTAAAGGACCCTATCACGAATGTGACGATTGGCGTTGGCCCAGGTGTTTTGCCCCGTGTTGGCTTTCTGCCCGCTGGTGGGACGCTGCGCCAGCGCCTGAATGCTGGGCAAATTGATGCCAAAGGTTTGGAGGCTGGTCTGACTTGGGTGTCAGCAGGGGTTGGCCCTAGGCCTGAGGTCGCGCTGCGCTTTTCCATGGTCGATGCGGAAGTGGATGGAGGTATCTTCCTACCCGCCTTGTCCGGTCTACGCCCCGCGCAGTCAGCCCCATGGGCGAGTTATGTTGGCCTGACCTTGCCTTTACGCGACGGGCCTCAACTGACCGTCGCGCTGCGTGGCGAGGGTGCACGCTTTGAGGATGATCTGAACACGCGAGAGCTAAAGGCCTATCAGGCCTTGGATTTGCGAGGATCTTGGGCGTTGAGGCGGGATTTGGACGTGTTTGTTTCCGGCGAGAACGTCGCTGGGACACGCATCGCAACAGCCATTTCAGGGGCGGGCATCCTGTCGGAAACCTCCACACCCCTGTGGCGCATCGGCTTTACGATCACGCGATGATGGTGGCTTTTACCTCATCCACGATTTTGTTCTCAATCATGCCAACGCCATCAATCTCACAGCGCACTGTATCGCCGGCAAAGAGATAGACGGGCGGATTGCGGGCAATGCCAACGCCTGCCGGGGTGCCGGTAAAGATGATGTCGCCCGGCAGAAGCGTAAAGGCTGTGCTGAGATGGGCGATCATTTGCGGCACTTTGAAGATAAGGTCTGCCATGCAGCCATCCTGCATCAGCTTGTCATTAACATAGCAACGTAAGCGCAGCTGATCCAAATCGGCGATTTCGTCAGCCGTCACCAATACAGGGCCGAAGGGAGCATGGGTGTTAAAGCCTTTCCCCATAATCATGGTTGGTGTGGCTTTTTGCCAATCGCGCACAGAGTAGTCGCATCCAACGCAATAGCCTGCAATTATTTCATGGGCGCGCTCGACGGGTACGTGGCGGGCTTCTGCTCCAATGACGACAACAAGCTCTACCTCAAAGTCGAGCATGTCTGACACGCAAGGCTTCTGCACCAAACCATAAGGCGCATTCACAGCGGTGATCTGCTTCATGAACCAAGTCTGGATCGCGGGCGGCTCGCGGCCTGTTTCAGTGGCATGATCAGCATAGTTAAGGCCAATGCCAAAGATACGGGGTGGCTGCGGGACCGGGGCTAAGAACTCAAGTGAGTCCAAAGGCACTGTTTCAACAACGGCAAGCCCGCTTGCGTGACCTCTCAGGGCCGAGACGACTCCCAAGCCGTCAGCCGGGGCCGCCAAAATCTGCGCCACCTTGCCTTCAATTTGCGCGATGCGGGGAACTCCGTTGTGCATAATTGTAGCAAGTTTCATGCGTTTTACATCCTAAGGGTTCGGTGAAGCGCCAAGTTGTGACGATTTGGCAACAGCACGCAATTGTGACTTAGGATTGCAGTATTTCACCCTCGACCCCCACGTCAACCATGCGTATAGCCCACGACCGATCTGTCTGCTTTGCATCGCTTTTTTTGAGCGATGTTCGGTTGGCGGAAACAACAGTCTTGAAAAATTAGGCTGAGAACATCCATTCTCTGGGAGAGCAATATGAATTTTGAACGATTGGGCCGTCGTGGCCTTTTGTTGGTTGCGTGCGCGACCTCTGTTTTTGCCGCACCTGCTTTTGCGCAACAACAAGCAACCACTGCGCAAGATGACCAGCCCGTTGAAGAAATTATCGTTACCGCGACCCGGCGCGAAACCGCGCTGCAAAACGTTGCCGTCGCTGTGACTGCGATCGGTGCTCAAGCCATTGAATCGGCTGGCGTGAAAGACATTCGCGACCTGACGCAGTTGGCACCGTCGCTGCAAGTGCCTGTTTCGGAAAACTCCGGTTCGGTTACCGCGCGTATCCGCGGCGTCGGCACTCAAGGCTCGAACCCCGGTCTTGAATCCTCGGTCGGCGTTGTCATCGACGGCGTGTTCCGCGCCCGCAACAGCGTTGCCTTTGGCGACTTGGGCGAAATCCGCGCTATTGAAGTTCTCCGTGGCCCACAAGGCACACTGTTTGGCCGCAACACCTCAGCTGGTTTGATCAATGTCACTTCTAAGAAGCCAAGCTTTGAGTTCGGCACTTCTGGCGATGCGACCTTCGGCAATTACGGCTTGGGTGGTCTTGGCCTTGGCATTACTGGCCCATTGATCGAGGATAAGCTGGCTGGCCGCCTCTACGTGACCGCTCGTGCGCGCGACGGCTACATGAATGTCAACAATGGCACTGCCCGCACGGATTCAAACGATTCGAATTATTATGCGATCCGCGGCCAATTGCTCTACACGCCTAGCGAAACCTTTGATGCACGCTTGATCGTTGATCAAGCTTCGCGCGCCGAGGCCTGCTGCGCGGCTGCTGTCTGGCTAAAGGATGTCCGCGTTCCTTCAACCACCGACATTTTAAACAAGATCTCGCCAAACGCGCTGCAAACCAGCCGTAACTTCGACAGCTATCTTGCGAGCGCAAACCGCACTTACGACCAAGACATTGAGGATGCAGGTCTCAGCCTTGAAATGAATTGGGATGTCGGTTTCGGCAAGCTCACTTCGATCACAGCGCAGCGCAACTGGAAGCGTACGGCAGGGGCTGACTCTGACTATAGCGGTGCAGATGTTGTCTATAGCTTGAAGTCGGAGGGCGCCGGCGCTGAGTTTGATAACTTCACTCAAGAATTCCGCTATGCAGGTTCTTTGGGCAAGTTGGATTGGTTGGTTGGTACCATCTATTCCAAAGAAACCATCAACTCGACAGTTCGCTTTCGCACTGGCACCGACTACCAAGCCTATATCGGCGGCCTCTTGGGCCCAGCCTTGGCCTTGGCCAACCCAGCTCTAGCTGTGAACCCATTGAGCCCAACCGTCACCAACACCCAATTGGCCGGTGTAATCTCAACTTGGCAGTCTATCTTGGGCGTTGCACCAGCGAATATCGGCACCCTAGCAGCTGGTGGTGGTCAGTTTGACGATTACGAGCAAAATGCTGAGTCCGTCGCGCTGTTCACCCACAACATCTATCAATTCAACGACGACTTCAGCGTGACCTTGGGTCTGCGTTACACCTCGGAAGAAAAGAAATTCCAAGGTAGCTATAAGACACAAGGCAACACCGCCTGTACCGCCATTGAGAACCGCTTGGGTCTCGATGCGGCTCGCAACGCGGGCTCGTTGGCGGGAGTTGTAGGTGCCATCTGCGCGCCTTGGATGCGCTCTGGCCTAGACGGCATGGATCACCGCCAAGAAAAGTCTGAGAAAGAATGGTCGGGTATCTTCTCGGCAGCCTACCGGTTCGCGCCAAACATCAATTCTTATGCCTCGTACTCGCGTGGCTATAAGGCTGGTGGCTTCAATCTGGACCGCGCCTTCTCTGATCTTCAGAACAATGTGGTCACATCCATCATCGCGCCAGGCGTGGGTAACCGCACCGTGCGTCAGCCAAACACCTCGTTTGCGCCAGAGACCGTGGATGCTTACGAAGTTGGCTTGAAAACCCAGTGGTTCAACCGCGCCTTGACAGCGAACTTCGCGGCCTACCATCAGACCTTTGAGAACTTCCAGCTGAATACCTTCACCGGTATTTCGTTTGTTGTGACCTCAGTTCCTGAAGTTGTGTCGCAAGGGGTTGAGTTTGACTATGTGCTGCGCACCCCCATCGATGGCCTGTCCATCACTGGTGGGGCGGCTTATTCCTTGACCGAATACACCAAGAATTTGGGCTCGGCGGCGCAGGCCAATACCTTCCTTGGCCAAAACCCCAACCTCTATTGGTTGCCAGGCGGCCAACTCACCAGCTCACCTGTTTGGACCTATGGTTCGGCATTCAATTATGAGCGTTCGGTTCTGTCTGACACGGCAAAGTTTAAAGCCTACACCGACTTCCGTACCATTACGGACACGATCACGGGCTCGAACTTGGACCCACGTAAGACCCAGCCAGGCTATACTTTGATCAACGGCCGCCTTGCATTGAGCACATCTGATGATCGCTGGACTGTCGAATTGTGGGGCCGGAATCTGACGGATGAGCGTTATGCCCAGATCACCTTCGACGCGCCACTGCAAGGTGATGCGCCTGCGCTCACCAACCAGCCAGCCTTGGGTGGTTTCGCACCACGTGTCGTCAACAGCCAAATCAATGCTTTCGTGGGTGAACCACGGACCTATGGTTTGACCTTGCGTTGGAACCACTAAGTTCTGTCGATCTAATAGGACTAGCTGAGGGGCGTGGCATGGGCCGCGCCCCTTTTTGGTTTCTCAAGGTGCAACCGAACGACAGATTGTTGCGTATAGGTCCACATGACCCAACTTAAGCCTTTCTCCGCCCTCGTCACTTTGTCCTTATTGGCCCTTGCTGGTTGCGGGACTCAATCCCCCGCTCAAGCCGATAGCGTTGCGGCCAAGGCGACAATATCCCCCGCAACGAGCCCAAGTAGTCTTGCCACCGCAATTTTTGCCGGCGGCTGCTTTTGGTGCATGGAAAAGCCTTTTGATGAGATCCCGGGCGTGGTTGCGACCATCTCTGGCTATACTGGCGGTACACTGGCTAATCCAACTTACGAGCAAGTGGGCCGGGGCGGCACCGGCCATTTTGAGGCGGTGAAAATCACCTATGACCCCGCCAAGGTCAGTTATCAGAAGCTTCTCGACACTTATTGGCGCCAAGTCGATCCGTTCGATGCGTTTGGCCAATTCTGTGACAAGGGTGAAACCTACCTACCCGCCATCTTCTACGCCAATGATACTGAGAAGAAGGCGGCAGAAGCCGCACGGGACGTACTCTATGCCCGCTTTAAAAAGCCGATTGTCGTGCAAATCCTGCCGGCCAAAGCATTCTACGATGCTGAAGGCTACCATCAGGATTATTATCAGAAAAACCCACTTCGCTATGCTTATTACCGCAATGGCTGCGGGCGGGATGCCCGTTTGCGCGCCGTTTGGGGCCAATAGCGATTTAAAAAGCGGCAATCTGTCACAAATACTGCCTACCCCATTTACAAATCGGACCACCGCGGGCTAACGTAAGGGCAAGTCGGGTCTTTGGCTCGGCTTTGGTGTCCGGAATATTTCATTGTGCTTTTCGTAAGCGCTGAATTGGACCGGCGCTCCCTGAGCATCGCCTTGCGGTGGAGCCTATGGCTCCACCGCTTTTTTTTTGAGGTTTAGGTGGAGCCAATGGCTCCACCGCTTTTTTCTTTTTGATGCCTATGGGCAACCTGCCACTTGATCGAATTCCAGTAGGGTCTTTTTAAAGTTGGTGTTCAGTCACCGCGATGCCTAAAGTCTGAACAAAGTGTAACATTGTTGCCACTGTGCGAACAGCTTGGCACATTTATCCCCATTGTTCCGGGCGCAGCACCGCCTCTGTCATAGGAGTGTCGCATAATCGTCGCAGAGCCGTCTCCTAAGCGGGCTAGTCCGCCCACTTTAGCGCAGCCTCCCAATTCGATGCGCGAACACGTTCACTTTCAGGGGACCACTCATGTCAATTCTAAATCGCTTGGCTCGTACCACTGCGCTGACCGCGCTGGGCTTTGCACTGGTGGCACCAGTCGCCGTATATGCTCAAGAAACTACCGGTACGATCCGAGGTCAAATCGCGTCCGCTGGCGCACCTGTAACTGGCGCTGATGTCACCATCATCCACACGCCCTCTGGTTCACGCGCTCGTGCTACCACCGATTCCACTGGCCAGTTCTCGGCTTCTGGTTTGCGCGCCGGTGGTCCGTACACCGTCGAAGTAACAGCAGAGACCTTTCAGCCAACTATCGTCGACGAACTGTTCTTGACGGTCACTGAGCCGTACACCTTGGCTTTGAACCTAGTGCCATCTGACAAAGAAGTTGAGCGCATCGTCGTTCGCGCAACTGCAGTTGGTCGTACCCGCGTTGACGGTACTTCAACGGGTCTCCGCCGTGACAAAATCGACGGCATTGTGACGCCAGGCCGCGATATTCGCGAACTCGCGCGTCAATCGCCATTGGTAACCCAGAACACGGTTGGCGACGGCGGTATCTCGATTGCCGGTTCTAACCCACGTACAAACCGCATCACTATTGACGGTGTGGCTTCGCAAGACGACTTCGGCCTCAACACCGGTGGTCTTCCAACCCGTCGCGGTCCTGTCGCTTTGGATGCAATTTCGCAGTTCAGTGTAACGCCGGCCCCATTTGACGTCCGTAACGGTGGCTTTTTGGGTGGCGCAATCGATATCGTGCTGCGCTCTGGCGATAATGATTTAAGTGGATCTGCATATGCCTTCTTCGTCGATCAAGAATTGACTGGCACGCGGATCAAAAACACCACCGTATCAAACGTGGTTGACCAGACCAATTATGGCGCAACCCTGCGCGGCCCAATTATCAAGGATAAGCTGTTTTATGCTTTGTCCTATGAAAACTATGAATCGGTGGACGTCACTAATCGTGGTCCGATTGACGGCGGCTCATTCGGCAACACGATCGTAGGCCCCTTGGGAACGCCAATGACCCTGGCTGATATTGCTGCGGTCACCAATGTGTTTGCAAACACCTATAAGTCAACGTTTGCTTTTGGTTCGATCCCCGCCAACAAGCCAATTTTGGACGAGAAATATACTGCTCGTCTTGATTGGAACATTACCGATAAGCATCGCGCGCAGTTCACCTTGCGCAACACCGAGTCGACTGTTTTCAACTTCACCAACTTGGGTGCCACGACGGCGTCGTTGGACTCGCAATGGTATTTCACGGGTGAGCAAGATAAGACTTACTCGTTGCAATTGAACTCAGACTGGAATGACAAGTTCCAAACTGAAGCGCGTATCAGCTACCGCGACTATGTTCGTCTGCAACAGCCACCCAGCGGCCAAGAGTTCGCAGATATTACAGTTTGCTCGACGCTAACTTCACTCGACTCGACCGGCAATCAACCTTCCCTTACCTGCGCAGCGGCAAATGGCCAATCGCGTGGTGTGGTTCGTTTTGGTCCAGACCAATTCCGTCATGCCAACTTCTTGGCAACCACCAACACGCAGGGCCAATTTGAAGCCCGCTATCGCTTGGGCGATCATCAGTTGAAGGCCGGTCTGCAATGGCAAGAGCGTGATATCTTCAATCTGTTCGTGCCAAACTCTGATGGCACCTACTACTTTGACTCGGTGGCTGATTTCCAAGCCGGTCGTGCCAACCGTCTGATCTACACCAACAATCCATCGGGCGATCCCAACAAGGCAGCGGCAGAATATACCTATCAAATCTTGTCCGGCTATCTGCAAGATACCTGGTCCTTAACCGATGATTTCCGTCTGAGCGGTGGTTTGCGTGTGGAAAGCTACACCGTTGATGGTGCACCTGCCGCTAACGCGAACTTCACGAGCCGTTATGGCTTCACGAACCAAGCGACCTATGATGGCCTGTCCATCGTAATGCCGCGCGTCAGCTTCAACTGGAACGCACCTGCTGATATCCGCGTGTCAGGTGGCTTTGGTCTGTTCTCGGGCGGTCTACCAGACGTGTTCTTGTCGAACTCTTTCTCCAATACAGGCATTTTGACTGTGGGCGTGGATATTCAACGTTCGACGACGAGCGCCACGGGCTACACGGTAAGCGGCGCGCCACTCGCCGCAAACATTGGTGCCATCGCGCTGGACAATCTAGTTGGCGCGAACTTTGGTCGCTCGGTCCCGGCTCAAGTGCTGGCATTGCTCGGCGGTGTTACGCCATCCCCAACAGCAGAAACCAATTCGCTGGATCCCAATTTGGATATCCCATCTGAGTGGAAGGCCAATTTGGCGGTTACTGGCGAAGCCTTCGGCTTGGATTTAGGTCTCGACCTTGTCTACACCAAAGTCCAAACTGGCTATGCGTTCCGCGATCTGCGCGCCACGCCATTGATCATTAATGGTCAACAAGCCCTTACCCCTGATGGTCGTAAGCGTTATGATGGCCTGACCTCGTCGGCCGTCCGCACGGCGGTTGCTGGCACTGTGGTGAACTCAACAGCTGCCGTTGGTGGTTCAAACCGTGACATTCAACTATACAATCCTGATGGGGATTTGGGTGACGCGTTCATTGCTGCAATCTCGGCCAGCAAATCCTATGACTTCGGCATCAATTGGTCGCTGTCCTACACGTTGCAAAACATCAACGAACTGAACAGCACAGGCCGCTTCAGCTCGACCGCCAGCTCGCTTTACGGCGGTGCATTGTCGGCGCTTGATCCGGCCAACCCAGTAACGGGCCGGGCACAAGAAGAGATCGAAAATGTGTTCAAATATTCCTTCGGCTGGCGTGCAACGCCATTCAAGGAATTGGAGACCCGACTTGAGCTGTTTGGCGATATCCGCGCTGGACGTCCATTCAGCTGGACGATGAACACGGGGTCAGGTCGGTCCACGGTCAACGGTGTGAACAAGGGCGGCCATTTGGCTTATATTCCTGACTTGTCTGGGACCACGAGCGGTGGCGTCACAACCGGTAACGTAACGAGTCCCGTTCTCGTCAGCAGTGACAGCAGGGTGGCATTTGACACTATTGCGACATTTAATGCGGTCAAAAATCTGATTGACACATTTGGTCTGCCTTCTGGTCAAATCATTGAGCGCGGCTTCAACACCAATGATCAAATTCACTTGGTGGACATGCGCCTGAGCCAAGAGCTTCCTGGTGCATTCAAGGGCCACAAGGGTTATTTGACCTTTGACTTCCAGAACGTGTTGAACATGCTCAATGCAGACTGGGGCGTCGTTGAAGAGTATGGCGATCAGCAGACCTTATATGCCGCTGCCTGCGCCGATGCAGCCGGTAACGTGACCAATGCGGGTACTTTGTTGTGCAACCGTTATCGCATCACGAACCCATCGACCATTCTGACCAACCCAAAGACGCGTAACGTCGACCGTTCGCGTTGGCAGATTCAAGTCGGCATCAAGTACGAGTTCTAAGAGCTTATATGCTGTAACGTTTCTTATTGGGGGCGGCCTTTTCGGGGGCCGCCCCATTTGCGTTTAGGGTCCCTTGCACTAGGGTAAGGGTACTCTCATTTCTCAAGCACAAGGTCTTATCCGATGAGCTTCGATCCAAAGCGGCGGCTGTTTTTGAACGCATGGGCAATGGGGGCGGCCGCGGCTTCGATCAGTAGCCCGTGGCGTGGTTCTGCCATGGCGCAGACGCCGAAATTCATCTCTGACCCGTTCACTATGGGTGTGGCGTCTGGTGATCCAACGCAGGACGGCTTTGTACTTTGGACGCGCCTTGCGCCAGAGCCATTGGACCCCGAATATTCGATTGATGGCTTAGTAGATGTTCAGTGTGAGATCGCTGAGGACGAAGCCTTCTCCAAAGTTGTGCGGCGCGAATTTGCGGTGGCAAGGCCTGATAATGCCCACGGCGTGCATGTCGAAGTGGGTGGCCTGAAGCCGAACCGCCCCTATTTTTACCGGTTCCGGGTTGGTCTGGCTGTATCCCCCGTAGGTCGGACGCGGACAACCCCAGAATTCGGGGCACCACTGGCCAAAATGCGCTTTGCTTGGCATTCCTGCGCCCATTATGAGCAAGGCCTGTTCACCGCTTATGGCGATATTGCCAAGCAGAACCCAGACGTCATCTTGTCGCTAGGCGACTATATTTATGAAGTCTCCTATGGTGCTGCCGTGCGTCGCATGCCGGTAGAAGATGCATTTAGCTTAAACGATTATCGGCTCATTCATGCGGTCCACAAAATGGATCCAGACCTGCAGGCTGCCCATGCTGCGGCACCTTGGCTCTACATCTGGGATGATCACGAAGTGGCCAATGATTATCAGGCAGACTTTGGTAAAGTCTTGCCCGGTCAAGATCCCGCCAAGGACTTCCCGATCCGCAAATACAATGCTTACAAGGCCTTTTTCGAAAGTCAGCCTCTGCGGGCACGCTCGCGCTTTGACGCGGTCAACCGTATGCGGATTTATGGTCAAAGCGGCTGGGGCGATCTGCTAGACTTTACTTTGCTGGACACCCGGCAATATCGCTCAAAAGGGGCATGCCTGTCACCGGGCCGGCAAGAGGCGGAGAGCGTGAGCCGCGCCACTTGTGCGGAGCTGCAGGATCCATCCCGCACCATTTTGGGGGCACGGCAAGAGCGCTTCGTGTCGGAGAATTTCATGCGCGCGCCGTTCAAGTGGTCGGTTCTGGTCCAGCCGACGATTTTCTCAACTTTATTCCAAAAGAATAGCCAAGGCGATCCAACTGCCTTTACCGATGGCTGGAGTGGTTTTGAGCCTGCACGCCAGAAGATCATCGATCAGATGGACCGTCGCCGCCGCGATGTGTCCTCGGTCGTAATTGGCGGTGATATGCACGGCTTTTGGGCCAACGATGTGAAGCAAGATTACGCCAAGCCTGAGAGTGACACTGTGGCGGTTGAGTTTGTCGGTGGCTCGATCTCGACAATGTCGTTCAATTACGACCGCTGGAACCGCTTGTTTCCAGACAATCCACATTTGAAATGGCAGGATGATCGTGTGCGCGGCTATGGCCTTGTGGACGTAACCCCACAAACCATGGATGTTCGTTTGATGAGCACTCCGACCACATGGCGGCGCGATCAGGCGTTTAAGCCGCTGAAGCATTATGTTGTCGAGCGCGGCAAAGCTGCCTTGAACGAAGTTTAGAAAGAACACGTGTGCATCTTGCAGACTGAGCCTTACAGGGCCATGTGCCTCCCCCTGATTATGCCGCTTCGAGGAGCCTGCTGTTGACTCACCTGACTATCCCGGCCGAGTGGGCCCCTCATAAGGCGATTTGGACCTGTTGGCCGTCTGCTGCAGACCTGTGGCAAGAAGATTTGGCCCCGGCGCGTGCTGAGGTGGCCGCGATGATCCGCGCGCTTGTGGCGACAACGCCTTCTGGCCAAAAGGGTGACCTCGTCCATGTGCTGGCGCATGGCGAAGAAGCCGTGGCGAGCGCACGTGAATGCCTGCCGGCTCAGGTTCAAATTCATGCTTGCGGGTTTGGCGATATTTGGCTGCGCGACACAGGCCCAATCTTTGCCAAGCGAGACGGCAAGGCCGTTGCTTTGCGGTTTGGCTTCAATGGCTGGGGTGGCAAATATGATCTGCCGTTCGATGACAGCGTGGGCGACAAAGTCGCAGAGGCTGCGGCAACCCCGATGCAACGGGCTGAATTTGTTTTAGAAGGTGGCGCCGTCGACCATGATGGTGAAGGCACTATCCTGACGACCCGTCAGTGCTTGCTCAACCCAAATCGCAATGAGGGCTGGACCGAAGCAGTGGCTGAAGCGCATTTGCAGGCTGCATTAGGGGCTAAGGAAGTCTTGTGGCTGGGGGATGGCTTGGCCAATGATCATACCGATGGCCATGTCGACAACATTGCCCGCTTCATCGGCCCAGGTCGTGTCATGTGTATGGCCCCATATGGAGCGGATGATCCCAATTATGATGTCCTCAATCAGATTGCCGCCGATTTAGCCTCAATGAAAGACGCGTCGGGCCGGGCGCTGGAGGTGGTGCAAATCCCGTCCCCCGGTTTGGTCGAAGATGAGGACGGCGAAGCGATCCCCGCATCACATATGAACTTCATTATTGGCAACGCCAGTGTGGTAATGCCCCATTATGGCACCGCTTCAGCCGATGCAGCACTGCGCGGATTAGCGGCTGCTTTTCCAAATCACCGTGCTGTCGGCATTCAAAGCACCGCCATTCTGACCGGTGGCGGTAGCTTCCATTGCATCACTCAGCAGGAGCCAGCCTGATATGTCGCGCCACGTAAACCTCGCTGCTCTTCAGACGCACTATGGCTCTGATCTACATGACAATATTGATCGCACCATTGCCCTGATCCGCCAAGCCGCATCCGCGGGGGCCCAGATTATTCTGCCCTCAGAATTGTTCCAAGGGCCTTATTTTTGCACGACCCAGGACGAGCGTTGGTTCGCCACCGCCCATCCTGCTCTAGAGCATCCGTGTGTCACCCAGTTGCAGCCTATCGCCGCAGAGTTAGGCGTTGTGATTCCCGTGTCGATTTTTGAACGCGAAGGACCACGCTATTACAATAGTGTGGTTATTCTCGATGCTGACGGTACAGCGCTGGGCACCTACCGGAAGAGCCACATCCCGGATGGTCCAGGCTATCAGGAGAAATACTATTTCCGGCCGGGCGACTCTGGGTTCAAGGTCTGGAACACACGCTACGCTAAAATTGGCGTCGGCATTTGCTGGGATCAATGGTATCCTGAAGCCGCCCGCGCGATGGCGCTCTTGGGGGCAGAGGTCTTGTTCTACCCCACCGCGATTGGCTCAGAACCTCATGATGGAACGTTGGACACGCGCGATCCTTGGCGTCGGGCTATGCAGGGCCATGCAGTTAGCAATATTATGCCGGTTGTTGCGGCAAATCGGATTGGTGTCGAACAGGGGCTGGGAGATGATCAGCACTTCTATGGATCGTCCTTTATTGCCGATCATCGCGGAGATTTGATCGCGGATCTGTCGCGTACAGAGGAAGGCATTGCCTCAGGCACGATCGACTTGACATTTCTTGACCGACACCGTGCGGCTTGGGGCTTTTTCAGGGATCGGCGGCCAGAATTATATGATCTAAACTGAGCTAAATTTGCCTCAAATGGTTATAAAACCGTAACAAAACCAGACTCAATCCTTAACAAAAGCATCTTCTACAGACATTTTCTGCCTGACAGCGGCAATTTAGCGCATAGCCCCCTTCCACAAACGTAAAAGGGCGGCTAGGAGTCCGGTGGAGCCCGTACGTTACAAAAAGGTTAACGCCGGGACTGATTTTGGAGGATACAGAAAACCATGTTTGCTCTTCTGCAAGCCGCCGGTGCTGCTGACACCGCTGCCACCCCCGCCGCTGACGCAACTGTTGCTGCTGCTGCTGCTGAAACCACAAATGCTGTTGTTGAGTCAGTGAATGCTGTCGCAGCTGCCGCACCTGCTGCACCTAGTGCCGCTGAAGCCGCTGCTGCCGCTGCAGAAGCTGCCAAGAATGCCGGTCAACAAAACATCACTTTGATGGAAATGATCTCGCATTCGCCATTGGTATCGAAGGTCGTCTTGGTCATCTTGTTGCTTTGCGCCGTATACGCCATCGCTTTGATGTTCGAAAAAATCATCGTGATGCGCGGCAACAAGAAGCGCACCATTGATTTCGTTGCGGCTTACAAGAAAGCAAAGTCCCCAGAAGAAGCTGCTCAATTGCTCTCGAAGCAACCAGACGGCTTTGCCAAGAAAATGTTTGCTGCTGGCTATGGCGAGTTGCAAAAGGCGAAGGACGCAGGTCTTTACAACAATCGCGATGCTCGTGGTGATTTGATTGAGCGTATTCGCTCCGCAATGACCGCAGAGCAGAACAAGGGAGTTGAAGAGCTGGGCTCCAACATGACCTTCTTGGCTTCGATCGGTTCGAACGCACCGTTCATCGGTTTGTTCGGCACGGTTTGGGGCATCATGAACTCGTTCATCGCTATCGCAAACACCCAAACCACCTCGCTCGCCGTTGTGGCACCAGGTATCGCTGAAGCTCTATTCGCTACTGCTGCAGGCCTCGTGGCTGCTATCCCAGCGGTGTTGATCTACAACTTCTCCGCAAAGCAAACCGGCACGATCGGTGGCTATTTGGAAGACTTTGAAGCCGACTTCATCTCGCTGGTTACCCGCGACATGGACAAGCAGGGCTGATCGGGGCTCTAGAAAAGGAGACCGATCATGGGTGCAAAACTAGCCGGAGGCGGCGGCGGCAAAAGAGGCCAGCTGGATGTCAACGCAGAACCAAACATCGTGCCATTCGTGGACGTGATGCTGGTGCTGTTGATCATCTTCATGGTGGCCTCGCCTGTTGCTTCAGTCGACATCAAAGTCGACCTGCCAGACTCTAAGGTCCTGCCGTCGAAGCGGCCACCAAAGCCTACCTACGTCACGATTCAAGACAAGGGTGGCGTCGTTGGCTTCTTCGTGGGCAATGATGAAGTCGTGGATACCTCGGTTCTCGGGAAAAAGGCCTTCGAAGGCGTTGTTAAAGACAACCCAACCTTCGGCGGCGATTTGGCTAAGATCATCGACCAACGGATCTACATCCGCGCCGATGGTGACACGCCATACCGTAACGTGGTTTTCGCTATGAACCGCCTTCAAGATGAAGGCTTCTACAAAGTTGCGCTCGTTGGCGCAGACAAACGCCGCTAGGTAAGGGAGGTACAATCATGTTGAATTTTTATACCACCCAGGTCTGCTTCTGCGAGATCTTGAACCTGAAGGGAGTGATGCACCATGGGCGCTAAACTCTCCGGTGGGGGCAGAGGCAAAGGCATGCAGCCGAGCTCGGAACCCAATATCGTTCCGTTCATCGATATTCTCTTGGTGTTGCTGATCATCTTCATGGTGGCAGCTCCTATTCCGACGACGGACGTGAAGGTGGATCTTCCACCGCCATCTCCGCCGCCAGAAAAGCCGCAAGAGAGGCCAAAAACCCCGACTGTTGTCGATATTCGCGACGATGGCACGGGTACGCCTCAAATCTTTGTGGATGCTCAATTGACCGAGCCTGATGCCTTAGCTGCCAAGGTTTTGGAGCGGATCACCTTCCATGTGCCAGATTCTCCAAACCGCCTGCTGGAAACAGTTCGGGTGCGTGCGGACCAAACCTTGCCATATGCGTCGGTGATGGGAACCATGGCTGTCCTTCAGGAAGCCAACTTTCAAAAAGTCTCGTTGGTTGCTGAAGACGCAATCAACCCAGATCAGTTGCGATAGGAGGGCAATGAGATATGGCTAAATATCGTATGTTGTTCCTCTTGATCTCGATCCTTCTTTGGTCGGGTGTCTTGTATGGCGTGTCCAAAGTGCGCCCACAAATCGTGACGGACTTCTTAGACAATCTGAACGTGGTGAAGGCGGAGAAGGAAAAGAAACTTCCTCCACCGCCTCCGCCGCCGCCACCACCTGAAAAGCTGCCACCGCCACCGCCATTGGTGGAGCGTCAAACCAAGATTATCGTGGATATTCCGCCGCCGCCGCAGGAAGAAATCCGTGAGACTGTGGTGCGCGCCCCCCCACCACCGGCACCGGCGTTGACGGACTATCAGCCGCCAGCTCCACCGCCACCACCACCGGCACCACCGCCTCCACCTCCTCCGCCATCGTGCACAGAGGGGGCAAAGAACCCACGCAAACTGCGTGAGTTCAATGTGGAGCGGGCCTATCCACAGCGTGCTGTGGACCGTGGTACCGAAGGCAGTGTTCGGGCAACCTTGCAGATCGACGCAACCGGTTCGGTTGTTGGGGTCATCGTGACCTCGGCTAACCCGCCCGGCGTTTTCGAATCGGCCGTTGAGCGTGAAGCGCGTCGTATGCGCTTCGAGCCAGCCCGCCGGAACTGCGAGAACGTTGCTGATGATTACCCACTTGAAGTGAAGTTCGTTTTGGGCGAGTAATCATAAAAGCTTCGGCTAAAATTAAGGGCCGCTGTACCAAGTACAGCGGCCCTTTTTCGTGGGTGGCCGCCGATAGATGGGCATGAAAAAAAGGGGCGGCCACTGGCCACCCCTTTTTACATTCTAGGTATATAGCCGAAGGCCTATTCGAACAATTTTGCCCAACGTGGCTTGACCCGGTCTTTCCAATGACCGCGATGGTAAGCATCCGAAGCAATCAGTGGCACCACGGTTGAGGCTTCAGCAAACACCATTTGCTCTAGCGCTACAGAAACCTTGCCCCACGAGCAGGCTTCTTTCAGGGTCGAGGAAGAGCATGCACCATCGCGTACGTCGGCCACGGTGATCTGAACGGCATAAGCATGCATTTCAGCTTCGACGCCTAAGATCTCGGCGCAGACGACAGTGTCTTGCGCAAAGTTCTTCGGCACGCCGCCACCAACCATGAACAGACCGGTGCGACCGGCTGCGATCTTGATGTCGGTCAGTTCGCGGAAGTCCGCGATCGCATCGATCACCAAATATGGCTTCTTGTCCTTCATGCGTTGGACTTGGTGTTTCACCAAGCCGAAGCCAGCAGAGCTGTCGACAAAGGCAGGACAAAAAATCGGCACGCCGCACTCATAAGCGGTTTGGATCAGGCTGCCTTCTTTCTTGGCATTGCCTTCGCTCAACCATTTACCCATCGCCGAGATGAAAGCGCGCGAGGAATAGGCTTTCGGCTCTAGACTATCCGCGATTTCTAGGATGGTGTGATCGCAAGCCTGCAGCTCTTCTTCATCGATATAGGTGTCATAGATACGATCGATATAGAGGCTGCGTAGGGTCTCGTCGTCTGGCACTTCCAAGGCCTGGTAGTGCTTGAAGCCGAGCGCTTCAAAGAAGTCCATGTCGATGATAGAGGCGCCGGTGGCGACGATGGCGTCAACCATGCCGTACTTCACCATGTCGCGATAGACATGCATACAACCGCCAGCGCTGGTCGAGCCAGCCAAGGTCAACCAGACAGAAGCTTCCTTGTCGGCGATCATGGTGTTGAAAATCTCAGCGGCGCGACCGGTGTCGCGGCTGGTGAAAGACATCTTCTTCATGCTGTCGATGATGGGGCGGGCGTCATAAGACGAGATATCCACATGCTCGACGACCTTGGAGAGAAGTTCTGCTTTGCGATTTACGTTGATGGATTCAGCCATAGTTTGGGCACTCTTTTAACCTGAGCCACAAGGCCAGCGACCGCGCCGGAACTCCCTATGGGCCAGTGATGGGCGGCATTAGCCGAAATTGCATCAGAAAGAAATCATGCATGTGTGCCTGTTGCAGTCGCGGTCAGGTGCTGAGCCAGGCCTCTAGATGGGTATTGACGGCCTGCGGGGCCTCCTGCTGCACCCAATGGCCTACACCTTTCAGGCGGACGAGCGTGAAGTCTTGGACGAGGCCTTCATAGCCATCGGTCAATTCCACGCCGAGCGCGAGGTCTTCTTCGCCCCAAATCATCAAAGTCGGTACCGTGATGGGTGACACCTTGTCGCGCGTAAAATTCCTGAAGCCTGTGCTCTGTGCGGCCGCCCGATAATAATTGACCATTGCCGTCAACGCGCCGGGAATAAGGGCATTGTCGCGATAAACCTGAAGAACCTCTGGTCCAAAATTAGTCTGGTCCATCGCAAGGGCGCTAAAGGCCCGACCAATAGCCTGCGCGCCGCCAGCGGCCATCAGCCTTTCGGGGAG
The DNA here is from genome assembly GCA_945891505.1 of Maricaulis salignorans. Classification (GTDB taxonomy): domain Bacteria; phylum Pseudomonadota; class Alphaproteobacteria; order Caulobacterales; family Aquidulcibacteraceae; genus Aquidulcibacter; species Aquidulcibacter miladensis. Next base: position 65,028 of record CAMDDL010000008.1, on the reverse strand, counting down.
CCAAGGAAGCTGGAAGAAGAAGACATACCAACTCTTCTTCAGTTGCGGCCAAGTTCGCAGGCCTTCGGCCAGTCGGGCGGGATGGGGAACATTGAGGATCACCAAGCGCTCAAGAGGGCGCTGGTTTGAGGCTGCAAATGCCCACGCGATCAAAGCACCCCAATCATGGGCGATCAACGTTACAGGCCGACCTTCAGATGCTAGATCGATGAGGTGTGCAACGTCCGCCATCAAATGTTCGATGGCATAGTCCTGCATGGAAGGTGGCTTGGAACTGTGGCCATAACCGCGCAAATTGGGTGCCCAAACTTCATAGCCTAGTTTCACCAAAAGCGGGATTTGGAAGCGCCAAGAATAGTTGGACTCAGGAAAGCCGTGCAGCAGCATTGCAAGCTTCCGCCCACCCTTGCCCGCGATCAGGGTCTCAAATCGCTGGCCATTGGCCTCTACAAAGATGGTGTCGCCAAGGGTGTTAGGGGACATAAACTGCTCCTCTCGATCTTGCTCTAACCAGATTGGGCCGCCACGACTAGAGTGGCAGAGCGAGGTCCGCTTAGAACTTAGTGCTTAGAAAGTCCCGTCCGCCTCCTTGTCTTTGCCTTTGGTTGAAGGCATTTTGCGCGCATGAACATGCATGTCCCCACCCAAGAGACACCTGAAGCCCTGCTGCTCGTCATGGGTGCCCGCGCCCGCGCCTCGGCCAAGGCGGTTCGCGAAGCAAGTGCCGCCACACGGTCTGCGGCTCTTAGTGCAATGGCCCGCCACATCCGCACAGCCGCACCAGCCATTTTGGCGGCCAATGAAACAGATATGGCGCGCAGCGCGGCAGAAGGCCTGTCGCCCTCCATGCTAGATCGGCTCAAGTTGGACCCTGCTCGACTGGAAGCCATGGCAGCGGCGGTAGAAGATGTCGCTAGTCAGCCCGATCAATTGGGCGAGGTGATGAAGGACTGGACGCGGCCAAACGGCCTGCATATGCAGCGCGTCCGCATTCCTATTGGTGTGATTGGTATCATTTACGAGAGCCGCCCAAATGTCACCGCCGATGCAGGCGCTTTATGTCTGCGCTCCGGCAATTGCGTCATCCTACGCGGCGGCTCCGACGCGATTGGCAGCTCAACCGAAATCACCAAAGCCCTGCGTGCAGGGTTAGCAGAAGCAGGTTTACCCGAAGATGCGATCCAATTGGTCGGTACAACCGACCGGGCCGCCGTTGGGGCGATGCTGGCCGGGCTTGACGGCTCCATTGACATGATCATCCCGCGCGGTGGTAAAAGCCTCGTGGCGCGTGTGCAAGCAGAAGCCCGCGTCCCGGTGTTGAGCCATTTGGAAGGTATCTGCCACACCTATGTCCACGCGGGTGCCGATGCTGACAAGGCTGTTGCCTTGACCCTCAATGCCAAAATGCGTCGCACGGGCGTGTGTGGCTCGACGGAGACGCTTTTGATCGACCAAGCAATTGCCTCCGCCCTATTGCCCAAGATTGCGGCGGCGCTGATGGAAAAAGGCTGTGAGCTTCGCGGCGATGCGGCTGCCCAAGCCATTGTGCCGATGGCAGAGGCAACAGAAGAGGACTGGCGTACCGAATATCTCGCGCCTATCTTGTCGATAGCCGTAGTGCCTGGGATTGAAGCGGCTGTAGCCCACATCGCACGCTATGGCTCCGGCCATACGGATGCGATCGTGACGGAGGATCACGCTGCAGCTGAGCGTTTCTTGCATGAGGTCGATAGCGCCATCGTTCTGGTCAATGCCTCCACCCAATTTGCAGATGGCGGCGAGTTTGGCTTTGGTGGCGAGATCGGGATCGGCACGGGGCGTTTACATGCACGTGGGCCTGTAGGAGCCGAAGGGCTTACGACTTACAAATATGTCGTGCGCGGCTCAGGTCAGACCCGCCCTTAGTTCGGGCATCGGTTAAATATACGACCGGGGCCAGAGCCATCGACGGCTTGGCCGTCACGAACCAACACATAGGGCTGAAGTTCAGGCAGGCGGCCTTCAAAGTGCCATTCCTGCATTTGGTTTGGGCCAGTCTTTTTATAGCGCTCGACGGTCTGGTTACAGCCGACCGGCGCACAAACCCGTGTCTCAATTTCAATCAGGCCATCGGGGCTGGTGCCAACATGTAATAGTTCCAGCTTCTCGCCATCGCCCTTTTTGCCAGATCCCACTTCGACTTGCGGTGCCGGGGTGAAACTAAAGGTTTGGAAATTTTCTTTCTTGTCACAAGTTGTCGCACGCCAAACCGATTGGCCCAGCCATGCTTGCGCCGGGTTGGCTGGTGTCGGAGCTGCTGAAATGCCGCCTCGAAGGCCCGCAGGCTTTTTCGGCTTTGCCTCTGCCGACACACCGAGCAAGGCAGTCACCAGCAAGGCAGTCATGAGCACTGCAAGAGCGCTCGCAGGTTTACGCGTAGATTGAGATGGTCGCATCAGTTAACTCCAAGCCCAAGTTTGCCAGCGCCTACCTTGCTAGGGTGTGAACAAAGCTTGTTCGCGATGCGGAAACATTCTGGCCCTGTGCGCCATCACGGCCTATCGTTCATCCATGAGCGATCCAGTCTCCCTGCCGTCAGGAACCCCAAGGGGAAATCCGATGCGAGATGTCGCCTCTCTGATTGGGGGGCAGACACTGCTGCAGATTGCGGGCGGCCTGTTGAGTGTTTGGCTGCCGCTTCAGATGCAGGCACTTCAGTTCACGGGCACTCAAATTGGCTTGGTAGCCTCCGCCTATGGTCTTGGCTTTCTGGCCGGGGCTTGGTTCGCGCCGATTATGCTGCGCGCCATTGGGGCCATTCGCAGCTATGCGGCTGCCGCATCCATCGCCTGTGTGAACACACTGCTGCTTTACGCAAGTGATTCCGCTTGGGCTTGGTCGATCAGCCGCTTACTGGCGGGGGCAGCGATTGCGGTGATGTTTGCCGCCGCCGAGGGCTGGATGGCGTCTGCCATCCCCAATGCGCGGCGCGGCGATGTAACTGGCTTTTACATGCTGTGCACCAAGCTGGGGCTCGTCTCGGGGCCCTTCATTATTGGCTTTACCCATCCAGAGCCGAATGCACCAGGGCCGATTATGGCCGCCGCCGCCTTTCTGGCGCTGTCTCTGGTGCCGATCTCCATCGCAGATACCAGTCCACCACCGCCTGCGACTGTCTTACGCATGTTGCCCTCGCGACTGTTTAAGCTTGCGCCGGCAGCCTTCGTGGCGGCCGTTGGCTCTGGGCTGGTCAATGGCGCTGTTTTGTCGCTAGCGCCTCTCTATGCCAGCGAGCGGGGCGGGCCGCAGGCGGCAGCGACGTTCCAAGCCGCCGCTTGGATCGGCTCGTTACTCGTTCAGTGGCACGCGGGCAGATTGTCTGACCGGATAGATCGACGCATCGTCTTGGCCATACTGATTGGCGTTCCAGCCATTGCGGCCTTTATTCTGGCCACAATAGGGGCGGAGCTTTCGCTCACCTTCAATACAATCCTGTTTGGCATTTGGGGGGCAGGGGCGTTGTCCTATTACGGTATTGCGGTCGCCCATTTGGGGGACCGCACCCCCCGAGCTGAACTAGCTGCTGCAAGCTCTGGCCTCCTGTTTGTTTGGGCAGCGGGAACCATCATTGGCCCGGCGATCGGCGGCCTGTTGGTTGAGGTGACGGGCAGCGCGCTCTCCATCTTCTGGCAAGCCGGCGTGGTATCTGCCATCATGGTGCCGTGGGTCTTGTGGCGCACGGCGCGGCGCCCAGCAGTCCCGCGCGAGGACAAAGTGGGCTTTGGGCCGGTGCAAACAAACTCGGTCCTCGGGCAGATTTTGGCGATGGGGCGAAAGTCGTCCGATGACGAGGAACCCCACACCAAGCCATGACTGCCTCTGCGCTGCCAACATCCTTTCAGGCTTGGTTCACGGGTCGTAACTGGGCCCCACGCGCCCATCAGCTTGATCTTTTAGCTGCCGATCAAGCTGGCGAGCATAGCCTCTTGATCGCACCCACAGGGGCTGGGAAGACTTTGGCGGGCTTTTTGCCTAGCCTAATTGAACTGGCCGAGCCTGCTCATGAGCCACGAGGTCTCCACACGCTCTATATCTCGCCACTCAAAGCCTTGGCGGTGGATGTCGAACGTAATCTAATGACCCCGATCGGAGAAATGGGACTACCTATTCGGGTGGAAACGCGGACCGGTGATACACCCGCGACGAAACGACAGCGTCAGCGTTATGATCCGCCTGACCTCTTGCTAACGACACCTGAACAAGTCGCCCTATTTGTCGGCATGCCAGATGCGGCCAATCTGTTTCAGGGGCTTAAGCGGATTATCATTGACGAGGCCCATGCCCTTGCACCGACCAAGCGTGGAGATCTCTTGGCGTTGGGGATGGCAGCGTTGCAGCGCTTTGCCCCGTCAGCGCGCCGTACGGGCCTTTCTGCTACCGTCGCTGATGAAGCGGCTTTGGCTCAGTGGATTGCGCCTCAGGCTGGCTCTAAGGCCCGCTTCGCTCGCATTGTGCGCGGGCCAAAGGGCGTAGCACCTGATATCTCGATACTCTTGTCTGAGGAGCGCATTCCTTGGGCTGGGCATACGGGTCGTCATGCCATGCAAGAGGTCTATCAAGCCATTGAACAAACCCAGATGGCTCTGGTCTTTGTCAACACGCGATTTCAGGCCGAACTGGCCTTTCAGGAACTCTGGAAGATCAACGAGGCCAATCTTCCAATTGCGCTGCATCATGGCTCACTCGATGTGTCGCAGCGCCGGAAAGTGGAAGAAGCCATGGCGCAGGGCCGTTTGCGCGCCATTGTTTGTACTTCAACGCTCGATCTTGGGATTGATTGGGGCAATGTTGACCTTGTGATTCAGATGGGGGCACCCAAAGGCTCCTCTCGACTGATTCAGCGGATCGGTCGGTCCAATCACCGGCTGGATGAAGTCTCCAAGGCAGTTCTGGTGCCAACCAATCGGTTTGAAATGCTAGAGTGCCAAGCCGCCCGCGATGCTGTCTTGGCACAGCATCTTGATGGTCCTGTTCCCAGACGTGGCGCGATCGATATCTTGGCACAGCATATTATGGGGTGCGCCGTTGGAGGCCCATTTCAACCTGATGACCTCTTCGCAGAGGTCACCTCCGCAGGACCCTATCATCTGTTGCCGCGCGAACAATTTGATCGGGTCTTGGGCTTTGTGACCGATGGCGGCTATGCCCTGAAATCCTATGACCGATTTGCCCGTTTGATCCGCGACGGGCAGGGCCGCCTCTTATGCCGCAATCGCGAGGCCGCACGAGCTTGGCGCATGAATGTCGGTTCGATTGTGGCGGAGCCAGTTTTGAAGGTTCGCCAAGTTTCTGCAAACCGCTCTCGCCGACCTGGAACGCCAGCGGGGGGCAGCACATTTGTGGGCGGCCGTGTTGTCGGTGAGATTGAGGAATATTTTGTCGATGGCCTGTCGCCGCGCGATACTTTCTTGTTCGCTGGCGAAGTCTGGCGCTTTGAAGGGGTCTCCGGCACCGATTGTCTGGTGAGCAAAGCGCATGACCAATCGCCAAAAGTGCCGTCTTGGGCAGGCGGTAAATTCCCGCTTTCGACCTATCTAGCGGGCCGTGTGCGCACCATGATCGCCAACAAAAGCTATTGGCCGACTTTGCATCCGCAGCTGCAAGAATGGCTTCAGATGCAAAGTTGCTTTTCGATCATACCCCAAGAGGATGAAATCTTGGTGGAAACCTTTCCGCGCGGCAATCGCTTCCATTTGGCATGCTATCCGTTTGAGGGCCGCCTAGCCCATCAAACACTCGGCATGTTGTTGACCCGCCGTCTTGAACGGCTGGGCCTTGATCCTTTGGGTTTCGTTGCCAATGATTATGCCATTTCGGTTTGGGGACAGAAGGATATGGCCCGCGTAAATATGAACCAGTTGCTAGATCAGGATATGCTGGGTGATGATCTGGAGGAGTGGCTGGAAGAAAGCGTCTTAATGAAGCGGACGTTTCGCACGTGCGCAGTCATTGCCGGTCTGATTGAGCAAAACCAAATCGGTAAGACCAAGACAGGCCGGCAAGTTACCTTTTCGTCGGATTTGATTTTTGATGTGCTACGCCGCCACCAGCCAGACCATATTCTGCTGGAGGCTGCGCGCTATGAAGCTGGTGAGGGGCTCTTGGACATTCGGCGGCTGTCGGAATGCTTGGCGCGCATTGCCGGGCAAGTCCGTCACCAGAAGCTTGAACGGATATCCCCCTTCGCCGTGCCGCTGATGCTGGAAATTGGCAAAGTGCCCGTCAATGGACAGGCGCTCGAGACTATTCTCGAAGAAGCTGCGGGTGATAGTTTATTGCGTGAAGCAATGGGCCAAGATGGTTCAGGCTTGCTCTAGCCGCGCTGCCAATGCCTCAAGGCGACCAGCTGCGCCGTCCAAAGCCGTAACCGGTGCTGGATCAAGGGCGGCCTGGGCAGCCTGCGCCCGAACATCACTCAAGCGCGCAATTTCGGCTTCAGCTTTGTCAAGACGCACCTTCAAATCATGCATCTCGTCAGCAACGATCAAAGCACCCATCAAAAAAAGTCGCTGGTCACCAATTTGTCCGACAGAACTGGCTAGGCGTTTAACATGCTCATCGAAATAGCGGGCCAAGCGCATAACATAATCTTCTTGGCCTTCATCACAGCCAATCGCATATCTGCGTCCATTAATTTCAATCTGCACTTTGGCCAACACGCGGCTCCATGGGTTCGGTCAGTCTTGAAACCGGTTGTGGTCAAAAGGCCAGTATTTAACCTGCATTGGAATGGGGCCTTTAAGTGACCCCTAGGCCCATCCTTCCGGTTGGCCGTGCGGCTGGCAAGCCGCTTTAAATGAACATGCCGACGACGGTCGAAATGCCGCCCGATATCAAGCCGATGATGGTGATCAAAACCGACGTAATCGTGAAGGCACTACCCATCTTCATGCCGAGGCCTGCCACAACCGACAAAGCGCCACAGCCCAGAACCGCTTGTAGCCAAGGCACGTCCGCGCCCCAGATCAGTGCCATACAAGCCACCATGGCCGCAATCAGGACACAGCCCCATTGGGTTGCAACCAAAAACGACTGATACATGGCAGATTGCTCTGTGATTTCCATTTCGCCGTGGGAATAATGATCGTCGTGGCTGGCCATATGAACTCTCCGTTATGCCCCTCTTAGCCGCGCATCGGGGTCTTAGGCAAGATAGAGATGCCAGCCAAACTGGATTCCAATGCGGCAATCATAGCCAATGGCTGGTCTAACAGCAGATGATGCTGCGCTTCTGGAATGGTGACAAAGCCCGTACCCATTGGGAAAATCGTCTTCATATAAGTGAAGATGCGGTCTTCCATCAAAAATGAGTTACCGCCTCGCATGACAATTGTAGGAACCTTGAGGCGGCTGGCGCGCTCCGACATGATCATGGGCGCAAAGCTATTCCATAAGAATGGGTCAAACTGCCACGTCCAGCCCCCTTCGACCTGTTTCAACGAGCCTCGTGCAATATGGTCCAATGCCCAGTGGTTCTCGCAAGGCTGGGGTGGGGCCAAGCGAAAGCGCGCCAAGGCCTCGTTTAAAGTGGTATAAACTCGATTGGGGGCTGTCCGTTTCGGCGGGCCCTTCCATTCTTCACCGGGCGGCTCAATTGGGCTGTCGAGCAAAATAAGCCCGCCCACGCGTTCGGCGGCCTTCAGTGCTGTATAAATTGCAGGTACGCCACCAAAAGAATGGGCCACAATCACTGGGGCTTGACCACTTGCGGCGAGGGCCGCCTGATCACAGGCCCCTAAGACCTCGTCCGCGAACAAGTCCATTGTATAGGTTTCACGCCAGTCTGATCCCCCCATGCCAGAAAAGGACAGGGCAGCAACGCGATAGCCGGATTTGGCTAAAAACGGGGCGATAAAGCTCCACCAACCCGCATGCGCACCATTGCCGTGGAGCAGCAGCACGCCCGGTTGGCCGATTGTTCCCCACATCAGCAGTTCCAGCTTGGCTCCTTCGACCTGGAAGTGCTTGATTTCTGGTTCGTGCGCAATCGCGTCCAATGCCCAAGCGGGATAGGTTGGACGTTCACCGCCATACGATTCCAAAGGCCCCTTGTCGCGGCTGCCTTCAGCGACTTCTGGCACGGAAGAAAGTTCGGAACGAACAAGATTATTGGGGCTAGCCTCTGTCATGTCCTCGACTTGGCCTAAGGCGGGCGCTTGAGCAAGCCGTGACCTTGCGTCAAGGGCCGCTAAGATTTCAGCGCAAGCCAACTCGCTGCAAGGCCTGATCTTGTCGCGCACCGAGGTCGGCCTCGTTAAAGCCTGCGATAGAGTTCTGGAACAATTCATAGAAATTGAGCTTGGCACCCAAATGTAGATAGGCGGCACCTAAACCAATGGCCGCGCGGTCCATAAAGACAAACTCCCGTGGGATGGCCACGGGACCATGTTCTTTCAACAGATTGCGCACTTCAAACGCTTCCTTGCGCCCATAATCCCCGGGAGCGACGCCATCCGCGACGGTGCGTATGCGGTTGTCGAGAAGTGGCGCATAAATAAACTTGGCCCACAAATTGAGGACTTCGGCGAGTTTCCGTGTCAGTCCTTTAAAGCCCCAGATTTCATAAGCGGCCATGGTGCCTTCAAAGTCATTGCGCTCCAGCGAAAGATAGAGCTGCACGACACCTGCAACAAAACGCGGTGGGAAAATCCGGACGCAGCCAAAGTCGAGAAGGTTGAGCCTTTTGGCACCGGGGGTAAGGGAGTAATTGCCCAAATGTGGGTCCCCATGGATAACCCCTGTTGCCATCATCGGCACCCACCAAGCTTTGAACAATAAAGTCGCGATGCGGTCGCGCTCTTCCTGCGGCGCATCTTTAAAAGTCAAAAGCGGTGCGCCGTCGAGCCAGGTCATGGTCAATAGCCGCCCAGTTGACAGGTCGTCGATGGGCTCTGGGCAAGTGATGTCTGGCTGTGCAGCCAATAGATCGCCATAAAGTCGCATATGTTGGCGTTCGCGCGTGTAATCGAGCTCTTCGCGCAAGCGATCGGTGACTTCCTCGACAGCCTCACTCGGGTCTAGGGATTTCTCAAAAGTTCGAAATAAACCGAGCAGGGACTTGAGTTGTGAAACATCAGACTCAACCGCACTCGCCATATCTGGATATTGCAATTTGCACGCGACCAATCGGCCATCATGGAGCGTCGCGCGATGGACTTGGCCAAGTGATGCGGCGTGCGCTGCTTCGCGCTCGAAGCTCGCAAACCGGCTCTCCCAATCGGCCCCCAATTCGGCGCGCATCCGCCGTTTGACAAAGGGCCAGCCCATCGAGGGCGCATCGGACTGAAGAGATGCAAGCTCTTCAGCGTACTCAGGGGGCAAGAAGTCGGGAATGGTGGCCAATATTTGGGCCACCTTCATCAAAGGCCCTCGGGTTTTTCCGAGGGCTTGGCGCAGCGCAATGGCTATCGTTTTGTCGGCATCACTGCCGCCAGCCAGCCTTTGGGCTCCAAAGGTGGCCGCAGCCGCACCCATGTTCACGCCAACACGGGCAACCCGGCTGAGCCGGCCACTTAATCGATTGCGCTCACGATCTTCGCTCATGATCGCTATGTAGGGCGATAGCTTGTCCGAAGCGAGGGCTAGCTATCAGTTTATGGTCGGCTTGCGTTGCCCAATCAAGCCCTCCATCTCGACGGGCATGCTGGGGCTCTGCTAGGGAAGGTGTCCTTGAAGGAAACGCGCAATGTCATTGCCCCTGTCGATCTTTATCATCACCAAGAATGAAGTGGATCGTCTTGGGCCAACGCTAGAATCCGTAAAGGGGTTATCGGACGATATTGTGGTGATAGACTCTGGGTCTACAGATGGAACGCAAGAGCTGGCAGCGCGCCTCGGTGCCCGTGTGATCTTCAATCCTTGGCCGGGCTATGGCTTACAAAAGCAGTTCGGTGAAGATCAGTGCCGCCATGCCTGGATGCTGAATATTGATGCCGACGAAGTTGTGACGTCGGAGTTGGCGGCCTCTATCGGGGCCGCCATCGGTGAAGCTAATTTGTCGCCATGCGGGTTTGAAACCGACATTATCGAGATGTTTCCCGGTGAGGCCCGTCCCCATGCTTGGGCCTTTAGGCTAAGCCCAGTTCGCCTGTATCATAAACAGGTCGGGCGATACTCACCCTCGCCTGTGCATGACCGGGTGGACTTGGTGAAGGGAACGCCCGTCTATCGTTTGAACGGTGTGATCGAGCACCGCTCAATCCGCTCGCTGGGTCATGAATTAATCAAGTTGAATGCCTATGCCGACATGCAGGCCGATGATTTGGACAAGAAAGGGCGCAAGATTGGCGCGGCGCGATTGGTCGCAGAATTCCCGCTGGCCTTTATGAAGGCCTATATCGCGAGAAGACATTTTGTGCGTGGTCTCTATGGTTTTATGACAGCTATGAATTACGCATTCTATCGCTATCTACGCCTTGCCAAATATTGGGAGCGCCGTTTGGGACGCTAAGCTTTAGGGCTTAACGGCCCAGCCTTGCCAGAAGCCTTCGACATGGGCTGCAAGGAAAGCGTCAACGTCAAACTGAGCTTCTTCGGTTTCGCCAAAGGTTGCCATCATCATTGCAACTGCGGCCACCGGCGCGCAGAATAATCGCGTGAGAGTCGCGGCATCGGTGCCTTGGGTTTCCGTAGCGGCTAGAGATCGCTCAAATAGGTTTCGGATTGATGCCTCAACGGGGTCGATGAAGCCATGACGCAAAAAAGCGGCCAAATCTGGGAAGCGGTCGGCTTCGCCCACTGCGATGCGCCACGGGGCTAGAGCACCGGGCGCGCTTAGAGCAATCCGGGCGTCTCGGACCAATTGGTTCAACAAGGGTTTTGTGGGGCCGCGATGTTCATCAATTAAACGGCAAGCGCCTTCGATTTGGTCGGCAAGTACGCGCCGCACCAATGATTCAAACAATACCTGCTTTGAGTCAAAATACCGATAGACAATAGGCTTTGTTACGCCAATTGCCGAGGCAATATCAGACATTCGAGTGCCCGCGTAACCATTTTCGGTAAATAATCTCGTCGCTTCGATTAGAATTCGCTCTGCGCGATCCTGAGCCGCGACCGCCGGACGGGTATTCAATTTCCCTTGTGGCATCCAAATTCCTCCACTTTTAAAATTCGTTGCTTCGCTTTTACATTGTGTCGCGCACATGAAAAGGCCTATTTTTCATTAGTTACCACAGGAGAACCTTACCTATTTGGTATTTTCATGTGTTTCATTCTAAATCATTATTTGAATTAAGTAATCAGGAGGCACAAACCTGATTCTATTATCTGGAGAATCGGCTTTATAGCGCTTATTCATTTCCCGTTCATAAAGGATATAACTTTTGGTAACCTAATTGGGGAAAACGTCAAAAGACTTTGACAAGTCGTTGGGACTGGGAGATATTATCGCATTGATTATAGTGAGATAAAATTAAAGCCCGCTGCGCGGATTGGGGAATGTACCTGCCCGTGCAAAGACAGAGGTAAACCTCAGATTTCACCCCAAGCGGGTATTAATTGCAACGGCACCTTAAATCGCAAGCATATTTCAAAACATCTGATGCCAGTTCAATCTGGCAACCTCGGCCTGGTAGTCGGTTACTGCAAATTATTGCTGCTGCTGCTCCATTTGGTGCTGCATTTCGAGCGCCATCGCCCTTTGGGGCTTGGTTGAAGCCATTAATTGGTCCGGCCGTGTCCGTGGCGAGCGGACAACTTTCAAGAAGTCACTGTCTAGGGAGAGACGCTCAGCTTGGCGAACATGCACGTCCACTTCCAGTAAGCTATCCGCGTCGCCCTTCAAAACGCCCCGGGTTGGGGGCACATCGGCATAGTCACGACCATAAGCGACCACGACATGGCGCTCATTAGCCAGCATGTCATTAGTTGGATCAAATCCGACCCAGCCTTGTTCCGGCAGATAGCATTCAACCCACGCATGTGACGCGTCGGGAACCGAACGGATTTGGGTATCCTGTTCGGTTCTGGCCAGATAGCCAGACACGTAGCGCGATGGCACGCCCCACTGGCGGGCCACCGCCAACATAATGTGTGCAAAGTCTTGGCACACGCCCTTGCGGTGCTCGAGCGCGGCATCAATTGGGCTATCGGCGGCGGTAAAGCCTGGCACATAGTCAAATGCCCCATAAATCTCCTTATTGAGGATGCGCAAGCCGGTCAGCGGATCAGGTGGCAGCACCAAAAGGTCCCGTTCACGCATGAAGGTCTCTAGGTGACCAGATCCATCCACAAAGGTCGAAGGACGCATCATGTCATAATAACGGCTTCGAACTTCATCGCTGCGCAAGTAGGCCCAGGCACCTGGATCAACTTTTACTGGCAGGGGCTCGGTCCGTTCATAGGTCTCAACCATAGCCCGTGAGCGAATAACCAACTCGGTATGTTTGGCCGGTACGTCAAAATGATAGACGATATTCCCGAGCCAATCTCGATACGTCATCATCTTGGCGCGGGGCTCGGTCACAATATCAAACCCGACTAGGCGCTGCATCGGTAAGGTCAGGGGCTGCAGCCACAATTCCATCACGCTTTCACGGACAGGTGCCGAATAAGTATAGCGGGTCTCATGCGTGATCTCGAGGCGCATCAACGCACTCCTAAAGTGCTGGTTCCAGGCAGTCGGTCTGCTAAGGAATAGCTGATAAAAGCCGCGTGAACGGCCTCAGAGATGGCGATACAATCGTCAGCGACTTGGGCGATAAAGGCTTGGCCGTTTTTGCCTGTAACTTCATCTAGCACCGCAAAATTTAGCCGTGCTGCTAAGCGACCAGACAAGCGGGTACAGGTCTCGCGCGCACGCTCATCAGCCAGCGCACCAACCGCATCGATATGTTGGGCAATCGTATTGGCGCAAAATCGCAAGGATCGCGGGAAATAGGGGTCAAGCACCAAGAAATCGGCAATCTGATCGCGCCGAAAGGTCGCCGTCTTCACCCGCAGATAAGGTTCAAGGCCACAACACATCCGCAACAACTGAACCCAACCGAAATCACCAATGGCCGCCTGCTTCTCGCCAAAGTGCAGGTCGAGTAAACGGACAATCAATTGTGCGCGTTCGACCGTGCGGCCCATCGACAGGAAGTGGAAGCCCTCGCCGTGGCTCATCGTTCCAGAAACAATACCCTTGAACGCATGCAGGTCATTGATCGTCTCTTCGAAGAAGCCAGCCGCAATTTGACCGAAGTTTCGCTTGGTTGCGGTCTCCCGCACCCGGAAATAGAGCCGGTTGAGACGCTCCCACATTTCGGTAGTAATTTGATCGCGAACTTGGCGGGCGTTTTCCCGCGCTGCGAAGACGGCGGTATGGATGGAAGAGAGATCGCCTTTGCCGCCAAAGGTCAGAAGACGAGCCTCTTCTAAAGCATCCATGCGGGCAGCCATAGGGGCAGCACCCAAGGCCCGCATTGCGCGCTCTGTCGTCATTTCAGCCTCTTCTGCCCCGGCCTCAAGCCCAGCAGTCAGGGTGATTTGAAGCACCCGGCAGGCATGCTCGGCGCGTTCGGTGTAGCGGCCGATCCAATAAAAACTATCTGCAACGCGCGATAACATCATGGCCGTGCCCGCCCATCACTTGGACCTGACAGAACCCAAGTATCTTTAGAGCCGCCGCCTTGGCTCGAATTCACCACCAGCGAGCCCCTGCGCAGAGCCACACGTGTCAGGGCCCCAGGGGTTAGGGTCATTTTAGCGCCACACAAAATGAACGGCCGCAGATCGACGTGGCGGGTTTCAACGGCGCTATCAATATAGGTCGGTGCCGTTGAGAGCGAGATGGTCGGCTGGGCGATATAATTTTCGGGGTCTGCTTTGATTTTGGCAGCAAACTCGTCAATTTGCGCTTTTGTGGCGTGGGGTCCAATCAACATGCCATAGCCGCCACTCTCGCCAACCGCTTTGACCACCAATTTGTCGAGATTGGCTAAAACGTGTGACATCTGGCTTTTCTCGCGACATAAGAAAGTCTCAACGATATCAATGATCGGATCTTGATCGAGATAATGTTTGATGATTTGCGGGGTGTAAGCATAGACAGCTTTGTCATCGGCAACACCGGCACCAGGCGCATTGGCAATCACGACATTGCCCGCGCGATAGGCGTTCATCAAACCTGCGACACCAAGCGTGGAATCGGGTCTAAACGCCAAGGGGTCCACAAAGGCATCATCGACGCGCCGATAAATCACGTCCACGCGCTTCAGACCTGACGTCGTGCGCATATAAACAACATTGTCATGGATCGCTAAGTCGCGCCCTTCGACCAAGGGCGTTCCCATCAAGCGCGCCAAAAAGGCATGCTCAAAATAAGCAGAGTTGAAGACACCGGGGGTCAGCACTACGACTGTGGGGTCTGGCTGATATTCACTCGCCAAGCTCTTCAGCATGGCCAAAAGATCATCGGGATAGGTCTCAACCGGGCGAACCCGTGCTGCACGATACAGGTCTGGAAAAGCGCGCTTAACCGCATCGCGGTTGGACAGCATATAGGAGACGCCTGAAGGGACCCGAAGATTATCTTCTAGAACAACATAGTCGCCATCTTCGCGGCGGATCACATCGGTGCCGCATATGTTGACATAGGCACCATGGGGCACTTCGACGCCCAGCATTTCTCGACGATAATTGGACGAGCCTAGAATCAAGTCCCGCGGCACATAGCCGTTATTGATAATGGCTTGGTCACCATAAATGTCAGCTAGGAATAGGTTTAGGGCCTCTAGCCTTTGTTTAAAGCCGCGCTCTAACTTGTCCCACTCTGCTGCCGGAATAATGCGCGGCAGAATATCGGTTGGGATGATCTTTTCTGTCGAATCTTCGTGGCCATAGACAGTAAAAGTCACGCCTTGGGCCATAAAGGTGCGGTCAATATTGGCTTGCAGATCGCGCAGGCTTTGCGGGGTTGCTTGGCTTAAACGGTTATAGAGACCAGCCCAGCCGGGGCGGGGATCGCCCTTGGCGTCAAACATTTCATCATAGGCAGCCCCGAGCTGATAGCCCTCAAAAGGCCCTTGTTGGCCGGGGCGCGGTGGCGCAGCCATTTCACTTCCTTTGTCAGGCGCGCGCGCCATGGTGTTTCCCCTTTTACGACGGTACTCCACGGGCGAGACCTCTTTCTGTCAAGCGGACTGAGTGTGTCTTGCGCAGGCCTGCCCAAAAAGCAGGCACATCGAACTTCAACAAGCTCGGCAAACAGCACTTGCTCCAACCACCCCATGCCTGTTAGCCTGTCGGCAAGCTGACAAAAACAAAATGATCAGGAGTGCTAGGGATGCGGTTTGAGGGCTCAAAGAATTATGTGGCGACGGATGATTTGAAAGTCGCGGTCAATGCGGCCATCAAATTGGAGCGCCCCTTGCTGATCAAGGGTGAACCGGGAACCGGCAAGACGGTCTTGGCAATCGAAGTGGCAAAGGCCTTAGGCATGCCGTTGCTGGAATGGCATATCAAGTCGACCACAAAAGCAGTCCAAGGCCTCTACGAATATGATGCGGTGACGCGCCTGCGCGACAGCCAATTGGGCGACGAGCGTGTTAAGGACGTCAAGAACTACATCAAAAAGGGCAAAATGTGGGAAGCCTTTGAACATAAGGGCCGCTGTGTTCTGCTGATCGACGAGATTGATAAGGCCGATATCGAATTTCCAAACGACCTTTTGCAAGAATTGGATCGGATGGAGTTCCACGTCTATGAAACCGGTGAGACCATTAAGGCGATAGAGCGCCCCATCGTGATCATCACATCGAACAATGAGAAGGAACTGCCAGATGCCTTCCTGCGTCGCTGTTTCTTCCACTATATCAAATTCCCAGACGAAGACACGATGCAAGCAATCGTGGACGTCCACTTCCCAGGGATCAAAAAACGCTTGATCGCCAATGCGTTGGCAAGCTTCTATGACATGCGCAAAGTACCAGGCCTGAAGAAAAAGCCGTCTACCTCGGAATTGCTCGATTGGCTCAAGCTTTTGGTCACAGATGATATTGACCTCGATGCGATCAAGCAAAAAGATCCGTCAAAGCTGATCCCGCCCTTGCACGGTGCGCTTTTGAAGAATGAGCAAGACGTTGCCTTGTTTGAGCGCTTGGCGTTTTTGGCGCGGCGTGAAAGCCGGGGTTAGGGTCCACGTCCTGTTAGGATAAATACACATGTTCCAGCGCTTCTTCTCAGAACTTCGCGACGCCAAGGTTCCTATCAGTTTGAAGGAATATCTGCTTCTGATGGAAGCGATGGATAAGGAAGTGATTGAGAGCGACATCACGGAGTTCTACTATTTGTCGCGCTCCGCACTGGTCAAGGACGAGCGCAATCTCGACAAGTTTGACCGCGTCTTTGGTCATGTCTTCAAGGGCTTAGAAAAGACCAGTGAAGCGCTCGGAGCAGCGATCCCCGAGGATTGGCTTCGTGCCCTGACGGAGAAATATCTCACGGAGGAAGAGAAGGCGGAGATTGAAAGCCTTGGCGGCTGGGAAAAGCTGATGGAGACGCTGCAAAAGCGCCTCGAAGAGCAAAAAGAGCGGCACGAAGGCGGCAATAAATGGATCGGTACGGGCGGCACCTCACCTTTTGGGGCCAATGGTTATAATCCTGAAGGTGTGCGGATCGGCCAAAAGGAAGGCCGCCATGGTCGCGCGGTGAAGGTTTGGGACAAGCGCGAGTATAAAAACCTCGACGATCAGGTTGAGTTGGGCACCCGCAATATCAAAGTTGCGCTGCGCCGCCTGCGTCGTTGGGCCCGCGATGGAGCCCCGTCTGAGCTCGACCTCAAGAGCACGATCGATACCACCGCAAAGAATGGCTACCTTGATGTTGTCCTGCGACCAGAGCGACGCAACACCGTCAAAGTGCTGATCTTCTTTGATATTGGTGGCTCGATGGATGCCCACATCAAAGTGTGTGAGGAGTTATTCTCCGCCGCGCGCACCGAATTCAAGCACATGGAATATTTTTACTTCCATAACTGCGTCTATGAGGAAGTGTGGAAAGACAATCGTCGCCGCACCGCAGAGAAACTTCCCACTTGGGACGTGCTGCACAAGTTTCCTGCCGATTACAAAGTCGTCTTCGTTGGTGATGCGACGATGAGCCCTTACGAGATCACCTATCCTGGTGGCAGCGTGGAGCATTGGAACGAAGAGCCAGGTGCCGCTTGGCTGAAGCGCGTGTCTGACGTCTACCCGCATCTCATCTGGATCAATCCGGTGCCAGAGCGGCACTGGGACCATACGCCTTCGGTGAGCTTGATCCGCGACGTGATCGGGCGCGAACGCATGTTCCCGATGACAATCCAAGGTCTGGATCGAGCCATGCGGGAATTGGGGCGGTAGGGGACGGTCATTCTTCGTTTGGCAGTGCCAAACGCTAGCCTACCTGCCCGAAGCGCCTCATGAGGGGGTATGCTGGCTGAAGTGCTCCCCCCACAAGAACCGAACTTGGCAGATGCGCAGGCAACGCTTACCCGCGTTTTCGGACATAGCGCATTTCGGGGCTTACAAGCCGATGTTGTTGCCCAAATCCTTGCCGGTGGCGACGCTTTGGCGGTGCTGCCAACAGGCGGTGGCAAGAGCGTGTGCTATCAAATCCCGGCCCTGTTGCGGCAGGGTGTTGGTATCGTCGTTTCGCCCTTAATTGCCTTGATGACCGACCAAGTCGAAGCCTTGCTTGCAGCAGGGGTTCGCGCGGCGCGCCTTGATTCCAGTATGGCGTGGGAAGATAAGCAGGCGGTGTTTTCTGCACTCGAAGCGGGCCGCTTAGACCTGTTATATGTGTCGCCAGAAGGTCTGTCATCTGGGGCTTTAGTTGAGCGGTTAAGCCGCTATCCGATTTCGCTTATCGCGGTGGATGAAGCCCATTGCGTCAGTCAATGGGGCCATGATTTCCGGCCGGACTATCGCCGCCTCGGTGCCTTGCAAGAGGCTTTTCCCGGTGTGCCGCGATTGGCCGTGACCGCAACAGCCGATGTGCGCACGCGCGAAGACATTCGTAGGCAGCTGCATTTGACGCACGCCCCCGAATTTGTGGCAAGCTTTGATCGCCCAAATCTTATCCTTTCAACACGGCGCA
The DNA here is from genome assembly GCA_945891505.1 of Maricaulis salignorans. GTDB lineage: Bacteria > Pseudomonadota > Alphaproteobacteria > Caulobacterales > Aquidulcibacteraceae > Aquidulcibacter > Aquidulcibacter miladensis. The sequence goes on along the minus strand of CAMDDL010000008.1, from coordinate 46,929 downwards.
AGGATAGCCGCACAGCAGCCCGAATTCTGGAACTGGTTTTGGCGCGACAAGGCCTGTGTGGCATCATCTATGTCACGGCGCGCAAAGAAACCGAAGAATTAGCGACAAGTCTGCGAGACAAGGGTGTCCATGCGCTGGCCTATCATGCCCAGATGCCTTCTGACCTAAAGGCTGAGCATCTGCGCCGATTTCAAGAAGAAGATGGCGTTGTGATGGTGGCGACTATCGCCTTTGGGATGGGCATTGATAAGCCAGATGTCCGCTATGTCATTCATGCTGACCCACCCAAAAGCATTGAAGCTTATTGGCAAGAAGTCGGGCGCGCCGGTCGCGATGGCTTGCCAGCAGAAGGCATTGCTTTTTACGGGTTCTCCGATCGTCGTTTCATGGCTGAACGGATTGATGGCTCACCTGCGCCCGATGAGGTGAAGCTGGTTCAGCGCTCCAAGCTCAATCAGCTTTATGGATTCCTCGACGGTCTTGCCTGTCGGCGGGGCGGCGTCCGGCGCTATTTCGGTGAGACAGATGTCCAAGATTGTGGGCAATGCGATGTCTGTACGAACCCGAATATGGGCCATGATTCTAGCCAATGGGCGAAGATGGCGCTGTCTGCAGTCATCCGGTGTGAGGAGAGTTTTGGGCGCGGCCGGATCATTTCCCATTTGATCGGGGCAGACCCAGACGGGGCGCTGGAGACCCGTTTTGCTGAACGTACGACCTATGGCATTGGCAAGGGGCTGAATAAAACTGCGTGGCGTCGGGTGTTGGACCAACTCTTGTTTGATGGTATTTTGGCCGAGCAAAATCGTGATGGCTTTCCAATTCTCACTATCGCCTGTCCTGATCTTGCCCGATCGGTATTGAAGGGTGAGGCCCCCGTCTTCACCCGCGAGGATCCAGTCCAAGCAAGCGGCACTAAACGAACCGTCGCCAAGCTGGCCTTGGATGATGATCTCGATCCCGAGACCTTGGCTGTCTACCACTCTTTACGGACGTGGCGCTTAGAAACCGCGCGTGCAGCCGGTATCCCACCCTATGTGGTGTTCCACGATACTGTCTTGCGCCAAGTCGCTTTGGCGCGCCCAACGACGTCATCGGCCTTGATGTTAATCTCTGGGATTGGTGAGGCCAAGGCCCGTCGATATGGCCAGTCTATTCTCAGACTCTTGTCAGCGCCCTAATTTACAGTCCCGAAACGTAAGTCTGTTAGCATCATGCAAAGTAATCTGGGCTGGAGGCCCGATGTAATGACGCTCCGTGTCTTGTTTCTGGTTCTAGCTGCTGCAAATTCCGTACTGTTGACCGCATGCGCCAGCGGTGGCGGCAGTGGAGGCGTCGTCCAGCCTCTGCCACCTCCTCTTCCGCCACCACCGCCTCCTCCGCCGCCGCCACCCCCGCCGCCCCCGCCGCCACCACCTGCTTTGGTCGCTGGCGTGGACTATCCATCAGCATTGTCGCGCGAATATACGCGTAGTTGGGGCGTGGCTGGCATCAAGACGGTTAAGGCTTGGGAATATGGGGCGACTGGCGCAGGCATTCGCGTCGGCGTTGTTGATACGGGGATCGATGTCGATCAGATCGACCTAAAGAACAACATCTCAACCTTGTCTCGCGACATGGAAATCGGTCGCCCAAATCAAACAATCGCTGCCGAAGAGCGTCATGGCACCCGCGTGTCTGGTATCATTGCGCACGAGTTTAACGGCTCAGGCACAGTGGGTGTCGCTTTCAAGTCCACCATCATCAGTTATCGCGCCGACCGCGAGGGCACGTGCGAAGAAGTCGGCACAGATAAGGGCTGTAAGCTGCCGGAGACCAATATCGCGCGCGGGGTGGACTCTGCCATCGCGGATGGCGCGCGCGTCATCAATCTGTCTCTGGGTGGATCAACGTCCACCGGTTCATCTCTAACCGCTGCACTACTGCGTGCCACCAATGCAGGAATCGTAGTTGTTGCATCAGCTGGCAATGATGCAACGGTCGACCCAGAATTCCCCGCCCAATTGTCGATCGACCCGCGGTTCAGCGGCTTGATCATTGCGGCAGGCTCCACTGATACCGCAGAAGCGCTTTCGACGTTCAGTGCAAAAGCTGGCGTTGCCCGCACCAATTACTTGGTGGCACCTGGCACCGAAATTATCGCCGACTGCGATGCAACTTCATGCTGGCGGTTGTCCGGCACTTCATTTTCCGCTCCTCATATCAGCGGCTCTCTGGCGCTCTTATTCCAAGCCTTCCCCAGTCTAACGGGTACCCAAGCGGTGGACATCCTCTATCGCACCGCCCGCGATCTCGGCACTACAGGGACGGACGATACATTTGGTCGCGGCATTATCGACCTTGAGCGGGCCTTCTCACCTGTTGGTGCCACAGCGACGAGCAGTTCATCAGGTGAAGCAGTACGCATTGATCTGTTCGATGGCGTCGCTGGCCAAGCCTTTGGCGACGCCTTCATGCAAGATGGTCTCAGCACGGCCGTGTTGGATGAGTATCAGCGCCCGTTCAATGTCTCGCTGGGATATCGGTTACGTCCGCAAGCTAACTTAGGCTTCACAGCCGAAACCTATGCGTCAGAGCCCCAGCAAAAAGCACAAATTGGTGACAGTCTGCTCAGCTTTACCAAACGCAGCCCAGCGAGTGCTGCTTGGGGCGTACAAGATGACCGGGTCGCCGGACAAACCCCCGTAGTCCGCGCCTTGATGCCGATTTCAGGGGTGCCTTGGGGCGGGACGATGGCCATATCCTTAGCGCAATCCGACGCAGATTCTGCGACGCGACCCTATGGCTTAGCTGGCGATGCCAGCGGGGGCGGTACCCAATTCGGATTGATGGGGCTGGGCCAATTTCAATCCTTCCAAGGCCTAGTTTTGACCAAGGATTCTTTCAGCCTGCATGCATTTAATGCCTCAGGCGAGTCCAGCCGTCTGCGGACCATGGGCGCGACCCGTCAGTCTGCCTCTCTTGTTCAAGTGGCCCATCAAAGCCAACGTCTGACCAGTGTCTTCGAACTCGGGAGCCTTGCAGAGCACGGCAGCTTCCTCGGTTCGCGCTGGAGCGACGCGGCATGGCTCTCCGATGGCCGCAAATCTGATGAAACTCGGGCCCAAAGTCGCTTTTTGGGGCTGCAATTTGACTTTGCGCTGAATGACCGCGCAAGCCTGACCGCTCGGGTGCAAGGCGCGCGACTGGCCGATATCTCGGGTAATAAGGCCTTTGCTTCGGTGGCACCGATTTACGCTAGCGCCGCTTCCTTGGTCTATGGCAGGGAGTTAACGAACGGCAGGTGGCGCCTAGGTCTGGAGCAGCCGTTACGGGTTGAACAGGGTAGCTTGCGCTACCGCCTCGCGGACCCCTACCTCACATGGGGCAGCGCTCAGACTTGGTCGGAGCGCAGCATTGAAATTACGCCAACCGGGCGCGAGTTGCGTTTGACGGCTAGTCGTGACTGGCTGTTGGGGGGCACCTCTGAAACCGAAGCTTGGCTTGGGGTTGAGCTAACCCACATCTACCAGCCCAACCATGTCGCTGGTGCTGATGGGGAAACCCTGATGCGGCTGCGTGCATCTACCCGGTTCTAACACGGTTGAATTTCAATCCCGGTCAAGCACCAACTAACAGTCGCCGGGCTTCCAAATTTCGCAAGAGACCGTTATGTCTGCCCCTATAGGGCCCTTGAGTGAAGGGGCCCGCGACCCCTTGCCCGGCCGTCGCGCCGGGCGATTTTGTATCTGGAGGCCAGAAATCATGTACGAGATCTTGATGCCCAAAGCCACTGCCGTGTGGTTGATCGACAATACCGGCCTGACATTTGACCAGATCGCAGCCTTCTGTGGCCTGCATCCGTTGGAAGTTAAAGGGATTGCCGACGGCGATGTCGCGACCGGCGTGCGTGGCTTGGACCCCATCGCCAATTCGCAATTATCGCGTGAGGAAATAGCGCGCGGTGAGGCAGACCCGACCCACAAAATCAAGCCTTTGGAAGGTCGTAAGCTGGACTTGCCGCCGGTCAAAAAGCGCGGTGGACGTTATACGCCCGTTTCACGTCGCCAAGATCGCCCAGACGCAATTGCTTGGTTCTTGCGCTTTCACCCGGAAATCACCGACGCCCAAATGGGCAAGCTGATCGGCACCACCAAGTCGACCATTGAGAGCGTGCGGAGCCGCAGCCATTGGAACAGCGCCCAGATTAAGCCGGTTGATCCCGTCACCATCGGTCTGTGCACGCAGATCGAGCTTGACGCTTTGGTCAAGGCGTCCTCGTCACGCCGTGCGAAGGCAGCTGCCGAAGCGGGCATCATCGATCCCGAAGAAGGCCCAAGCCTGCAACCAGCAACCAAGCCAAGCTTCTATGTGGATGAGAGCGAGTATTAATCTTCTGCCGCAAGGCCGGAATTGATTGGACAAAAAGCCCTTCCCCTTGCGTGGCGGAGGGCTTTTTTCTTAAAGTTTCTGGCTCTGATTGGTCATCCTGACGTCGCCACCTTGAACAGGCGATGCCCAAGGCGGGCGTGCCTTGACGATGGGGTCGCCTTCAGGTCCCAGTTTTCGTAAAACAGCGCGGGTAATCCATGGTGCCGGGGTGGTGCCAAGCTTCACCTCTAAATCCCATTGCACACACGACCGACCGACACAGCGCAAGCCAAGGGCTTTGGGGGAATCAAAGGTAATTCCACCTGCTTGCCCGTCGGTCCCACCGCTCAGCATGCGAACTTGCGCCTCCTTTGGAACCGAGAGGATCACTTCATCAGCACCAGGTGCGAGCACGCGCAGCTTTAGGGTGCGGCCTTCAACTGTCTTTGTTTCATTGAGGATCTCAATGCGGGCGGGCATAGGGGTGCCGCTCGGCACTGGTGCAGGCGCATGGACGCGCTTGCTGTCGCTATTTTTCAGCGAGGCCAGTTCGAACGGAGCTAGGGCCTGCATGCTGGTCGGCGCGGCTTCATCACCTGGACCTAGCACCCAAGCATGATCTCCGTCGTCACCATGCCAGTGCTGCACATTCAATGGCCTTGGGACTTCGGGTGAATAGGCTGGCGTGAAGGCAGCCCACACAAAGGCTCCGCCAATTACCAACAGTGTCAGCAAGCTCGCGCCAGCCATCTTCGTCTCGGGCTGCCAGATTGGTGCAAGCGTGCAGAGCATCAAGAGGGCGCCAACTGCCCCAAACGCCCAACCCAAACCAAAGCCTAAGCCGACTTCGGCAAAGTCTAAGGCAGGCAGGATGAAAATCAGCAGGACAAAGGCCGAGGCAAGGCCAAAAATTACTTGAAGCAGTCTGCGGTCACTCTTCATTCCTGTCAGCAAGAAACCCGCCCCGGCAAGCCCAGCAGCCGGCGCTGCAAGGATCATGCTGCCCGGGGAAACAACGGATAGGCCAAAAAAGAGCCCGGTTACCCAAATCCAAGCCCCAGCAAGGACGCGCATAGGACTGGTCCCGCGACAGAGCCAAAGCGCAAGCAGCGCACCCAAGAGACCACTACTATAGACCAAAAGCCGTCCCGCCATCGGGGTGGCAAACCACCATTGGCTTTCAATGCGCACTTGGTCGATCAGCCAAAGGGCACCGAAGCCAACACCGCCCGCGACAAGAAGTGCAGCCAGAGGCGCAATTAGTGCACGCACGGCGCCTTTCGGCCCGCTTCGTATATAAGCAAACAAAGCTCCCAACAGCCCGAAACCCAATAGGCCATAGCCAAAAGCCTTCGGCATGACCAAGATGAAACGACCCAAAACATCGGAATAAATGACATCCGCCTCTGGCGCGTTGGCGGTGGGCTTTCCTGCCAAATGCCCCTCCAGCGCCACCAGTGCCGCACCACCCATGTGCCCAACGCTGGCGGGCTCGAGATGGGCGAGATTGTCTAGGGGGGTGTGATACCGGGCAACCGGGGCAATGAAGGCAAAGTTGATGACATCATAGCCTTTGGCCAAAAACTCGGTCGCATCGGTGTCGTTCGGCAAGGTGCGATAGATGTCGGCCGCCATGGAATTGGCAATAGTGCGCACGGGCGTAGCCGTCAGCGCAGCAATATCGCGGCCATTGGGTGCACTGGTTTGGAACATGATCGCCGGGCCGCCTGTGCCACGCGCTTCCATATTGATGGCAAGGGCCACGTCCTTGGCCCAAGGGTCTTTGCGCACAAATGAACTCGCCCCAAGCAGCCCAACTTCTTCCCCATCGGTGAGGAGGAAGATAACCGGCTTTGTCAGCTTGCGGCCCGCCAGACGCGCGGCAATTTCTAAAGTCGCAGCCACCCCCGCACCATCATCGCTGGCACCTGGGCCTGCAGGTACAGAATCATAATGGGCTGCAATGAGGGCTGCACCACCATCAGAGGGGCCCGCCCGGAAGAGGATGTTGCGGACCCGCGCACAGCTCATGCCGCCAAAACGTTTAGACCCCCGACAAGCAAAGTCATCCCTCACTTCTGGCGTATAACCCAAGGTCTTGATCTCACTTAAGATGCGCTCGCGAACCAGATCATTAGCCGGGGAATCGACCGGATGGGGCCGCTCGTCCCCGAGGATGCGCGCCAGTCGGCCAATCGCAACTTTTGTATCAAATCCCGTCATAGATAAGGTCTCTGAGACACTGGGCGGCGCAGTCACCACGCTCTTAAAGCAGAACGCCACTAGCAAGGCCAAGAGGCCTAGGATGAATTGGATCGGCGGGCGAGCAAAGCGATGTGTTTGGGTCATAGCCACACTCAATCACGAGAGCGTGAGGAAGGTCAAACAACAAAAGAGGACCTAGTTCGACGCTGAGTGCTTGTTAGGAATTCAAATGCACTTGCCGTAAGTGGCAAAGCCTGCCGAGAGTCATTTTTGGTTGGCAAAGACATAAAAAAGTTTGATCGTGGTAATACCCAAAGATCGCTCTCGGCACTGACGTTGTTTTGTTCCGCGCCGAACTCTAAACGACTTCACAGAGGTTGGATCAATAATCTATAAGTAATCCTACCCAAAAAATCGGACGCTGCGTAGCAGGGATGGAAAATACGCGCATTTTAGGGAACGTCTCCATGAAAGTTACGATGCTGCCAATGTCACCTGACCGGAGAGCGTTCATGATCGGAGGCTTGATCAGCCTTTTTGGAAGGCAGGCCCAAGCCCAAAGCCAAAGTGTCACACTTGACTGGATCACCCCAGAAACGGGCATAATGGGTGTAGAGCGGGTCATCTATCCAAGTAAACGCGTTGGTGTTGATGTTGCGTTCCACGTCGTTAAACCACCCAATTACGACGTCGAGAGAGGCCGCCGGTTTCCAACGCTTTATTGGTTACATGGAACAGGCGGGAACCGCGCCTCGTTGCGTCCAATGGCTGCCTATTTCAGCGCTGCTATGGCACGCGGGGACATGCCGCCCTGTTTGGTGGTGATGCCCAACGGACAGGCCGACAGCCTGTGGTGCGACTCCTTGGACGGATCAGCACCCGTTGAAACAATTCTCATGCAAGAGATTTTGCCGTTGGTGGATACAAAATTCCGCACCCGAGCCGATCGTCGTCATCGACTCCTAGAAGGATTTAGCATGGGAGGGTTTGGTGCCGGCAGGTTGGGCATGCGGCATCATAACCAATTTGGCGCGATCTCAATGTTGGCTTCTGGGCCGCTACAAGCAACCCTAACCCGTGATGAAGGACCCGCCTTCAAAGCGGATTTGCGGGCTTTGTTGCTGCAGCGCTTGTTTGGTGGTGATCAGGCGCGCTTTCTCCGCGAGAGTCCTCGCGGTATGGCCTTGATCTATGGCGATGCCGTGCGTGCCGGAACCAAGATGCGGATTGCGATTGGCGGTGACGACTTCACGCGTTCGGCTAACGAGGATTTCTCTCGCTATCTTGTGACCCTCAATATCCCCCACGATTTCACAATTGTGCCTGGCGTAGGCCACGATGCACGCAAGTTGATCGACCAACTAGGCTTTGCCTTCCACCGAGATTTCTTTGGTGCTGTCTGATTGATCTGCAGAGGATGGTCACAAATGTCACAAGCGGCAGTTATGAGCCACGCTTAGCCGACGGTAGAGCATGGCCATACGCTGGGGGCGTTTAACCTAAGACCTATGCGCCATTTGGGTTGCAAGGGCTTGTCCCGGGCAGCAACATCGTTTTGGATGCATGTCGCTTATTAAACAAGAAAGTTGGGGGCAACGATGGGCCGGTTTCAAGCGTATTTAACTCGTGCTCACCCGGCAATCTTTATTGCCTATGGCGGCATCGTTGCCTTTTGCGCTTATTTTTCAATGTATGCCTTCCGCAAGCCCTTTTCAGCGGCAACCTATGAAGATGTGGCCGGCTGGACATTTTTGCTGGATTACAAGATCGCCTTGGTGATTGCCCAAGTGCTTGGCTATGCTTTGTCAAAATTTATCGGCATCAAAGTGATCGCTGAGTTGGATGGTTCCAAGCGGGGATGGGCCATTTTGGCTTTGATTGGCTTGTCGTGGCTGGCGCTTGTTTTGTTTGCAATCGTACCAGCCCCTTGGAACGTCGCAGCCTTGTTTCTCAACGGCTTACCGCTGGGGCTGATTTGGGGCTTGGTATTCAGCTTTCTAGAGGGGCGGCGAACAACTGAGGCCCTCGGGGCCATCTTGTGCGCGAGTTTCATCGTCTCGTCCGGGATCGTTAAGTCCGTAGGCAGTCTGTTGATGAGCCAATTGGCCGTCAGCCCGTTCTGGATGCCAGCCGCCGCAGGGGCGCTTTTCTTTCCTTTATTATTTTTCGCGGTGTGGGGCCTATCGTGCTTGCCGCCACCGTCAGAGGAAGACCAAGCCCAGCGCGTTCGCCGGGCGCCGATGCAGCCAAAAGAGCGCAATGGCTTTATGCTGGCCTATGCGCCTGGCCTCATCCTCTTAGTGGCGGCTTATGTCTTCCTGACGGCGTTTCGCGATTTCCGCGACAATTTCGCTGCCGAGATCTGGCGCGACCTTGGTCAAACCAATGGCGCGGCCCTCTTCACCTTGTCGGAACTGCCTGTTGCAGCTGTCGCTTTGACCATTCTCGGCTCCTTAATGGTGATTAAGGATAATCGGAGTGCGCTTTTGTTTGTGCATGGCATTCTGGCTGCGGGCTTTGCCTTAATTGGCCTGTCGACTTTAGCCTTTCAGGCAGATCTGATTGGCCCAATCACGTGGATGATCTTGGTCGGCGCAGGGCTATATGCTGCCTACACGCCGTTCAACACCGTTTTGTTTGAGCGATTGGTGGCGGCCAGCGGGCAAGTCGCAACGGCTGGATTTTTGATCTATGTTGCCGATGCAGCGGGCTATGTCGGCAGCATCGGGCTGTTGCTCGCCAAGAACTTCGCCAACATCCAACTAGCTTGGGTGCCTTTCTTCATCCAATCCGCCTATGCCGTAGGCCTGATTGGATTTATCGGCATCTGCGCCTCAGCGCTCTATTTCCGCAAACGCCTCGCGCGCTGAGAGGGCGGGCAGCGCCGCAGGTGGTCCGGATGTGGCTCTGCGTGCCATAGTTTCGCCATGCATCTCGGCTCGTGGCTCCGCAGCGATATCATTGAGGCCCACGGTTTGTCGGTGACCGATGCAGCCAGTCATCTCGGGGTGACGCGTCAAGCACTAACAAATCTCTTGACCGGGAAAGCGGGATTGTCAGCCGAAATGGCAATCCGTTTTGAAAAGGTATTTGGCACGCGTGCTCAGACGTTGCTCAAGATGCAGCTTAGCTATGAGTTAGCCCAGGCTCGTGCCAATGAGGATGGCATTAAGGTCAATCCACTGGCCGCGTAACAGCGCGCAGAGACAGTCTTGAGTTTTTGATCCGCCGTCTTGGCAAACACCAACTGTCCCAAACCGCCAATTACCGCGGCATTTCCGCCTCAAATCCAACTTACTCTGCCGCACTCTGACTTAGCCGACTTAGCTGCCATTAGGTCCAAGGCAGTAAGTCATGTTTGGCTGAACAATTGCATTAGCCGCCTATGCTTAACAGAGGCGGCATGTTTGCTCTAAGCCAGTTGTTCCCATTTCGGACAGGTGCGGGGCTTCTCAAAAGTGGACATTGAGGAGGCTGACGACTGCGGGTATGTCAGTGTCTGTCTAGGGCGGCTGTTTCGCTTTTTGATGTTTTTGAGATTCGAAACGGGGACGTTTAACAATGCGTTTGAATCCGTCTGCCCCCTTCATTTGGTCGCCACGACAGCCTATTGATCCTAGAGGTCAATTAGTCGACCCGCGCGGCCGCGGCGCGCGCAAAGAAAAGCCCAATCGGTGGTTTCTGTTTCGTCGGTTGGTGAACGTCTCGGATGTGCCGACCCAGGCCGAGCTCTCGATCACAGTTGACGGACGTTATGTGGCATTCGTCAATGGAAGCGAGATTGGTCGCGGCCCGGTTCGGTGCAGCCCCCTGTTTCAGCGCTATGATACTTGGTCAATCGATTCCCATCTGCAAATTGGCGTGAACGCAATCTGTGTTCTGATCCATACCTATGGCGTCGATACTGCCTTTTACGAAGGCGTCAAAGGTATGTGGAATCCTGTGTTTGGCGAAGGTGGCCTTTGGGTTGAAGGACAGATTACGACACGATCCGCGACACAACGCTTGATAAGCGATCGCGCGTGGCGCTGTATTGAAACTCATGCTTGGGAGCAGGCAACGCCGCGCATCAATCATGGCCTTGGATTTATCGAAAGCCTTGATGCCAATCTGTTGCCGGATCATTGGTTGGAGCCGGACTTTGATGATGCCGCATGGGACGAGGCTCAAATCCTGCAGGCGGGAGGAGGTGGACCAGAGGCTTTCTTTGGCGGTTTGGAAGTCAAACCTTTCCCGACCCTTATACCGCGCGGCATCCCACCGATGCGCTATGGTTTGGAAGGCGCAAAACGCGTTGTTTGGATCAAAGGGCAACGTCCTGATCCCAGTCTACCGATTGAGCGCCGTCTCTATGAGGAAGCGTTGCTGGTTGGCGCTGAAGACGCAGTTTCTGATCCAGAAGGGCTTTTGAAGCCTGAGCAGGCCAATGTCACAATCAAGACGACGTCTGTGCAAGATGTCTCCATTCTGCTGGATTTTGGTCGCATCATCACAGGACGCCCGCGCGTCTCAATGATCGCCAAGGGCGGCGAAATGATCGAGATTGCCTGCTCGGAGCATTTGCCCGGTGAATGGGACCCTGCTGGGCTAAAGGGAGATGTGCGACTTACGCGGACACCGCTACTTGGGCTCGATGCTCATATTTGTCGGTATAGTGCGCGGCCTGGTGAGCAAATCTTCGAGCGGTTTGAATGGTGTGCGATCCGATGGATGCAAGTTGTTATTCGCAATGCCCCCGACGGTGTAACCTTGACTGGCCTTGGTGCCAAAACTGAGAATTATCCTGTCGACAGACGCGGAAGTTTCAGTTGCTCTGATCCATTTCTGAATCAGCTTTGGGCCACAGGGGCCTATACACTTGAAATGTGTATGCATGATGGGTGGGAGGATTGTCCAAGCCGGGAGCAGCGCCAATGGCTGGGTGATGCGACCGTTGAAAATCTTGTGGGTTGGGCGGCGTTCGGGCCAAGTATTGTGCCGTTAAACGCGAAGTTCCTTTGCCAAGCGGCGGAAAGCCAGCGACCAGACGGGCTGACACAAATGTTTGCCCCCGGCGACCATCATACAGATCGACTTTTGATCCCGGATTGGACGTTGCAGTGGATATTGAATGCAGGCGATCATTATCAGCACAGTGGGGATTTAGCGACGATTGAGACCATTTTGCCTTCGATCCAAAAGGCCTTGGCGTGGTTTGAGCGACTATTGGCCGACAATGGGCTTATACCAAGTATGCCCTATTGGCATTTCATGGACTGGGCTGGTGTTGGTCGCCATGGCTTTGCCGCTCCCTTGAATGCCCAATTGGTCGGCGCTTGGAAAGCCGCCGCCGCGTTGTGTGAAGCCTGCGACATGGGTCGGGCCGCTGCTACATATCGAGCCCGCGCGCTCAGGGCACAAACAGCATTGCATGATCTCCATTGGGATGAGCGGCGCGGGGTCTATGTGGACGTTCTTGACCCTGCAACTGGAAAACAGGAATTGCGTGTTTCCCAACATGCCAATGCAGCTCTCATGTTGTGGGGCGAGATGCCTGACAGCCGCGCGGCCTCTGCGATCGCGCGTATTACAGATGCGGCGCGTCTGACCTTCACTGCCGCACCGCCCATAGCCAATAGCGGCGAAACCTTGGATCCTGAGAGTGGTGTGGTCCTCGCCAATACCTTCTACAGCCACTTCGTCTATGAGGCTTTGGCCGAACGCGGCGAATTGGGCGCAGCTATTGAGCTGATGCGCGCGCGTTTTGGTCCGATGCTTGCGCGCGGCGCAACCACTTTATGGGAGAGCTTTGAACCAACGGCTAGCCTTTGCCACGCCTTCTCTGCCTCGCCTACTTGGCAATTAAGTCGCAGGGTGCTGGGCGTTCATCCATTGTCACCGGGTTATCTCAGTATTGGTGTCGCGCCGAACTTGGCAAATCTCGATCACGCGTCGGGCGTTTTTCCAACCCCAGTCGGCGATGTTCATGTTGAACTAACCCGCGAAGCTGACGGCTTTCTCGCGCGCGTCCAAGGCCCCGCTGGAACTGCCCTACACATGACGACGGCTGCAGGCCTGCGTCATATATCCGGCGATCTGGTAGCTAATTCCGATGGTTTTGCGCAAGCTCGCTATCGAAGGTCATCTCAAGGCTGAGGCTCCTTGGACACCTCCCTTTTGGAAAATTTTGCGATAGGCGGAGTCCTTTCGCATGGCCAAAATTGATGACCCCCCAGAAACCAGATCCTCCGCAATCGGCCAAGTTCTGCGGAAATGCCGACAGTCTCAAACGCGCCAAAGCACGACCTAGCGCCCGATCAACGAACACCTCCAAAGCGGACAAAACCCTTATCCCGTTGGTTGATATAAAGAACCGATGTTTCCAGAACTAAACTCACTCCGTGGAACCCATGATCGCTCAATTGGGTGAGGGAATTCGTGGGGGATTGCGTCTAGTTGGTGTAGGAAGCCGCGATAGGAGCGTTTGAGATGCATGACCAGGATCTGGATCAGCTTTTGAATAGGTTGGGTCGCGACACGCATGCGCCAGTCGACCTGGAGCGGCGTGTTTGGACGCGACTTGCGGCAAACCAGCGCGAAGATGAGGTGGCATTGGCTGGCCAAGGCATCGGTACTCTGATCTTCGGGCAGCTATTTGGGTGGCAAGGCACCTTAAGCCTTATGGGTTTGGCCGCCTTGATTGGTTTTGCCGTCGCAGACTTGACCAAGCCGGTTCAGTTTGGGGCTGCCCCTTCACAGTCCGCAGCTATGAGCAGTTGGGTGGGCGAGGTTGGCCCTCGTGCACCCTCCAGCATTTTGGGAGAGTGAGCGATGGCGTCAGGCGTGCGGCTTGCAATCGTAGGGACAGCGATTGGTCTATTTGCTTTGGCGGCAGGCTTTGGCGGTGCGTGGTTGCATGGTCGAACCATGAATGCCGCTTTGCCAGCGCAGAGCTTGCACGAGCGGATGCATCAAACCTTGAAGCTCAATGCCAACCAAAATGAAAAGCTCCATCTCTTAGAGGCAGACTTTAAGGTCGAGAAGGATCGCCTCGAGGGTGAGATGGCTGCTGCAAACCGAGAATTGGCTGATGCCATTGGCGCAGACAAAGCCTTTACGCCCAAAGTGCAGGCTGCGATCGATCATTTTCACTATGCGATGGGAGCTTTGCAAAAGGTGAGCGTCGAGCATGTTTTCGACATGCGCGCCATTTTGACGCCAGAACAACAAGTCGAATTCGATCGCCAAGTTCGTGATGCACTTTTGGCTTCGGGTGGGGCGAACCCTGATGGCCAAAAGGCCCCTTGATCCTCCTGAACCGGTGACGGATAGCCTTGCCCTGGCCGCGCAGGCGGCAGCTGGCGACAAAGCTGCCTATGGTGCCCTGATGCGTCAGTGGCAGCAGCCGCTTTGGCGCATTGCAAAACGATATACGGGTGATGCGGGCGAAAGCGAGGACATCGTCCAAGAGGTATTTGTGGCCTTCTGGCGGACCCTGACTAAGCCAGAGACGGAAGGTTCCTCTGTTCCAAGGGATGTTGGGGCATTCCTTCGCCGCGCGACATTAAACGCCTGCCGGGACTGGTCGCGAAGACGCGCCGTGCGAGGATTTTTCTTTTCGGCGATCCCGTTTGATCCAGCCCGTGATCAAGCCACGCCCCAGTTGGATCCTACCGGTCAAACGAATGACCTTGAAACCTTGGAACATTTGATTGCCCAGCTTCCCACTGGCCTGAAAGGGCCGCTCATTTTATGCGCTCTGGAAGGCTTGGGCCAGAAAGAGGCGGCGGTTGTTCTGGGCTTAAGTCAAAAAGCAGTGGAAACCCGCGTCGCGCGCGCCAAACAGATGCTGCGCAAAAAATGGCCTATAGCGCCCACAGTGTGAGGGATTTAGAACTCTTGTGCGTCTTGCAGATATCGCAATGTTGAAAGCCGTCTCACCTATGATTTGTCGCCTTCGTCGATCTACGCTTATCCTCACTTTAGTGGGCTCGGCATATCTATCGGGGTGCGCAACTTTGCCAGCGGGCGAGCAAGACTTGTTAGGCGCGCGCATAGAACAAGCAATCGGCGAAAGACCAAGTTTCGATGGTCGCAGTTCGAAAGAAGTCTCTGACCGTGTTGCTGCCTTATTGGCTGAACCCATCACGCCCGAGACTGCAGCACGCATTGCGATAGCGAATAATCCCCGGGTTCAGATGGCCTATGCGGAATTGGGGGTTGCGCGTGCCGATTTTCTCGATGGCGTTCTTCCGTCAAACCCCGTGATTCATGCCGCGCGTTTGGTTCCCAAGGCGCCCGAGACCGATATCCTGAAATATGGCTTTGGGATTGACCTAATGTCGCTCCTGACTCTGCCCGCCAGACGAAACGCGGCGCAAGGCGGCTGGGAAGCGGCCAAAGCGCGTGCCATTGGTGAGACATTGATGGTCGCAGCTAATGCGCGCATTGCCATGATTGAGTTCATTGCCGCCAACCAAAACCTAGACCTTATGCGCCAGGCGAATGATGCCAGCCAAGCAGCGCTTGTGGCAGCCGAAGCGATCTTTGCTGCGGGCAATAGCGCACCGCTGGATGTCGAACGTGAAAGGCTTTTTGCGGCAGAAATGGCTCTAACGTTGCGGCAGGCAGAGGCGCGCCTGATCCCAGCCCGAGAGCGTGTTAATGCAGCCCTTGGCTTGTCGGAAGATCAGCGTCAAAGCTGGAGCGCGGCACGGCGGCTACCCGCACCACCAGAGGAAGCAATTGTCGTGGATGCTGTGGTGGCAGAGGTCGTAACTGCCAGCACAGATGTGGCGACAGCAAAAGCCATGTTGCAAGCGGCGCGGGCAGTGCGCAGCACATCCGGCATTGCCTCACTCCTTCCGGGTCTTGAGCTCTCGGGAGAGCGCGAGCGCGATGGCATTTGGAAGCGCGGGTTTGGTATAGGTGTCGGCCTTCCCGTTTTTGGACTGGGGACCAGCACAAGGCTGCGGGCTGAAAGCGCGATGACATTGGCCAATGCCAACCTTGCCAGCCTTGAGCTTGAGTTGGGGGCAGAGGCCAGATCCGCAGCGGCGATGGCCGAAGCAACGCGCCAAATGGCAATTGAACGTCGTGAAGTGATTTTGCCTCTATCTGCGCAAGTATTTACTAGCACCCAATTGAACTTCAACGCCATGCAGTTGGGGATTTTTCAATTGCTGGAGGCCAAGCGCGCGCGCCTAGACGCTGGACGCATGTCGATTGATGCCACCCGTGACTATTGGATTGCGCAAGCCAATCTTGATCTCCTGCGCCAAGGTGGACGCGGTGGAAGCCAACCCTTGGCTCAAGTCGACACCACGCAAATGCCGAAACCTGCAGCTGGCCATTAAGGAGCGCTCGATGACCCATCTCACAGCCCATCCAACGCAAGCCTCCCTTAGTCGCCGTCATGCCACGGGCGCACTGCTGGCGGGCAGTGTCGTAGCCCCACTTCTGCCCAAGTTGGCTTATGCCAAGGGCAGCCATGCGACTAGCGTGCCGCACCCTGGAACCTATGCGCCGGGTCGTCCTGGGGTTGATTATCAGCCCACGGAGATTCCAAACGGTTATAAGCTGCCCTTCATTGTGCGCGACGGGGTAAAGATCTTTGAGATTGTGATCGATGAATTCGATCACGAATTTATGCCCGGTCTAACCGCGCGTGTTTGGGGCTTTAACGGTGTCGGTGCCGGTGCTGCGATTGAGGCGGTCGAGGGGGATCAAGTTCGCATCTACGTGACGAACAAATTGCGCGCACCCACCTCTGTTCACTGGCACGGCTTCATCCTGCCGTCAGGGATGGATGGGGTCGGCGGCTTGTCCCAGCCAAATATTCCGCCGGGCGAAACGTGGGTCTATGAGTTTCCGCTCGTTCAATATGGCACGCAAATGTTTCATGCCCATCATGACGAGATGGCGCAGATGGGCCTTGGCTTAACGGGTCTTTTCATCATCCACCCAAGGCGTCGCCAGCCCAACCCAGCCGCGCGAGATTTTGCGATTTTGCTGCACGAGTGGAAAATCATCCCAGGCTCTCGCAGGCCTGATCCAAATGAGATGACGGACTTCAACATTTTCACTATGAACGGGAAAGTGTTTCCAGCGACCGCACCCTTAGTTGTCCGCACTGGGCAAAAGGTTCGCATCCGGTTTGGGAATTTGGGGATGCAGAACCATCACCCGATGCATATTCATGGCTATTCTTGGAAGATCGTGGAAACAGATGGCGGCGTTATTCCGCCTGCTGGCCAATGGCCCGAGACCACCGTTTTGGTCCCGGTCGGCACGACACGCACCGTTGAATTTGATGCCGATTATGTTGGGGATTGGAGCATGCATTGTCACATGCTCCACCACATTATGAACCAGATGGGCCACGGCCTTCCCAATGTGATTGGCGTTGATCCCGCCCAGCTTGAGGCGCGGGTAAAAGACTTGATCCCCGGCACAATGGTGATGGGGACGACCGGGATGGGCGATCATGGGCAACACGTTACCTCTGGCCATATGCCGGTACCCGAAAATTCTGTCCCGATGGTCGGAGGCGAAGGTCCGCGCGGCTATATCCCGATGGGCGGGCTAATGACCATTGTTAAGGTACGTGACGGGATCACCAGCTATGGCGATCCAGGCTGGTATGAAAACCCGCCCGGAACCGAACCACGTGCCGCAACGCCAACCGAAATCGCGCGAGACGGAATTGGCAACCCTTCGATCGCGCCAAGCGCCAAGACTGTCGCCAAAGCTAACACCTTTCCCCCTCCCATGAACCACCAAGGCCATTAGGCCGGACGAAGGAACCCGCTCATGTCTCGCACGATACTTGCGCCTTTAGCTGCCTCGCTCATGCTCTTTGCGTCCTCGGCTGCATTCGCCCACGCCAAGATTACCGCAACCTCAATTGCCGACGGCGCGGCTGTTGCTAGCGCGCCTACGAGCTTCAGCGTGACATTCAATGAACCCGTTCGCATGGGCAGCGTCACCTTGACCAATAGTGCAGGCCAAGCCGTTCCGATCACGTACCGCGCCGGAACATCCCCAGCCGCGACATTCTCGGTGCCTTTGCCGCGATTGCCTGCTGGAACCTATACGATGACGTTTCGCTCCATTGGAGCTGACGGTCATGCCATGGCACCCAAGACCAGTTTCACAATTGGCGCTGCGGCTGCTTCAGCTCCGGCGCGTGGTGCTGGCCAGTCAGCTGGCATGGGCGGCATGGGCGGTATGAAACATGATAGCGTGAGCATGCGTGTCACGACCAGCATTGCCGATGGCGCGGTCTTGACCACTGCTCCAACATCGATGCGGATTAGTTTTCCCCACGCCATGCGCCTCACCTCGGCACGGCTGAGTGTTGCTACGGGGGAGACAATCCCCGTTCGCTTGCCCACGGGCACGGCTCCCACAAACACAGCCGACATCACGTTCCCCCGCCTTGAGGCAGATAGCTACACGCTGACTTGGGGGGCCGACGCTGGCGATCACACGATGGGCGGCACTGTGCGCTTTCGCGTTCGCTAATTTTTAGGCTTTAGCGCATGGACGATGGGGGCGGGCTATTTATCTATTTGGGCGTTGCATCCAAGCTCGCCTTGTATCTAATCGCCCTATTGGCCGCAGGTATTGCGCTCAGCGTGGCGGGTGGCGTGATCGCCGCGGCATCGGCGCGCAAATGGCTTGTCTCAGCAGGCTGGCTCGCGCTTGGCGCTGTTATTATTGCAGGACTGCGAGCCTGTCTCACCGCGCTTGAATTAGGTGATATCGCCCTGGTGTCGATGGTTTGGGACATGCAGCGGTCCAGCCTTGTCGCTCTTTTCCTAGGCTTTCTAACCCTGATGGCATGCCTCCTGACCTCTGGAATGGTTCAGCGCGTATTTTTGATCGTGGGTGCATTTCTGATGTGCACTAGCTTCGCGCTGACGGGGCACACGCAAGCTTTAGAGGCACCCGGCTTGTTCTCCGTCTTGGTGGCAGGCCACGTAATTATTGCAGCGTTTTGGCTAAGTGCGCCCTTCGTTTTATGGCCAAGGCAGGATCAGAGCGACGAAGCGGTGCAAGCGGCGTGCGCGCGCTTTGGGGCCATTGCGATTGTGGCGGTACCCCTATTGTTTGTTGGCGGGGCGATTCTTGCATGGAAATTGGGCGGTGGATTTGGTGGGTTGACCAGCAGCAGCTACGGGCTCGTCCTTGGTGCCAAGTCATTGCTGGCCAGTGGTGCTTTAGGTTTAGGTGCCATCAACAAGACGGCGATTGCGCGCCTTTTGAAGTCCGACGCTCTAGCAGGTCGTATTGCACTTAAAGCCACCCTTCGCATCGATGCGCTTTTGTTCTGTGGGGCCTTAGTCGCAATCAGCTTAGCAACAACCACCTTCGGCCCAAACTCATAACGACCAACGACCTGCCTGAGAGGATCTGAAAATCATGAAGACTAGCCACACGCTTCACAAGGCCATCCCGCTAGCGCTCCTGTTGGGCTTGGCGACCTCCTTCGCGTCGGCACACGGCGTGGGTCATGCGCCAGCCGCCAAAGTCAGCCCGCCGCAGGCAGCAGTTAGTGTTGATATCGACATCCAGTTTCGCGCGGCCCTCAAGGCAGGTGATGCCACGGGTGCCGCGGCTTTTCTGAGCGATCAAGTTAAAATCTATGAAGGTGGCTATGTTGAAAGCAGCAAAAGCGAGTATCAAAGCCATCACTTAGAGGCAGACATCGCGTTTGCTAAAGCGACAGAATACGCAGTGACAAAACGCGAAATCAGCATCTGGGGCGACACTGCTGTCTCCACCACGGAAGGCAAAACCACGGGTGAATACCGCGGGCGGGCGATCAACAGTCTCGGCACCGAAACTATGGTCATGCGTCGCGACCAAGGACAATGGCGCATTATCCACATTCATTGGTCGTCCAGAAACGCCCCAGCAGCGCAGAAATAGGTCCCTGATCTTCGGCTGATCCACCAATCACTTGATATCTTCTGAGCCAGGTCGCAGGCACTAGCGCAGCTTCGCTTGGAACAAGAACCCACGCCCAAAGTTAAACAAAGGCGTCCTTCAGAAGATCGCGCGCGCGAATTTGTGTGAAGGATGATCATGGACGCCGTGACCAACAGCAGCCAAAGGGTGCCGCCCCCCAAGGGTGGCAACCAAGAGCCGCAGACAGTGAAAGACCCTGTTTGTGGGATGAATGTCGATCCGGCCAAAAGCCCGCTTCATTCAAGCCATGAAGGTCAGGATTATCATTTTTGTGGCAGCAAATGTCTGACTAAGTTCGTTGCAGACCCCGCTAAATATGTTTCCTCCGTACCGCCGCCATTAGTCGGGGAGGAGCCGGGTACGATTTGGACCTGCCCAATGCATCCCCAGATCCGCCAACCACGTTCCGGAAACTGCCCCTTGTGCGGCATGGCATTGGAACCTGAAGCGCCGTCTCTAGACGATAAGCCAAATCCTGAACTGGTTGACTTTACCCGCCGCTGGTGGGTGTCGGCAGGCTTAGTGGTACCGCTAGTGATTTTAACAATGGGTACCGAATTTCTAGGGTTTCAAATTGTCGCCCCTGCTGTTTCGCCCTGGGTTCAACTGGCCCTGACAACACCGATTGTTATGTGGGCCGGCGCGCCGTTTTTTGTGCGCGCTTGGACCTCCGTCAAAACGGGTCAGCTCAATATGTTTACCCTGATTGCTTTGGGTGTTGGGGCGGCATTTGTTTATAGTCTGGTCGCCACGCTCGCACCCGGCCTGTTCCCGGCGACCTTCAAAATGCAAGATGGCATGGTTCCGGTCTATTATGAAGCCGCAGGCGTGGTCGTAGCCCTCGTGCTTTTGGGCCAAGTGCTTGAGCTACGGGCTCGGGCATCAACCGGCAAAGCGATCCGCGCGCTCCTTAATCTCGCCCCCAAAACAGCCCGACGGATTAATTCCGACGGCAACGAGATTGAGGTTCCACTCTCAGATGTCGTCAAAGAGGATCACTTACGGGTCCGCCCCGGTGAGGCCATTCCCGTCGATGGTATTGTGCTAGAGGGGCATTCTTCAGTTGACGAGTCGATGCTCACCGGCGAGCCACTCCCTATCGCCAAGGAAAAGAATAGCCCCGTCACGGGTGGCACAATCAATGGCACAGGCAGTTTGGTGATGGCGGCGAAGGCCGTCGGAAGTGACACAATGCTGGCGCGCATCGTGACGATGGTCAGTCACGCTCAACGCAGTCGCGCGCCCATTCAAGGGGTGGCAGACCGTGTATCGGGATGGTTTGTCCCATTGGTCATCCTGGTCGCCATTGCCTCATTTACCGTCTGGAGTCTCTATGGTCCCCAACCCCGCATTGGCCATGCGCTGCTAAATGCGATTGCTGTGCTCATTATTGCCTGCCCCTGCGCCTTGGGTTTGGCCACCCCCATGTCCATCATGGTCGCGACCGGCCGGGGTGCGCGCGCTGGAATTCTGGTCAAACACGCGGAGGCACTTCAGGCACTCGAGAAAGTCGATACAATGGTCATCGACAAGACTGGCACCCTTACCGAAGGAAAGCCAAAGCTCATAGCCATCGAGACAATTGGCCAATTCAGCGAAGACGAATTGCTGCCTCTGACTGCTGCGGTCGAGGCGCGTTCAGAGCATCCCTTGGCGCATGCGGTCGTCACCGCCGCGCACGCGCGTAACCTCAAACTAGGCGAGCCGAAGAACTTTGAGGTTCAAGTCGGCGCTGGCATTTGGGCCGAGGTTGACGGCCGGACCGTCGTTATTGGCAACAGCGACCAGATGAAGCGCATCGGCGCTGACCCCACCGCCCTAAACGACAAAGCTGAAGCCAAGCGCCGCGAAGGCGCAGGTATCATGATGATCGCGATTGATGGCAAGCTGGCAGGTTTGGTTGCGGTTGCCGATCCCATTCGCGCTAATGCACGCGAGGCCATTGTGGCATTGCGTCAACAGGGCCTGCGCGTCATCATGTTGACAGGTGATAATGCCACTACTGCGCAAGTCGTGGCCGACGCCGTTGGCGGGCTGGATGGCATCCATGCCGGACTCAAGCCCGAGGATAAAGCCCGCATAATTGGCGAGTTAAAGGCTGCAGGGGCCAAGGTGGCGATGGCAGGTGATGGCATCAATGATGCACCCGCACTCGCGGCAGCAGATGTCGGCCTTGCCATGGGGACCGGGACAGATGTGGCTATCGAGAGTGCTGGCATCACATTGACCAAAGGCGATCTAGCCGCCGTCGTGCGCGCCCGCGCCTTAGCTAAAGCCACTATGGGGAACATTCGTCAGAACTTGTTTTTCTCATTTTTGTTCAATGGCATCGGCATTCCCATTGCAGCAGGCGTGCTCTATCCAACGTTCGGGATCTTGATGTCGCCCATGTTTGCCGGGGCGGCCATGGCCCTATCGTCTTTCACGGTCGTGATGAACGCACTGCGTCTCAACCGGGTAAAGCTATAGCCATGCCACGAATGGGCAGCCATGCCAGTATTGACCGCCACTCTTTCAGAGGTTCTTTAGCCAATGGGATCAACCACGGTGGTGCCTCTCGTTGCCTCCCCCCATTGCACAAAAGTAGCCTTTTAGCCCATGGATCTCTCGGTGTTGAAAAGCGGATAGTCTGTGACAGACATGCGTGGTCCAAGCTATTCATTGAAGGACCCAATTGCCTTTTGAACGTCCGCTTTCGCCCCCAATAAACCCAAACCAGACCATCCGCTTTCGGCCAAGATAAGTCGCTAGCATGCGGGTTACTCTGCGATAAATTCTGCGCGTTAAAACCAGTCAGAACGCAATTTGCAAATGCCTTGTGGCTTAATCTCGGGCCAACTCATTTGGGAAACTGAGGTCGATCGCCGATCCAATCCGCAAATTGTTTGCAGGCAATAGACACTTTTGTGGACTGAGCGGGCTCTTTGCGCGCTCCGGCTAGGCTCAACTGCAAAAAATTCACCCAGAATACAACCAAAGAAAGTGGTAGCTGGGTGGTAGCCGGCCCAATTTTAGGGCCAAAATGGAATGCTTGGCTTGGCCAGCTACCAAGCCAATTTTCGTCTAAAATTTTGAATTTATTGATAAAAAATGGAGCGGGCGATGAGATTCGAACTCACGACATCCACCTTGGCAAGGTGGCGCTCTACCCCTGAGCTACGCCCGCGTCCTTGGGTACCGAAGGCACAAGTCCTCCGTAAGGACGGCGCATATGCCTTAGAGATGACTTAAGTGCAAGGGGGGTGTGCCGTGCTTGATGCAGCTAGGTGCGATGGGATACAGCAGGGGCATGACATCTAAAGCCTCTGAGCCTGCCACCCGCGCCGAACTTTTCGCCCTGTTTGACCGTTTGGGGATGAAGCACCAGACGTTGGATCATCGCCCTGTTTTCACGGTTGAAGAAGGGGCGGACATTAAGGCTGCGCTTCCCGGTGGGCACACAAAGAATCTGTTTCTGAAGGATAAGGATGGGGCATTCTTTCTCGTCTGCGCTTTGGGTCAGACGCAGGTGCGCCTCAATCAGCTTCACAAGACGCTGGACTGTGCGCGCTTAAGCTTTGGTAGCGAGGCGCACCTGTTAGAGTATTTGGGCGTCACGCCCGGCTCTGTGACGCTTTTTGCGCTGATTAATGACCCGGGGCAGAAGGTCACGTTGGTTCTTGATGAGGCTCTATTGGCGGCAGAGCCAATCAATTTTCACCCGATGAAAAATGATGCGACCACCGCAGTCTCTCAAGCGGATCTGGCGGTATTTATCCGCCAGTGGGGTGGACGGGTTTATCGGTGTGATTTCTCGGGTGAGGCACCCCAAGCTAAACCTTGGAGATAAAGCCCACGAAACACAGGCCAGCGCTTGCAACCTGATGGAGCTAAGCCCATTTCTAATCCTGAAGCAATTTCATCGAGAACGCAGTGTGAGAGGAGCGTGCGCACCGCACGGATACATCCATGGCCCTTATTGGCTTAGGCACGTCAAAACCCAAATCCGGCCCATCTGCGGACCCAACTGGCCTGATCAAGGACGGTAGTGATCAAGCCTTTAAGGCTGATGTCATCGATGTTTCGATGGAAACACCAGTGCTGGTCGACTTTTGGGCACCTTGGTGCGGTCCTTGCCGTACGCTGACCCCAATTTTGGAGAAAGTGGTGCGTGCCGCCAATGGCAAGATACGCCTTGTAAAAATCAATATTGATGAGCATCCAGCCATTGCAGGCCAATTGCGGGTGCAATCCATTCCGGCCGTATTTGCCTTCGACAAAGGCCGTCCAGTGGACGGCTTTATGGGGGCCCAGCCCGAAAGCCAGATTAAGGCGTTGGTTGATCGCTTGATCGGTGATCAACTTGCCGGTGTGGACGAGCTCTTGGCCGCGGCAAAAGAGAGCCTTGATCTGGGTGATTTGGGCGGTGCGGGCCAGTCCTATGCGCAAGCAGCCAGCCTCGACCCTGAGAATGCAAAAGTGCTTGCCGGTCTTGCGCGCGTTTATGTGATGGGTGGAGACTTAGAAAAGGCGCAGGAGATTTTAGCCTCTGTTCCCAAAGCCAAAGCGAAGGACAGTGATGTCATCAGCGTTCAGGCCCAGATTGATTTGATCTTGGACGTAGCAGAAGCTGGCGATCCGGCGGTGTTAAGCGAGACACTAGCTGGAGCGCCTGAAGACCTTTCCGCTCGATTTGAGCTAGCTAAAGCCCATATCGCGACCGGAGACTTTGAGGGCGCGGTGGAACATTTGTTGTTCATCATCAAGCAGGACCGCGCGTGGCAGGACGATGCCGCCCGCAAGCAATTGTTCAAGGTTTTTGATGCGGCCGGACCTATGGCAGAAGTCACGCGGCAAGGGCGGCGGAAATTATCAGCCATTCTGTTTTCCTGATCCAAAAGCAGCGTTTGAACGAGGGCAAATTCATGGTGGCAGGTTATGTCTATCGCAAACCAACAGACCTTCCAGCAACCATTCCGGTGTTCCCGCTAAATGGGGCCTTGTTGTTCCCGCGCGGTCAAATGCCGCTGAATATCTTTGAGCCGCGTTATCTCAACATGATTGATGATGCGTTGGCTGGAAATCGGTTGGTAGGAATGATCCAGCCAGATGGGACGGGCGATCCTGAAAAGCCCGGTCTGTCGCGGGTCGGGTGCGTGGGTAAACTGACGTCGTTTTCAGAAACCGATGATGGCCGCTATTTGATCACTTTGACGGGGATTTGCCGATTTGCCGTCGCCCGCGAGTACCAAGCGTCCAAACCCTATCGCCAGGTCACCGCCGATTGGCAAAGCTTTGCTGACGATTTGAAGACGCCGGGCTCTATGGTGGGCTTTGACCGCAAAGACTTGCTAGAGGCCCTGCGCGCCTACCTAGCGCGAAACAATCTAAAAGCAGATTGGGGTTCGATTGATCAAGCCCAAGCAGAGCCTTTGGTGAACGCGCTTTCGGCGCTATGTCCTTTTGTGCCGATCGAGAAGCAGGCCCTCTTAGAGGCACCGACCATTGAGGATCGACGCGATGTCCTGATTGCCTTACTAGACATGGATCAAGGTGACCGCGACGATGATGCCGATGATGAGGAGAGGCCCCTGCAATGACCGATGCTCCTAGAAACACTGCCAGTGAAGGGCGCGAGATTGATCCACGGCTTTTGGAAATCCTTGTCTGCCCCGTAACCCGTACGCGTTTGACCTATGATCGCGACAAAGGCGAATTGGTGTCTAAAGCCGCTCGCTTGGCCTATCCAATTCGTGATGGGGTGCCGATTATGTTGGCGGGCGAAGCGCGTGAGCTGAACGATGCCTGATGAGGCTGTTGCTGCCCTGGATCGCCCTTGGCCGGTCGAACTGACCTTTAAGGCTGACGCCAAGAGCCTCCAAGCCCGGTTTGACGATGGGGTAAGCTTTATCATCCCGTATGAGCTATTGCGTATCGAAAGCCCCTCAGCGGAGGTGCAGGGCCATTCGGCTGCTGGCAAGAAGTGGGTGGCTGGGAAGCAAGACGTCGGTATTGAGCGGGCAGAGCCGGTTGGCCGTTATGCGTTACGCCTGGTCTTCGATGATGGTCATGATAGCGGCATTTATACGTGGGACTGGCTTTATCGGCTTGGCCGCGATCAAGACCGCCTGATGGAAGTGTACCGCGGGGCGATTGCGGTTTAAGCAACCACCGACAGGATTTGCGCGGCTTCTTCGGCGTCACGGCCAATTTGGGCCATCAGCTCCGGCAAACCCGAAAACTTGATTTCTGGCCGCAGGAAGGCATGCAGTCCAACTTCCAAACGGCTGCCATAAAGGTCACCTTCAAAGTCAAAAATATTGACCTCAAACAAGGGTTGTCTAAGGCCCGTTGTCGGCGTGCGGCCAAAATTGGCAACCCCACTATACCAAGCCCCATCGCCCACGCGGTTGACGCGCACAGCATAGACACCAAAACGGGGCGCTAGCTGGTCTTCCAAGTGAAAGTTTGCTGTTGGGAAACCAATTGTGCGGCCGCGCTTTTCGCCATGCTGGACAATGCCTTCCACGCGCCACGGCCGCCCCAATAAAGCCGTGACCATGGAGAGATGGCCCGCTCTTAGGGCTTCGCGTACCCGGGTGGAAGAGTAGCGTACGCCGCTGTGGTCCAACACAGGCTCGACAATGCTGACGCCAAAACCCAACTTGTCCCCCATGGCTTGCAACATTGCGCCATCACCGCGCCTGTCACAGCCGAAGCGGAAATCATGGCCAACGGTGACATGTAGAGGTTTGAACTTGGCAACCAGAATGTCGGTAATGAAATCCTCTGCCGCCATGCTGGCCATGGTGGCATCGAACGGGATCTCAAACATGTAGGCTGCGCCCACATCGGCCGCTCTCTCTGCCCGCAGACGTGGTGTGTTCAGGCGGAATGACGGCCTATCAGGGCCAGCAAAAAAGCATTTGGGCGGCGGTTCGAAAGCCGCCACCGCCAGTGGGCTGTCTGGGCACGCCTCTTGAGCCGCGCGTAGAACCGCTACATGGCCTAAATGAAGCCCATCAAAAGCCCCCAGCGCAAGGCTCGCGCCTTGAGCTTCTGATGGAATGAGAGACCGCGTATCGAAACTCAGCATTAGCCCTCGCGCTTTGCGACCATCACAATAGCTTCACCACTGAGGACTGCTTTGCCAGCGATCAGGCAGGTTGTCGACAGGGTGACAAAGCCTTTCGCAGGGTCGAGCCCGGTGATCTCAACGCGGCTGGTGACCGTCGCACCGATTTTCACTGGCCGCTTAAACTGCAAGCTTTGGCTTACATAGACAGAGCCTGGACCCGGCAAGCGCATGCCAATCAGGGCCGAGACGTGGCTAGCTGTTAGCATGCCATGGGCGATGCGCTCTTCAAAACGGGTGGTTGCGGCGAACTCGGAGTCGAAGTGAACGGGGTTCATATCACCAGAAGCGGCCCCGAACATGAGGATGTCTGCTTCGGTAACCGTGCGAGCAGACTCGGCGGTCTGACCGATGCTCAATTCTTCAAAATAATAGCCTGCAGCAGGTTTTGGCATGGGATGTCCTTTTTTGGAGCGTGATTCACGCTTCTTTAGCGCTCAACTGATAAGGGTTTGTCAACCGTGAGGTGCGAGTGGCCGTAGCCACCAGAGGAGAATTCGTATGGCAGTGGATATGAACGCACCAGTATTGGTCGTCGATGATTATCAGACAATGGTTCGTATCATTCGCAATCTTTTGAAGCAGCTAGGCTTTGAAAACGTCGATGAAGCATCTGACGGGCGCGAAGCTCTCGAGAAAATGAGGACGAAAAAATATGGCCTCGTGATCTCGGACTGGAACATGGAACCCATGACCGGTTATGAGCTGTTGCGCGAAGTGCGCGCCGATGAAATCTTGAAGCCAACGCCTTTCATCATGGTGACAGCTGAATCCAAGACCGAAAACGTGATCGCTGCCAAGAAGGCTGGTGTGAACAATTATATCGTAAAGCCATTCAACGCCCAAACCCTGAAAGCCAAGGTCGCTTCTGTTCTGGGCGATTTTTAAGCATTACTTGTCAAAGGGGGGCTGACCATGCCGGCACCAGAAGTTGCTACCAAGGTTCGTGATGCGATCATCGCGCTGAAAGGTGCAGACCTTAAAGACCCTCGGTTAGGTGAGGTTCTCAACTTGGCTTCGCAAATGAGTGAAGCCATGCAAATGTTCTTTAGTTCAATCGACCGTACTTTGTTTGATGAGATGCGTTACATCTCGTCCTACATCCAGCGCACGCGCGTTGAAATTTCCAACCTACGGCCGAATGATCTAAGCGAAGATCGAATTCCTCGCGCTGGGGCAGAACTTCATGCGGTTGTTCAGCACACCGCAGAAGCAACTAACCTGATCATGGCGGTTGCAGAAGACGTGATGGCTGCAGATACCAGCGATCCTGCCGCTTATCAGGCCTTTGTGTCCGATAAGATGATGGAAATCTTTGAAGCCTGCACGTTCCAAGATATTACGGGCCAGCGGATCAAGAAAGTGGTCGACACCCTGACCCATATTGAACACCGCCTTGAGCGTTTTGCCAGTGTGATGGGCGTCGAAGATGCCGAACTTGAAGAGACCTCAGAAGACAAACGCAAGCGCGAGAACCTGTTGAACGGGCCTGCGCTGAACGGTCCAGAAGTTGCTCAAGACGATATTGATGCCATGTTTGGTACCGAAGGGCCTTCCATGGATCAAAACGACTTGGACGCCTTGTTCGACTAAATCTGCCTCTATCCTGCGGTTACCAAGCCTGCGTTCACAGAAGTCTCGAACGCATGGCTTGGCTTAGCATATCGATCAGAGTGACTGCGACCACGATGATGATCCCAATCGCAGCTGTTTGCTCATACTGAAAGCTGTTCATGCTTTCCATCAGCTTCATCCCAATACCGCCAGCGCCAATCAGGCCCAAAACGGTGGCTGAGCGCGAGTTGGATTCAAATCGATAGAGCGCATAAGACGTCCATAAGGGCGCTACTTGTGGCAAGACACCCCACATAATCTCATGCAATTTCGCAGCACCTGTGGCGCGCACGCCTTCGACCGGGCGGCTATCGATGGATTCTACGGCTTCGGAGAACAATTTGGCCAACACCCCAGCAGTGTGTAACGCGATGGCCAACACCCCAGCCAGCGGCCCAAGGCCCACGGCCACGATGAAGATCAGACCCAAGACCAATTCATTCACCGAACGCAAAAAGTCCATGAGGCGACGCATAGGCCACACCAGCCAAGCCGGTGCCACATTGGATGCGCACATAAAGCCAAAGGGAATGGCTAAGATAACCGCTAGACACGTGCCCCAGATGGCGACTTGAACCGTCAGCCACATCTCCCGCACATAGACACGCCATTCCGAAAAGTCTGGATTGATCAGCCGTGTCGTGAAGGTCTGCATATTCTCTGAGTTAGTGAATAGCCGGGTGACCTTGGAGATTTCAGCCGGGCCGAAGCTGATAACTAGCAATAGGAAAATCCCGCCCCAGACCAAAAGGTCGTAGAGTTTGTCTGCTGCAGTCCGCGTGGGTGGGGCGGGCACATGGCCCAGCGAGACCGCACCGCTAGATTTCATTGGGGTCGCACTCATTTCTTGACCGCCTTTCCTTCAACGGCATAGCCTTCGGTTGGCGTTGTCGGTAGCAAGGGCAGGGCGCGGCCTTTGGCAGCGTCTGCTTCAGCTTGGATAGCGTCAAAGGCTTCCTTTGCCTTCGAAACCTTGCCGACATCGCCCGATTGTTGGGCTTGCATTAAATCTTCGGTTGCTTGCATCTGCCGGACTGGCAGCAAGTGATCATTATTCGCGGGCTGAAACAGGCCAAAGCTGAGCGAGGCCAAAATCGCACGCTCGCGATCTTGCTGTGCTTTATCGCCTTGCCGACCATAACTCAGGAAGAAGTCTTTAATTTTCTTCTTCTTCACGGGGTCGAGGTCTTTGCGCCACATGATGGGATCTTCTGGCAAAGTGGGCGACGTCCAGATGATTTTCAGTTTCCCGATGAGCCGGGGATCCTGCACGCCCAAAATTTGAAGCGAGGTTGAGTTATTAGTTGCTGCGTCCAGAAGGCCTGCAGCAACCGACTGTACGTTGGCTTCATGATTGGCTGACCGGACGGTCTTAAAGCAATTGGAAGGATTGATGTTGCGCGGCGCAAACAAATAAGTCATTGGCGCCAACGTGCCTGATGTTGAGCTAGCGTCCCCCATGCCAAAGTCCTTGGTGCGGTCGCAGGTCAATAGCTCATCAAGGGTCAAAGTCGATTTTTGGTTCACAATCACCACGGAATTATAGCCGTCCACACCTGATGGGTCAGAGGAGCGGAGGAATACTTCGGCCTTGCCGGTGCTGGCGACTTCCCAGCCTGGCTTGTTCGAGAACCAGCCTACTTGGGTCTGACCAAACTGCATGGCGGTGACCAAAGGTGCATAGCCTGTTTGGAAATAAGGCTTAATTTTCAGACCGGTTTGCTTTTCCATATCGGCCAGAAATGGCTTCCAGCGGGCACCCAGATTCTGGCTGTTCTCGGTGGCTAGAATTGAGAAATTGATGTCGGCCTCAACCTTGGGCGTGGCTTGTTGCCACAGCGCATAAGAACCACCGATGACCATGGCCAAGGCCAAGCTCCACTGCACCACTTTTTCTAAGATATTCTGATGGCCTGGCTTGGTGATTTCTGGAACGGGCTCTTCCTTTGGGGCCGCGTCGCCGGTTTCCTCGTCGAACTCGGCACCATAAATCTCAATCAGGCGATCGCGCGTCAGCCCGTTCTTCGGGCCGTCATAGACAATTTGACCCTCTTTCAACGCGACAATCCGGTCACAGAATTTCGTTGCATAATCAATCTGGTGGAGGGTGACGATCACCGTTACGCCGTCACGTTGATTGAGGTCGCGCAATAACTCCATAACTTTGCGGGCAGAGACGGGATCTAGCGACGCGACGGGCTCATCTAAGAAAATAGCCTCTGCCCCTTGCACTAGAGCGCGAGCGATCGCGCCGCGCTGTTGCTGGCCGCCTGACAAGGTGTTGGCGCGTTGGGCCGCATAGTCGGCGACTCCCACTCGGGCCAAGGCCTGCATCGCGCGCTCTTGATCCGCTTGTGGCCATTGACCCAAAAAGCCTTTTGCGAACGGAAGACGGCCCAAAGAGCCCAGCATGACGTTCTGGAATAGGCTGAGGCGGCCCACCAAATTGAACTGCTGAAACACAAAGCCGACGCGGGCGCGCGCTTGGCGGACTGAGTCAGACAATTTGCCATTCTTTTGCACCGAAATGCCCAGCAAATTGACTTCGCCAGTTCCCTCGTCGGTCGTAATCAACCCGGTGGCATTGCGGAGAAGCGTGGACTTGCCAGAACCAGAAGGCCCAATCAGCGCCACCATTTCACCAGGCTGGACCGTAATGGATACATTATTCAGTGCCTTACGGGCACCGTAGGTTCGAAACAGGCCTTTGGCCTCTAGAACTGGAGCTGTCATACTTCCCCGCAAGCGATCATGCTCAGCCTGTTTAGCGGGTTTGCCGACAGAGTCACGAGGGCACTGTATGACGGTTCTGTGACGGCGTCGGCGCGGCCTGCTTTAAGCCCTGCATTTTCCGTGCTAAAGCGACGCGCATGACACTCACGCTTGACCTTTCGCACCGCCATAGCGCGGCGACCGACCTTGTTGCGCCGCCTATGTTGACGCGGACCTCGCTTGTCGGCCTCACTCTGGCAGAAATGCGTGAGGCCGTGATTGCGTTGGGCGTGGAGCCCAAGAAAGCGAAGATGCGCGCCCAACAAATCTGGCGTTGGGTCTATTTTTTCGGTGCACGCGATTTCGACGTGATGACCGATATCGGCAAGGAACTGCGCGCCTTGCTGGAAGCCCAGCACAGCTTAGATCGACCCGAAGTTATCGAACGACTGGTTTCGGCTGATGGCACGCGCAAGTGGCTGATCCGCTCGGCCCCTGGGGTTGAGTTTGAGACCGTCTTCATCCCCGATGTCGCGCGCTCTGGTGCTTTATGTGTGTCGAGCCAAGTCGGCTGTACCCTCACTTGCACCTTCTGCCATACAGGCACGCAAAAGCTGGTGCGCAATTTGACGGCGGCTGAAATCGTTGCCCAAGTCATGATCGCGCGCGACGATTTGGATGAATGGCCTTCGACCACGGATGGTCGGGCT
The DNA here is from genome assembly GCA_945891505.1 of Maricaulis salignorans. Lineage (GTDB taxonomy): Bacteria > Pseudomonadota > Alphaproteobacteria > Caulobacterales > Aquidulcibacteraceae > Aquidulcibacter > Aquidulcibacter miladensis. Next base: position 15,270 of record CAMDDL010000008.1, on the reverse strand, counting down.
TTGACCAATATTGTCTTCATGGGCATGGGCGAGCCGCTCTACAATCTGGATGAAGTCGCCAAGGCGATTGACCTGATCAGCGATGGTGAAGGGATTTCGATTGGTCGCCGCCGCATAACCGTGTCGACGTCGGGTGTCGTGCCAAAGCTAGAAGAGCTTGGCAACAAGACCGGAGCGATGTTGGCCATTAGCCTTCATGCGACGAATGACGCGCTGCGCGATGAATTGGTGCCGCTCAACAAGAAATATCCGCTGGCAGAATTGATGGACGGTGTCCGCGCCTATCCGGGCTTGAACAATGCCAAGCGCGTGACGTTTGAATATGTGATGCTAAAAGGCGTGAATGACAGCCCGGCTGAGGCCCGCGCCTTGGTGAAGCTGCTCTCTGGCGTTCCGGCCAAGGTCAATTTGATCCCGTTCAACCCGTGGCCCGGCACTGCCTATGAGTGCTCGGATTGGAAGACGATCCATGCCTTCGCCGATATCGTCAATCGCGCGGGCTATTCAGCACCGATCCGTACACCTCGCGGGCGCGACATCTTGGCAGCCTGCGGGCAATTGCGCAGCGAAAGCGTCAAGACGCGCGCCAGCGTTGCTTTGAACGAACGATTGGCATCGGCGGGTGAGGCCTCTTAGGCCTGACCGCGCCCGATCGCCGTCAGCCCGCCGTCTATAATCACCGCTTCGCCGACCATATAGTCACCCGCACGGGAGGCGAGATAGATCGCTGTGCCTGCCATATCTTCTGTCGTGCCAACGCGTTTGGCGGGGATCGCTGCAGCCACCATCTCGCCATGGTCGCGAGCAATTGTGTTCAAGTCGGAAGCAAAGGCCCCGGGGGCAAGGGCCGAGACAACAATGTTGTGCTTGATGAGATCAGCGGCCAAACGCTTCGTTAGATGCGCGAACGCCGCTTTGCTGGCCTGATAGGCAAAGGTATCGACCGAGTTGACCGTGATGCCATCAATCGAAGTGATGTTGATGACCTTGGCTGGTTGGCCGGGCTTAGCCGCCGCCTTCAAATGGCCCAGCAAGGCTTGCACCAAGAAAAACGGGCTTTTGACATTGAGGTCCATCACCTTGTCCCAACCTTTTTCCGGGTAGGATTCAAGCGGTGCCATCCAGATTGTGCCGGCATTATTGACCAGAATGTCCAAGTGATCCTCCAACTGCATGATGGTGTCGGCCAAGGCCTTCACACCTTCCAAGGTCGAGATATCGCCCGGAATAGCGGTACAGCTGCGCCCACCCTTGGACATTTCTTCTGCGGCGGCCACGCATTGTTCTGCCTTGCGTGCCGTGATGTACACCTTGGCCCCTTGAGCCAAAAAGCCCTCAGCAATCATCCGCCCAATGCCCTTAGAGCCGCCCGTGACCAAGGCGACACGGCCTTCTAATGAAAACAATTTCTCAAACATGGCCGTGCTCCCGGGGTTGTTTTTTAGGTGTTTAGCGTTGGATTTTCGTGTCATTAAGGCTTTCGAGCGACACCTTCGCGCCGTGGGTCTGCCCCGCCAACCAGCCCTTCTGGCGTCAAGCGAACTGCATGCAGGCCTGAGCCTTCAGCGCCGCCGCCATCGCGGAAGGTTTGGCCGAGTGCCTCCAAGCTCTTGATTAATTCGGGGCTGGCGCGTGTCCGGTCAAGCGCAACGGGGCTTGAACGTGCGACGATGTTGGGCAGTGCTACCGCGTCTTGTGGCGACAGGTTCCAGTCCAACATGCCCACCATAGCTTTGGCGACATAAGCGATAATGGCATTACCACCCGGCGAGCCGACTGCCAGTTCAAAATGACCGTCCTTATCGAACACAATTGTGGGTGCCATGCTCGAGCGGGGCTTTTTCCCACCCGCCGGAGCATTGGCGATTGGCTCGCCTTTCGCATCGACATTGCGGAAAGAGAAGTCGGTCAATTGGTTATTCAGGAAGAAGCCACGCACCATGCGCTGTGATCCAAAGAGGCTTTCCACGGTCGTTGTCATGGATACAACATTGCCGCGTTGATCGACGATGACGAAATGGGTGGTGCCAAACACATTGCCCGTGGCATCGCGACCGCGCTTCACCGACCCCGGCGGCTCGCCCGGCTCAACCGTTTTCATGGTGGATGTATCAGAGATCAGCGCCGCGCGGCTTTTCAGATAAGTTGCATCAAGGAGGCCGGCGATGGGGACCGCCACATAGCGATCGTCGGCCACATAGATGTCCCGGTCCACATAGGCCAGACGCTGGGCTTCGATGAAACGATGCCAGCCGCGTGCATCATTCGGCCCTGTTGACCCCATGTCAAAGTTTTCTAAAATGCCTAAGGTGGCCATGACGCCAATCCCGCCGGAAGACGGTGGCCCCATCCCGCACATTTTGCGTTCACGATACGCGCGGCAAATGGGTTGTAGCTTGTTGGGTTTATAGGCTTTCATGTCCTCTATCGACAAGGTGCCCGGCATGGGGGCTTGGCCTGAGCGGGCGACGATGTCGGCGGCGATCGGGCCCTCATAGAAAGCCTTTGGGCCCTGCTCAGCAATCTGCGACAACGTGTCTGCATAAGCCGCATTCTTCAAAAGCGTGCCAGCGGGCAGAGCTGTTCTCGATGCATCCATCAAATAGGACACCACGTCTGCGCCGGGCTCGGTAATGCGCTTGAGCTGGGTTGCGACTGTGTTCAGCCGTGGGGAAATCTTAAACCCGTCGCTTGCCAATTTGATTGCCGGCTGGAAGCTGCGGTTCCAAGGCAATTTGCCATGCTCGCTCCACGCCAGATGTAGCATGGCGATGGCCCCCGGTACGCCTTGCGAGCGGCCAGACTTTACGGCGGTCCAGAACGGCAGGGGGTTGCCTGCCTCATCAAGGAACAAGCGGTCGGTCACAGCCGCAGGGGCAACTTCCCGACCGTCATAAGCCACCACGTCGCCTGTTTTGGCGTCATAGTGCAGCATGAAGGAACCACCGCCAATCCCGCTCGACTGGGGTTCAACAAGGCCCAGCGCAGTTTGGACCGCAATCGCCGCATCCACAGCGGAACCGCCAGCGCGCAAGATTTCAAGACCAGCTTCCACGGCAAGTGGGTTGGCCGCGGCAATCATGCCGCCATGCTTCCACTCACCGGCAGGCTTTGCTTCTGGCACATCGGCGGCAGGCTTAAGGGCGACTGGAGGCGTTGCTGCTGGGCCTGATGCACAGGCCGCAAGGCAAAGCGCCAAACCGGAAACTAGAATTTGGCGCATTGCATTCCCTCCACCTTAAAAGTCTGACTTCAGCTTAGTCCTTTGCGCGCTCAACGTAAGAGCCATCTTCAGTCAAGACGACAATTCGTGTGCCCGCTGCAATATAGGGAGGCACCATGGTGCGGACGCCGTTCGAAAGCATAGCAGGCTTGTAGGATGACGAGGCAGTTTGGCCCTTCATGCTTGGCTCCGTGTCCACGATTTCCAACGTCACACGGGTTGGCAGCACGGCCGCCAATGGAGTTTCGTTAAAAATGGTCAGATAAACTTCCATGTTTTCTTGCAGATAGGCAGCATCGTCACCCAGCACCGCATGGGGCACCAGCACCTGTTCAAAATTATCTGGGTTCATGAAGACATGGGCGGTACCATCGTCATAGAGATAGTTGAACTTGCTCTCTTCTACGAAGGCCTTTTCCACTTGGTCGGTGGTCTTAAAGCGTTCAGTCATTTTGATGCCGTCGGTGATGCGACGCATTTCAACTTGGGTCACCGGCGTGCCCTTGCCGGGATGGATGTTCTGGGTTGTCAAAATGACATAGAGCTTGCTGTCTGTATGTTCGACAACATTGCCTTTGCGAAGGCTGGAGGCGATGACCTTGACCATAATCTATCTTTCAGTGCTGAGCCTTGAGCCGACTTCGGTTCAAGGCGTGGAAATCTTGTGATGTGGGCGCCTTCTAACCTTTATCGCTCAATCCGCCAAATGGGTGACGCATGACAAGGTCAGATGTACCGCAGAGCCCATGGTGGGACCGGGGCCGCCATGCGGATCGGCGGCCATTTCTTCTCGCGCGTAATCGCATCAAAAAGGCCTTGCGCGCCTGGTTTGAGGCGGAGGGGTTTTGCGAGATCGAGGCGGGGCAATTGCAAGTCTCGCCGGGCAACGAGACCCATTTGCATGGTCTTGCGACAACCAAGCTTGCCCCCGATGGGTCGCCAATGCCGCTGTATCTGCACACCAGCCCAGAGTTCGCCTGCAAGAAATTGCTGTCGGCCGGGGAAGAAAAGATTTTCGATTTCGCCCGTGTGTTTCGCAATCGCGAGGCAGGGCCCTTGCATGCGACGGAATTCACCATGCTGGAATGGTATCGGGCAGAGGCTGACTGGCAGGTGGTGATTGAGGATTGCCTTGCCCTTCTGCGCGTGGCGGCGGCGGCAGTCCCGACCGATCATTTCGCGTGGCGCGGGCATTCGGTGCCCGTCGAAGCGGAACCAATTCGCCTCAGTTTAGCAGAGGCGTTTGATCGCTATGTCGGCATGGACCTTTTGGCCAGCATCAGCTCGGATGGTCAGGAAGATGTAGACCTCCTGCGCACACAAGCACGCAGTGTCGGGATTTCGACGAATGATTCCGACACCTGGTCAGACGTGTTTTCAAAAGTGCTGGTTGAAAAGATTGAACCCAAACTTGGGTTTGACGCGCCCTGTGTCCTCCACTCCTATCCTATTAGCGAAGCCGCCCTAGCCCGCAAAAACCCGTCTGATCCCCGCGTGGCGGAGCGATTTGAGCTCTATGTATGCGGGGTAGAGCTCGCCAATGGTTTTGGCGAATTGACCGACGCAAAAGAACAGCGCGCCCGTTTCGAGGCTGATATGGATGCCAAGCAGGCTATTTATGGGGAGCGTTATCCGTTGGATGAGGATTTCTTGGCAGCACTTACGAAAATGCCCAAGGCCAGTGGTGTGGCCTTGGGCTTTGATCGTTTGGCGGTTTTGGCCAGTGGGGCCCGCCGCATTGACGACGTCTTGTGGACAGGCGTGATCTAAGGGGCCTTGGCCTCTTTAGCAGCTGGCGTTGGCAAAACCTTGATTAAGCGGGCTTTTGACGGATCAAGATAGCGCTTGGCCAAAGCTTTCACGTCTTCCAAGGTCGTCGATGCATATTGATCCTTGCCTTCGCGAATGCGCACTATGCGTTGCCGGTCAAAACTGGATTGGCTGAGCGCACCCAGCCACCACGGATTATTGGCTGTCGTTTCATCAAAGTCGGCAATCAAGGGGCGGCGGGCCCGCTGGAACAGATCATCATCGATTTTTCCAGCAGCGAGATCTGCGGCAATGGCCTCCATCGCTGCGATGACTTTGTCGCTATCCTCGGGTTTGACTTCTGCGATCGCACCAATCCGGCCATAGCCCGGGAAGACACGTGATGGGGCCCAGTCGATGCCGGGTGAATACGTGTCACCCAATTCTTCTCGGATCACCTCAGTCAATCGGTTTTGCAAGATGGCAGTCAGAATGCGGATGCCGCGCGCCTCGCGACCATCGCCATAATCGCGCATCGGCCAATAGACCATGGCGAGCGACTGATCTGGCCGACCCTTGTGGTTCAAGATGGAGGTGCCCCGCCCGGCTGGGAATTGGACTTTGCGTGCCTCGGCCAGTGCGAGCGGGGTTGCAGCGCGGGCAGGTAAGGCGCCGAACGTGGCCGCCACGGCATCGCGGGCGGCCTCCACCGTGGTGTCGCCTACGATCAAGATTTCAATCGCGGAATTCTTGCGCGCTGCCTCAACAACCGTCTTCGCCTTGTCCAAAGTCAATTGGTCAAATTGTTCTGCCGTCGGGAAGGCAAAGCGCGGGTTGTTGGCAAACAGGACGTAATCGCCTTGTGTACCCCAGACGCTGCCCGGCGTGGTGTCAATCTGGCGGTAAATGGCGTCCTTCGACGCTTTCAGACGCGCCATCCCGTCGGGCCGCCAAGCTGGATCGGTCAAGTAGGCGGCAAAGATCTGTAATTGTAGGCTTAGATCCGCTGCGGTGGTTGAGCTGCCAAAGCTGAAGGCATCCTCGCCAATGAAGAAGCCTTGTCCAACGCTGCGCCCTGCCAACGCACGTTCCATGGCATCTGCGTCCAGCTTGCCAAGCCCGCCCGCAACAAAGGATGCGTCAATCGCATAAAGGAGGCCGGGCTGATCAGAAGGTAGCGCTAATTGGCCTTCACCAAAACTGACCTGAACCCGCACACGGCCTTCCTCAAACTTAGTTGGCTTGACGGTCAGGCGCACTTGATTGGCAAAGCGCATCTGGGTTACCCCCAAATCCACCAAGAGCACCGACTCTATGGCAGTGCCTTTCGGGCCGAAGTTCACATAATCCCATTGTGCTTTGGCCTCAGCCTTTGGTGCCGTGACGGGCTTGGCGCGCACGCCTTGATAAGCAGCTTGAACAGTTGCTTCGCCGCCTTCGATCGCTTCGCCAGTGGAGACGAACAGCTCTGGCACATCCTCGCCCCACGCCTTTTTAAGCTCTGCCAAGGCTGCTTGTGTGGTTAGGGTGCTTGCCACTTTCTCAAACCAAGCCAAATCGTCGGCTGGCGTGGTCAAAACCGCGTCATCGCCAAAGCTTCCGAGAATGCTATTGACCAAATCTGCAGACCGGGCCGCCCCGGCTTGCGCTGCCGCACGGCTGTAGCCTTCGCGTGTATCGGCGATGGCGACGGCAAACTCATCATCGGTAAAGCCAAAACGAAGGGCACGACGCAATTCACCGTCCGCAATGTCGAGTGCTTCGCGCCATTTGGCTGGGCCGGTAGCGGTCGTCTCGATTGAGGCAATGCGTGCAGCCCTAAACCAAGAGCCAGTGCTGATCGAGGCGCTGGTAATGGGGGAGCCTTCGCGCCGCGCAAGCCGCTCAAGCCGTGTATTCATGACGCGGTGGGCCAGTGCTAGCAACAGATCCTCGCGTCGGTTGGCGCTTGTATCGGCCTCTGCCTCATAGGGCTGCACATTGAACAAACTGACCGAGGTCGCAAGTTGGGGCTCTAGGAAGACCTTAACAGAGCCCGGCTCACGCTTCGGCGTGCCAAGATCGGGGTCTTTACCGGCATCTTTTGGCTGTTCCCAATTGGCGAATTGCGCCTTGATCAGGGCTTCAGCAGCCTTGGGATCGACGTCGCCCACCACAACTAAAAGCGCGCGCTGAGGGGTGTAGAAGCGTTTATAGAGATCAACGAAACGCTCACGCGGGGCCTCGCGAATTACGTTCATGTCGCCAATTGGAAAACGACTTGGGATGCGGGTTCCATCAAGGGATTGGGCGGCAAAGGCGCGGAACTGACGGAAGCCAGGATTTTCACGCGAACGCTCTTCTGACTGGATAATCCCGCGTTCGCGATCAATCGCCTCTGTGTTGAGGGTCAAGCGACCAGCCGTCTCGCGCATCATAGACAGGCCCAATTCCAGCTTTTCGGCCTTCGGCATGTCTAACTGATAGACGGTCTCATCCCAGCTGGTATAGGCGTTGGTGTCAGGGCCAAAGGCCAAGCCTTCGCGCGCTAGGACTTTATCAAACTCGCTCTCAGGGACATTTTCAGAGCCGTTAAAGGCCATATGCTCCAGAAAATGGGCGAGCCCCGATTGATTGTCTTCTTCATTCAGAGCGCCAACCGCGATCCGCAAACGAATGGCGACTTCACCCTTTGGCGTAGGCCATTTCTTGATCGCATAGCGCATGCCATTGGGCAGCGTGCCGTAGGTGACGGCTGGGTCGGCCTTAAAGTCCTTATAGCGGTCCTGCGGAAAGCCGGGCAGGGGAGCAATCTGAGCCAGTGCCGGTTGAGCCGTTAAGGCGATGAGAGAAACCAAAACTGCTTTTGTCAATCGACGCATCAAAACGCTCCACTCAAAAAAGCCAAACGCCGTCGCGCGGCGGGTTAAAAACTGTCTGATACTCACAGGCTCGTCTGTGTTGCGGTCAAGTAACATTTCAGCAAGGTTCAGCTGGCCGTCACGCGCTGTAGGGGACTTGCGATTCAAAAGACTGCGCTAACGTATTTCGGCCGGCAATGAAGACCTCATCCTCATGCGCCTTAATGTGGGCAAGGATCCGATCCAAAGCGCCAATCCGGCCCGGGCGGCCAACAATCCGCAAGTGCAGGCCGATATTGAGAACCCGCGCTTGCCCGCGGCGTGCTTCCGCCAACAGGGCGTCAAAGCTTAGGATAGCATATTCTGCCCAATCCCACGGCTGCATGGCCGGAGCGACCCACATTTTCATGTCATTGGTGTCAATTGCATAAGGCGTGATCAGCATTGGCTTAATCCCTTGCGCAGTCTCAACGCTGTCCCAGAAGGGCATGTCCCCGGAATAATCGTCCATGTGATAGGTGAAGCCTTCTTCGGCCAAAATCCGCCGCGTCTGATCGGTCAGAAGATACCGCGATAGCCAGCCCTGCGGCCTCTGACCCGTCGTTTTAATAAGCGAGTCACGCGCTTTGGTAATGAAGGCGCGTTCCTTTTCTTCATCCATCCAGAACTGATGGCTCCAGCGATAGCCGTGTGCGGCGACTTCCCAGCTGCGGGCGACAATATCGGCGGCGATCTCTGGTGCACGCTCAAGCGCTAGGGCAGCGGCTGTAATGGTGGGCGCGAAATGATAGGTGTCAAACAGATCGCGGATGCGCGGCCAACCGGCTTTAATGCCATATTGATAATTGCTCTCATTGCCATAGACACGCATTGGCCGGTTAGGCACGGCACCCAATTCGTCCACTGGCTCAGGGCCCTTGTCGCCATCACGAATATTTTGCTCGGCACCTTCTTCCACATTGATCACGAGGGATATGGCCAATTTGGTGCCATTAGGCCAACTGAAATGGGAAGGAATGACGGTCATGAGCAGAGCCTTTAGTCCGTGAAAGCAAGATCAGAGACCTGCCGTTCGCTTAGTGCCTTGTCAAGGATAGGCGAGGACGGGCCGCATGGCGGGGCACTTCTGTCCGCCAGATTAGTCGGCCGGTTCAATCAGGTCCCAGCCATTGCCATAACAATCTTCGAAGACCACGACTTTTCCGTAGGGTTCACTGCGCGGTTCTTCACGGAAAACAACGCCAAGCTTGGCCATTCTTGCATAAGTATCGTCAAACGCGTCTGTCTGCAGGAAAAAGCCGACGCGACCGCCCATCTGCCGTCCAATCAAAGCGGTTTGCTCAGGTCCGGAAGCTTTAGCCAAAATGATCCGTGTTTGCGCATCGGCGTTCGGCGCTACAACCACCCACCGTTTACCGCCCCCCATTGGCGTATCGACGACCAATTCAAAGCCCAGCTTCGAGCAATACCAAGCGATAGCCTCGTTATACTCGGCAACTAAGATCGAAATCGCGGATAAGTACACTTTGGAACCCCTCTGAGCTTCAGCTTAGTGGGGCTCTTCTCCGCCCGACACATTCATGCTTTCGCCCGTGATATAGACAGCATCTGCGCTACAAAGAAAGGCAACTGCCGCAGCCGTATCTTCGGGCAATCCGGGCCGCCCCAATGGAATGCGGGCTGCCATCGCTTTCAGATAGTCCTCTACCGAGGCCGCCCCCACAACTTTGGAGAAATACTCATTCTGCCAAGCCCCAAGCCCCGTGGTCACATGGTTCGGGCAGACATTATTGACCGTGATCTGATGGGCTCCCAGCTCAACAGCGGCAGAGCGTGCAAGCCCAACCAGACCATGCTTGGACGAGGTATAAGCTTGGGCATGGGGAAAGCCTGACTTGGCCGCTTGGCTGGCGACGTTAATGATGCGCCCGCCCTTGCCCGCTGCAATCATGCGCTTGGCAGCAGCTTGAATGCCAAAGAAGCACCCCTTCAAATTGACGTCGATCACGGCATCCCAGTCGCCTTCGGTGACCTCCAACAATGGCTTCATGATATAACCGATGCCGGCATTATTGACCCAGATGTCGAGGCTACCGAAGGTGTCGACTGCGTGCTGGGCCAGCGCATCGACTTCAGAGGGGATGCGCACGTCGCAAGCCTTCGTAGTAACGCCGACGCCCATCTCGGCAATCTCTTGCGCGATAGCTGCCATCTCATCTTCTTGGCCGACATGTTCAGCAGCGGTGGCAGCATCACGCGCTCGCCCAATGTCTGACAGAACGATGTTCGCGCCTTCTGCTGCTAACCTACGCACAATCGCTTCGCCCAAGCCTTTGCGTCGTCCTGAACCTGTGACAACCGCTGTTTTGCCTAGGAAACGCCTGTCTGCCATAGTGATCTCCGAAAAAATGTTGTGCGACAGGTTGCCACGCTCTTTTCATCTGGCAATAGGTATATCATTTAGAAGTGAAATGGCCACAGGGTGTGGCTCGGGAGATGTGAGCATGTCCAGTCTCGTTAGTGATAAGCCCAAAGCAGAGCCTGCCCGCACCTATGATGGCCCCCCTGATTACCGGGTCGTCGGTCAGCATGGCATGTATCCGCATTTGAGCCATGACGAAATATCACGCTTTAATTTTTTGGCTCATATGAACCGTCATCTGTCGACCCAGATCATGCCGGGTGTGAAAGAAGCCTTTGATGCTCGTGTTGAACCCAAATTTGCGGCGGCCAATGGGCGCGGTTTCAAGGATCGCCATGAAGTGCGCAAAGCGCTGTTGAAGGATTCCCTATTCCAGTGGTGGAGCGCCCTGCGTCGCGCCACGATGGAAACCCGTCAACAAGCTGGCCGCTGGGTTACACTTCGCCAAGCGGACCAACTTAATGCAAAAGCCAAGGCCCTGACAGAGCATGATCAACGTCTGAAGCTCAATCCAGACTTGCCCTTGCCACGCTATGTCGAGGCGATTGACCATCATTGCATGCCCGGTAGTTACCATACTGAATTGACCGATGGCGATGTAACAGGCCCATGCAATTATGACATTGGCATCTTTGCCACCACCGGCGGCATGCTGGGGCGCTATAATGATGGCGGCGGGCAAGCTATTGCCGCTTGGGTGAAAGAGACACTTCCCGATTTAAAGCCCAAGCGCATTCTTGATATTGGCGCAGGGCTTGGCCACAATGTGTTGCCAATCGCCCAAGCTTTCCCCGATGCCGAAGTGGTGGCGATTGACGTTGGCGCACCCATGCTGCGCTATGGACTGGCGCGCGCAAAAACCATGGGTGTGGACAATATCAGTTTTGTTCAAGGCGATGTCAGCGACCTATCCGATCTAGCCGATGAGAGCTTTGACATGATCCATTCGTGCATGTTCCTGCACGAGACTTCTTATGCGTCCATGCCGAAAATCTTTGCCGAAACGCACCGCCTGTTGAAGCCCGGCGGGATCGTCTTCCATGTGGAGCAGCCGCAATATACCCCTGAAATGCCCTTGTTTGAGCAGGCCATGCGCGACTGGGATGCCTTCTACAATAATGAGCCGTTCTGGACCAAGATGCACGAAGTCGACCTCGATAGCTGGATGGTGTCGGCAGGATTCGCGCGCGATAAACTGATGCATAGCGGTGTCGCGGCCGTAGTTGATCCAGACGTGTTCCCTCAGGCTGCTAAAGATACCAAGCAAGAAGATTATGGCCGTAAGGCCGCTTGGCATGTGGTGGGGGCAGTAAAATGAGCAAGATTGATCCGCTCGCCCTCGCTGGAGCCAAATCGAAAGGCAAGCGGCCTTATTTCTTGGAGACCGATGTTGAGCGCTTGACCAATATCGTTCTGGTGCTGGCCCAGGAATTGGCAGTGGTGCGGGAGCGAACGGACACCTTAGAGCGACTGCTGGAGCAATCAGGCGTGCTGACGCGTCAGGAAATCGAAACCTTCACGCCGACCAAGCAACAGGCTGACGAACGTGGCGCTTGGACGCAAGAATATCTGGCGCGCGTCTTCCGCGTCCTGCAGCAAGAGCGTGAAGCGCTGCACACGCAAGAGGCCTCCAGCGAAGAAGTTGCCGACGAGCTGGCCAAGGTTTGACACCCAGATAAGCGACCATAGTGGATATTTGCACGCAACCTCTTGCAGCCTATTCAGGGATGATTATCTATAGCGTCGTGGAGATGACGGTTTATCGGTGCGGTGACCGTTGCACGCGAACTTATGTTGATTGATTTATTTTTGAGCCAAAATGTGCTGTTTTACAGCGCCCTCCTGCTGACAGTCGCATTGTGCGCAGTTGAGGTTATCCTTCTCCTTATTGGCTTATCGTCCGTGGACGCCACCGGTCTAGATTCCCTTGAAGGGCAAGGTGAGGCGACCGGTTCTGACGGTGGCATTTTAGGCTACCTTAATGTTGGCCGCTTGCCCTTTACTCTGTTCTTCGCGACGGCTTGTGCCGTCTTTGGCTTAACGGGCCTTGCGATTCAACAGGCGTCATTTGCGGTGAGTGGTCAGATTTTGTCGATGGGTGTTGCAGCACCAATGGCTCTTGTGGGCGCAGTGCCGGGAACACGCTGGATTGGGGGTTTCTTGGGCCGCTTGATGCCCAAGACGGAAACCACCGCACTGTCCAAACAGGATCTTGTAGGACTGACAGCATCAATCACATTGGGCGAAGCCAAGCGTGGCTCGCCTGCTCAAGCGCGGGTCCGCGACCAGTTTGGCCAAAACCATTATGTCATGGTTGAACCTGCTGTGGCCGAGGAAACCCTGAGCGAGGGGCAAGACGTGCTGCTCACGCAGCGGGCCGACCATCATTACTACGCCACAAGCGCGACGCCCTTGCTTACCCGATAAGCATTGGGTCACCCAAAATCTGAAACCTGTTTCCAAGCAAAGCATAGGAAGGAAAGCGAGATGTTTAATTCTGCAGTTTATGAAATTTTGGGCCTCGTCGTCGTTGGACTGGCTCTATTTATATTGTTCGGCGTGCTGGTCGCCCGCCTTTACAAGCGCGCCTCTAAGGAAACCAGCTTTGTACGGACAGGGCTGGGCGGTGAAAGTGTCGTGGTCAATGGAGGCGCACTCGTTTTGCCCGTTCTCCACGAGACCATTCCCGTGAATATGGCGACCTTGCGCCTTGAAGTAACGCGCAACAGCGAGCAGGCTTTGATTACGAAGGATCGGATGCGCGTTGATGTTCTGGCTGAATTTTATGTTCGCGTGGCCCCAAACCGGGAGGCGATTTCCGCCGCTGCCCAAACCCTAGGCCGCCGCACCATGGCTCCACAAGAGCTGAAGGAACTGATCGAAGGTAAGTTTGTCGATGCGCTGCGCTCGGTTGCCGCTGAGCTTACCATGAACGAGTTGCACGAGCAGCGCACCCAGTTCGTCCAAAAAGTGCAGCAAGCTGTGACCGAAGACTTGACTAAGAACGGACTGGAGCTTGAGACCGTTTCGCTAACCGGCTTGGACCAAACCCCACGGGAATTCTTTAATCCCGACAATGCGTTCGACGCTGAAGGTCTAACGAAGCTGACCGAAGAAATCGAAATGCGTCGGAAAATGCGCAACGATATCGAGACCAACACACGGGTCGAAATCGAACGCCAGAACTTGGAAACCCAAAAGCGCTCTTTGGAAATCAAGCTAGAAGAAGAAGCCGCTACGCTGAGTCAACAGCGGGAAATTCAGACGATGCGTGCTCTGCAAGCTGCCGAAGTTGCCCTTGTGACTGCCGAGAAGTCGCGGGAGTCAGAATCGGCCAAAATTGCAGCGGAACGCGATATCGAGCAAGAACGTATCGCCAAAGAACAAGCTAACCGTGAGCGCCAGATTGAGTCCTTGCGGGCCACCGAAACCGCTGAGCTTGAAAAGAAGCGCTCCTTGGAACTTGCCGAGCAAGATCGTCAGATCGCGATTGCCAATAAGTCCAAAGAAGAAAGCGTCGCTAAGGCCGATGCCAACAAGGCCCGCGCCATTGCGATCCGGGCGGAAGAGCAGGTTAAAACCGTCCAAGAAACCGAAGTGGCTGAACGTAACCGCGCCATTGAATTGATCGAAGCAGCTCGCTCAGCTGAACGTGATGCCATTGGGGTTAAGGTCGGAGCTGAAGCAGAGAAGATCGCTGCGACAGACCGTGCGGAGGCCGTCAAGCTGATTGCGATGGGTGAGGCTGAAGCAATTTCTATCCGGGCAGAGGCGGACGCCAAGCGTTTTGCGGTCCAAGCTGAAGGCGAGCGCGCCATCAACGAAGCTGCCAATGTGATGAGTCCTGAGCAAGTTGCGATGCGGATCCGCGAGTCCCTCATTGCCAAGTTGGATCAGATCATTGCCGCGTCGGTAGAGCCTTTGAAAAACATCGACTCGATCAGAGTGGTCGATGTGTCTGGCCTGACTGGGCCGACAGGTTCGTCGGGCGAGCAAGCGCAGGGCAATGGCAATCTGGCTGACCAAGTGGTGCAAAGTGCCATGCGCTATCGCGCTCAAGCACCTTTGATCGACTCCATCTTGAAAGAGGTTGGCCTTGGAAGCGGCGGCCCGGCCCAATTGGGCTTAGCGGGCCTGCTTCAAGAAGGAGAGGCCAGTCCAGCTAAGGAAGAGAAAACCTCTTAAGTCATCTTGTCATCGACGCGCGGCAGGCCTGCATAATGCACCTGCCGCGCCTCAGTCGTTGAGGGCATTGAGAGCGATGCGATTGCCTTCACTGTCCTCAATCTCCGCGACAAAGCCTGCTTCGCCAAGGGACTTCTTGGGATAGAGGACTTTTGCCCCTTTGGCTTTTGCCTTCTCTAGGATGGGGTCGATATCTGGGACATCGAAATAGATAATCGCGCCGGTTTTGGACGGCACATAGACATCGCCTTTTGCCAATGCTCCACTCGCTCCAGGTTTGCCGTCGGCACGCGGGAAGAAGGCCATTTCATAGCCATCGACTTGTTGGCGGGTCAGCTCATAACCCAACACGTCCTGATAAAAGCGGATCGCGCGCTCCATGTCTGTAACGGGAATTTCAAAGTGATAGACGGGGTTTTGCATAGCTACCTTATCCGTTGCGGGGCTTAGGCTTGTTACTGGGGCGCAAGCGGCGATGCAGAAGAGTATCGCAAGGACCTGCGCGTTTAGCCTGATTGCGTGCCCTGCTTGCTTCATGCCCCTGCACTAGCATGGACCAGTCAACGCTCAAGACGGTCTGAACTAACGCATGGCTGTTTGAGGATCACAAGGTGGTGAAGCTGCTGGATTTAGAAACCGAAATTGAAAAGAGCGGCCCTGATGGGCTGCTCTCCTTGTATCTGAAGCCTATTGATTTGGTCTTAGTTCTTTGTCCCGCGAAGGGAGCGTGAGACGGCTTTATCGCGTGTGTCGTTCCAGTTGTTTGGGTTGGTGCGTGCTGCGGCACCGGCTGCGGTGGCGTCGGAGCGTGGGACGAAGGCACCGGTGTTGCCGATGGGGCCCATGGGGTC
>CAMDDL010000007.1 GCA_945891505.1 Maricaulis salignorans | reverse complement strand
GGTGTCGCCGAGAACCGCATTACGGCGACTGCTCAAGGCCCCATGGTCGACCAAGCCCCTAAAGGACCTATTGGTGGGGTGCTGATTTTCACGAGGCCGTAAACGCGTTGTCGATAGGGCAGGTGCCTGCAGGCTCTATTTGACGCGATTTTCCAAAGTGCCCAATTTATCGGCTTGTATGGTCACAACGTCCCCTTGCTGCAGATAGCCGCCGGAGGCGATGTCATCCGTGATCGTTCGCTCGATCACCGTTTTGATCATATCACCCTTGCCAAAACCTGTTAGCCAGTCAAAGCCGCCACGCACAATCGTCGCAGCGCCCGGGCCCTTGAAGACTGTACCGGCCGGCGTGCCCGCCAGAACCAGCGTTCGGTCTGGCAGCACGCCTTCGCGGCTAACTGGCAATTGCGCTGTGCCTTCACGCCAACTCCAGCTCACGCCAGCTCGCTTCGCCGTTTCGAGGAGCAAGCGGTCAAGATCCCAAATCCATTTGGTCACGCGGCTGCGCTGGCGCTCTTCGCCATTAACAGACAGGCGCAGCTCTAATGGTTCAACAAAAGCCTTCAGGTCGCGGGGTATAACGAATAGGTCGCCAACAGGCAGAAAACCAATTCCGCTTTTGCCATCGGTGAAGCCCCTGCCAGATGCAACGTCATCTATGTCGGCCCGGCGCAATAAAGCTGCTCGATCAGTGACATCATTGCACAGGATCAAGCCTCCCTTGGCACCGCCGGACACGGGCAATGCAGAGAGCGTGACGAGGCAAAGCTCAACCTCATAATCCAGCAAGCCCTTGCTTGCAGGGATATCAGCGCGCGCTGATGTTGGCTGGGCGATCTTGGCGAAGATGAATGGGCCGTCTTTGACTTTGGCTTCATCCGCGTGCTCGGGATAATTCGTCGCAGCGGCCGCATGTACGGCCCGCAAATCGACGGGCAAAGCTAGCGTTGCCGCTTCCTGAATGACATTGGCTTTTGCAGCGGTAACGAAAGCGACTATTGGCTCATACCCAAGGCGGTTGTAAGCCGCAATGGAATCTTCACCTGACTTCATAAGCGGTGACAAATCGACCCCAGTCACCACGCCATCTTGATAGCGGCTGACCACAAAAGTCTTGGCGGCGGCACCTTCACCCAGTCTCGCAAAAGTAAGGGCTTGGTCTACAGGTGCTATGGCAATTGTCGCTTGCAGCGGCGCAAGCGGGGCAGGCCGCGGTGGCATGCGCACGGCCTGTGGCCGAGACCCGATCAGCGCCATCACAGCTACAACCAGTAGCAGTCCGAGACCTAAGAAAGATAGGATGCGCATCTCTTGCCCTCAACCCTTTACGTCAGATTTGCTGTGAACCGCTTGGTCACCGCCTGAAAACTCTGCATGCAACGCGGGGAGAAAGCTCGCGAGGTGCGGCATTTCCTCAGCGCAATGAACCAATAGCGAGCGGGCATCAGCCTCATTAAGGTGAAGCAAGCGCTTTGCTAGCGCTGCGCCAAGGCCTCCCATGAGGTTACGACCGCTGATATGGCGACCCCCCATCCAGAACCGCGACCGCATTTCGCTGCCCCCGGACACCGCTCGTACATGGTGTGCAAGATAGCCGACATCAATTGGCGCATCACCAAGACCAATCCGCGCGCAAACGATGGTGGCTTGCCGATCGTCTTCAAGGCTTCGGTCCGTGAAACCTAACAAACGCGGCGACACAAAACGTATCGCGCCACGGATCAAGTTGCTGCCGATATACTCGTCGACAATCGAGGTTTGTCCAACATAGAGCGCACGGCCACTTGCGCCAGCAGGTGGCGTCTCCCGCCATCCGACATGAACATGGGCTTGAGGATGCCAGAGCTTGTATTTGGCGGGTGTATCGCCGTGCCAACCAAACCACCAATCAACCATGGCCGGGGTAACACCCGGCATGGCTGTGCGCACACTGACTCGCATCCCGCCATCGGGCATCAGGACAAAGCCATCCTCCAACACGGAGTCACCGCCAAACAGATTCTGTGCTGCATCCTCAAACCCAGGCAATAGTGGAGCCGGCACACCGCCCCGGTCGAGGGCGGCGCAGACATGTGGCGCAGGTGGGGCCATAATAGGATTGAAGAAGTGGCTAAACGGCTCCGCACTATCCTCGGCACGATAGCCCAAATACCGCCCGGGAATTGGTTTACTGCTCTTCATGCGATGCGCCCCATATAGGGATTGAACAACCCGTCAGGATCAAATCGTGTCCGCAATGCGTCAAGCCTTGCAAGGTTTGCAGGAGCCATGAAGTGGGCCGGTCTGCGACCGAGATTCTCATCGGCCAGTTGGATGCCAATACTGTGCGCTTGCATGGCCTTCATATGATCGGTCGCCCAGCTTTCATCGGCGGTATTTGTCGTGCTGCCGCGCAATCCGCCATAGAGTGCTAGATAGGTCCGACCCTCCAGCGAAAAAGCCATGTCGGGACGTGTCGCTGGTCCGTTCCAGTTAAGCCAAAGGGCATGGCTCGGGGCCGCAGGCTGTGTATCGGCAATGCGCCGCAATGCAGGTAATAATGGATCGATTGGCGTGTTCATCCACATGCTGTCTGCAGTCCAACGGGTATTGGGCAGGAACAGCGTGCTTTCCCCGCCTTTCATCATCATCTCGAGGGAGACTGGCAACAACGGGAGCGTAAAGCTGGCAAGGTTGCGGATTGGGCTCTTATCGATGAAGTCCACTGCCGCCTTGGCTTCGCGCCAACTATTTGCCATTACGGGCGCTAGAACTTGGATGCCGTGCGAGAATATCCCCATGGCCCTGCGATCAAAGACAAGTTGAAATTCAACAAAAGCTGGCACTGAAGGGCCAACGCGGTCCGCCCATGCCATAACGGCTTCAAGGTGTTGGATACGAAATACCTGAATTTTCAGGCCAACGAATTTTGGTCGCGCATGGAGCTTTAAATAAAATCTCACGACCACCCCGAAAAAGCCCGGACCAGAGCCACGCGCAGCCCACAGCAATTCAGGGTTTTCGGTCTCACTGGCATGCACCAAAGTGCCGTCGGCTAGAACGACGTCAATGCCGATAACGCTCTGGCACGCGAGGCCCGAAGCGCGACTGTTCCAACCAAAGCCGCCCTGCAGCAGGAACCCGCCCATACCCACCGTATAGGCGTGGGCCACCGGAAAAAACAGATGTTGCTTGGCAAGGGCAGCATTGAGTTCGCCGGCAAGACAGCCGGGGCCAATCGTTGCGATGCCTTCAGCCGCGTTGATCGAGATGCTATTCAATCGTGAGAGATCGATCAGCATGCCGCCATCACGAATATGATTCTGAGCCCAGCTGTGCCCGCCCGAACAGATGCCAATCTTCAATCCAAGGTCGCGAGCTTGGCGAACGGCAGACAAGACGTCAGCATCATTATTGGCTTGAACGATCAATGCCGGACGCCGCCCGGGATCCTGCGCGTTGAAACTGGTACCCAGCAACGCGGCATCAAACCCGGCGTCGCCCTTTGTTATCGTTCGGCCCGAACCGGCACTTCGTTTCATAGCTAGTCTCCAGATGGGCGCCCGTTAGGTGGCAGAGCAAGCCAGCGCATAGGTAACGGTGGGGAGGGCGGAAATGAAACAGGTTCGTTGCTGAGCAAGGCTGCATAGGCTGGATCAAGCCCTAATATCTCCAGCAGACCCGCTGTAGCTGGCTCAATGGCAGTTATCGGCAGGTGGTACCGATGAAGATCGAGCGCCAAACCGCTAATCGCACCCGACACCAAGCTTGCCGTGAGATCGAGATCAGCGAAGCTGAAGCAGCCGAGCTCCAAGCCTTCGGCCAAGTCAAGTTTCAGTCGCAAGCGAAGTTCGGAAACAAGAATGTCAGCTGGCAACCCGACATCAAAGATCAAACGGCCAAAGCCCGGCTCGCTGGCTGCCATTCGAAGCGTTTGGCGTGTGATGCGTGCAAAGCGAAGTGCGGGATCGGTCAGGTCTGAATTAAATCCAGCCACTGCTGCTGCATGGCTGGCCCCCACAAGCTCACCCAAATCAGCAATCAAGGCCGCGACATCGTGATAATAATTATAGAATGTCGCATGCACCACGCCGGCGTGATCAGTGATTTGGCGAATGCTGAGCGCAGCCCCCGTGTGCGTCATTAACAAGGACTGCGCAGCCACCAAGAGCTGGTCACGCGTTCTAGCCCGCTTGGAGTTATGAAGGATGCTAAAGTCGATTGTCATTTTTTGATAAAGTACCAATTTTGACATTTCGTCAAGTATTGGTTCGGACCTTAGGTTTACGCAGCAGGACTAGTTACGACTTTCTTGACTTACGGACTGAGTGTAAAAGCGGGCTCATTTATACGCGCCGCCAGTTAGCTCCGCGAACCTTCAAGGAGAGCGCCCATGTCTAAAAATAAGTCCACAGGTGCTTTCGCGATCGTCCCAACCAACGACTTGCCTTCCACAATTGCTTTCTGGGAGCGCCTAGGGTTTGTACGGGCAGCTTGAGACCATCACTATATCATGCTTACTGGCTGGGACTGCGAAGTACACATGACCCAAGCAGGCCGTCCCAGTCGATCCTAACCCCTTTGGCGTCTTCATCCGCACCCCGCATGTCGAGGCCATTGCGGCGCGCGTTGATGCTTTAATCATTGGCCCCGGAGGCAATTTGCGCCATCGCGACTGGGGTATGTATGAATTCGCCGTCGCTGCACCCGATGGTCTGCTGGTTCGCATCGGATGGCCGTCGAGTTTGGTTGGGGCTGGGCACTAGGATTCAAGTTGACAGCAGTGCTTTCAGTGCTATCATTTTGAACATAGGGCTGGAGGCCGATAATGGCAACGTTGACGATCCGGAATTTAGAAGATGACGTGCGCGATAAGTTGCGCGTCCGTGCGGCCCAGCATGGGCGCTCGATGGAAGATGAAGTGCGGGTAATTTTGCGGGGTGTCGTGTCTCAAGGTTCGTCGCGTGAGGTTTGGCAGCGCTCCCGCGAACTCTTCTCCGGCGATGATGGAATTGTCCTAAGCTTGCCCAATCGGGCAGATGATCGACCTATCCCTAACTTCTCATGACTTTAATTATTCTAGATACGAATGTTGTCTCAGAGCTTATGAAACCCCAGCCTGATGCAGCTGTTCATGAATGGTTGGCTCGCCAGGACGACAAAATTTTGGTTACCACAGCCGTCACAGTGTCTGAGATCATGTTTGGCTTAGCTCGCCTGCCCGATGGTAGTCGCAAAGTGCACTTGGAATCGGCCTTTCGCGCATTTGTCGGACCAGACGGAATTATCCCTGTCCTGGACCTCAAGGAGGACGCGGCAACCAGAAGCGGGCAGATGCGGGGAACCCGCCAAAGCCTAGGCCATCCAATCACGCTAGGAGATGCCCTGATCGCAGGCATTGCAAACGTTACTCAATCTGTATTGGCGACGCGGAATGTAAAAGACTTTGCTGACTTGGGCCTTACTGTGGTCAACCCGTGGATGGAATTATGAAATAGCCTGTGTTTCGCTCTGCCAACTTTCTTCATGCAATAACCAAAAGCCTAGCAGCCCACCACATGGCGTCTCGTATCCAAGCCAACGACCTCGCCGTTGCCAAGTTTGCCATCAAACAAATCAAGCGCGACCTTGACCTCCGCAAACACCTCGCCAATCATCATCAAGACAGGTCCAGATCCAACTTGTAGAGCCAAATCCGGCAATTCTGCCAGCCGCCCTTTGACATTATAGCTTGAGGCGCGCGACACATCCTCTGCCAACACAACCGGCAAGTTGGAAGACATACCCAGCTCAATCAGGCTGTCGCGGATCCAGACCGCGTCACCTCGCCCCATATAGATGATCGACGTTTCAGCCGCCACAACCGCCTTAGCCCAAGCAGGTGAAGCTTGCGTGCCACGCGCCACAGTTGGCGTTACAAAAGTTACCGAGCGAGAGAGCCCGCGCTGTGTGAGCGACGTCGACAAGGCCGCAGCGGCACCAAAAGCGGCCGTGATCCCCGGCACGACCGAGACCGGGATACCCGCTTGCACGCAGGCCTCAATTTCTTCGTGGGCGCGGCCAAACAGCATTGGGTCGCCACCTTTGAGACGCACCACAAGGTCATGCTTGGTTGCTGTTGACACCAATAAGCGATTGATCAGCGCTTGATCCATCGAGACACGGCCGCCGCGCTTGCCGACTGGTACTTTCTTTGCCTGAGGGGCGAGCGCTAGAATTTCGTCAGTCACTAGAGCATCATAGAGGATGACATCGGCACGCTCGATCAATCGAAGCGCACGCACCGTCAGAAGGTCCGCAGCCCCCGGTCCCGCCCCAACCAGATAGACGTGACCGGTCACGCAGCTTCTCTTTCCAGATTGGCCTGCGTTGCCAAGACAAAGTCGCGCTCATCGGCGGCCCATTGATAAACGGTGGGGAAGGTTTCAAAGGCGCGCTTGGCAGCCTCCACATCTTGGTCGCCACGCAAGGCAAAGCTGTCGATGCCGCAACGGGCCAAGGCAAATAATTGGTCAATCAGGACGTCACCGACAGCTCGGATTTCGCCCTTAAAGCCCAAGCGTGAGCGTAACAGCGTGGCGATAGAATAGCCGCGACCATCACTAAACTTAGCAAACTCAACCGCGATGACGGCCAAGCCATCTAAACGACCAGCCAAAGCTAGAGGGTCATCGGTTGGCATCAACACAATCCCAACAGGTGCGTCAGCATTGGCAGCGTCCCGCTCCAGCCAGTCTGCAAGCGTCAGCAAAGTGCCATGCTCCCAAGCGGCAACACTGGGTGCTTCGGGTTGTTTGACGTTTGGGCGAATGAGGCTGCGCACATCGCCTTGGCCTTGATTAATCACGGCCATATTCGGCAGTGGATTTGGAGCTGGCGCTGCGCGGAATGCGCCTTCTGGTAAAGCAAGCGTCACCACGTCACCCGACGCGAAAAGTTTCAACAAAGTGCTCATCAGTTTGCTTCCTGAATTTGGGGGGAGGGGGAAGTTTGGGTTGGATCGGCTTGGAAAGCGGCATCATGGAAGGCTGCTTTGCCGAGGCGTTCTACGGCATTGATAAACAACTCACCACTGTTGCGGTTCTCAAGATAAAAGTTGGTCATGCGTTCGATTGTCGGTGCGACCGCTTCGCGCGGGATGGCTTTGCCAACGATTTGGCCCAGCGCCGTTTTGGTATCTGTGCGACCGCCGATGAGGATCTGGTACCATTCCTCATCTTTTTTATCGACGCCCAGAATGCCAATGTGGCCGACATGGTGGTGGCCACAGGCATTGATACAGCCTGACATTTTGATCGCCAGCGTCCCTATGTCTTGTGCCTTAGCGGCAAGGGTCTCTTGCACAGCAGCGGCGACAGGAATGGATTTGGCGTTTGCCAAAGCACAATAATCCCCGCCGGGGCAGCAGATAATGTCTGTCGCCAAGCCGACATTGGGTTCCGACAAGCCGAGGGCTTCCAGCGCTTGATAGAGCGCCCAAAGGTCGGATCGTGCTACATCGGCCAAGACCAAATTCTGATGATGGGAAACGCGGATTTGGCCAAACGAGAAGCGGTCAGCCAAGTCTGCAATCGCGTCCATCTGATCGCTGGTGGCGTCACCCGGCGCGATCCCCAAAGGCTTTAAGCTGATGGTAACAGCGCCATAATTGTCGCGCTTGTGCTTGGCGACATTGCGCTTCACCCAAGCATTAAAGCGGGGATCAGCCAAGCGGTGCCGCGCTTCGTCTTGATCACCCGAGGCTGCACTGTGATAAGCAGGTGCGCCAAAGAAAGCGGTCATGCGTTCGAGCTCTGAAGCCGCCAAGGTCGCCGGTCCGCCCTGAACATGCGCAAACTCTTGCTCAACTTCTTCGCCAAAGCGTTCAGCGCCTAAAGCATCAACGAGGATCTTGATGCGGGCCTTATAGATATTGTCGCGCCGGCCCCAACGATTATAGGTGCGCAAGACAGCTTCAGTGTAGGAAAGCATATCGCGCCAATGCAGACCGGTTTTGATCACGGGGGCGACGCGCGGCGTCCGGCCTTGGCCACCCCCTACCTTAACGGTCAAGCGAACTTCACCGGTTTCATCGCGATATACATCAAAGGCAAGATCGTGAACTTCGCTCGCCGCTCGGTCTTCAACCGCCCCATTATAGGCAACTTTGAATTTCCGCGGCAGGAAGGCAAACTCTGGATTCAGGGTAGACCACTGACGCATCAGTTCTGCTAAAGGACGGGGGTCAACGCGCTCATCATGGGCGACACCGGCTAAATGGTCGGTGGTGACATTGCGGATGCAGCTCCCGCTGGTTTGGATCGCATGCATTTGCACGCTGGCCAGATCGGCCAAAATCTCATGGACTTGCTCAAGCTTCACCCAGTTAAATTGAATGTTCTGGCGCGTGGTGAAGTGCCCGAAATCCCGGTCATACTTGCGCCCAATGTGAGCCAGCATGCGCAATTGGCGCGAAGATAACAGGCCATAAGGGATCGCGACCCGCAGCAACGGCGAGTGACGCTCAACATAGACGCCATTCTGCAAGCGCAGCGGCTTAAACTCGTCCTCCGAGATCCGGCCGCTCAAATAACGCTCCGTCTGATCGGCGAACTGCTTAACCCGCGCCTCTACGATGCTTTGATCGATGGCATTATAAATGTACATTCAGGGCCCTTTATCTGAGGGCTATATCCTGGCTCCCCCGCGCGCGAGCAATGCCGATCCGCTTAAGGTGTCTATTAGAAGAGCTGATAGATCACCTGAAACCGGGGATTTTGTGAGGTTTTGATAGGTTTACTAATGGCAGCGTGCAGCTCTCATATGTCGTTTAATGCGCTCGCGCTGCCTATGTCGGCTCAACCAGCGCCGGTTTCTTGTCGACGCCTCAGGAAAGAAGTCGACCATGATCCTCCTCGATCAGCCACACAGCGCAACAGACCAAGGCCCAAACCGGGACCAGCTTGCCAGTTTGATTGCGCAGCTTGAAGCAAGTCTTCGCACCATCAGCGGGCTTGCCCGTGCCGCGCTGGCCAGCTCGCTTTCGGCTGAAGATATGGTTTTGACGGACGTAATTGCCCGATTGGGCCTGCCGATTGAAATCTTCACCCTGCAGACAGGCAGGTTACATCCAGACACGGTCGCGATGATTGAGCGGACCCAAGCGCGCTATGGTCTGAAGGTCCATCAGTTTGAGCCAGAAGCGAACGCTTTGGCTCAATTTGTTGCGACTTATAGCCTCAATGGCTTCTACGAAAGTTTGGAAGCACGGAAAGCCTGTTGCGGGGTCCGTAAGCTTGAACCCTTGGGGCGGGCACTGAGCGGCTATGATGCTTGGATCACCGGGCAACGACGCGAACAGGCCCTGACACGGGACCAACTGGACGAGCGCGAACACGATGCCGCCCATAATCTGGTCAAACATAATCCATTGGCTTCGTGGCAATGGGGGGATGTTTTGGCCTATGCCGAACACTTCCAAGTCCCGCTCAACCCACTCCATGCCCGGGGTTATTTGTCCATTGGCTGCGACCCGTGTACGCGCGCCATCCGCCCTGGAGAGCACGCCCGCGACGGACGTTGGTGGTGGGAAAATGCCGACACCAAAGAATGCGGCCTGCATCAGAATAATCCCAACAAGGAAACAATCGCATGACCTTTTTTAGCCGTCTCCTCCACCTTGATCGCCTCGAATCTGAGGCGATTTTCATCCTGCGCGAAGCCGCCGCCCAAAGCCAAAACCCGGCGCTCTTGTTCTCTGGCGGCAAGGATAGCGCGGTTTTGTTGCATTTGGCACTGAAGGCCTTCCGGCCTGAAAAGCTGCCGTTCCCGCTCTTGCACATCGACACCGGCCATAATTTTGAGGGTGTCACCGAGTTCCGCGATGAAACCGCCACGCGGCTTGGTGAGCGCTTGGTTGTGGCCCATGTACAAGACTCCATTGCGCGCGGTAGTGTCCGCTTGGCCTCGCCCTTGGCGAGCCGGAATGCGGCTCAAGCAGTCACTTTGCTCGAAGCAATTGAAGCCCATAACTTTGACCTCCTGCTTGGTGGCGCAAGACGCGACGAGGATAAGGCGCGGGCAAAAGAACGTGTTTTCAGTCACCGTGATGCCTTTGGTGCTTGGAACCCAAAGTCTCAACGACCCGAACTCTGGGACCTTTATAATGGTCGCCTTCAAGCGGGGGAGAACTTCCGTGTATTCCCCCTGTCCAATTGGACAGAGCTGGACATCTGGACCTATATTGAGCGCGAGAAGATTGCGCTGCCCAGTCTCTATTTCGCCCATGTCCGACCTGTCGTTCGCGATGGTGAATTCTGGCGGCCAGTTACGGCTGTAACGCCAGCAGCAGCGGGGCAAGTCATTGAAAACCGCGTCGTGCGCTTCCGCACCGTGGGCGATATGACGTGCACGTGCCCGATTGAAAGTGATGCAGCAGATGTTGCCGCTATCATAGCTGAAACCCGCCTCAGCACCTTGTCAGAGCGTGGTGCCACCCGCATGGATGATAAGGTCAATGAGGCAGCGATGGAACGTCGCAAGCGGGAGGGTTATTTCTGATGACCCAAACCAAACTTGTGCGGATTGTGACTGCAGGGAGTGTGGATGATGGCAAGTCGACCCTGATCGGGCGGATCCTCCACGATTCCCAAGCCCTGATGACCGACCAAGTTGATGCGCTATCGAACGCCCGTTTCAGTCGGGCCGAAAAAGGCGACCTTGATTTGTCTTTTGTCACTGATGGCTTGGAGAGCGAGCGTGAGCAGGGCATCACGATTGATGCAGCTTACCGCTACTTTGCAACGCCTGAAACTTCCTTCATCGTCATCGATGCCCCGGGACATGAGCAATATACCCGCAACATGGTGACAGGGGCAAGCAATGCCGATGTTGCCATTGTGCTGGTGGATGCGTCGCGGCTGCATCAAGGTGCGCTGAAAGTGCAGACCCGCCGCCATGCGACCATAGCCCATTTGTTAGGTCTAAAAGTCGTTTTTGCCGTCAATAAAATGGATCTCGTCAACTGGTCTCTGAAGGTGTTCCAAGAGGTCGAGGAAAGCCTGAAGCGACTGAGCCGCAGCCTCGGGATCACCAATCCCGCCATTGTACCCATCAATGCGCGGTCAGGCGATAATGTGGTGACAATCAGCCCTGCAGCGCCTTGGTATCAGGGTGCGTCGCTTTTGGACGTGCTTCAAAGCCAAGGCGAGGGGACTGATTTGAGCGACCTACCGTTTCGCTTTCCAGTCCAGCGCGTCGTGCGGGTCGATGGCCATAAGCTTGAAGCGCAACGCGGCTATGCCGGCCGGGTTGCCTCTGGGCAAGTCGCTGTCGGCGAAGCGGTTTTTGTTGGACCCCATCGCCGCCCGACCAAAGTCTCCCGGATTGAGACCTATGATCAAAGTTTGGGCCGCGCAGAGGCAGGCCAATCTGTCACGCTCTACACCGAAGACGAAGTCGATGCGGCCCGCGGCGACATTCTAACTGGGCCAGAGTCCAGCTATGCCAACCGCGTCATTGCAGACCTGTGCTGGTTGGACGATCAGGCTTGGGATCCCCGTCGCCGATATCTTCTCCAACAAGGCACAGCTGCCATCACCAGCCGGATTGAGAGCGTGCTGCACATCCGCGACATGCGCGATCTATCAGAGGTTCGTGGTGGCCAAGCCTTGAAACTCAACGATATTGCCTTGGTTCAGCTACATACTCAAACCCCAATTTTGGCAGACCATTTTCAAGACAATCCCAAAACTGGGGCCTTCATTCTGATTGATCCAGAGACCAATCAAACGGCAGCAGCCGGCATGATCCGTGGGGTGGTTTAAGGGCGGCCCAGCGTTTGGCTCGACCGAACACGTGCCCCACATTGTTAGATACTGCGCTAGTGCTTCGGGTACGCCGAACAGCTGAAGCAAACTTCTCCGATGCAAGGCATCAAAGCGCCCGAGTTTTTGTTCAAGTTCGGCTGGGCCACTGCCAACTCGGCCGATCTGGACCTGAAACGACGGTCTCGCCGAGGTGCTTGCTCAAAGCAAACATCGCGACTCCTGCCTCGTTGGCTAAAGTATCTACCAACGCCGGCGCGTGGGTCACGATGATCAATTGCGTTTTGCGCGCTGCGGTGACGACTAGCCGTGCCAGGGGTGCCAAGAGGTTAGGATGCAAACTTGTCTCGGGCTCGTTCAAGACCATGAGGGAAGGGGGATCTGGCGACAAGAGGGCGGCGACCAACAGCAAATAGCGCAGGGTTCCATCTGAAAGCTCGGTAACCTTCAACGGGCGCAAGAGCCCATATTGGCTGAGTTGAATGTCAAAGTAGCCATCGTCCTTGGCAATGACCTCCACTTCTGCCCCGTCAAAAGCATCGGCAATCGCTGCATCAAAGGCGGCACTATCGCCTGTTTCGCGGATGGTTTGAATGGCGGCAGCCAAGTCGGCCCCGTTGCTGGCCAAGACAGGCGTATAGGTGCCGATCTGGGGTTGACGGGCAGGGGCCTCCACATCTGTCCGAAGGTGATCATAATAGCGCCAGCTGCGCAAACGCTCGCGCATGTGCAACAATTCCAGCCCATCACGTGGATCACTGCAATGGGTCATCATGGAGTCAGAAGCCGCCAAGCTGGTGTAAACTTGCTGCCACTGGCCGTCTTCAGCGCGCAATCGAACGCCTGGACCCTGCCGGAAAGCGATTGAGTTAGATCGGCCTAAGGTCTCACCGAGCCACAAGGCCTCGGCCTTAATCGCGGGGTCTCTTGCGAAGGCGGAACGCGATGGGATCGGCAAGCCCAAGTCGATGGCATATCCATAATCCTCACCCGAGAAGCCAAGCTTTAACGAGACAGGACCCTGTCGGCGGGTGCCGTGAAGCGGGATCTCACCACGCTTCATCGCCGCGGAAATGGTTTCGGGACCCGCCCAAAGAGTTGAGGTTAGGCCACCCTCCCTCGCGAGGGACTGAATCACCCGGCCCTGTGCAATATCTCCAAGCAAGCGAAGCGCGCGATAGACATTTGATTTGCCCGTGCCGTTCGGACCTGTCACCACATTGATGGCACCGAGCGCAAACACGCAATCTCGCAAGGATCGGTAGCCTGAAATAGCCAGTTTCGAAATCATGAAATACGGACCTACTCAAATTAGCGACTTGGGTATTTCGTGACACTAGGTCAAAGCACCTGGCCCATCAATCCATAGGCGAAAGTATGACGGAAGCGTCACTGATGATCGCCACCTGGCCCGATTTCCAAATCACGTGCTTAGTCATGATCTGAGCGAATAGACTGCCCTCAACGAAAAAGGCGAGCCAGCTGCGAAGCCGATCTAGTGGCACTTGCTGAAACCAATCGGGGTCCACTGCTGCAAACTGGCGAACAAACGGAAAGAGGCAAATATCGACTAAAGTCGGCGATTGTCGCGCCAAAAATGGCGACGCAGCGAGACGACCCTCTAAGTCCATCAGAATTTCTAGGCCCCGATCTCGCGCCGTTGCCATCGACACATCGAAGCGCTGGGGATATTTATATTGGTCCAGATAAGTTTTGAACGGCCCATCATTGCGTTCAACCATCGCCTCAAGGTCAGGACCCCAATTTTGGAGCCAGTGCTCTGGATCATTTTGCTTCAATGCGTAAAGAATGATGTCGCGGCTTTCCTCGATGACTTTACCCTGTGGCAAAACCAGAACCGGAACGGTCGCCTTGGGCGAGACCATTAGCATTTCAGCCGGCTTGGCCTTTAACGAGACCTCGCGAATCTCATGGCGTAAACCCGCAACCGCCAAAGCCATTCTGGCGCGCATCGCATAAGGGCAACGACGAAAACTGTAGAGGATGGGTAACTCTAATCCCATGACCTTAGGCAATCGCCCATCGCGCCGCGATCCGACCGGCTTCTGCCAGCACGGCCTGAAACTCGTCCCGTGTGTCACCGTAGGCAAAGGCGGTTTCATAATAGGCCGCGACAATGATGGGCGCGCGCCCTGGAGGCCAGAAAATGGCGACATCATTATATTTGTCTAACATGCCATCAGCCATGCCCGTACCGGTTTTGTCGCCAGCCTTCCACTCAGGTGGAAAGCCAGCCCGGAGCCGCTTTGCCCCGGTCCGGGTTTCAATCATCCAGCCAATAAGGAGGTCTTTTGAGGGCGTCGACAAGTAATCTGTTGTGAGATAACGCGCGATCAAACCTGCCATGGCAGCGGGCGAAGTCGTATCGCGTGGATCATCTCCCACAACGAAATTCATCATCGGCTCATAGCGATCAATCCGCGTTACGGGATCACCTGCCAAACGAAAACGCTGTGTCACAGCCTTTGGCCCACCCAATTTACGCATAATTAGATTAGCCGCCAGATTATCACTGGTAATTTGGGTTGCCTTAGCAAGTTCACCAATGGTCATGCCGCCTTCGGCAAGATTGGCCCCAGTCACCGGAGCATGAGAAACCATGTCAGCATTTGAATAAGCGATAAACTGATCGAGTTTGCGCCTGCCAGCATCGACATCCCGCAAGACTTCTGCCGCCAACGGCAGTTTGAACGTCGAGCACATGGCAAAGCGCTCATCTTGCCGATGGCCGACCAATTCGCCCGTTGCGGTGTCGAGAATGCCGACACCGAGCCTACCTTGGGACATTGCTTCCAACGCCAACAACTCGTCTGTTGGCGCTTTACGGGCAGGGGCCGGGACAGGTGCCGCACAAGCAGTAAGGCCCGACAGTGCTAGCGCGCCTGCAAAAGCAAGGCTTATAAAAGTGCGGCGGTCACTGTGGGGGGTCAGAGTCATGGATCACGCCTCACGCGCTAAAAACAAATTGGGGGCTATCAGGCCTTGTTCTGATAGGCTGCCAAAATGATTTCGACATGGAAGTCAATCATGGCCTCAATCTCGCCCCACGGAAAGTCCGGGCGCGCTAATAAAAGTGCACAGAGGCCGTGCATACTCGCCCAAAGACTTTGCGCCAAATGATCGGTTGAGCCTTCCCGCAAATGGCCTTCACGCTGCAGCAAGGCCAATCCATCACGGAAGCCAGCAAAAGCCTGCATGCCCGGCAGAATGTTTGGATTGAACGCCTCATCTTCATGCATGGGGCCTTCCAACATAAAGGCAATCCGGTAAGCAGCCCCCTGATCCAACGCAAAGCGGATATATCCCCGGATCATAGCCTCGAGCCGCGTCGCTGCTGGAATGTCGGCAGAACGAATCTTGGCAATCAAGTCTTCCAAGCTAGCAAACGCGCGTGCCGACAAAGCATTGGTCAACGCTTCCTTCGTCGCAAAATGGGCGTAGAGGCTTGGCTGCGAGATGCCAACCGCATTGGCGATCATGCGGGTAGAGGTGCCGGCAATCCCATAGGATAGAAAGAGGCGCGAAGCGTGGTTGAGGATATCCTCGCGTCGAGCAGCACTCTTCAGCCGGGGTACAACACCCGTCGCGCGATGCGCCACCACGCGGTCAACCTCACTTACTTCAGCCGTGTTGGCAGAATCTTTTGCGCTAACTGTCACTTTTCCTCTTGACCTCTTCGAAATTTGCTCCATCCTATCACTGATAGGTTAGCAGTCCAGTCTGAAATTCTCCTCCCCAGTACGGCAAAAAATGACCAACAAAAAAGAACAGAAAAAAGACCTCCCCAATAGGGGGGGTCAAAACTCTAAAGTACGCCTGATTCTGATTGCAGGCGTTGCTATGATCTTATCATCTTGTGGCAATGGGGATGATAAATCCAAAGCAGCAGACCCAGTCCTCGTTGAAATCAAACGCGCGCAAAGCGTGAATGCACAGACTGAGATTGTGGCCACGGGATCCTTCCGCAGAGAGAAGGAGATTGACCTATCCTTCCGCATCAGCGGTGTGTTGCGCGAGGTCAATTTCCGCGAAGGACAATTGGTGGATAAGGGCAGTGTGGTCGCCAGCATCGACCCCACCCAAGTCGAAGCGCAGATCATCCAAGCTCAAGCCCAAGCCATGCAGGCAACCGCCGGAATTGGCCAAGCTGTCGAACAAGCCCGTGCCGCAACGTCCTCCATCGCCTCAGCCCGCGCCGGGCAAGCACAGGCAGAAGCCAATACCAGCCGAGCGGCTGCGGCGTTGGCCCAAGCCCAAGCCGATCTTGCCAATGCGCGGCGTGATTATGATCGCGACGCAACTTTGGTGCAGAAGGGCTTTGTCTCTGAAGCACGGTTAGACGCTCGCAAGACACGTCTAGACGTAGCGGAAGCAACAGCGCGGTCTGCCGAAGCCGGCCTCAGTGCTGCCCGTCAGGGGACCCTTGCGGCCAATGCAGGGATCACCCAAGCCCAAGCAGGCGCAGGTGCCGCTCAAGCGGGTGTGCAAGCGGCTTCGGGCAGAGCCCGCGCCGCAGAGGCAGTTGTTTCTGCTGCTGCCTTTGACCGTCGCTGGGCCAGATTGGTAGCACCTGTTCGCGGCATTGTTCTGACGCGGGCTGCAGAGCCCGGCGAAATCACAGCACCTGGGCAACCTATTTTGACGGTTGCGGACGAGGATTCGCCTTTGATCTTGCGGACCCCTGTGTCCGACAAGGATGTTGCCCGTATCCAAGTTGGCGATTCCGCCGATGTTTATGTTTCGGCGATTAGCAAGAATCTGAAGGGCGTTGTGACGCGTGTGGCAGAACGCGCCGATCCCCGAACCGGTGCCTTTGACGTGGACATTGCGATTGAAGGTGGTGGTGAGGTGAAGACGGGCTTCTTTGCCGAAGCCCGGATTAAGGCCAAGACCAGCGCGGCACCTCTTGCGGCAAGCAATGAAGTACTTGTACCCACAGAGTCGCTGATCGGCGTGACTAACGGTAAAGCAACGTTGTTTGTTCTCAATGGTGACCAGAAAACGGTGCGGCTCGCCACCGTCGACTTCGTGCGCCTAGAAGGCAATCAGGCCTTGGTCCGTGGCATTCCTGCAGGTGTTGGCATTGTCACATCGGGCGGCGCTTATGTGAGTGACAAGGCACAGGTGTCGGTCGTTGAGGCAAAATCGTGATTGCCCCAAAATATAACCCGGCAAGCTTTACCGTCGAACGCTGGCAATTCACGCTTTTAGCCTTTGCGCTTTTGGCGCTTCTAGGCCTGAACGCCTTCCAGTCGATTCCACGTTCGGAAGACCCGCACTTTCCAATCCCAATCGTCATCACCAATGTGGTCTTGCCGGGCGCTGATGCCAAGGATGTCGAAGAGCTTCTGGTCAAGCCAATCGAAGATGTCGTGGATGGTTTGGACGACGTCAAAGAAGTGCGCAGCTTTGCCGCTGATGGCGTTGCCACTGTTCTGGTTGAGTTTGAGTGGAGCACCAATCCCGAGCGCAAATATGATGAGGTGATCCGGGAAGTAAATGCCATCCGCAATACGCTGCCGAGCGGCATTGTTCGACTAGACACACGTCGGGCACGCACAACCGAAACCAATATTCTGCAAGTCGCCTTGGTCTCCGACCTCGTCCCATGGAAGACATTGGAGCGTGTGGCCGATGACCTGCGCGAAGAGCTCGATCGCTCACCGGGTGTGCGCAAAGCTGAGTATTGGGGTGCGCCACGGTCTGAAGCGCGCGTCTCCATTGATGCAGGCAGGCTTGCCACCATGCGGCTGTCACCAACCCAAGTCGCTGATGCGCTTCGCAATGCCGGGATCGATACACCGATTGGTGCGGTCCATGCTGGCGAGCGGCGGTTCAACGTCAAGACCAAGGGCGCTTACAAAAGCCTTGAGCAGATCAAGGACGTCCCCGTCTTTGCCAGTGCCAATCGCGTGGTGCGTGTCCGCGATGTGGCCGACGTCAGTTGGGACACAGCCGAAGCCAGCCATTTGACTTTTCTCAATGGCAAGCGGGCCATGTTTGTCACCGTCAAACAACGCGACAAGGTTGATGTGCAGCGCGTGCGCGATGGTTTGGAAGGCAGGTTGGATGCCTTTGAGAAGCGTTTGCCCGCCGGCATACGGCTTGAGCGTGCATTCGACCAATCAGTGAATGTGAACCATCGTTTGGGCAATCTCTATCGTGACTTTGGCATCGCCTTGGGCCTTGTTCTGATCACCTTGTTGCCGCTTGGCATTCGGGCAGGCTTTGTCGTGATGCTATCCATCCCGATGTCGCTGTTGATCGGGGTATTCTGGTTGCAGAATGCGGGCTTTACGCTGAACCAATTGTCGATCGCGGGCTTTGTGCTCTCACTCGGGCTATTGGTGGACGACTCCATCGTTGTGACCGAAAACATCGCTCGGCGCATTCGAGAAGGCGAAGACCGTGTCTCCGCCGCGATCAATGGCACCGGCCAAATTGCGGTCGCGGTGTTAGGATGTACGGCAACCTTGATGCTGGCCTTCCTGCCTTTGCTATTCCTGCCCGAAGGGTCAGGCCAATTTATCAAGTCATTGCCTGTCACCGTCCTCTTAACGATTGCAGCCTCGCTCTTTGTGTCCTTGACGGTCATCCCATTTCTGGCCAGCCGCATGTTGAACAAGCATGAGGATCCAGAGGGCAACCCCTTGTTGCAACGGATCAACACCGGGATTCATGAATTCTATACGCCCATTCTACATCAGGCTTTGGCAAAGCCTTGGGCGGCTTTAGGAATTATTTTCGCGATTTGCTTCACCTTTGTGCCCATTGTTGGCGTCATTGGACAAAGCTTGTTTCCCCCCGCCGGTATCCCTCAATTCTTGGTGCGGATTGAGACACCTGAAGGAAGCTCATTAGCAACCACACAGAAGGCAATGAACTTTGTTGAATCTCGTCTTGCCGACCGCAAGAAAAGCGGCGAGGTGGATTGGTATATGTCGAACCTTGGGCGCGGGAATCCCCAGATCTTTTACAATATTTTCCAGCGTGAAACCGCGACCAATTACGCCGAAATCTTTGTCCAGAAAGAGCATTGGAAGGGCAAGGAAAGTGAGAGGTGGGTCGAGACCTTGCGCAAGGACTTGACCGGCTATCCCGGCGCGAGGTTCACTGTTGAAGTCTTCGTCAATGGCCCCCCCGTTGAAGCTCCGATTGCTGTACGGGTTTTTGGTGAGGACATTGACGAGCTTCAAAAGATCTCCCGCCAAGTCATGAGCCTCATGGAGTCGACACCCGGTGTCCGAGATGTCGTTAACCCGCTGCGCCTTGACCGCCTTGATGTGGACTTAGGCGTTGATGGCCAAGAAGCAGCTTTGTTGGGCATTCCAGCGGGGCTAGAACGCCGGGTCGCAAGGCTCGCCATTGCTGGCGAAACCGCGGGTTCTTTCCGCGATGACCGCGGCGATGATTTCCCGGTCGTAGTGCGACTGCCAACAGCGGGACGCAATGTCTTAGCAGACCTCGACAGAATTTATGTGCCAACCAATGCAGGGGGCTCTGCGCCGCTTGCCTCATTTGCGAGCCCGAAATTGGTGGCAACGCCAGCATCCATTACGCGGGTCGACCGCGAACGTGTGGTCACACTGACCGGCCAGACCGCAGACGGGTTCTTAACCGCCTCTGTGACGGCTGACCTCTTGGCTCGGGTCAATCAAGAGATCAAACTGCCACCAGGATTCCGGGTGGAGTTAGGTGGCCAAGCAGCAGCGCAATCAGAGAGCTTCTCTGGGCTGGGCGCGGCCTTCATGATTGCCCTGTTCGGGATCCTTGCTGTGCTGGTGCTGGAATTTGGCAAGTTTAAAACTGCCATCGTGGTCGCAGGCATTATCCCCTTGGGTATCTTTGGTGCCGTTGCTGCCTTGGGTATAACGGGCAACTCGCTCAGCTTTACCGCCACCATTGGTATCATCGCCTTGATCGGGATTGAGATCAAAAATTCTATTCTCCTCGTCGACTTCACCGAACAATTGCGCCGGGAAGGCGTTGGCTTGATGGAAGCGATTGAGCGGGCAGGGGAGGTGCGGTTCCTGCCTGTCCTCTTGACCAGTGTCACCGCCATCGGTGGTCTTCTTCCTTTGGCGTTAGAGCAATCTGGCCTCTATTCACCCATGGCCATCGCCATCATCGGCGGCCTCGTCAGCTCAACATTCCTGTCGCGGATTGCAACGCCCGTTATGTATTATCTGACGGCGCGCAAAGAAGAGGTCGCTGCTGAGCAGGCAACAGCCTAATCTTCCATACGGTGTGGCCGAAACTTAGCGCCTAGGCCCGTCACCCGACTTCGGTCCTCCCGCACGCCAATCCCGCACGGCTCACCATCAATGATCCAAGAACCAATCACCGGATACCAACCGTCAAAACAAGGCAGCGGGTGATAAGTCTGATAGATGCGTTTCTGCCGCTCATAAGGGCCAGTTGGCGCAAAAGGCTCATCAGTCACATCGATAAACTGAATGTCAGAACCTTCGCGCCCTAGAACAGGCTTTGATACGCGTGGGCCTAGCATCGCATCGTTCTTGAAACTGGCAGGCAGAAGGTTGGGATGGCCTGGAAACAACTCCCACAAAATCGGCAACAGGCCCTTACTGGAAGCAATGACACGCCAAGCGCTTTCCATCACCGCCGGATCAAGCTCAACCAAATGATCGAAGAATTTTTCCTGCGCCAGCCAATCCCACGGATAAAGCTTAAACAAGGCTTGGACGTAAACGCCTTCTGAATCGACAAAACCGCGACCATCAAAGCCAAGGTCTTCAATCTGCATGGGCAGCGTTCGCCAGCCGGCTTGATGGGCAACATCTTCCATATAGGCAATGGTCATGCGGTCATCATCTTCATCCAACATACCGGTCAAAGTCAGCCGATTGAGCCCAGATTGGGTCTTCAGCTTGCCCCAAGCAGCAATCAGAGCCTCATGAATGGAATTGAATTGGTCACAGGCGGGAAACTGCGCCTTTAGCCACCCCCATTGCAAAACGGCTGCTTCAAACAGGGCCGTCGGAGTATCGGCATTATATTCTAAAAGCTTTGGGGGTTGGACACCATCATACACCAGATCCATCCGGCCATAGACGCTGGGATGGCCGTTCCTCCGGCACTCCGACGCATAACGGGCGAGATTTTCTGGAATACCTAATTCCTGAAAGCGCTTCTTGGCAATGACGTGGTCAACCGCCTCGTTAATCATGCGCTCTAAAGAAAGACTTGCTTCATAGAGGGTCTCAATCTGGCTTTCGCTAAATACATAGGCGACGCTCTCATCATAATAGGGATCGTCGTCGGCAGGCCACATCGAGATGCCCTGCATGCGGGCCTTGATATCGGGCCTGGGCGCGGTGGTTTCCCGCCGCATCAGCCACCCCTGCTGGAATAGCTTCGACCGGTTGAGCCAAAGCCACCGCGCGTAGTCTGTGTTGGGTGCGCAACGACACCATCCGGCGAAGCGAGTGCGGCGCGGCCTGGTCCACTGCTGGTCGAGTCAAAAGCCTGCCCCGCGCTGCGCCATGAAGCGGGATACGAGGGTCCACGAAAAAAGAAGACGCCACCGGACCCAGAGCTTGAGCTCGACTGATAGGACTCGCAAGCCTCTTCTGAGTAATCGGCGACGCAAGCTTCTTTGCTTTGGTAGAGGTTGCGTTTTTGTGCTGTTTCAGCTGGGTCTTGCACGCGATTGTTGGGCTGGCAACTCGCTAAGGTCCCGGCTGCGCCTAAGGACAGAAGCGAAAGGACCACAAGCGTGGACGACCAATCGGGAGGCGACTGTTTTGTCATGACGAACTCCTCACGGTGTCATACAAGCGGCATTGACCATACCAATTGCAATGGCCGTTCCGGCCTTCACAATGGCCGCCGCCCAATTATTTTCTTCAATCGCAGTATAAAGTTTTGGGAACATCAACTGGGCAATGAATTGAGCCCCAATTTGTGCGACCAGAGCGATTGCGGCCCAAGTCGCCGCTTCATACAAAACCGTCGAAACTTCGATCGCACGCGATAAAGCAATGGAAAAGCCGACCACAGCGCCCAATAGACCCAATGCCGCAGCGCCATTGCCAGCGCGGATCAATGCCACTTCCTTATGGGGTGTAACCCGGATGTAGATAAAGACAAAGATCGTCAGGAACCCAAGCCCTGTCGCCAAATGTTTGGCAAATGCCCAAACGGGTTCAGCTAATTCCATCATGTCCCACCTCAAATTGAATCTATTAGCAGACTTTCTTAGGTCGATTCTGAGATTTGCTGCCACACACGATAACGTAAGCCTATGCGTAAGCAGAGCCGCTGGCAGGGGCGTTCTAAGTCGAAACACCCATATCCTAGCGCGGAAAACCACCGCGGGTGCACTTTGTAGAGGGGCCGGGGCTCAGGCGGCGGCCCTGGCGAGGACCGGGACGGACGCGAGCACCCGGAAGAGTTCGATCAGCTGAATCGGCTTGGTCAGGATGCCGTCTGCGCCGGCGGCCAGATATCTGGTGACGTCGTCATCAAAGACGTTGGCGGTCAACATGTGGATCGGTGCCCCGCCCGCCAGGTCTTCAGCTCGAATCTGGCGTATCGCCTCCACACCGTCCATCACCGGCATGTTGGCATCCATTAGAATGAAATCAAACCGCCCGGCGCGAAGGGCCTCGATGGCCTGGGCCCCGTCCTCTGCGAAGGTGAGGTCAACTTCGGAGGGCCCCAGTAGCACCTGTAGCACCCGACGGTTGGCAAGATTGTCCTCGGCCGCAAGAATTCGGAGACCAGGACGGATCTTGATGGTTTCGACTGTTTCGGTGGAATCGTCGGCATCGCCTTGGCTTGGTGAAAGCGCGCAAGTGAACCAGAAGCGACTTCGACCGAGCTCATCCCTGTCGCAGCCGATCTCGCCGCTGAGCAAACGGACGTTGCCGGCGCAGATGGAAAGGCCCAGCCCGGCCCCTCCTGCACTCCGGCCATCCTGGGTCTGTTCGAAGGGCCGGAATATCCGCTCCCGATCTGCTTCGGGCACGCCTGGCCCGCCATCCAACACTTCCAGCCGCGCGCCGTGTTCGGTTGACATCGCACGGATGGTGATTGCAGCCCCTGGGGGAGTGAATTTGACGGCGTTTGAGACCAGATTCACCAGGGTTTGCTCAATACGGCCTCGATCGGACCGGACCAGGCCCGGGGCAAGCCCGATCATCTCAAGTTCCAGATCGATGCAAAGTTCGTCGGCGCGGGGCGTCCAGATGGAGACGATGGAGCGCAGCGTGTTCGTGAGATCAAAATTGGCAAGCACCGGTTTCGCCTCTCCGGCCTCAATTTTGGACATCTCCAGTACAGAGTTGAGCAGACGCATCAGCATCTGGCCAGAATCCAGGATTCCGTCGGTCAATTCTTGCTGACGAGGCGTCAGGCGCTCCCGCCTAAGTGCTTGGGCGAGACCCAGGACCGCGTTCAGCGGGGTCCGAACCTCGTGGCTGGTCGTAGCCAGAAAGGCCGATTTTGCCTCGCTGGCCTGTTCGGCAGCGTCACGCTGGGCTGCGAGCTCGTTGTTCCGCTTGAGGCGCAGTGAGGCTAGGTGGCGCTCGACGACCCTGCCCAGCACCGCCGCGATACGGTCGAGCATTTCGAGAAGGGCGTCGTCCGGCACCGATATGCGGCTCTGGAAGAACTCCAGAACCGCCACGGGTTCCTCGCCGATGAGGGCCGGGAAGGCGAAGCCGGCGCGTATTCCGGCAAGGCGGGCAGCCTCTACGCGCGGGCAATCCGGCTCCTGCGTTATGTCCTCTGTCCATACAGCGCGACCGGCGGCCAACACCCGTCCGGGCAGGCCTTCCCCGTGGCCAATACGCAAGGTGGCAGTTTGTAGCGCGAAGGCGTTGTCGGGTGGCAAGGCCGTGAACCAGATTCCAGAGGACGTCATCGAGGCGGGCGATGAGGCCTCGTCGACCGTCCATACATGTCCCATGGTGAAGCCGCTGTGCGCGCAGATGCGCTCAACGGCGAAACGGAACGCTTCGAGCGGATCTTCCATGCTGTTGGCGGCCGTGGCGATCGCCTGGGTCAACTCGAGACGACGCTGGTGTTCGAACAGCCTTAGCGTGCCGGCTTCCGCGATCGCTTCCGCCTCGAACCGGGCGGCGCGCTCGCGGTCCAGTCGGCGCTGCAGGCGACGGATTTCTTCGGACGAAGCGTCCGTGGGTAGATCGCGGATCACGCAGCCACCGATCTTTGTGCCTCACCCGCCCAAGTCATTGCAAAGGTGCAGTGGTCATGCCCATGCTGCTTGCATTGCAGGTGCCGGAACTCGACTGGTTGCATGTACCAAGCGGCGACGCCCTCAACGAACCCCTGGGCCAAGGCGCACATCTCGCGGGCCGACAGATAGTCCATCACGAGATCGCCTGAAGGGGCGGCATGAAGGCGGAAATGCGGGCATGCCGCGCCCGGATAGAGTTTGCGGACTTCCGCATGGATGATGTTGTTAACGCCTTCGACGAAGGTCCGCGCGTCGGCGACCCCTTCGAAGAATGAAGGGTAGAGCTCGGCAAGAACCGGGATCGCTGTATGTCCGAACCAGCGCAGCACGGCATTCCTGTCCAGCGACAAGGCTGCGGATGCGGCGGCTACGAGTGCTTCGATCTCCTCATCGGGGTAGTTGCCAAGCGAGGTGTAGGCGCCGGACACGCCGGACGCCTCGATCAGATCATCCCAGACGTTTGGTCCGAAACTGCGTGTTACGCTCTCCTCGAGAAGATTGAAAACGACGCCCTTCATACTACTCTCCTGGAAAAACGTAGCCAGTATAGAAGAGCCGCGTTGCTATTGCGTTAACTGCTCAGGCTCGACACGGGCTGGTTATCGCCACAGGGCCGCGAGGGGAGAGGGGCTTGAGTCAAGCCCGCTCAAAAATCGCAGCAATACCTTGGCCGCCGCCAACGCACATTGTCTCCAAGCCATAGCGGACCTGCCTGCGCTGCATCTCATGCACCAGACTGGTCATAATCCGCATGCCTGTCGCCCCGATAGGATGGCCTAGCGAAATACCTGAGCCATTGACGTTTAGAATAGAACGGTCATCCCAATCCCAACCTTTTAGAACCGCCAAAACTTGCGCGGCAAAAGCTTCGTTTAGCTCAACAAGGCCCATATCGGCCCACGCTAATCCTGTCTTGGCGAAAAGCTTGTGGACAGCGGGGACAGGCCCAATCCCCATGCGGGAAGGCTCGCACCCTGCCGCTGCCCAGCCGACAAAGAAGGCGGATGGTTCTAGGCCAAGTTCAGCCAAGCGATCTTCGGCCACGACAAGACAGGCAGAGGCCGCATCATTTTGCTGGCTCGAATTCCCTGCCGTGCAAACCCCGCCCGCTACCATTGGCTTGAGCTTCGCCAGCGAGGTGGCTGTGGTATCGGCGCGAATGCCTTCATCCATGCTGAAAAAGATCGGCTCACCGCCACGCTGGGGAATGGGGACGGCGACAATCTCGTCGTCAAATCGTCCTTCGGCCCAAGCTTGTGCCGCGCGGACCTGACTTTCGGCGGCAAATTCATCACAAGCCTCCCGGCTGATCGCATAATCGGTCGCAAGATTTTCGGCCGTTGTGATCATGCCGGGGATCACGCCAAAGCGCTCTACAGGTTGGGACCGCTCGCGGCCGCGCTCAAGGCGGTCATACAAGGTAACGCTGCCGGCGCGCGCGCCGCCGCGCATGGCGGTGGTATAAAATTCC
Source organism: Maricaulis salignorans (assembly GCA_945891505.1). Lineage (GTDB taxonomy): Bacteria > Pseudomonadota > Alphaproteobacteria > Caulobacterales > Aquidulcibacteraceae > Aquidulcibacter > Aquidulcibacter miladensis. The sequence continues at coordinate 90,104 of CAMDDL010000007.1, read as the reverse complement.
ACATTGCTCATGCTTTCAACGCCGCCAGCCAGCACCACATCGGCAGCTCCGGTTTGAACCATCATGGCAGCATTGGCCAGAGCCTGCAGACCCCCGCCACAACGGCGATCAACCTGGATGCCCGGCACCTCAATCGGCAGCCCCGCCGCCAAAGCCGCCCAGCGCCCAACGCAGGGCGTTTCACCACTGGCATAGCTTTGCGCAAACACAACGTCTTCGATCAACATCGGGTCAATCCCACTACGCGAAACCACTGCCTTGACGACATGAGCGGCGAGAGTTTCGACCGGAACCGAACTAAGCCCGCCAAGGAACTTGCCGATCGGGGTTCGTACTGGACTAATGATGGCTGCCCGTCTCATGTAAAAGCCTTCCCTGCGTAAATGCGTTAATCGCACCATTCTAGAAGAAGCCACCGCCCTCTGTCACCCAATGTCTACTTAAGCGCGGGAAGGGCTCTCACAAATAGTTTGCACCGAGAAAGAGCTTGATGTCCCTATCCGATTACGAGGCATTAACCCTGCAGCGGCTATACCTCTCTTGACTTAGAAAATTAGCGTTGCGGGGTTTTGGGTATGTTGATGCAACTGGTGCGTCCAGAGGAAGCGGAGTTGGCTGATCTAGCCACCCCATTACAGCTTGCCGTCATCATTCCAACGTTCAATGAAGCAGCCAATGTGGTGCCTTTGCTGGATAAATTATCCATCGCACTCGCTGACTATCATTGGGAAGCGATTTTTGTAGATGATAACTCGCCCGATGGAACCGCAGACCTCGTCCGCGAGATCGGGCAAAAGGACATACGTGTGCGCGTGGTTCATCGCATTGGGAGGAGGGGGCTTTCAAGCGCCGTAATCGAAGGCATGCTTGCCACGTCTGCCCCGATCCTCGCCGTTGTGGACGGTGATCTTCAACATGATGAGATGGCTTTGCCCAAAATGGTCGCCGCCATTGAAAGGGATGAAGCAGACATTGCGATTGGTACACGTTACGCCAAAGGGGGCAGTGTCGGGGAGTGGGACAAGCTGCGCCACCGCGCGTCGCAAGGTGCGACCTGGCTTGGTCAGAAACTTTTGCGGATTCCGCTTTCTGATCCCATGAGCGGGTTCATGGCCATTCGACGCGAGACTTTGATGGCCGCAGTGCCGCGTTTGTCCGGTGTTGGATTTAAAATCCTCCTCGACATTGTTGCCTCGCTACCAACGCCACCGCGCATTACCGAAGTGCCCTATGTCTTCCGCTCGCGCCTGAATGGTGAAAGCAAAGCCGACAGCATGATTGCGCTCGAATATATTTCGTTGCTGATCGACAAAACAATTGGGCGCTTTGTCCCAACACGGCTTGTATCCTTCCTTGCGGTTGGCGGTTTGGGCGTGGCCGTACATTTGACCGTCCTCGGCACAGCGCTTGCTCTCGGTGCGACGTTCCTTAACGGACAATTCGCCGCAGTTGCCACCGCAATTGCGTTCAATTTCTACCTCAATAACCGGTTCACCTATCGGGACAGAAGGTTAAAGGGTTGGAAGATGCTGACAGGTCTGCTCAGCTTCTATCTGGTCTCCGCCGTCGGAGCGGTTGCCAATATCGGGATTGGCAATTGGGTGCATCAGATGGATAGCCAATGGTGGCTCGCGGGGATGGCGGGCGTCGTGGTTGGCGCTGTCTGGAACTTCGCGGCGTCATCCTTTGTGACTTGGCGCAAATAATGGTTGAAGAGTCTCGTTTTGCCACGATTTCGACCAAGGGTGCAAAATGGGTTCTCGGTCTGCTTTTGGCACTGATCCTTGCGAGCCTTTGGCCTGCCGCTCAGCAGCCGAAATCCCCGGTACAACCCGTGTCTACGGCCAAGTCCGAGCAAAAGACCGCGAAGAGCGGTGAAGCCGAAGCGGACCTCGCCTTGTATAAGGCTATTGTGGGGAGGATGCAGGCAGGCGAGAATTATTATGCCGTTGCAGCAGACGAACAAAGGAAGCGTGGCTATCCGCTTAAACCCTTCGTCACCGTGCGACAGCCCACATTAGCGCTGGTACTTGCAAGCCTAGGCAGGACTTGGGGCTATGTTTTGGAGCTCACAATTGGTCTAACGGTCTTATTTGTGTGGTACCGAAAACTCATCGACCAAAAAGTCATTGCTTGGCGGCGTGTAACATTTATCGGACTGCTGGCCGCGGGTCTGTCGCCAATTCTTGTCCGCGAGGCGATGTATCTGCATGAGATTTGGGCGGGGGCGCTGATTGCCTTGTCGATTGGACTATACCGACCCAACAATTGGCTGCCGAGCGTACTCGTAGCCGCTTGTGCGTTGGCCTTAAGAGAATTGGCTTTGCCGTTTGTCTTGCTGATGACGGCTTTTGCGTTCGTTCAGCGCCGCTGGGTCGAGACCGCCGCCTGGTCGGCCTTAATCCTCTTATTCCTTGCGGGCGTGTACCTGCACGCTCAGGCGGTATCCGGAGTGGTGCTGCCGAATGACCCAAAGTCAGCGACTTGGCTGCTGCAGGGCGGCCCTGCCGCGGCGCTCAGCTTTATGTGGCAAGCCTTACCGCTGGTAGAGCTTCCTCAGCTTATCGGCTATCCGATTATCATAGTCGGTTTATTTGGGTGGTTGTGTTGGCGGTCAGAGACAAGCTTATTCGTCCTCCTGCTGCTGTTAGGCTATATGCTGGCCTTTGCCATCACAGGCCGTCCTAATAATTTTTACTGGGGTTATTTGGTCTCACCACTCCTCATGATGGGCCTAATCTTTGTCGGCCCCGGATTGCGTGACCTGCAAGCAGCGATTAAGGGTGCTGGGTCGAGTAGTTCAGCTTAGAAGCAATTCGACAAGCTCTGGACGCTCGTCGTCCCCATCAAGTCTTTTTGTCCCATAATACTTATTATGCGAAATACCTCTGGTGAGAGCAAAGTGGAACTCTCAAGGTTTGAATTGTTTAAAATGAACCCGGCTTGCCGGCCTCCCCTTGGCTTTGCTTGAAATGAGGCGGGCTTGAACATGGCAATCATTGAATGGCAATCGAAGAATGTAAGTCGTTTTATTGTATTGCTGGGGAAGATATAAGGGCCCAAGTCGTCCATTGGTTTATCCTATTGATTATATGTAATTTTAGCCAAGTTATCTTACACCCCCCATGACTTGCTTTAAGTCGGCCATTTTTGGGCGAAGTAAGTCGTCGTAATTCGTCGCTTTAGAGGCCCGAACGGGGCACTTTTGGTGGCAATATGGCTAGCCTGGCGATGCTTTGACTTGCTACTGTTTTGGCCGGGTTTGGCCGAAAGGAGATGGTCTGGTTTGGGGTTGGCATGGTCGGAGAACTGCCATCTTGAAGTTCTTATCCGTAAAGGTGGCATTTGACCTGTAGGAGACCTCGGAAATGTCGGCTTGGGAGTAGCCGCTAGTGGCCCTACAGTCAAAAAAATGCGGCAATGACCGGACCGCGGCGTCTCGGGGAGTTCGTGCGGTTTAGGGGTTGACGTTGCTCTGCGTTCAAACGATCTTTTCTTGCAAGGCTGGGCAACATGACAATCGACGAACCGAAGGCGCGCAGCAGGCGCAAGAAACCGGTGGCACCGACCACGCCTGATCCCGTCGAGATCGCCATGGAGGCCGAGGCCTCGGGCAAAGCCCCGACCGGTGAGGCTTCGGCCCTGCTGCTGCGGCACTCGGCCTTGATCGACAAGCAGCTTGTGCTGGCCAGCAACGAGATTTTCCGCAACCGCATCCGATCCATTCGCGACATCGCCATCTCCGCGATGGTCATCAGCCTCGTGGTGGCGGCTGGAGCGGTGGTCTGGAACGCCAGTCGGGCAAGCGGACTGGTGATCCAGCCCTTCACCGTGCCGCCGGAACTGGTCGAGGGCGGGCTGGATAGCCGCGCCGTTGCAGCCCTGTTCCAGGATGAACTGATCCGGTTGGATGCGGCGACCGTTTCACCCCGCCCGGCGGCCAGTTTTCGTAATGACTGGAGCGGGGCGATCACCGTACAGGTCGAGGCGGGCGGCCTGTCTCTGACCAACGCCTATACCGCCTTGACCCGGTGGCTGGGCAAGGAGTCTTTTATCAGCGGTGGCCTGAGCCGGACCACGGACGGACTAGAACTGGTCGTCCGCACCAGCGACGGCACGGCGGTCACGTTGCGGGAGGGGCCTGATCGGCCGGAAGACCTGATGAAGCAGGCGGCTGAACAGTTCTATGAACAAACCCAGCCCTATCGCTACTCACAGTATCTCAGGTCCATAGGCCAGGACCTGCCCGAGAGCCCTGAGCAGCGGGCTCTTTATGATCGCAGCCGGGCAATCCTGACTACGCTTCTGGATAGTCGGTCACAGACCGAACGGCTCTGGGCCTACAATGGTCTTTCAGTGGCTCGAGACACGACAACGCGGGATTCGATCCCCATTCTGGAGGCCGCCCTCGAGATCGATCCAGATCATCCCCTCATTCGAGGCAACCTGGCCGACTTCTCCCTAGCTCTCGGTCATGCCGAGGCCGCTCTCGGCTTTAGTCATAGTGTGGCGGTTTCCTGGTCCGTCCCGCGCAACCGGCCCAAGGTTTCGGAAGACCGGCAGCAACGCCTGCCTCTGGTCTACACGGCGATGGCAGCGGTGCTTGAAGGGGATTGGCTGCAGGCAGAGGAACTCTACACCCGCGCCTTGAACAGCGGTCAACCGGGCACCGCGTATCTTCCGGATTTGCGTATGGCTTCCCTAATCGCCCTCCATCAGCCTTCGGCGCTCTCGCGCCGGATCCAAGACGAAGAGCTCAGGTCCGCGGGCCGTCCGGGGCCGACGGGACGCCTGCTCGCTCTCCAGGCCGAGGCGGCAGCGAGCCTGGACCAGTGGCCGCAGGCGCTGGCAGCGCTGGAGGCCTTCGAGGCGGAAGTGGCCCCAACCTTGGACCTGCGCGCTAGGACGGACCGCATGACCTTCCTCTGGCCGCAGCTCGCCTATGCCCAAGCCCGGAACGGCGATCTGGCCGGAGCCCAAGCCCTGATCGCCACCACACCGCTGGATTGTTATCTGTGTGTGCGGGAGCGGGCGCGGATTGCGGAACTGGCCGGGGATCGGGCGGCGGCGGACCGCTGGTCGGCCGAGGCGCGGCGGCAGGGGCCGTCGCTGCCGTTCGCCTTCGCCGAACGCGGCCAGATGCTGATGGCGCGCGGCGATGTGGCCGGGGCCATCGATTTCTACGAACAGGCCATCGAGCGCGGCCCCCGCTGGGCCGATCCGCAGAAATACTGGGGCGATGCCCTGATGGCTCAGAGCGACGAAGGCGGTGCGATCCGCAAATACCGCGCCGCTGCCGACCGGGCCCCGCGATGGGGCGCGCTGCACCTGGCCTGGGGTCGGGCGCTGGAGGCCCAAGGCAAACGTGATCAGGCCCGCGTGAAGTATTCGGAGGCCGCCCGGCTGGACCTGTCCGCCGCCGACCGGGCAGAGGTGGTTCGGCGACTTGCGGTGCCCTAGAAATGCGCGTTGCATCGTAAGAATACCTACAAACATAGAATGCACAGGGGTCAAGTACAATGGTAAGGCCATTAAAGGCGACCAAAGAAGACATTGACTTGCCCTCACGCGTTGGCCACCTCAATGTCTGCTTTGGAGGTCTCAGAACTTATCGTTTGATGGCAACCTTTGGCGCAAAGCAGACCAAAGCCCGGCTATCAACTACCCAACCAGCCGCGCGTAGTGCCAGCGCAGATGCTCGTCCATAAAGGTTGAGATGAAATAGTAGCTATGGTCATAGCCTTCTTGCATTCGGATGGTGGCCTTTTGATTGGCAGCCTTGCAGACATGCACCAGCAAATGCGTTTTTAGTTGTGTCTCTAGAAATGGATCGGCGGTGCCTTGGTCAACCAGAAGGTCGGGCAGCCGAGCGCCCTCTTCGATCAACTCACAGGCATCATAGGCCAGCCATGCGCCTTGGCTCTCGCCCAAATAACCCGTTAGCGCCTTCTGCCCCCACGGGCACGCCATCGGTGCCACAATCGGGGCAAATGCCGAGACAGAGCGGAAGCGACCCGCGTTGCGCAGCGCAACCGTTAAGGCACCATGGCCACCCATAGAATGGCCCATGATGGCTTGGCGATCCAGATCAACGGGCAAATGCTCTGCGATCAGCTCGGGCAATTCCGCTTCAAGATAGCTGCGCATCTGATAGTGCTTGGCAAATGGCTTTTGCGTTGCATCGACATAAAAGCCCGCACCCAGCCCAAAGTCATAGGTACCTTCTGGATCGTCAGGCACCCCCTCCCCGCGCGGCGACGTATCGGGTGCGATAAAGATCAAGCCCAGTTCAGCACACGCGGCCCGATACTCCCCCTTCTCAGTCACATTGGCATGGGTGCAGGTCAGGCCTGACAGATACCAAACGACGGGCAATTTCTGGCCGGGCTCATGATCTGGGATAAAGGCTGAGAACACCATCTCAGAGCGCGTGGCTGAGGATGGATGGCTATAGACCCGCTGCTCGCCGCCATGGGCCTTAACTGAAGAGATGATGGTCAAACTCACACGCGCACCCCTCGTCTAAGGTTTGCCTTAAAACACCACAACGCTGCGGATGCTTTCACCCGAATGTATCAAGTCAAAGCCCTTATTGATCTCATCCAAACTCAAAACATGGGTAATCATGGGATCAATTTCGATCTTCCCATTCATGTACCAGTCGACGATTTTGGGTACATCGGTGCGGCCACGTGCGCCGCCAAAGGCAGAGCCTTTCCAGACCCGGCCCGTCACCAATTGAAATGGCCGCGTCGAGATTTCCTTGCCAGCTTCGGCCACCCCAATCACGGTCGAGACACCCCAGCCGCGATGACATGCTTCCAAGGCCTGCCGCATCACGTCGGTATTGCCGGTGCAGTCAAACGTATAGTCAGCTCCACCATCAGTTAGCGCGACCAAATGTTGAACCATATCGCCTTTGATCAAGCTGGGATTGACGAATTGGGTCATGCCAAAGCGCCGACCCCATGCCTCCCGGTCAGGGTTGACGTCAACACCAACAATCTTGTCTGCCCCCACCATACGCGCAGCCTGCACCACATTGAGGCCAATGCCGCCTAAACCAAATACAATAACGGTGGAACCTGGTGTGACCTTGGCCGTATGGACCACTGCGCCAACGCCCGTTGTGACCCCGCAACCAATGTAGCAGGTCTGCTCAAACGGGGCGTCGGTCCGAATTTTCGCCAATGCGATTTCGGGCAGAACAGTAAAGTTCGAGAAAGTCGAACAGCCCATGTAATGATAAATGGTCCGGCCCTTATAACTAAAGCGGCTGGTACCATCGGGCATCAGGCCTTGGCCTTGCGTGGCACGAATGGCAGTGCACAAATTGGTCTTGCCAGACAAACAGCTTTTGCAATGCCGACATTCAGGAGTATAGAGCGGGATCACATGATCGCCCGGCGCAACGCTGGTCACCCCTGCCCCAACTTCCCGCACGATCCCTGCCCCTTCATGGCCAAGAACGCTTGGAAACTTACCTTCTGGGTCGCGACCGCCTAAAGTATAGTCATCGGTATGGCAGATGCCGGTGGCCATAATTTCAACCAGCACTTCGCCTGCCTTAGGCCCCTCAAGATCCAAGTCTACAATCTCCAAGGGTTTACATGCTTCAAAAGCGACGGCGGCGCGGGTCTTCATACGGGCTAAACTCACTAAGTGTAGGAAAGGGTGCAGGATTTTGAACCCGAGTTTAGCAATTTTACAATTCCGAGATAAATAGCCATAATCGCAATTCATCTTACCGCATTCGGGATAATCATGGACCAGTGGCAAGGACTTGATGAGTTTGTCGCGATTGCGACAGCGGGCTCTTTTAACGGCGGAGCCAAACTATTAGGCACGTCGACCACGCGCATCAGCAGGGTGATTGTTCATCTCGAAGCACGCCTTCAGGCCCAATTATTTGATCGCACCACCCGCACGGTGAAGCTTACTGATACAGGCCGCGCTATCCTCGAACAATGTCGCAGATTGTTGGCGGAGAGAGACGATATTCTCGCCTCTGTCACCGCCCAAGGTGAACCCCGCGGGGAATTACGGGTGACATGTTCTACCACCATGGGCGAACGTTATGTCGCGCCTTTGCTGCGACGATTTGCGATGGAGAACCCAGATCTAAGTGTTGAGCTCGACTTGACGAACCGCTTGGTTGATCTGGTCGGCGAAGGCTATGACTTAGCTATCAGAACCGGACAAATGCCCGACTCTAGCCTCATCCGAACCCGCGTCGGCTCCCGCGCCTTGCTGACGTGCGCTGCACCGTCTTACCTCGCCAACGCCGCTCCAATTGAGCATGTCGAGCACTTGAAGCATCACGCGTGCCTGTTGGGTTCAGCCAGCAATTGGCATTTTAAAGATGCTCAAGGACAGTCCGTGGAATTTAAACCAAGCGGGCGCTGGCGCTGTAACAATGGCAATGGGGTTTTAGAGGCTGCGATTGCTGGCATGGGCGTATGCCAATTGCCCGAATTCTATATGCTGCCAGCCTTGCGATCCAAGGAATTGGTCGAAGTCGTTCCCGACTTTAGGCCGTCAGAAGAACCGATCTGGGCGGTCTACCCCCAACGTCGCCATCTTCTGCCTAAAGTGCGGGGCGCGGTAAGCCTGCTCAAGCGCGAACTAGCCGCAGCCATTGCGCGGCCTTAGCCTGCCTTCAGTCAATTCAGCCCGGACCGAGTTTCCGGATTGACGTTGCCGCCCGAGCAAAGGCAAGCTGCACGCTGAAACAGCGCGCCAAGTAGGCAGCATAAATTTGGGAGGCTCATCATGTTGGCATCAAACCGCAAGTCCCGGCAGCTTTGGCTTAAGGCAAGTGCGCTCTTCAGCGTTGGCTTGCTTGCTTGGTCGCCTGTGGCCCAAGCCCAAGCCCAAGTCACTGGTGCTGCCACCCCTCAAACCATTGCCGCCAATCGCGCTTTCTCGGCCACCTTGCCTTGGGACAATACGAGCGAGGATGAACTGGCCAAGCGTGGCTTTGTCGCCACCTTAGAAGACCCCTTAATCCGCAATGCCGCAGGCAAAGTCGTTCTGGATCTTTCTGCCTATGATTTTGCACAAGGTGCAGCCCCTGAGACCGCCAACCCCAGCCTGTGGCGGCACGCGGCGCTTCTGCGCATGCACGGGCTGTTCAAGGTCGCGCCCAAGATCTGGCAGGTCCGCGGGTTTGATATCTCCGTCATGTCGATCATCGAAACCGACACTGGCTATATCATCATCGACCCACTGACGGTGGCAGAGACCGCCAAGGCCGCTATGAGCCTCGTCAAAAAACATGTTGGCGACAAACCAATCCATGCCGTGATCTACACCCATAGCCATGCTGACCATTTTGGCGGTGCTAAAGGGATTGTGAGTGAAGCCGAAGTCCAATCCGGCAAAGTGAAAATCATCGCACCTTCTGGCTTTATGGAACATGCCGTCAGTGAAAACCTGATTGCCGGTCCTGCGATGAGCCGCCGCGCCGTCTTCCAATTTGGCACGACGCTAGAGCGCGGCCCAGCCGGACAAGTTGGGGCTGGGATCGGGATGGAGATTCCCGTTGGAGGCTCGCTCGGCCTCATCGCGCCGACCGATACGATTGAACAAACCGGTCAGACCATGACCGTCGACGGGATGAAGATTGAGTTCCAAATAACACCGGGCACTGAAGCGCCGGCTGAAATGAACTTCTTCTTCCCAGACCTTGGTGCGTTATGCTTGGCCGAAAATGCCAATGTGACGATGCACAACATCCTCCCCCCTCGTGGGGCCTTGGTGCGTGATTCAAAAGCGTGGGCAGATTATCTGACCGAAAGCATGAATTTGTTTGGCGCGCGCACCGAGGTGATGTTTGTCTCGCACGGTTGGCCGCGTTGGGGGCGGCAAGAGGTCGCGACCTATGTCGCCAATCATCGCGACGCTTATAAGTATTTACACGACCAATCCGTGCGACTGATGAACCAAGGCATGACGGCGACCGAGATCGCCGAAACCATTGCTTTGCCAGAGCTCCTCACCAAGCAATGGTATAATAACGGCTATTACGGCACGATGAGCCATAATTCCAAAGCAGTCTATCAGCGCTATTTGGGCTGGTATGATGCCAACCCCGCCACTCTAAACCCGCTCCCACCAGAGGCCGTGGCCAAGCGTTATGTGGACGCCATGGGTGGGGGCGATAAGGCGCTGGGCCTTGCCAAGACCGCCTATGACGCAGGTGATTATCGCTGGTCGGCGGAGCTTGCGAGCCGCATCGTGTTTGCAGACAACACCAACAAACCCGCACGGGAAGTTTTAGCCCAGTCGTTTGAGCAAATGGGCTATCAGGCCGAGAGCATGTTGTGGCGCAACATGTATCTCACCGGTGCCCAAGAAGCGCGCAAGACGCCCAGCATACCAAATGCCGGCACAATTGCGCCCGATATGATCAGCGCGATTTCCTCACCGCAATTATTCGACCTATTGGCCATTCGGGTCGACCCAGAAAAGGCCAAAGGCAAAAATATCGCCGTTGCCTTTGTCTTCCCAGACCGCAAGGAGCGCTATCGCTTGGTGCTGCGCAATTCGGTGATGGTCAATGAAGGGCCAAGCACTGAACCCGTCGATGCCACTGTGACCATGCCAAGACCCGCTTTCCTCGGCATGTTATTCTCGGGCACCAGCCCTGCGAGCCTTGTGCTGCGCGGGGTGATGAAAATCGATGGCAAAACGGATTCTTTGCGCACCTTCATGTCGACCCTCGACACCGCGGAAGCGAAACCCCCCTTCCCGATCGTCACGCCGTAAGGGGGGCGTTGCACGAAGGGACATTGAAAGCCAACTATAGGGCTTGGCAGGAGCAATAGCGCAGGTCTGTGATTTTTTGGTCTGCTTTGCGCCAGAGGTTGCCATCAAACGATAAGTCCTGAGACCTCCAAAGCAGACATTGAGGTGGCCAACGCGTGAGGGCAAGTCAATGTCTTCTTTGGTCGCCTTTAATGGCCTTACCATTGTACTTGACCCCTGTGCATTCTATGTTTGTAAGTATTCTTACGATGCAACGCGCATTTCTAGGGCACCGCCAGCCGCCGCTTGACCTCGGCGTGGTCTGCGGCGGAAAGGTCCATGCGGGCGGCCTCGGCGTATTTCTCGCGGGCCTGCTCGCGGCGACCTTGCGCCTCCAGCGCCCGGCCCCAGGCGAGGTGTAGCGCGCCCCAGCGCGGGGCCCGGTCGGCGGCGGCGCGGTATTTGCGGATCGCCCCGGCCTCGTCGCCCCGGGCCATCAGGGCGTCACCCCAATACTTCTGCGGATCGGCCCAGCGGGGGCCGCGCTCGACGGCCTGTTCGTAGAAAGCGATGGCCCCGGCGGTGTCGCCGCGCGCCATCAGCATCTGCCCGCGTTCGGCAAAGGCGAACGGCAGCGACGGCCCCTGACGCCGCGCCTCGGCCGACCATCGGTCGGCGGCCGCCCGGTCCCCCGACAGCTCCGCGATCCGCGCCCGCTCGCGCACGCACAGGTAACAGTCCAGCGGCGTGGCGGCGATCAGGGCCTGAGCCCCGGCCAGATCGCCGGTTCGGGCGCGGGCATAGGCGAGGCGGGGCCAGATAAAGGTCGCCCGGGCCGCACTGGTGCGCGGGGGCAGGGTCGGGGCCACATCCGCCTCGAAGGCCTCCAGGGCCGCCAGGGCCTGGGGCCGCTGGTCCAGGCTCGCCGCCGCCTCGGCCTGCGGCAGGTAGAGCGGGCGATTGGCTGTCCGCCGGGTGTTTGAGAGGACGTCGAGAAGCAGGCGGTCGTTCAGGGCAAGGGCCGCCGACGGTTGATGCAGCGCAGTCAGGGTGTCCACGCGATCCCGGGCGATGTTGAGCCACAACGGCTGAGATGATGTCTCTGACGCGGCACGGGTTCGAAGTTCCAGGGCCTGCAGCCAATCTCCCCGAAGATCCGCCAGCACGGCCTTGTTCCGCAGAATAAAGGATGCTTGGAGGTCCGCGCTCACCTTGGCCCGGTTGCGCGGATCGGACATTGACACTGCAGTGCGCTGTGCGCCGAGAAAAGCCTCCTCCTCCAGGCCCAATTCGCCTTGGCTTCTCAGGAGGTTGAACAGCAACACAGGGTGTTCCGGGTCACTCTCCAGGCCGGTCTGCAGAAGAGGAACCGAGTCTCGTGCCGAGATATCCGGACGCGCTGTCAACCCGTTGCTGCTCCAGAGCCGTTCGATCTCGGAAGGACTGGACGACAGGGCCGTCAGTATCGTCAGGCTGCGGTCCAGCAAGGCCTGCCTCTCCGGACCGATGGGCAGGGATTGCCCTCTGTTCTGAAGGTAGACCGCATAGCGATAGGGCTGGGTCTGCTCATAGACTCGCTCGGCCGCCGTTTTCATCAGTTCGCCCGGACGATCGGCAGGACCCTGCACGGTGACGGCCGTACCGTCGCTGGTGCGGACCACCAGTTCCAGACCGGTCGTCGTCCGGCTGAGGCCACCTTCGACATAGGTCTCGTGGCCCAGCCAGCGGACCAGGGCGCGATAGGTGTCGGTCAGGGACAGGCCCCCTGCCTCCACCTCGACAGTAATGGCCTCTGACCAGTCGTTACGGAAGCTGGCCGCCGGTCGGATGGAGTTGGTCGCTGCGTCCAGCCGGACCAGTTCGTCCTGGAACAGGGCCGCGACGGCACGACCGTCCAGTCCGTCCTCGACCAGCTCCGGCGGCACCGAAAACGGCTGGATCACCAGCCCGCTCGCCCGACTGGCGCTCCACACCACGGCCCCGACCGCCACCACGAGGGCGACGACCATGGCGGCGATGGCGATGTCGCGGATGGAGCGGATGCGGTTGCGAAACCGCTCGTTGCGGGCCAGACCGATCTGTTCATCGATCAGGGCCGAATGCCGCCGAAGCAGGGCCGAGGCCTCACCGGTCGGGGCTTTGCCCGAGGCTTCCGCCTCCATGGCGATCTCGACGGGATCGGGCGTGGTCGGTGCCACCGGTTTCTTGCGCCTGCTGCGCGCCTTCGGTTCGTCAATTGTCATGCTGCCCAGCCTCGCAAACCAAAGATCGTTTGAACGCAGAGCGACGTCAACCCCTAGACCGCACGAAGTCCCCGAGACGCCGCGGTCCGGTCATTGCCGCATTTTTTTGACCGTAGGGCCACTAGCGGCTACTCCCAAGCCGACATTACCGAGGGCTCCTTTAGGTCAAATGCCACCTTTGCGGATTAGAACTTCAAGATGGCAGTTCGCCGCCCACGCTCCCCAAAGCAGACCTTCCCCTTCCGGCCAAGACCGGCCAAAGGCTGGCACTTCAGGTCAGAACAAAAGTCTTGCACTTGGCACTTTTCGTGATCACCCAAAATTGGGTTTCACAAGAGGAGACATTGGGAGCACGTCAGTCTGTCAATGTGACATCTTGGATGATTTTACCGCCATCCAATCGCAGGCACGTGCTGCCAGCGATGCGGTCGCGATGGCCCGTGGTGTCGATGCGGGCCCAGTGCCAGAGGAGCGCTAGATTGTTCTCGAAACTGAGTTCGCGTTCAAAGATGATATGGGACTGCGGAAAGGCCAAAAACTGCGCAAGCCACCAGTTTTTGAGCTCAGTCACCCCACCTTCCAAACTTGGACCACTCCAATGGGCGTTGCCGTCATAGAGATCTCTAAAGGTCGAGACAGACCTACTATTCCAAATCCTATGTAAGCTTTGGGCTGTTACGCTGAACCCTACAAGATCAGCGGGCCCCACTTGACCCTTACCAGAATCCAGCTCGCCAAGTGGCTGGTGATGGCACCGCATTGGCTCTTGGTTAGGTGCGCGCGTGATCACTGTGTCTGCAGATATTCGTCCGTTTTCCAGTTTGGTCCAATAATGCCTGCGTACGCTTAGGTTATCGGGCGATAGCCACTCAACGTCCGCAAACCCCTCCGTGCTTGCGTTGATTTGAAATCGCCAACCTGAAAATTGGGCGAGGTCAGCAAGTGCAAGTTGTCGAATAGCGTCTCGCCCGAAAATGAGTTCGCCGCGGCACCGACGGATTGCGCGATGCAAGTAGAGACGTTCAAAAGCGCCGACATCTTCGTTGACGTAAAGTTCGCTCAACATTTCGGCAAGGGTCATGGCGCTCATGCTCCACCACTAATTTGGTGCCAGAGGGCGATCTCGTCAAAGATTGTGGTTTCCTCAACGATAACGCCTGCCAATGTGCGCCAATGGCTGATCGCCAAAATATAAAGCGGCGCACCACTTGGGGGGCCATATAGGCCCGTGCTGTCATGGGTTCCGGCAAAGCTCCAACGTACCGCAATGTCGGTAAATGGACCTTCAGTGACCGAGCCGACATGGTCGACGCGAATGCGCGCACCCTTTGACATCGACACTAATGCGCCGATCCATCCTGTTATTTCTCCGTGGCCAAACAACAAACGCGCATCTGGCCCCGCCCAATGGGCATGAGGTGCATAGACTTCCCTCACCCGCGATAATCGGCGCAAGTTCCAAATTTGTTGAAACACCAAATGGGCAAATTCTTCAGGATCCTGTGCTGGATCTGGAAAGGATGGAGTCGAAAATTCGGGTACTTCCTGGCAAAGCACTTCGTCCATTGCCTTTGCGCGCCAGTCCGCAATGCCTGAGTGGGCAGCCGACAAGACCTTGGCTTGGGCCTGCCCCAAGGCCTTTGCGCTCGTCCCCAAGTCACGGGCGATCTTAGCATTGTCCCGCACCAGCCATTCTTCGACAATGCGGTTTTCAAAGCACAAACAATCCGCAATCGTGGTAAAGCAAACACTGCGCCCAGTTGCTGGCCCAAATTCCCCGTCACCTTGATGGGTCGCGTGGCTCGTGATGCGATGCGATGAATGATAGCCAACTACTTCATTGCCAGACCAAATAACCGCCTCACCTACCAGAGTTCGGTCGGGAAAACTGTTCAAGGTCTTTAGCGTTCCCGCGATCACGCCTTCGACGCCAGCAACATCACCACTCATCAAATGAATGGGGCAATCCTGACTATAATGGGTGGCGATGAGGCCAATATCCTTTTCTTCCCAAATCCGGTGCGTGCACCGAATGATATAGTCGATGATATCAACATATATGTCGTCAAAGCCCTTCATGGGCTGCCGACGCGCGCCTTGTTGTGCAAGGAGCTCAGCAATATCTCGACCATAGAGGCCTAAAGCACTCATTGTGGCACTATACCTTTTTGACGACGTGAATGACGCTGTCTTGGTTGGCAGTTATCGTTGGTGCTTCTTCCCGAGGGACCGACATTGTATCACCGATCTGCAAGAGCAAGGGGCCATTTTCACAGGTAAGCGTCAATGCGCCTTTGTGAATGAAGATCACGGCACCAGCTATTTCTTCAAGCCTCTGACCTTCTTTCAGCGAGACTTGAGACAGGCTGAAGCCGTGCTCGCCGCGCAAAATTCCGTCTTTATGGATGATTGGAAGTGTGCCAGGTCTAGCCTTTGCGACAAAGGATACGGCCTCGGCCTGCGTGGCCTTGTGAAGGGCCGCAACTTGCTGTGCTGTTGTCTCGGGCATGATAGCCGCATCGGCTGGCACGGTTTGCCCTGCCACAGTGTCGATTAATTGGCCCGTCTCCAGCAAAATGAGTCCATGCTTTCGTGCCAGCTTAAAAACGTCCGGTGCCCAGAGAACGCGGCCGGGATCATCCTGCCCCAAGACCGCCCACAGGAACCCAACGTCGGAGCCAATATTGGTAAATCCACGAAACATGCCAGTCGGTATCGAAATGACGTCCCCTGGACCCATTTCGACTTGGGCGTCTTGACCGGTTTCACCCAGATCGAAGCGCCAGTGCCCCGTTTGAACCAGAAATACTTCTGCGGTATCGTGGCTGTGTTGGGAATTTACACATGCCGGAGGTTGCCGAGCACCACCAATGTTAAAGCCGTGCGGTTCTGCTATGTGGACGTATTGATCGGGATTTTCAGAGACACCAGGGCCAATAATGGTAAAATTCTCTTTTGCTTCCGAACCCGGCGAGCGACAATCGATGAAAGCATTGTAGCACGGACGTAGGTCTACGTAGCGCACCAATCGCGCTTCCCAGTCCTTAGCGCTCAAGGGGCGCAGACCTTCTTGGGACATAGAGACAAAATCCTGAGCCACCCAAACCATCCAATCATCAGAGCCTGTCAATCCACAGGCCCTTTCAACACCCTAAAAGCCACCTGCTTCACAATAAGGGTTTACGACCGTTGCATTCGAAGTCAATATGCTTTGAATGAACGATCCAAAAAACCTCAAACTTGACTATTGGCGCATTATCGATGCGTCCCGCGATCTGAGCCTCAGCGCGTCTAGCCTCCTGAACCAGCTTTACGCCCCAAACTGTGTCATGTCGGTCTGTGCACCGTTTGACCGGGCGCACGGTGACACTTTGGCTGGTCGGGAAGCCATATATGAAGGACTTTTCGCGCCTTTATTAGCCTCCTTTTCCAACCTAGAGCGCCGGACCGAAATCCTAATGCAGGGCGAGTTTAAAGCTGGCGCTTGGATCGCGAGTTACGGTTGGCTCATTGGCAAGTTTGACAGCGATTTTTTTGGTATCAAGCCAACTCACCGCTATCACTGGCTACGTTACGGCTGGTTTGAGCGCATTGAAGAGGAGCGCGTCGTCGAAAGCATCGTAATCCTTGATGTGCCAAGACTGATGATTGAATGCGGCGTGTGGCCAGTTCGCGCGCAATTGGGTGCGGATTGGTCGCCGGCCCCGGCTGCGCAGGATGGACTTCAACTCAACATCTCTGACCCTCAAGATAGCGAAAAAAGTCTGAAGCTGGTTGAAGCGATGATTGCCGGCCTGATGAGCTATGATGGCAAGTCCCTCAAGAGTATGGGCATGACCCGCTTCTGGACGCCCCAGTTTCACTGGTATGGCCCCGGCGGCATCGGCAGCGCACGCGGACACCAGAATTATGAGCAGACACACCAGCAACCCTTCCTGACAGCTTTTCCAGATCGCATCGGCGGCAATCATCGGTGCCGCATTGGCGATGGTGCTTTTGTGGCGTCTTCAGGCTGGCCCAGCATAAACGCGACACATATGGGCGATGGGTGGTTAGGGATTCCGGGCACCAACAAGCGCATTACCATGCGCGTTATGGACTTCTGGCGTCGCGAGGGTGAACTCCTCAGTGAAAACTGGGTCTTTATCGATTTGATCGATCTGCTCCAGCAGTTCGGTATTGATGTGTTTGCGGGCCTTGAAGCAGACGCGAACCTGCGGGGAAGATCATGAAGGTTGAAGCACTTGATTGGGCCATCGTTATCGCTTTTTTGGTCGGCAATCTGGTGCTTGGCTATTTCTTAGGCCGTAAAGTCACGACGGCAAAAGAGTTTAATCTCGGCAGTGGTAGCACGCCTTGGTGGGCAATCGGCCTTTCGGTGATAGCCACCTATATCAGCGCTCTGTCCTTTTTGGGCGCGCCTGCTTGGGCCTATAAGGATGGGCTAGCGGCTTTGGCTATTCATTTAAATTATCCGATTGTGATCATTTTGGTCACCGGGTTCTTTTTGCCATTTTTCTATATGAGTGGCGTCGCCTCTATCTACGAATATCAAGAACGCCGATTTGGCCCATTGTCGCGGGCCGTGATGTCAATCATTTTCCTCGTCACACAAGGGCTATCTACGGGCGCTATCCTCTTTGCCACAGCGCTTGTTTTGAAATTCATAACTGGCATGTCGATCCCAATGGCCGTTGTGATCGTGACCATTATGGCTCTGATTTATACCACTATGGGCGGTATGCTGGCTGTAATCTGGACAGATGTATTCCAAGCAGCGGTATTGTTTGGCGGCGCCATCGTCATTCTCATCGCACTCTTAGTTTCGATGCCAATACCTGTCGGTGAGGTCTTATCGAATCTCAAAGATTTGGGCCGCTTGAGTGCGATTGACTTCACGCCCGACCCCACTGTCGCGAACACCATATATTCGGGCCTTTTTGGCATGACCCTGTTTCACATCACGGTTTATGGCGCGAACCAAATGATGGTGCAGCGCACCTTGGGTGCAAAAAGTATTGGAGACGCCAAGAAGTCCTATCTGTTGATGGGGTATGCCGCTTTCCCGATCTATTTCTTGTTCTTTTTCATCGGCGTGCTGGCCTACGGCTATTATGACGGCAAACCTTTTGACCAGACCAATGAAATCATCCTGCAGTTCGCCGCTGAATCGGGTGTGCCCGGTTTGCTCGGCATTCTGGCGGCGGCGGTTTTGGCGGCATCCATGTCGACTTTAAGCTCGGCCTTTAACTCAATGGCGACGGCAAGCGTCGTCGACTTCTACCAGCGCTATTACAAAAAAGATGGGGACGATG
This sequence comes from Maricaulis salignorans, assembly GCA_945891505.1. Classification (GTDB taxonomy): domain Bacteria; phylum Pseudomonadota; class Alphaproteobacteria; order Caulobacterales; family Aquidulcibacteraceae; genus Aquidulcibacter; species Aquidulcibacter miladensis. The sequence continues at coordinate 71,797 of CAMDDL010000007.1, read as the reverse complement.
CGCACTATCTGCGAGCAACCCGTATTGCGACTGTAATTTGGGCTATGATCGTCATTGGCCCTGCGATCCTTTACGATCAATCCAACGGATCTATTCTCGAAGTTCTAAGCAAGATCGGCAGCTATTTTGTCGGGGCGAAGCTTGGCATGTATGGCTTGGGCTTTTTCTCAAAACATACAACCGAACGGGGGCTGATGGCTGGCGTTGTCGCAGGCTTTGCCATCATTGGGTACGTAGCAAATTACACAGATATTGCTTGGCCTTGGTTTTGTTTGATCGGCGGGGCTGCAACCGTGATTGTCGGATGGACCACAAGCCGTATTCTGGACGGCAAGCAAGCAGATTGGTCGCCCTATTCGGTGCCAGGTCAACAAGCTCGCTTTGCTGCCGAAGGTCGGCCACTCAAAGATGGCAATTGGAATACGATGCCAGGCGCAATTGATAAGCAAAGTCTCTGGTTGCTAGTCTATCTCTTCGCTACACTCATGGGCTTGGCATTATTTGAGTATCTGGTTTAGAGCCGACTCAATCTTGCATGCGCATGCGGATTGGCCAATCCAAACAGGCCAGTCAAAGGCTTGATGCAGGCTATATCCAGGGCATTTCTGCAACACCTGATGATTTCTCGTACAAGCCAGTCGAAATTTATGCCTTAAGGCCCCATTCGTCTGTCAAATTCTGCTTGCATTCGAAGTCATAATAATATCACATCAACATTCGAAAAATCGAGGGGGTCCTTGCGATGCTGAATAATTTCGCCAATCACGCGACAAAAACAACTCTTTTAGCAACCATCTCCGGGTTGGCCTTTATGGTTGCAACACCGAGTTTTGCGCAGCAAAACACGGCTGTAGCCACGAGCGAGCCAGAGCGTGGCATTGAAACAGTGGTGGTGACGGCGCAACGTCGCGAAGAAAACCTGCAAAACGTGCCCCTCTCCGTGTCCGCCTTTAGTGCCGCACAAATCCAAGCGCGCGGTCTTACGGATATGTCGCGCCTCGAAAATTCTGTTCCAGGCCTAACATTTGGTCGTTCTGGTGTTGATGCTCGGCCAGCCATTCGCGGTGTCCGGACTGAAAACGTCGGCGTCAATGGGGATACCACAATCGGCTTCTTCATCGATGGCGTTTATCAATCTCGTGCAGCACAGGCGACTTTAGGCTTCGTCGACCTTGATCGCGTTGAAGTTTTACGTGGGCCACAAGGCACCTTGTATGGCCGCAATACATTTGGCGGCAATATTTCTATCGCGACCGCCCAGCCCCGCATCGGACAATTCAAAAGCGGACTAGATGTTACGGTCGGCGAGAATAACAAGGTTCGAATTGAGCCGTTTGTAAACATCCCTATTTCTGAGAACGCCGCTTTGCGCATTAGCGGTGCGTCGGAAGATGATGATGGCTATGTGAAGAACGTCAATCCGAGCGGGAACAATCTGTTTGACGAGAAGACACGCTATATGCGGGCAGCCCTTCTGCTCAAACCAACCGACAAATTGACAGCGACAATCAAGATTGACAGTGGAACCCGCGGTGGCGCAGGCGGCTCAGCGTTCGGCTACAAGCTTGCCGGTAGCTTCTTTGATATCCCGTCAAATCAGCAATTGTTCAACGCGACCCCAATTCGCAATCTCAACACGCGCGGGGGTAACCGTGACGGGGTTGTCGATGCCCCCCTCACCATTGATGCAGGCATTCCCTTATTTGCCGCCGGCGACCCATACAGCATCGATACCGATCAAAAGACAATTCTCGACCTGACTTCGACAGGAGCTAGTGCGAATATTGCTTATGAGTTTGGCTCCTTCACAATCAAGTCCATCACGGGCTTTGCAGACTTTGAAGCTATACGCACCTCGGACACTGACTTTTCGGCCAGCACAATCGGCACGGACTATCAGCTCACCTCCGCGAAGACTTTCAGCCAGGAATTCCAAATTCTGTCCCGTGGCGAAGGCCCACTCAGCTATGTTGTGGGTGCCTATTATTTTGACGACGAATTGCGTGGCGTCTTCATCAACGAGCAAGTCCCAAGGACCATTCGCGGCGTAGGAGCACCAGTCTCCCTGCCGGTCGCTGGGGGAGGCTTCTATGATGAGCAACGTGCCGATACGACGTCCATTGCTGCCTATGCGCAGGCAAGTTATGCGGTAACCGAAGCCTTGAAACTGACAGCGGGCCTCCGATTTACCCGCGACACCAAGGACTTTAAGTTTGCCAATGCGGCAGCTGTCTTACCGCTTGCTGGAACGCCACCAACCCCTGTTGGAACGGCAATTACGTTGGCCACTGGCGGTATTCCAGCAAGTGCCTTTGGTTCTAAGGGTGCTCCGACCAATTGTGTCTTTCCCGCAACCGCTATTCAGCCACGCCCAGGCTTTGCCTGCTTGGCGGTCAATCCTGCTGTACTGACCGGGGCGACCTACGACACTGCAGAGTTTGAGAAGCTGACATGGCGCTTGGCCGCTGATTACCAACTGACCGAGAACAACCTATTTTACGGGTCTGTCTCAACGGGCTTCCGGTCCGGGGGCTTCAATTCCGGCCAGAACCAAGCTGCTCTGACCCCAACTTTCAAGCCCGAAGAGGTCACAGCTTTTGAAGTCGGCAGCAAGAACCGCTTCTTGGACAACACGTTGCAGCTGAACGTCGCCGCCTTCTTCAATCAGTATGACAGCCTTCAAGAGCAGCGGCAGATCCCAGCTGGCAATACGACCCTGTCGATTATCGAGAACAGCGGTAAGGCCGAAGCTACGGGTGCAGAGATCGAGGCCATCTGGCGTCCGATCGATGATTTGACCCTCAACCTCTCGCTCTCTGTTTTGGATGCGACATACACCGACTATACCAATGTGCCCTTGCCATTTGGGACCTCGATTGTCGTGGCTGACGCGACACAGCTGACCCCGACAATTGTCAACGGCATCACGATTGCGAATGCTGGGCAACGCCGCATTTTTGCGCCCGGTTACAATTGCGGCCCAGTTCCTGGCACGGGAACTGGGGCCGTTGGTGCCCCTGCCCTTGCCTTTGGCTGTGATCTGACCGGCAAAAAATTGCCTTATGCATCTGACTATTCCGGCAGCTTCTCGGCGCAATACGTCTTTGATCTTGGCAGCCTTGGGCAGGTCACCCCGCTCGCCGTTCTGACATTCAACAGCGGCTTCTATGGCCAGCCAGCTAACTCGATTTTGGACAAGCAAGACGCCTATACAAAAATCGACCTGCGTGTCACGTGGGACATTAATGACAATTTGTCCGTTGCGGGCTTTGTGAACAATGTGACCGATGAAGCGACGGCAACCCGCTTTGTTTGGGGCGGCGGCGGGGCGATGCAAGCCAGCTATGCGCCGCCTAAGCTCTGGGGGATCAAGGCCAACTTGCGCTTTTGATCTCTAGCTAATGCGGGAAAAAAGGCTGCCGTTGAGAAACGGCAGCCCTTTTTTTGCCTATTGCGCCGTCCAACCGCCATCAACGAGGAGGCTTGTCCCAGTGACCATGCCGGAAGCGGGGCTCGCAAGGAATAGAACAGCGGCAGCAACATCTTCGGGCTGCCCGATCTTGCCCATTGGGATCATGCTTTTGACAAAGCCTAGAAAGGCCGGATCATCCAACATTGGTTTCGTCATAGCGGTTTCAATAAAGGTTGGCGCAACTGCGTTTACGCGTATGCCCTTAGGCGCGAGCTCTACAGCCATGGCTTTAGTTAAGCCTTCAAGCGCGTGTTTGGTCATGCAATAGACGGTACGCCTTGGTGACCCGACGTGGCCCATCTGGCTCGTGATATTGATGATTGAGCCGCCGCGCCCATGGGCCAACATCGACTTTACGGCCGCTTGAGCTACCAAATAGGCGGCCCGAACATTGAGTCCCAGCATCTGATCGAGCGTTTCAAGATCGACATCCTCGATCAACAGCGGACGATTCATGCCAGCATTATTGACCAGAGTGTCGACCTCCATTTTGCCCAAATCCTCGATAAATCGGGGATCGGTCACATCGCCAACCATGGGCAGGATGTTGGTGTGTTGAGCCGCCAGTTCCTGCAAATCTGCACCGCTTCGTGCTACCGCATGCACTGTTGCCCCTGCCTCTGCGAGGCAAAGCGCGATGGCAGAACCCAGTCCTCGACTAGCCCCTGTCACAACGGCGATGCGCCCTGAAAGCCCCTGTGCCCAGGTCGGAAGCATTGTCCTATCGCCCATAACTGTATCCCATTCTTGTTTACGCAATTTGGTCTTTGCATTCGAAGTCATTTCCGTTAGCGTAGCGCGCAACAGAGGTAAGTTTCAAGCACTGGGAGGCTGATTTGGCCAAGTATCTTAAATCCGGAATCAGTGAGACTGCGGCTGAAGAAGCCGATGCTGATGTGCGGGCAACGGTCGAGGCCATCATTCAAGACATCAAAGCCAGAGGCGATGATGCTGTCCGTCACTGGTCGTTGAAATTCGACAATTGGGGGCCAGATGACTTTCGGCTCGGTCAAGACGCGATTGATGCTGCCTACCGCGCGCTAAGTCCACAGACGATCGAAGATATCCGCTTCGCGCAAGCACAAGTGCGCAATTTTGCCCAGATCCAAAGGGACGCGCTCAAAGACGTCGAGGTAGAGACATTGCCCGGCGTTGTTTTGGGGCATAAGAATCTGCCGGTGAACAGCGTGGGCTGCTATGTGCCCGGCGGCAAATATCCTTTGGTCGCCTCGGCGCATATGAGTGTGGTGACCGCAAAAGTTGCCGGGGTGAAGCGAATTGTATCAGTGGCCCCGCCTTATCAAGGGGTACCCAATCCTGCGATTGTTGTTGCCATGCATATGGCTGGAGCAGATGAAATATACTGCATTGGAGGCGTCCAAGCCGTTGCGGCCATGGCGCTTGGAACATCAACGATTGCCCCGGTGGACATGATCGTAGGCCCGGGCAACGCCTATGTTGCGGAAGCCAAACGTCAGCTCTTTGGCCGAATCGGGATCGACCTATTGGCCGGCCCCACCGAGACGCTTGTCATCGCTGATGATAGCGTCGATGGCGAGCTCTGCGCCGCTGACCTATTGGGGCAAGCCGAGCATGGTCCCAACTCGCCGGCTGTTCTACTAACCAATAGCGAAAAGCTGGCCCATGACACGATGGCCGAGATTGAACGGCAGCTAACTATCCTGCCAACAGCCGCGATAGCAGGAAAGGCATGGGCCGATTATGGTCAAGTCATCGTAGCAGATAGCTATGAGGAGATGGTCACGATTGCCGACAAAATCGCATCTGAGCATGTCCAAGTGATGACACGCGACCCCGATTACTTCCTAAATAACATGACCAATTATGGCGCACTCTTTTTAGGCGCACGCACCAATGTCAGCTATGGCGACAAAGTCATCGGAACCAATCACACGTTACCAACGCGTGGCAATGCCCGGTTCACCGGCGGGCTTTGGGTTGGAAAATTCATTAAGACCTGTACCTATCAACGTGTCTTGACCGATGAGGCCAGCGTGATGATTGGTGAATATTGCTCGCGCCTTTGCGCCATAGAAGGCTTTGCAGGCCATAAAGAGCAAGCAGATATTCGTGTAAGACGTTATGGCAAAAAAGAAACCGCTTGATCAATCTATGTCAGAGAAAGCCGGGGTAACATCCTATGATGTCGCCCGGCGCGCCGGTGTGTCTCAGTCGGCCGTCAGCCGAGCTTTTAGAAAAGGTGCTTCAGTCGCACCTGCAACACGAGCGCGCATTGTCGAGGCGGCGATGGCACTGGGATATGAGCCCAATGCTATTGCCCAAGGTCTGATAACCAAACGGTCAAACCTCGTCGCAATCATTATCTCCAACCTGACCAACCTTTACTATCCCGAAGTTTTGGCCGAACTCACCCAACGCCTATCCCTGCATGGTGTACGCGTGCTTTTGTTTAGCCTCGCTGCTGAATCCGACGTGGAGGAAGTTCTCGGCCAAGTTTGGCGTTACCGTGTTGATGGCGCGATCGTAGCTGCACGACTGTCTACCGAACAATTGGTTGCCTTTTCCAATCGGGGTGTCCCCTTGGTTCTTTATAACCGGGTTGGTGAAGGCGTCCCGGTCGCAAGTGTCTGTTGTGACTCTGATTTGGGTGAGCGCGCTTTGGTCGACGGCTTGGTGCAGGCTGGCCATACATGTTTCGGGATTATCGGCGGCCCTGCTGATTCCTATGTGGGCGAAGAGCGCGCTAATGCCGCGATCAATCGTCTTGCCCATCACGGCATCAAAGCAGAATTTGTCCGCGGACAGTTTGATTATGAGAGTGGTGGCGCTGGCCTGAAAACGCTGATGGAGCTTACGGACAGCAAGTTAGACGCGCTGATTTGCGTCAATGACCTGATGGCAATTGGCGCTATGGACACAGCGAGGAACATCATCGGCAAGAGGGTACCAAGCGAATTGTCCATTACGGGCTTTGACGGCGTTAGTCCGGCCACTTGGGAAGCCTATCAACTCACAACGATACGCCAGCCCGTGCGCCGCATGACTCAAGCCGCTGTAGCGATGTTGTTGGAGCGTATTGAAAGCCCTGACATTTCTCCAGAACAGCGGTTGTTTGCCGGAGAATTGCTTTCTGGGCGGTCGGCACGTTTGTTGTGACCTCACCCCCGACCCTTGTTTGGATAGCAGGCCATATGTGCGACCATAGGCTTTGGCAGGATATGGGTCTGATCGACAATTACCCAAATGTCTTTGCCGGCATTACCCAGTCCGAGAGCATCGAAGATTTGGCAAGGGATGTTCTAAAGAAGGTTGAAGGACCCATCATCCCTATTGGCTTTTCCATGGGTGCCATTGTGGGGTTGATGATGGCCAAATTGGCACCAGAGCGCTTGGTGGCGATGGTTCTTTCCAGCACCAATTGCACCGCAGATTTACCTGAAAGAGCTGTCGCCCGCTTATCCCAGCAAGCCCATGTTCGCGAGGGCCAATTAAGTGCGATCGTGCGCGATGAGCTCAAGCCCCATTATTTAAGTCCCCTTACGCAAGGCAAGAAGCGCGCGGAAATCCTCAACTTAACCTTGGAGATGGGCTTGGACCTTGGGCCGGAGGTATTCCTGCGGCAAAGTGAGGCCCTTCGAACCCGCCCAGCTTTGTGCGATGTGATTTGCAGCTTTGCCGGCCCAATCCTTGTCATCGCAGGAGCAGACGACAGCTTGTGTCCACCCGCTTGGCACGCCGCCATGGCAGCACGCAATAGCCGCGCCAACTATGTTGAAATTGAAGACGCAGGCCATTTGGTGCCGTTGGAGCAGCCAGCCGCCTTCACAAGGGCCATTTTCGACTGGCTCAGTATCCTAGAAACAACCCCGAAACAGGAGATCAACGCATGAGCGAGCGCATTTTAACCACCCATGTCGGATCCTTGCCGCGCTCAAAGGCCGTTACCGACCTGATCTTTGCCGCCGAGCGCGGTGATCCCATTGACCAGGTTCAATTTGACGACGTGATTGGCCAAGCTGTTGACGAAACGGTCGCTAACCAAGTTCGGGTTGGTATCGATCTGGTTTCAGATGGCGAGATGTCGAAAATCTCCTATGCGACCTATATCAAGGACCGCATCACAGGTTTTGATGGCGACAGTCCGCGGACCCCGCCCTCCGACCTCGAAGCCTTCCCGAGCTTTCTGAATCGCCAAGCCAGTGGTGGTGGCACGCCGACCTATCGCCGCCCAAAATGCGTTGGCCCGGTCGCAGTGAAGTCCATGGAGCCTCTGAGGGCCGACCTCGGCTTTATGGCGGCTGCGCTTGCCAAGCATAAGCCAGTTGCAGGCTTCATGAATGCGGCGTCACCAGGCGTTATCGCACTGTTTCAGCCGAATGAGCATTATGCAACGCAGGATGATTATCTCGAAGCGCTCGCTGAAGCCATGCGGCCTGAATATGAAGCAATCGTGGCTGATGGCCTCATCTTACAGCTTGATAGCCCAGATCTAGGGCTTGGGAGGCATATGATGTATAAGGACCGCAGCGATGCAGACTACCTTAAACTCATCGGCACGCATGTTGATGTCCTAAATCACGCGCTTCGCAATGTGCCGGCAGACCGTGTTCGGATGCACGTATGTTGGGGCAATTATGAGGGACCCCACCATCATGATGTTGAAATGGGGGTAATCTTGCCGACGCTGATGAAAGCAAAGCCAGCAGGCTTGCTGTTTGAGACCTCGAACCCCCGTCACCAGCATGACTGGAACTATTTTGTTGAGATGCTGGCCATCATTCCCGATGACAAAATCCTGATTCCCGGCGTGATTGATTCAACTACTAATTTCATTGAGCATCCCCGTGTGGTTGCCGAACGCATTGAACGCTTTGCTGGAATTATCGGTCGAGAGCGCGTGATTGCAGGTACCGATTGTGGGTTCTCAACCTTTGCGGGGTTTGGTGCGGTTGATTCCGAGATTGTTTGGGCCAAACTTAAGACACTGGCTGATGGGGCCGAATTGGCCAGCAATAAACTCGGGAGCAAAGCAGCGTGAGTGCATTTCGTGACAAGCTACTTGCCGGTGAAGTGATCGCTGCTACATGGGTCAAAACACCCAGCCCGATCATTGTCGAAGTCTTGAGTCTTAGTTCACTGGACTGTTTAGTGCTGGATGCAGAACATGCCCCTTTTGACCGCACGACTTTGGATCTGTGCATTCTGGCTGCAAGAGCTTATGCAAAACCCGTCCTTGTTCGGCCGCCTACCAGCAGCCACGAGCAAATCCTCAATGCGCTTGATTGCGGTGCACATGGTGTTGTGCTCCCCCATATCAGAAGTGCAGAGGAAGCTGCCGACGCGGTAAAGGCCTGCCACTATGGTCGTGGCGGTCGTGGTTTTGCCGGTTCCAGCCGATCAGCAGGCTACACGACCAAGGGCATGACTAAACACCGCGAGACCGCAAAAGACGTCATCGTCATTGCTCAGATTGAAGATGTTGAAGCGGTCGAAGACATTGATGCGATTACCCGTGTGGACGGAATTGATGCTCTCTTCATTGGCCGCGCGGATCTCACTGTCGCTTATGGCGCGGTAACGCCAGATGATGAGATCGTTGTAGCGGCGGTCGACAGGATTGTGGCGGCAGGAAAAGCGGCAGGCAGGGTGACTGGCATGTTCCTAGGTCGTCCCAGCGATGTACCAATTTGGCGGGACAAGGGGGCTAGCCTCTTTGTCTTGGGCTCTGATCATGATTTTATACTTCAGGGTGCAGCAGCCCTTGCCAAGGTCATTAGAGGAACCTGAAAACTGATGGCTGCATCTTAAGGGGCTGTGTCACAGCCTCTATGAAGCCGGAAGCCACGGAAGGCTCAACAAGGATCATCGCCCAAACCCACGGCAACCCCAGTCGAACTTTCCTTCCGGGTCCCAAAATCGAGCAGAAAAATCGGCGTTGATTCGCTTGCCATTTGCGAACGTTACATCCAGTTGGCCCGCCATCGCAGAACCAATGAAAGCACCAGTTCGCTTGCGATCTGCATACGTCACATCCAGCTGGCCCGCCGTCGCAGAACCAATGAGACCGTCAATTTCGACCGAGCCCGAAGCCGCTTCCACGCAACTGTCCCAAGAGAATTGCGGCATTAACGGGTATTTCGGATCTGCGGCTGCCTTCTTGCACAGATGAACAGAAGCGCCACCCGGTCTTGTGCGAGGCGCGATGGGCCTGCTGAACGATTCTGCGCCCAAATACTCGTTCACTTGAATCACGACCACTTGATTGCCCGATACTGTTGGAATGTGGGCTTCCAAAGCAGCGCCATCGTAGGGCGCACACGTGCGAAAGATGACACCTTGAGCGAAAGGAGCGTCTTTACAGTGTGCTGAGCTTGCGGCGACACACAAAAGCGCCATGGTGCCCACAATCCGGACAGTTTTTTGCTTGGTTGGCATGTTCAAGCGCACGCGGCACCAGAGGCGGTTTTCACCTTATCACCAAGGTGCACCTTGGACGTGCCCTTATGCCTGCGCACCAGACCGTCCATCTTCTCCATCAATGCATCGGTCATTACGTAAAGATCCTGACTGCTGGTCTTGGCGAACAGGTCGGCCCCTGTGCGGCGCATGCGCAGGATCGCGCCATACCTCCAACGTGCTCTGCAATTCAAAAATTGTAAAGGGAAGTTGCAAAAGTATCATTTTTTGCAACAGGTCTTGGAAGAGGCCCCCCCCCGAGAACTTTAATTCATCCAAATTTGTTGCGTGGCTTTGCGGTCAGCCAGCAACTGCAAGGTGACGGCGTGGCCACCCGCATGCTCTTCAATCTTGGTTAGGGCTTGCTTGTAGGTGCCTTTAAGGCGTCGTTCGGGAGTGTATTGATGCTGCCAAGATCAATACCTAAACAGATGCGGCAATCTATCGCATAAGGATCATGCAAAAGGCGTTACATGAATGGCCACCCATGCTTATGCTGATCGCATGGACAGACTTTCGAAAGACCAAGAGATTATTGCGGCCGCCATCGCGGTCAACGCGCCCTTTGTCGGCCGCCTTCGATCGCGAACCTTGGTTAGTTCGCGCTGGTTTGCTCTGATTGGGCAATTCATCACCGTCTTGGTGGTGCATTTCGGCTTCAAGTTCGAATTGCCGTTACTGGCTTGCCTTGTGACGATTGCGGCGAACATCACGCTAAATATCATGATTACTGTTGGTCTGCCGCCACAGCGATTAGTGCGGCAGTGGGAGGCAGCCGCGCAGCTGACCTTTGACGTGCTACAGCTAGCGCTTTTACTTTATTTGACTGGCGGGATCGCCAATCCATTTTGCCTGCTGCTCATCGCGCCAGCCACCATCGCTGCGTCAACACTGCAACCTAAATGGACGCTGAGCATTATTATCGTGACGATTTTAAGCGTCAGTGTGCTCGCACTTTATTCTTACCCCCTACCTTGGCTGCCCGCCGGAAGCTTCCAAATGCCGGTGCTTTATCAATTCGCAATGGCGTTTGCGATCATCATCGGCCTGATCTTCACGGCGAGCTATGCTTGGCGTGTGTCGTTGGAAGAGAGCCAGTTGGCAGATGCTCTGATCGCCACCCAAGAAGTGCTGGCGCGCGAACAGAGGCTGGCAGCCTTGGGTGGCCTTGCTGCTGCGGCCGCGCATGAACTGGGGACACCTTTGGCGACGATCCAGGTCACAGCGAAAGAAATGCTGCGGTCATTGCCGCCCAACAGCCTCGATATGGAGGATGCCGAGCTCATCTTGTCCCAAGCCCAGCGCTGCCGGGAAATTCTGCGCAATCTGACCAATCAGAAAGAAATCCCGGAATCGGTGACTGACACCCTGCCCTTTGGCCAATTGCTGGAGGAAGTGGCCGAACGGCACCCCGAAATGGGCCAGAAGGCCGTCTTGTTTGATATTCAGGGCCCAAAGGGAAAGGGCGAACTGATGGTTATTCGTAAGCCTGCTATCCTCTATGGGTTGGGCAATATGCTGGAGAATGCCATTCAGTATGCAAGACAAGCTGTCACAGTCTCCGCCAAATGGGACGAGCGTAGCGTGCGCATAACTATCACCGATGATGGACCTGGCTTTGACGAGGCCATTTTGGACCGTTTGGGCGAACCCTATGTGTCCACCAGTCTGCAAGGCTCCGCCTCTGCTAGTGGGCGTGAGGGCATGGGGTTGGGCTTCTTCATTGCCAAAACTCTGCTGGAGCGTTCAGGCGGGCAGGTCTCGTTCTGGAATGGCTTAAGGCCGGGAGAGGGTGCCGTGGTTCAAACGGTTTGGCCCTTGTCAGCCATTGCTGCGAAATCCTGACCGTCAGCGCAACAGGGCCTGCGACGTCTTGTCACTTGCAGATCGATCGGTTTGGGTTCACTAAAAGCTATGGCTGCTGACCCCGTCATCGACGCACTCCCAGATCGCTCCCTTCTCGTGATGGATGATGACGCACCGCTGCGCAATCGCTTGGCCCGCGCGCTAGAGAGTCGGGGCTTTTCGGTCAAGACGGCGGCAGGCGTTGAAGAAGCCCTGATCATCGCCCGTACAGACCCGCCGGCATTTGCCGTTTTGGACTTGCGCCTTGAAGATGGCTCTGGGCTTTCAGTGGTGGAGGAATTGCATGTGCGTCGCCCAGATGCACGCGTGGTGATGCTAACCGGCTATGGCAATATCGCCACGGCTGTCGCCGCCGTGAAAGCCGGTGCCATTGATTACCTGTCCAAGCCAGCGGACGCCGATGATGTCGTCAAAGCGCTCATGGCGCAAAGCGATCACTTGCCAGACCCCCCTGCCAACCCGATGAGCGCCGACCGGGTACGTTGGGAACATATTCAGCGGGTGTTTGAGCTGTGCGGGCATAATGTGTCTGAAACCGCGCGCCGCTTGAACATGCACCGGCGAACATTACAGCGCATTTTAGCCAAACGCGCCCCGCGCTAAAGCTTTATTCCTTGACGTCGGCAACGCGCTCCCTAACGATGGGGCAAAGGATCGCGCAACCAGCGTAGAATCCAAACCATGCTCATAGGATTGTCACCGTGGAACATCTTGACGTGCTAATTGTTGGTGCCGGCATTTCAGGCATCAGTGGAGCTTACCACTTAAAAAGCCAATGCCCCAGCAAAAGCTACGCGATTTTTGAAGGTCGGTCTGCCATTGGCGGCACGTGGGACCTGTTCCGCTATCCAGGCATTCGCTCTGACTCCGACATGTATACGTTGGGCTTCTCGTTCAAACCTTGGACTGAAGCCAAAGCGATTGCGGATGGGCCATCAATCCTGAACTATCTGCATGAAACCGCAGACGAGCACGCAATTAAGTCCAAGATTCGGTTGAACCACCGGGTGGTTTCCGCGGCGTGGGACTCTGTGAGTGCGCGCTGGACGATTGATTACACCTCTGGCGAGAACCAAGAGAAAGGGCAGCTGACTTGCAGCTTCCTTTATATGTGCACTGGCTATTATAATTATAGCCAAGCCCACCGCCCAGAGTTTGTAGGCGAAGAGAGCTTCAAGGGCCAGATCATCCACCCCCAATTCTGGCCAGAAAACCTTGATTATCGCGGCAAGAAGGTCGTGATCATTGGCAGTGGCGCAACAGCCGTCACCTTGGTACCTGCCATGTCAGACCAAGCCGCCCATGTCACCATGTTGCAAAGGTCGCCCACTTATGTGGTGTCGCGGCCGGGCGAAGATGCCTTCGCTAATAACTTGCGCAAAATCTTGCCGAGTAAACTGGCTTATGGCTTGATCCGTTGGCGCAATGTGCTGTTCCAAATGTATTTCTACACCATGGCGCGCAAGCATCCAGCTCAAGTCAAGGAACGCTTGTTGGGCCTATTGAAAGAAGAATTGCCCGCCGATTTCGACATGGCCAAGCACTTTACGCCAAGCTACAACCCTTGGGATCAACGTCTGTGTCTGGTGCCCGACGCCGACCTGTTTACCGCCATCAAAGCCGGTAGAGCCAATGTGGTAACCGATCATATTGAGCGCTTTGACGATGCAGGCATTGTCTTGAAATCTGGCGAGCGGATCGACGCTGACATCATCGTCACGGCAACCGGGCTGCAGTTGCAAGTCTTAAGCGGCGTGACCTTTGAGGTGGACGGCAAAGCCGTCGATTTCTCCAAAACCTTCTCTTACAAGGGTATGATGTATAGTGGCGTGCCGAACCTCGCTTCAGCGTTTGGTTATACCAATGCGTCTTGGACCCTGAAGGCTGATCTAACGGCCGAATATATGTGTCGCCTGATCAAGCATTTGGATGCGACCGGGCAAACCACTTGTCTGCCAGAAAAGGGCAGCGAAGCATTGGAGCCCGCGCCTTGGCTTGATTTCACATCCGGCTATGTCACCCGCGCCATGGAGAACTTCCCAAAGCAAGGCCATATCGCCCCGTGGAAAGTGCATCAAAATTATGCGCTCGATCTGATGGCGTTCCGGTTTGGAAAATTGGAAGATGACGTGATGCATTTCTCCAAGCCAAAGGCCGCCTAAAAGGCCTAAGCTGGCTTTGGATAGACAGGGCTGGCCAACACCTGCCATGATTGTCGGATGATCGAGCCCTCCGTCGAAGCCCCTCCCCTGCCCGTCCTCATCATCGGTGCAGGCCCTGCCGGTCTATTTGCCGCTGACTATCTGGCGAAGGCTGGCCACAAGGTGCAAGTCTATGACGGCATGGCATCGGTGGGTCGAAAGTTCCTGTTGGCCGGGCGCGGTGGTCTCAACTTGACCCATAGCGAAGCACTCGCGCAGTTCAAGCCGCGCTATGGTGCGTCTCAGGACTGGGCGGGGCCGTGGCTCGACGCGTTTTCGCCTGATGATCTTAAAGCTTGGGCAGAAGATCTCGGTCAGCCCTTATTTGTTGGGTCCAGCGGGCGGGTGTTCCCCCGAAGCTTAAAAGCCTCTCCCCTTTTGCGCGCGTGGCTCAGACGACTTCAGGACCTCGGCGTCATCATCACCACCGGTGCGCGTTGGACTGGTTTCTCAGAGACCGGAGCCGCACAATTCTCCCATCGCGACGGGTCAAGCAGCGAGCAAGTTGGCGCAGCCATCCTTTTGGCTCTTGGCGGAGCATCTTGGCCTAAGCTTGGCGCGGATGGTGCGTGGACATCTATTCTAGACAAAGTTGGCGTGGGTATTACCCCGTTGGAAGCCTCCAATGTCGGTATGACTGCCGCTTGGACAGAAACGCTGAAAGCCGGTTTTGGTGGCGCGATTTTGAAGAATGTCGAGGTTCATCTGGGTGAAGCGCGTGCACGCGGCGATTTGGTCATTACAGATACCGGCCTCGAAGGTGGGCCCATTTACGCCTTGTCACCTGCGCTACGCGAACGCCTGAAGCAAGGCACCTGTCAAATCCAGATTGACCTGCGGCCCGATGTCGAGACCGAAGCGCTTGCCCAGCGGCTTGTGAAAGCCAAAGCAGGTCAGTCGATTTCGACGGCATTGAAAAGTCATCTGAAGCTGGCACCGCCCGCCATCGCCCTCATGCGCGAGGCGACCGGCAATAAGCTACCCGTCACCGCTATGGGGCTCGCACGCTTGATCAAATCGCTCCCCATCGAGCTGAAAGGTCATGCTGGACTGGAGCGCGCCATTTCAACGGCTGGCGGGATCAATCAAGATAGTGTCGACGAGCAGCTGATGCTGACGGCGCGCCCAGGGGTCTTTGTGGCCGGTGAAATGCTCAACTGGGACGCCCCAACTGGGGGCTATCTTTTGCAGGCCTGCTTCTCAAGTGCCATCTTGGCCGCCAAGGGGATCGACGCTTGGGTCCAAAAGGACGCGGATCAGAGCTGAACGCCGCCCTGCCAAACCCGCATCAGATTGGAATCCCCGTCTAATTGAACAAAATCAGCGCGCGCGCCCACAGTCAGTCGTCCAACTTGGGCTTCTAAGCCGAGCGCCAATGCCGGAGCATGACTTGCCATCTGCAGCGCGTCGGTCAGTCCAATACCGACCTGACGCATCATGACGCCCATTGCATCGTGCAGGGATAAGTTCGAGCCTGCCAAGACCCCGTCAGGAGTGTAACAGGTCAGCCTGCGCGCAAAAATCTTTTCGCCCTGCAACTCAAACCAATCCTGATCCGAGCCCAAAGTCGGCATCGCGTCACTCACCAAGACAGTCCGCTTAGGGCCGAGAAGGCGGGCCACAAGAGCCATGTTGGCGACATGAACATGGACCCCATCGGCGATCAGGCCCGAGAAGGAAGTTGGGCTCACTAGGGCCGCGCCAACGACACCCGGTGCTCGGCTGGAAAGCTGGCTCATCGCATTAAAAATGTGGGTGAAACCCCGAAGCCCTTCGGCCTCGGCTGCGATGATTTGCTCATAGCTCGCCTCGGTATGGCCAGCAAAGACCACGGCACCGCGTCGGACAAGTTCAGCAATCGCGCCCGCTGGCGCGGTTTCGGGAGCCAAGGTGATTAGGGTCTTGCCCCGCTTCAATCGGGTCAACAGCTCAATCGCTTCTTGGTCGAGGACTTTGAACTTCGACGCGTCATGCACGCCCTTGCGGCTGGCATTTAGGAACGGGCCCTCAAGATGAATCCCAAGGATTCCCGGCACCCCTGCCTCAATCGCTGCATCGACGGCCTCAATCGCTTGCGCGATTTTTTCCAAATCATCCGAGATCAGTGTCGGGAGCAACGCGGTCGTGCCAAACTTTGCATGAGCTCTTGCGATGGTCGCAATGGTTTCCACGCTCGGCGCGTCATTAAACAAAGCACCACCACCACCATTGGCCTGAATATCGACAAAGCCGGGCGCGAGGATGTCCCCGTTCAGATCCATGCAATGATAGCCCGCCGGTATGGCCAAGTCGGGCCCAATCGCTTCAATGATGCCGCCGGACACCAGCATGGTCTGACCCTCATCAAGGGTGTCGCCAAGAGCCAAGCGACCATTCTGGAAGAAGAAAGAAGTCATTGTGTTTCTGTGACTTTGTTGAGCCAAGGTGGCGCATCGGGGTTTCGCCCACGGGCGCGGGCCAAGGCCTCTGCACAAGCATAAAAGGAAGTCACCTGGCACAAAGGCGCGATCAATGGATGAAGCCCCACCTGTGTTGGTAAGTCAATGGCACCGGGAAACGGCCCACCAGAGGCAAATACGCGGGCATGGCGGGCTGAGAACTCTTCACTCAAGGCCGGGAAACTGGCTGCTGCTTCATCCATCGGCGCAATCATCATGACGGGGAAGCCCGCTTCGACAATAGCCATGGGTCCATGGCGGACTTCGGCCGCTGAAAAGGCCTCAGCATGGAGCGCGCTGGTCTCTTTTAATTTGAGGGCCATCTCATGGGCAATCCCAAAAGTCAGACCTCGACCGATGACAAACAGACTTTTGGCATTCAAAAGCGCATCACCCAGTTTGGACCAATCGCGCGCAAAGGCGTCGCTAATGTGCTCGCTAGCCTCCTCTAGTGCCACAAGCAGCTCTGCATCTTGGTTCCACTCAGCCACCAAATGAACGATCGCAGACAAGGAAGCGATGTAGGACTTGGTAGCAGCGACCGCTAATTCAGGGCCTGCGTGCAACGGCACAAAGACGTCAGCGGCTTGGGCAGCAGGGGATTGCGCATCATTGACCATTGCCACAACAAAAGCCCCCGACTGTTTTGCGAAAGCGATGGATGTCAAAATGTCCGGGCTCTTACCGGATTGCGAGATGACCAGAAATAAGGCCCCTTCAAGATCACGCAATGGCTTTGCGAAGATCGAAGACGTGGATGGCGCATGCGAAGCGACCAGAACGCCAAGCCGTGTTTCAATCGCATATTTGGCAAAGCCCGCCGCATGGTCGGAAGACCCCCGTGCGCAGGTCAGCACGAGCCGAGGCTTTTGCGCGCGCAGACGGGCACCCAAATCTCTCATCAGGACTTTATTCGCTTGAAACTGGCGGCGAACAACCTGACCTGCATCGCGTGCCTCAGTCCACATCAAGGTGCTGGATGGTTTCAAGCCGGTTCTCCTCATGTCGCCTTATGTGGTGTGACTCGCCAAGAGAGCCCAGCTATCTGTTAAATGGGTTGATAAAGATTTTTGACTGTAGGAGCGGTAAGCATGGCCTATTGGCTGTTGAAAAGCGAACCCGATAGTTTCTCTTGGGCGGACCAAGTGGCACGTGGAGCCAAAGGGGAACCTTGGACCGGCGTGCGCAACCATCAGGCCAAGAACTTTCTGAAACAAATGGCCATCGGCGATTTGGCCTTCTTCTATCATACCGGCGATGAGAAGCAGATTGTCGGCGTGGTAGAAGTGATCCAGACCGCCTATCCAGACCCAACGGACCTTTCGTGGTTTGCAGTTGATGTTGTCGCGCGCGACCCATTGAAGAGGCCTGTCTCGCTTGCGAGTATCAAGGCCGATCCGGCTTTGGCAGAGTTGGCTTTGGTGAAATCACCTCGCCTCTCCGTCCAGCCGGTCTCAGAGGCGCATTGGCAACACGTGTTGGCTCAAACCTAATCGGTCTTGGCCTTGAATATCTTGCCATAGGCCAAGAAGTTGAAAGTCGAAGCCACAATCGTGCCCGCTGCCATCGCCAGCAGCAGGGGCAACTTGACCCAAATGGCACCAACAAAAACCAGATAATTGATCACTAGTCCGATCAAGCTTGCCGCCACATAGGCGGCCACTTCTTGGAGGCTTGGCCAGCCTGTTGCGGCAAAGGTTGCTTGCCGGTTGAGAACATAGGTGAAAAGCACCACCACAATCAAAGACAGGGCGCGGCTGAGATAGACATCAAGGCCGAGGTGAACGAAAGCAAAGACCAGACCTGCATCCAAGACAAAGGCCAATCCACCCACCACGACAAAGCGGAAGATGCGGGCCGAAGTTGAGGAAGCTGTAAAGAGATCTGATAGCTTCACGCGGGCACTTTCTTACGATTTGGCCCCTCATCGGGCCGAGGGATATAGGCGGACTGTATCAGCCACCCCCGTTCTTCATCGCAGATTCAGGCTTCTGTGTCAGATGGAATTCCCACATGCTGGGTTCTGTTCATAGACCGCAGCGCACTTTATGCAGTTCTGGTGCGACCTAACTTACGGTGTCTTAAGTCGATGTCTCTTGGTGAATCTTCAAATCCGACTGAACCGGCCCCTAAGACTTCACCAGTCAGGCTTTTATTTCGCCTCGTTCTTGTTGTCGCGATTCTAATTGCCGCCTATCAGATGCTCGGTCCCTATTGGACGCGGGTTTCAGCGTGGAACTTGTCCGATAATGACGACGCCATGCGGGTGCTTCAGGTGCGAGACTGGCTGGCAGGGCAAGCTTGGTTTGACGTCTCCCAACACCGCTTTACCGAGCATCCTGTAAGCAATATCCATTGGTCTCGCATAGCTGACCTACCCCTTGCCTTGACGACGTTGATTACCAGTCTGATGTTTGGCCAATCCATGGGTGAAAAGGCTGCGGCTTTTTTGACGCCAATGTGGTTAGGTATGGTCTATGTGATCGCCGCAGTAAAAGCGTCGGTTGCCTTGGGCGGGAAAAAGGCATTCGTGCCCGCGATCTTCCTCATAACCTGTGCGCCCGCCGTTTTGCCCTATTTCCTGCCCGGGCGGGTTGATCACCATGGACTACAGCTCATCTTCCTTGCAGCAGCCTTGTGGGGATTGGTGGCCGGTGGTGCCCGGATGGCAGCTTTAAGCGGGATCGCCATCGCTCTGGGTATTGGCGTAGGTTTAGAAGGTCTGCCGTTACAGATTGTGCTGATCGGTTGGGTCGCGCTGCGCTGGGCCTTGCGCGGGGCAGCGGTACAAGATGAAACGCGCTGGTTTGCTGCTAGCCTCGGCCTAGGCTTAGCCATTTGCTTTGTTGCGACGGTGCCAGAAGTAAAATGGGCCGCCCCAGTTAATGACGCGATCGGTCGGGGCCATGCCGTTTTGGGCTTGGTTGGTGGTCTCCTACTGGCCTTAGCGACCCTTTTCCCCACTGCACGACTGGGTCCCAAAAGCGGCATTAGTGTGCGCCTTGTGCTTTTGGCGGTGATTGGTGGCATCGTGTTGGCAGGCGTGCGCTATTTCCCAGAAGTCATTGTGCCGCCTTATGACCAGATTGACCCGCTGTTGAAGCGTCTTTGGCTTAATAATGTCACCGAAGCCGCACCAATGATGAAGGCAAAGTTGAGCTCGATCCTCGCATTGACCTTGTTTCCGGTCCTAGCCGGAATTGCCAGCATTGTTGCGCTTCTGTGGGCGAAGGACAAAGAGCGGGACTTGTGGATCCTAGCGGCGTTGACGATTTTTGTTTCCGTCGCCTTGGCTGTTTTTTGGCAAGGCAGAGCGGCAGGTCTTGCGACGACGGTTTCTGGGATCATGGCAGCTGCTCTCATTGGCAAACTGATGGAGCAGGTCCACTTCAAGACAGCGCTCATCGCGGCTCTCATTGTCAATCCAATTATCCCGGGCTTTGTTGGCTCTAAAGTCGCCGAATATTTTGAGCCCAAGATC
Organism: Maricaulis salignorans; assembly: GCA_945891505.1. GTDB lineage: Bacteria > Pseudomonadota > Alphaproteobacteria > Caulobacterales > Aquidulcibacteraceae > Aquidulcibacter > Aquidulcibacter miladensis. The sequence continues at coordinate 51,901 of CAMDDL010000007.1, read as the reverse complement.
AGCAAGTTTTCGACCGGTGGTGGCGCAGGCTGCTTTACCGAACGGGCCTTTAGCGGCCTAAAGGCACAGTCCCCCGGTCTGGTTGTGGCTCCTATTGATATGGGGTCACGCATTTTGTTGACGACCCAGCATCGGGTACTTGCTGTCCCCTATCACCGCAATAATAAGGGCAATTTAGCCTCCTACCGCTTGTTCATGGCCAAGCCAGATGTCGCCAAGACCATGGCGAAGAATCTTGGTGCATCCTATTTGGCAATTTGCACTAAATCGGCGGAGGTCGCCATTTTGTCGCGCGAAGCACCAAAAGGCTTAATGGCTGAACTTAGGGATGGACGTGTTCCCGCTTGGCTAATCCCGATTGAAAAGCCGAAAGGCTCTAACGTCCAAGCTTTCAGGGTAAATCTTGACTAATCGGGAATCGGTGGTTGATCCCCCGTCATTAGGCAGGCGGGGTGTCACCCGCATTGATACAATCTTAGAAAAATATTGATTATATAGAGTTTCTTGGCCAACGAACCACATGTCCAGTCCCCTCTGAGCTGATTTGATTCGGGGTATTGCACACCGCCGCCCTATCGTGGTTGAAGGTACTGCCAGATTAGGAGACGCCAGTGTCAAAGCGCCAGAAAGGGCCCCTGCCCTATCCTGCCCCAGGAATTGGTGCCGCGTGGCTTGGCGACAGCCCTGCCTTTGGCTTTGGCGATGGCACGCTGAAGCTGGGCGAAGCACTGGTTCAGTGCCATGACGGTGGTATGCTCGCCATGCAGGCCAGTCCCGATGGTCAATCCATCTGGACCGCAGGCGATGACGGTAGGCTCGTGCAAGTGGATCTTCAAGGTCAGGTTCACGAACGCCTACAGGTGCCGCGCAAATGGCTCGACTCGTTGGCGATCTCCTCAGATGGCAGCTTTGTCGCGGTCGCGTCGGGCCAAACCGTGCATGTTCTAGGGCCTGATGGCAGTCCCCAAGAATTGCGCCCACCGAAAGGACCAACAGCCTTAGCGTTCGCCCATGACGGACAAGAGCTTGCCGTCACCCATAGCGGGGGCGTGAGCCTGTTTGAGCTGTCGTCTGGAGAGCTGGTCCAAGAAATTCCCTGCGCCGGTGGGCCGATCTCTGTGGCCTATGGCGCAGACGATGCGTTTTTGTTTGTGGGCCTGTCAGAACCTGCGTTAGCCGGATGGCGACTTCACGATGGGCAGGCCTTTAAAATGGGTGGCTATCCCGCCAAACCCCGCCGCCTCGTGCAAAACATGACGGGCTCAGTTCTTCTAACGTCTGGCGGCCCTGCCCTCCTCGCTTGGCCGATTGTGGCCGGGAAAGGTCCGATGGGGCAATCAGCAGGTGTCTATCGGCCGAGGCTTGGGTTGGTCACGGCGGTCGCCATCCATGAAACGCGGGCGTTAGTTGGCTGGTCGGATGGCGGCGTAGATCAGGTTGATTTGTCTTCGGGTAATACTGGCTTTCTGGCAGGGCCCCGCCCTCGCTCGGAACTATTGGACGATCCCCGTAAAATGCGGCGCTCAATTCTAAGTTTGGCGTTCCACGCGTTGGGCAAACGCTTTGCCTATGTGGGCGAAGATGGTAGCTTTGGCCATCAATGGCTTCAATAAATCGGGTAAGCGCCTTAAACCGAGCTTGGGCACATCTTGGTGTGTGCCCAATAGCCCACTTAGAAAGACTCTTAATAGAAGAGTTAAAGAGTTAAGCGCCTAAGAAGTGCCTTTTTAGGTCGTGTCTTCAAAGGGTTGCAGAGACCCCCTGCGGGTGTTCCCCCGTGGATTAGCGTCCGATACCCCGAAGCACCTGTGGGTGTTCCACCGCCATCCCGGCGCCCGTTCCCCCGACAGAAAGTGGGTGTTCCCCCGTGGGCTTGGGTGGACAACAACCCATTATCTTACCGCCCCTTCCTCGTAGTCCAACTTTTCGTCTGAGGCGGCGGTTCTCAAGATTTCATAGGCCTGGTCCTTGCAGTTTTGGGGGATATTCAGCGCGAACAGTCCCGGAATGCCGGATCCTTCCGACTCACAACCAATTTCGAAGAGGGCCGTTCTGATCTCTACCACTTTCGCCAGATCAAAAACGCAAACTCGGACAGTAGAGTTATCGGAGGGCGTTATTACTTCGCAAAGAATGGTATGCTATCGATCTTGAACAAAGAAGCGCACAAAGGGATTGCCCAAAGGCTCTCCCACTCCTTCGGCGGATATCCGTCTTCCGTTGGGGTATTGACCAAGATCTTGACGTGGTTGGCTTCGGAGTCTTGTTTCATAATTACCCATTGCTGCCAATATTGACCCCAAAGTGGGTGATACCCCGTTAGGTCACAGAAGCAAATCGCCCTGCTTTTTGGCGATGGTGTCGGCGTATAATTGGTCAAATTCAATGATGGCGTCGGAGATGGCGGTTCGGTCGCCAGCATCTCGTCGGATGAAGTGCGCGGCGGGGGAGCCGTCGGCAGCTTTGACAATGGTCATGCTATATTCGGGTAATTCATCGCGCAGCGCGATCTTGCGCATCATGCGCGCAAATTCTTTGGGTTCGGAGTCCGAACCCGTTTTGTCTTTGAGAACCGAAAAGCGGCATAGCCAGCCCTTCTTTTGATCGCCTGCATGCTTGCGCGCGATCCGGTAAAGCGCGCGTTCCAGCCCACCGGTCAGGCTGAAATAGTCGGGGTGCATGGTCAGCAATTGCTTTTCCTGCGTCACCCCTTCGTAGATCCAGTTGGACAAAGTGATGCGCAGGGCTCGCGGCTGTTCGGTAACGGGGTCAACCTCAATGTCCCATTCATCGATCCAGGAGAAGCGGCGGTCCCTGCCCCGCTTGGCGCGCAAAGACGTAAAGATGGTGGTCGATGCCAAACGGTCGAGCGCGGCGCGAAGCTCTTGATAGCCCTTACCGCCGGTGTCGCGCTTAATGGCGCGCAGAAGGTCATAGGCAGTAGTTCGCAGGGTGCGTGGCAGATCATTGACGCCTTGCTGCTTCAACCGGTTAAGGGCGCTTGCTGCCCAGATCAGAATATCGGCGTCCCAGATCGTGGCCATGCCATAGGCCGGCACGGCTTCAACCTTGACCCAAACTTCGCCATCGGGGCTGCGGTAATCAATGGGTTTCAGGCGCTTGCGCTTTTGCAGCGAGAAGAAGGGCCGCTCCATCGTCTCCCGCTGATCCTTCAACGGGATGTCGTGCACCATCGGGATGAAGAAATCGAACTGAGGATCATCTTTGCGTCGCGCGGACATAGCTGTCTCTCTCTTTCGAACATCGCCCCTTTGAACATCGTCCCTATCTCGCATGCGAGAGGGCAAAAGCGTGTCCCCGGTGACGCACCGCCATGGTGCATGGATTGGAGTGTCCCGATTCGAAGGCCCAACCAAGGTAAGAGGCCCTTTTCGGCGGCCTTTGGCTGATCCTATCTGATTCTGCGCATGCGGAAGATAATTCGGCGGTGCGCTACCACACAGGTGGAGTTGTAGACCCGTCTGCATGTGGACACGTCTTCAGGTCGCCGCGTGGCCGTGGTGGAATCCCTGCCCGCGTGCCGGTCGTGGACTAGCGTTCACCCATCGGGTGCTTGCCATAGTGGCGCAGGACGAAATCGAGGCCCTCACCCACCAAATGCTGCACGGTAACGTCCCGCTCTGCGGCTAAGATGCGCAGCGAGCGTGAGAGTTCTGGGCTGAAATAGCCCGCAACCATGACCCGGCCATCACGGGCCTTGGCCTTCTGAGGCACGGGCATCGCGAAATTGGGCGGCGCGAAAACCGGCGCGGGTGCCATGGGTTCGGCCATTGCGACCATAGCTGGCGCAAACTGTGGCTCTGCCAATTGTTGGCTGTCCTGATTGGCCGGAGCTGACATTTGGTATGGGTTTGTATTGGGTTGTGCAGCAACGGCTGCGAGACGCGCCGCGAGGCTTGGTGCTTTGGCCATCTATATCCCCTTTCCTATCGCTAGAATGTGATGATTAGGCCGCTTGGGCGACGGCTTGCGTTTTGGTGAGGCGGCCCATCATCCAGTCAAAGACGGCATCGACTTCGCTGGCGGCTTTACAGCCGGGCTCATATTCACCGGCTGTATGGCCATCGACCACGGCGTGACGGAAAGCGGCGCGCTCTGTCAGGCAGACAGGTGCCAATGGCATCCCGATGCCGCGTACGACGGCAGCAGCATCCTCGACCAAGCTGGCAGCTCGAGCCGGGACAGCGTTGAAGATCGTAAAGGCAGGTTTCTGCGCAATGCGCATTAATTCGCCGGTGGTCTTGATGGCGTGGAGGTCAAAGGCGCTGACCCGCGTCGGCACTAGAACCAAATCAGCGGCACGTGCGGCCGAAACGGCTGCGGCATCTGCTGCTGGTGGGCTATCGAGGATGCAGAGATCGACGCCGGCTTGGGCGGCTTCCTGTAACGTTGCCTCAAGGCGGGTGTAAGGTGTGGCCACAACGGCTGGATTGTCCCCTCCCCGCCAGTCGCCCCATTGCGCAGCCGTGGCTTGCGGGTCTAGGTCGATCAGTGCCACCGACATACCCTTGCGGGCACCTGCAACGGCGAGGTGAACCGATAAAGTGGTCTTACCTGCCCCACCTTTTTGGCTGACTATAGCTACTACATGCATCTTCCTATCTCCTCGTGTCCACATGCGGCCATGTGGTAAGTTCGGCGCGTCGTCATCTTGGAAACCCCACATTTCGAGGCCCCCACAAGTGGGCATGAGAGACATGGCGAGGTGTCGTCTTGTCCGAGGTTGGACTTGTTGAAAAGTCGCCGCCTCCCCGTGTCCACATGTTGAAACGCTAGTCGCTAAACCTTAACGATTTCTTACCGACGATTTGAAAATTCACCCGTGAGGCGATTATGGGGGCAGAACAGTTGTGGGGCCGTCTTTAAGTGAACAGGGGCTTGCTAGTCGATTTCTGAGCCAAGGAGAGGCAGGTGAGGGGGCTGGACCCGATGTGAAGCGGCACTAGCGCGCGCCGCGGCGCAAGTTGGTCCTAAGTTGCCCGATTTCTAGCCCGAAGCGGCCAGTTTGTCGGGTTGTGGACGTGTCCACATGACAACGCTTCCCCGTGCTGAGATGTGGGCTTGTCGACGTTTAAAGGTGTCCTGCTGCGGACATGACGGGAAGTGGGCACGTGTGCAGGTCGCGTTTGTTGATTTGTCCACACGCAGACATGCCTCGTGTGAGGACGTGTCGGCCCAAGGAAGAGCTAAACTGCAAGGCAGAAAGCGTAATTCTGGCGTCAAAGGTTCACGCACAAACACTAGGCGGGCAAGCTGACGGTGAGGCACCACTCAGGAGGAGCTCAAAGAGACTGTCAAAGACATCGGGGGATCACACACGGCTCGGCAGGGGCGCTCCCCCTGCGCCCGCTAGCAAAAAGCGGGTTCCGACGTCGCTTTATACTTCTCGCAACAGGCATAGAGCGCTAATGCCGTCGTCTGCGCATCGGCATGGCGTGCCATAGCCCAAATAGGGCCTGCTTGGCTCCAGTCTGGCTCGCCATTGCCAGCGTTACGCCACATCCAAGCCACCGCATCATGGATCAGATCATCGAGAACAATATCTTGAGTCACATAATAATCGGGATCATGCTCGTGACGGTTAGCTAGGACATTCAACGCCTCAAGGCAGAAGGTGCGATAGGCGGGGTCGGGGATCGTCTCTAAACGAACCTCAATCTCAAGCGCAAAATCCTTTTCCCAAGCGGTGAGGTCGGAACGGGCTACAGCGGCATCGAGGCGATTATTGGCGCCAAACACGATGCCGGGGCATACGTGAAGTAGGGACCATAGCCGCGCAAAGAAGTCACTGCCGACACGGGTCAGAACGCCCAAACGCTCCCGCCATTGTTCCCAATCGCTGCCGATTGCCAGCGCTGACGGGGTTAAGGCGAAGGTTGGGGCAGGGGAGACCACCGCCCGCACAGAGGGCGTCTCGAGCAAGATCGCTTTCAAGCGGTCAAATAGGACACTGGGTGGTTCGGCGACCAGATTCTCCATGCCGCCAGTTTCTTCTTGTCCCAACCGATCGACAATCTCCGTCAACCTAATAGTCCGCATGCCGCGCACCGCATTGGAGTCTGACTTACTAAAGAGCCCCAAGGCTTGCAGCACTTCTTGGGCGATGACCGCATGGAGCTTTGAATGGAGACCCTCTTCGATCATGGTCACCAGCTCGCTTTCCGGCACCGGACGTGTGATGACTCGCCCTTCGCCTAGGCCTAGGCGTCTGAGGCGCACCACGATGTCCTTGGCGGAATCCTGCAGGCGCGGATCGGTGCGGTTCAGCCACGCAGCGCCTCGACGGGCTGTTGCCCAATCCCCAGCTCTTCCGGCCGCTTCATAAGTCCGCTCGACTTCGGATTGGTCGCCTGACGCGATCGCGTCATCAAGACCTCGGCCAAACCCATTGGCCAGAGGTTCGGGCAAACCTTGATTGTCATCCGTTCGCACTTCCGGCGGCAGAAGAGAACTAATTGACTTCGGCTTAGTCTGGGCACGCAGGACTTCCTCAATCTGCACCAGCTTGGTACGGGTAAAATCGACTTGACCCCGTTGAACTTCGTGAAGGAGGTCAATCAGGCGGTCTACGCCCGTGCCTTGCATGGCGGTTGCGTCGACACACAGGATAAAGACTGGATTGTCCTGCCCGCGCCAATGCCGAGCCACATAACGTAAGTCACCCCTTAAACGGCGCGCTCGAGCAGCCGCGTCATAGCGGATATGGTGGTCGTGTGCCTCTAACAAGGTTGCCGAGAATAGCACAGGCCGCCCTTCGGCCTCATAGACATAGGCATTGGCGAGCGGCCCAAGGCGCTTTTCAGGTCGGCCGGTCAGACGCAAATGTTCATTACGACCAATCTGAGTCCAAACGCTAACCAAATCCCCCGCCGGGCGAATGATCAAGTCTGAACCAAGATCTGCCATTTGATCTGAGATTAGACCGAGTGCTTGGAGCTTAGCGGCTGTCTCCGCATCTTCCGCGACGATGGCAAAGGCGATCTCGGGCTGATGATTGCGGTTTAGATGATGGCGCCTACCCAAAGGATCAATGTCTTCAGGAGCCAGCAGACCTTCTTGTAACATGGCTCCCAGTGCCCAAAGCGATTGGGCCCACAAAAGCGGCAGATTGGCGTTGGCAACACGGTCTTGACTGCCTGGAGCAGCGGCTTCAGCTTCTACCGCATCGGAATCAACAAAATAGAGCTCCGGCAAAAGTGGCAGGCCGTCGCGCATTTGGAACAAGGGTTCAAGGCGCTCTGCCCAAGCGCCAGCACCGCGCTTGTCGCCAGTCATTTCTGCATCGACGAGAAGGTAGGTAAAGAAGAGTGGCCATTCGGATTCGATATTGGCAAACTTTGAGAGCTCGCCCGCGTGATAATGCAGGCGATGTTCGTCTTCCACCGTCGTCTGATGGCCATCGCGCAAAAAACGCTTGCAGCCATACCGGCCTGCCAGGCGATCCAAGATCCGCCCGCGCGTGTGAGAGATCAGCACCTTGTCGTCGACAGCAAAGGCTGGCCAGCCGACAACGGCGAGAAGGGCGGCATCGGTTTCCTTTGACGCGGATTCACCCGGCAATAAGACCTGCAGGGTCTCCCGTGCCCGTGCGATATCGTCGGCCGGCACTTGGATGGGTCCACGAGCGTCACAGCCAAACTCTAGGCTATCCATGGCTTCTAACGCCGCTTTGGCGATGCCAACGGAACTCGCATTAATCTCAACCACGCCGTCATTGGATTTTCGACCACGTTCCCAAATGCCATAATCGGCAATCCGATAAGCGGGCCCTATATAATGGACGAGGTTTTGCACGAAATCGACTTCATCCGTGGTTTCAACCACTTTGAGGCCACCGGCGGTCATTTGCGCTAGGAATAACAAGAAAAGCGACGTGGCATCAATTTGCAGATGGCCCCAATGGGCATCGCCGACGACAGGCTGACCCGTCGCCGCATCATATTTGGCATGCAGGCCATCGAGGGGGTCTTGGGTGTATTTGAACTTTTCAACTTTGTCGGCTTGACCCATCATGGCCGACAAGAGGCCGCGCATCAGCCGGATGACACTGGCCTCTAAGTGGGTAGTGCGCTCTGAACCCGGATCTAGTCGCTTATAGGCACACGCTAGGCCCCAGGCGCCGAGAATGGAGTAGACATTGTCGCGCACCCACGCGTGCGCATAATCCCCATGGACGGTTTTGGCCGTACTAGCTGGCAAAAGACCCGCTTCAGCGCTCAATCGTTTAAGAAAGATCGCGTCAATATGGTCATACCAAAGACCGAGGCGCGCTTCTAAGTGTGGGGTTTGTGCGTTCATGTGGGTCAGCGTCCGAACTCTTTCGCGAGGTCAAGCAGCTTCTTGCGATCGGCTGGTGTAAAGTCCGCCGCCTCAAACCGCCAGTTCCAATTATCTTCAATAGTCCCGGGCGTATTCATGCGACCATTGCCATCTAGGCCAAACACATCCTGTAACGCGATGATGGCGAGGTTGGATCCCGATTGCATGGCCAGTTCGATAAAGCGCCAGTGAAGGTCAGTGCCGTCTCCACCCAAGAGTTCTAGGGCTGCCGCTGCTTCGCGGGGCGCATCATTGGCGCGCTCAGCCGCTTCACGACCATCATTCTTAAACCAACCAATCACCGTATTATTGTCATGCGTGCTGGGATAGCACACGGTCGCGACGGGATAGTGGTATGGGTGGCGCTCATCGCGCGGCGGGCCATCACCAAATTCAAACTCAAGGATTTTGAGGCCGGGGAAGGCAAATTTGTCGCGCAAGGTGATAACGTCTTCGGTGATATGCCCCAGATCCTCTGCGATCACTTTCAAGTCCGGTAGGGCCGTCATCATCGAGGTGAACAGAGCGTCGCCCGGAACATCGACCCATTGGCCGTTAATGGCGGTGGTCTCGCCGGCGGGCGTTTCCCAACACGACGCAAAGCCACGGAAATGGTCGATCCGCACCGCATCGGCAAAATCGAGCAAACGGCGCATGCGGGCTACCCACCAAGAAAAGCCATCTTCGGCCATCTTGTCCCACTCATAAATCGGATTGCCCCAAAGCTGACCTGTCGCGCTGAAATAGTCCGGGGGAACGCCCGCTCCGACGCGGGTGTTAAAGTCGGCATCCAGTTTAAACAGATCGGGTCGGGCCCAGACGTCGGCTGAATCATGGGCGACGAAGATCGCCATATCACCAACGATCATGATCCCCTTTGAGGCTGCATGTGCGCGCAGGCGCTGCCAGCGCAGATCAAATAGGTATTGCAGGGCCTCAATTGCCGCGATCTCAGAGGCGAGAGAGATGCGCGCTTGTTCAAGTGCTTGGGGCTCTCTGCGGCGCAGATCATCTGGCCAATGCATCCAGCCTTGGCGCTGACGGGAAACCGAAATGGCTTCAAACAAGGCATAATCATCCAGCCAAGCCGTACCATGCTTGGCCTTAAATGCGCGAAGGCCGCTGGCCAGTGGATGGTCTGTTTGGGCCGCCAAGCGGCTGCCAGCTAATGCCAAAACTTCGAGACGGGCAGGGACCGTAACGTCATAATCGACTTTGATTTGCGGTAAGGCTTTAAGGTCTGCAACTTCGGCCACAGACAACAGCTTAGCTTCGATCAGACCGTCGATGTCGATCAATAATGGATTGGCAGCAAAAGTTGTGGTGGCGGAATAGGGGCTCGCATTATTGCCGGTCGCATTAATCGGCAGGATTTGCCAAAGCTTCTGCCCAGACTCTGCTAAGGCATCGATGAAGGCCATTGCCTCATCGCCGATTTCACCAATCCCATAAGGGCCGGGTAAGCTGGTGGGATGGAGCAAAATGCCACTGACGCGTTCAAAAGCCATGTCCGGTCTTTCCAATTGTTCTAGAGGTGTCACGCGAAAACACGATTAAGGTTCGTGCAGGAAGTTGGATGGTTTGGCCGCCCGCGGCCACTTGATCTTGGGTTAGACGAATGGGGTCGGCAGTCGTCAGCGCCATCCGCCACATACCGGTTCCGGTGGGTGGTAAGATAAAGGCCGCATCCTCAAGGCTTGCGTTAAACAGGATCAGCCAGCCATGCGGTTCATACACTGCCGCAAAGCATTGGGTTCTGTGATCCATCCAATCCTTATGGGTCATAAGATTACCCCATACACTCCACCACGCAATCGTAGGCTCGCGTTCACCCGGACCATTGGGATGGCCTTCCGGGAAGCCTGCGAACATCTCCTTGCGCAGCGTGATCAGCTGCTTGGTAAAGGCCAAGTGTTGTGCACCAAGCCGCGAGCTGGGCAGACGCCAATCAAGCCAACTGATGGCATTGTCTTGCGCATAAGCATTGTTGTTGCCGCCTTGCGTACGGCCCATTTCATCGCCGGCCAACAGCATAGGTGTGCCGAACCCTAAAAAGACGCTGGCCAGCATGTTGCGGGCTTGGCGCTCGCGGAGCTCTTCAATCTCGCGGTCAGCAGTTTCGCCTTCAACGCCATAATTGGACGAGAAGTCATGATCGCCGCCATCGCGATTATTCTCGCCATTGGCGTAATTGTGCTTATGCGCATAACGCGTGAGGTCTAAGAGCGGAAATCCGTCATGGCACGCGACGAAATTGACGCTGGCCTCAACCGGCTTGCCCTTATTGCGAAACAAGTCCGGGGACCCCGCCAATGCTTTGGCAAAGTCGCGCGCCATATCCTGATCGCCACGCCAAAACTGCCGGATTGAATCGCGGGCTTTGCCGTTCCAATCCGCCCACTCAGGTGGAAAGTCGCCGACATAATAGCCGCCTGCGGCATCCCAAGCCTCGGCAATGAGTTTGACGTCTTTGAGGCGCGTGTCATGCCGGACCGCTTCAAAGAAGGGGGCCTCCCGGCTGAACCGGCCCGCATCGTCTATGCCGAGGGAAGGGGCAATATCAAAGCGGAAGCCATCTAAGCCATAGCATTGCACCCAATGGGCCAGCGATTCCACGATCAGATCGCGGACTTGGGGATGGGCCGCATTGAGCGTCGCGCCACATCCGCTGATATCGGCATATCGACCGAGGTCTTGCGGATTAAGCCGATAGTAAGAAGCATTGTCGATCCCGCGAAACGACAGCGTCGGGCCATGCCGATTGCCTTCACAGGTGTGGTTATAGACGACATCCATCCACACATCGAGATTGCGCGCATGGGCGTTTTGAACAAACCCACGCATCTCCGCGATTGGATCGCCAAGCGCATAGTCTTGATGCGGCACGAAGTAATTGAGCGTGTTATAGCCCCAATAATTCTTCAAGCCTTGGTCGACCAAAAACCGGTCATGCATGAATTGATGGATGGGCAAGAGCTCAATTGCTGTAATGCCGAGCGCACATAAATAGTCGAGCGCCGCCTGACTGCCGAGACCCGCAAAAGTCCCGCGCTCTTGTTCCGACAGGCCCGGCAGTTGCATCGTAAAGCCCTTGGCATGCAGTTCGTAGACCAGCGTCTCCCGCCATGGTCTCGCACTGTGGCGGGGCAGGGGGGCCATCGCGGCGGGGTCCACAACAACCCCTTTCAAACAGGTCGCGGCATTGTCGCGATTATCGGGCATGCCGTTTGGGTCATGACCTTCATAGAAATAGCCAAAATGCTCCGGGCCCCACCGAAACTCCCCAGTCAGCGCTTTCGCATAAGGATCGAGCAAAAGCTTATGAGGGTTGAACAAATGGCCTTGATCAGGCCGGTAAGGGCCATGGACGCGGTAGCCGTAGACAGTTCCTGCTCCAAGCTTGGGCGCAAACCCGTGCCAGATATCGCCTCTGCGAGCCGGGAGGTCGGCCCGCGCAATTTCGTGCTTTCCATCGCTTGAAAACAAGACCAGCTCAACCCGCACGCCATGGGCACTGAACAACGCAAAGTTCACGCCACCCTCACCGAGCGTCGCGCCCAATTGATTTGGGTTGCCTGGTTCCAGTCGCAGCACCATTGGGTTACCGTTTCCTATGCCGGAACGAGATAAAGGCCAGCAAGTGGTGGCAGGGTCAGGACGATGGAAGCCGGTTGGCCATTGAAGGGCGATACTTCGGCCTCAACTTGGTTCGGGCCGTCAAAATTGGACCCGTTATAGGCGGAGGAGTCCGTGTTCAGGATCACCTTCCAAGCCCCGCCATGGGGCACGCCCACGCGGTATTCAACACGCGGTACCGGGGTCATATTGATGAGGGCCAGCACTTTTTCTGAGCGGTCATGATTCCAACGCAAGAAGGCAAAAACCGATACATCGGCGGCGTCTGCTTGTACCCACTCAAATCCCGACGGGTCGCAATCGCGTTGATGTAAGGCAGGTGTGGCTCGATACATTTTGTTCAAGTCCCGGACCAGCGACTGAACGCCCTTGTGGCTTGGCAGATCTAACAAGTGCCAATCAAGGCTGCCTTCATGGTTCCACTCAGCGACCTGGCCAAATTCCGCGCCCATAAACAACAGCTTCTTGCCGGGATGGGCCCACATCAACGCATAATAGGCGCGTAAGTTGGCGTAACGCTGCCAATCATCCCCGGGCATGCGTGAGAAGATCGAGCCTTTACCGTGAACCACTTCGTCATGGCTAAGTGCCAGCATGAAGTTCTCAGACCACGCATAGGCAAGCCCAAAAGTGATCTCACCATGGTGCCAAGCGCGGTGGATGGGATCGCGGCTCATATATTGGAGCGTGTCATGCATCCAGCCAAGGTTCCATTTGAACCCAAAGCCAAGCCCACCGTCATAAGTTGGCTTGCAGACACCAGCCCAAGCGGTGGATTCTTCGGCCACCATCATGATGCCATCGGCTTCGCCATAGCACATCTCATTGAGGCGGCGCATGAATTGGACGGCCTCCAAATTGATGTTGCCGCCATAAATATTGGGGATCCATTCGCCGTCGGCACGGGAATAGTCGAGATAGAGCATCGAGCTGACGGCATCGACGCGCAGGCCATCAATCTTGAAGCGATCCAACCAGAACAAGGCCGAAGAGACGAGGAAATTGACAACCTCGGGCTTGGTAAAGTCATAGATATTGGTCTTCCAATCTGGATGAAAGCCAAGGCGCGGATCGGCATGCTCATAAAGCGCCGTGCCGTCAAATCGGTTCAGGCCATGGCCGTCAATCGGGAAGTGGGCCGGAACAAAGTCGCACAAGACGCCAATCTCAGCTTCGTGCAAGCGGGCGACAAGGTCACGAAACTCGTTCGCGGTGCCAAAACGACTGGTGGCGGCAAACAGGCCAACTGGCTGATAGCCCCAAGACCCGTCAAAGGGATACTCGGTCAAAGGCATGAATTGGACGTGGGTAAAACCCATGTCGCGAACATAAGGGATCAACCAATCGCCGAGCTCTGCATAGGTCAGGGGGCGATTGCCTTCTTCGGGCTTGCGCCGGAACGAGCCCGCATGCACTTCATAGACAGAGATCGCCGCATCCAAGCCATGACGGCCATGGCGTGTCTTCAGCCAAGCTTGGTCGTTATCGACTTGTTTAGGCGAGTCTACCAAGCGGCTGGCATTGGCGGGGCGAAGCTCTGCCGCTTGTCCAAATGGGTCCGACTTCAAGGGCTGAAGATCGCCATTTGCGCCGATGATCTCATATTTATAAATGTCATTGGCAGAGAGGCCGGGGATGAAAATCTCCCAAATGCCTGCATCATGGAGCTTGCGCATAATGTGGCGACGTCCATCCCAATTATTGAACGGGCCGACCACTGACACCCGTTGGGCGGCAGGGGCCCAGACGGCAAAGGCAAAGCCTTCGACTTGATCCAAAGTGACCCGGCGTGCGCCAAGACATTCCCAAGCTCGCCACAATTGGCCTTGGCGGAAGCGAAGAATTTCTTTCGTGCTTAAAACGCCCGCAAACCGATAGGGGTCTTCAAGGCGAACGACTTCCCCGTCCCAGGTGGCGAGATAATGGTAGGAAAGCGCTTGCTTCTTTGATTGGGCAATTTGGGCCACAAACAGTCCATCTGGATGCACTTTGGTCATAGGAATCGAGAGCTTTTGACCCTCACATACCAATGTGACCGCATCGGCTGCTGGCAGAAAGCAGCGCACCGTAATCTCGCGTGTCCCGTCATCCACATGTGGGCCCAAGAAGGCAAATGGGTTGGCGTGAGTTCCTTTGATCAAGGCCAGAACTTCGCTCTGATCTGCCAGCGCAGGCCCCACATCTGCCGCGCCATTTACAGCGGCCTTTGTCGGCTTTGCCCGGGTCATCTTAGGGGCCATTAGCGCGCATCCTCATAAAAAGTCGTGTCGTCCAAGCTGGCCTTTTGCGCGGTCTGTCGATCCCGACGACGCGCGTCGGCATAGGCATTTTCGCGACGCGACTGCAACATTTCGGAATCTGCCTGTGAAAAATGACCGCTCTTGGAGAGGCGCGCCTCAATCCCGAGGCGGATAGCCTCGATTACCGCCGCATAAGCAATATAGTCGCTTAAACCAGCATCAAATTGGCCAAGAGAAATGGTGGCAGGCAAGCCCGAATGGCCAATCAGGGCAACTCGACCCCCTTGGGCACAAATATCCTGCAGGCTGTGCTCTACCTCGGGTATACGCACACTCGACTTCAGCGCGATAACCAAAACGCTGTCGCGCCGCCCACTGATATCTGCTGTGGTTTGATCGCACACTTCTAGCCCACAGCCTCGCAAAGCGCTTACCAGCGTGTCGGCAAACAGGGTTTCAGCGCCGGAATGCAGCACAATGATTCGCCCGCTGCCTGCGCAAATCTCCAAAAGCGTGTCAATCTCATCAAGGCCAAGGCCAGCACCCTTCTGTCCAAGCGTCTTGGTAACCTGCTCAAACAGGGCCTGACCAAGGCCGCTAGGGCCCTTCACATGCGGGTTCTGCCGGCTCATCGACAGAGTCCGACGCTCTAGGTCGCGTGCGAGGCTGAGCTTGAAATCCATAAAGCCCATACAGCCAATCGCTTTGCAAAAGCGCATGATCGTCGGTTCTGAGACATCGGCGCGCTCAGCCAGATCGGCGATCGACATTTCAACCACCACCGTCGGGCGACCCAGAACAAAGCGGGCGACGCGCTGTTCAGACGGGCGCAATTCGGCAAGATGAGAATCGATCTGACTGATGATCATCGCTTTTTTCCCTCCCGCCCTTTGATTGCTGACTTGATTTATACGAATATTCTGCGCCCAATGCCAGCCTTGAACGCGTGTTGCGCAGGTTTTGTAGTTTTGCTACATCAAATGTGCAATACCAAAACCAAAGAACGGCAGGGCGACCCTACACAGGGCGGAAACTGCAGTCGGGGAGAGAAAAAGACCTAGTCGGGTATTTATCTTGGCTTGGGACCGATATTTGCCTTTTCGGCAAAGGCTTGTCGGTTCGATAAATGGTTCCTCCGCGACTGAAGTTTTCCTGCGTCCGCCGCTAAAGCACGGGCAGGACAATGGCATGGCAGGCATCACTTTTGAAACCGTCGCAAAGCGATATGGCGAAACTGATGTCATTAAGAACCTTTCTCTCGACATCAAGGATGGCGAGTTTATGGTTTTGGTTGGCCCATCGGGATGTGGCAAGTCGACCGCCCTGCGGATGATAGCGGGTCTCGAATCGGTCTCAGCGGGCCAATTAAAAATCGCAGATCGGGTCGTCAATGATTTGAAGCCCAAAGACCGCGATGTTGCCATGGTGTTTCAGTCCTATGCGCTTTACCCGCATATGACGGTTCGCCAGAACGTGGCCTTTGGTCTTGAAGTGCGCAAAATGCCTAAGGCCGAAATTGAAAAGCGCGTTCAAGAAGCTTCGGCGATCTTGGGCCTTGACCCGTATCTGGACCGCAAGCCAAAGGCGCTGTCAGGTGGTCAGCGGCAACGTGTGGCGCTGGGCCGTGCCATTGTTCGTGACCCTTCGGTCTTTTTGTTCGACGAACCCTTATCAAACCTCGACGCTAAATTACGGACAGGCATGCGGGCAGAGATTTCGCGTCTGCAGAAGCGCCTAGGCACCACCGCCGTTTACGTGACCCACGACCAAACCGAAGCGATGACCATGGGCGATCGAATTGCGGTCTTGGCACCATTGGCAGAGGCAGGCGACAGCAATCTGATGCAAGTCGGCACGCCCTTAGAGCTTTACCACCGCCCTAGCAGCGTCTTTGTGGCCCGCTTCATTGGTGCGCCCAGCATGTCGATTTTGACGACCCATTTGGTAGGGCGCGCGATTGCCCATGCCGCTTCGCCTGGCTTCACCATGCCGGAGCGGTGGGAACCGAGCAGCCAAACAGGCGACAGCGTCCTGCTCGGCTTCCGGCCTGAGGATGTCCGTCTGGTCGGCCAAAATAGCTTTGAGAAGGCTGCCCATTTCAAGGGCCGAGTGGAAATGGTCGAGACCTTGGGGCACGAGGTCCTTACCCATCTCGACGTGGACGGCGCCACTTTAATCGCAAAGAGCCAAGGCGAAGCGCCCATCCCGAAACTTGGCGACATGGTCGAAGTTGAAGCTGATTTGAGCAAGGCACACTTCTTTGATGTGTCGACAAACTTGCGCCTGACCGAGAAGGCTTAAGCGATGGCTGCGCATGCAAGTCACGGGGGATCACCCACCAAACGATCATTCTTAGCTGCAGGGCTTGGTCTGTCTGGCACGGCGCTATTGGCGGCGTGCGGTAAATCCGCAGAGAGTAAGCGCCCGGCACTGGTAGTTTGGCATGCGTATCGCGGGCGCGAGAAATCAGCCCTTGAGGAAGTGGCAGCGCTTTATTCGGCCCAAATTGCCGGAAAGGCCCGCCCTGTCCGCTGTGTCGGCGTGCCCAATGATGCTTTTGCCGACAAGCTTTCCGCGGCAGTGCCCCGCGGCAAGGGGCCAGACTTATTTATCTTCTCCCATGACCGCTTGGGCGGTTGGGTGGAGAGCGGCAAAACTGTCGCACCGATCGATTTCTTCTTGAACGAGGAAGACCGTCAAGGCTTTTTGCCCGGCATGTTGGATGCCACGACCTATAAGGGCGTCACCTATGCTTTGCCGCTGAATTTTAAATCAGCGGCTTTGATCTATAACAAGAAGATGGTGCCCAATCCGCCGCGCACCACCAAAGAGCTAGTCGAGATTGCCACAAGATTGACCGATAAAAGTCGCGGTCGATTTGGCTTTGCCTACGCCTATGACGATTATTTCTTCCATGCAGGCATTGGCAATGGCTTTGGCGGCGGTGCCTTCAATGCGGCGGGCGATCTGATCCTAAATGATCCTGCCAATGTCGCGGCGTCTGATCTGGTACGCAAGTGGCGATCCGAACTCAATCTCCTACCGGATGATCCCGCCAACTCACTGGTGACGGCCCTGTTCAATGAAGAGCGCGCTGCGATGGTCATGAGTGGGCCGTGGTTCTTAAGCGAGGCTTCTAAGTCGATTGATTTGGGTATTGCGGTTCTGCCGATGATATCTGAGGCCGGTGATAAGCCAATGCGGCCTTGGATGACGATTGAGGCCATCTATCTAGCTGCGGGTACGGCAGACGAGCACGAGGCCTGGCAATTCGCAAAGTTTCTCGCAGGGCCTCAGGCCTCGGCAATTATGGCGCAAAAGGGCGGGCAATTGCCGGCTTCGCAAGCGGCTTATAGCGTCCCGGCCATTGCCAACGACCCCATCATCTCCGCCTTTAAGGCCCAAGGTGCTTTGGCCGTTCCTATGCCTAATCTGCCTGAGATGACGCTGGTTTGGTCACCCGCTGACAAAGCGATGAAGCGGTTCACCAAAATGGAAACAACCTCGCAATCGGCCTGGAATGATTGTCAGACAGAGGTTCAGGCGGCCATCGATGCCTTGCGGGCTTCCCAAGCTGGGGGACGGTCATGAGACGTAATCTAAGCGCTGTTTTCTTGGCCCTGCTGATTGTCCTCTCAGGGGCTTTGTTCTTCCTCCAACAAGCCGCCCAACATCGCGATCAAGCGGCAGCAGGCGCTGTTGCTTTGGTCACCGTTTCTGATTTGGCCAAACTTGGCTCAACTGGCCTAGAGGCGGGGTTGAGCGAGCAAGTCGTGGGTTCCATGATGGCAGATGTGCTTAAGCGCTCTGGCCGGGAAGGGGACCGTTTTCGCCTCGTCATGCGAAATGCCAAGCAATTATCTGCCAGCAATTGGCCAGGTGAAGCAGCCCCACGTCCTTTGAAATTGAGCGAAAAACCTTTGTTCGATTTGATTCTTGGCTTGCCTCTGGTTGGGGCGAAGCTTGACCCTACCGCCGAAGGGGCCCGTGCGGCCGCACCGCTGGTCGTGGCTGAACAACGCGTTGGCATGGTCGAGATTATCCATACGTCGCAAGTCGCTGGCCCACCTCTGATCTCCCTGCTTCAGTGGGCAGCGATTGGTTTGGGTGTGTTGGTCATCGGGGGTCTGGCCCTTGTCCAACCGAAATTGGGTGCGTGGGCCGGTATGGTTCTGCCAATTGGTGCAGCCTTCGTCGTTGGGCAAGTGACCGGGGTCAATTTGGCCAGCACGGCACAAGTCCTTCTCGATAATCTCAACACGACCGCGCGCGCTGTGGATGAAGCCATGCGGGCGGTGGCTGTTTCCAACAGTCTTGCGCTTAGGGGTGATGCGGCTCGCCTCGACACAGCTTTTGTTGCCGGTGCGGTAGATGGGGCGGCGCTGAACACCTCGCTCCTTTTTCTTGGTGGGCTTGGTGCCATCATTGGGGCCTTTATTAGTTTTGGTGCAGCCTCTTCCACATGGCGTGCGCTGAAGGAAAACCCCACCGCCTATGTCTATGTCGCACCAGCCCTGATTGGCATGTTAGCGCTAGCCTTCTTTCCCTTCCTCTATGGCTTTGTTCTGTCCTTCACAGACACGACTTTGTTGAACCAAGGGGCCAGTTGGAGTGATCGGTGGGTAGGGCTGGCCAATTACGCGAGCATCTTGGGCGACTTCAACTTCGGCGGCGGGGGTGCCGCCGTGAACTATCAGAACTTCTATTGGACCATGGGCGTCACGATTGTTTGGACGGCTTCAAACGTTGTTCTAGGGGTGGCGATTGGCCTCGGGATGGCGTTGTTGCTCAACATCAAGGGGCTGCGCGGCGTTGCGATTTATCGCACGCTTTTGATCCTGCCTTGGGCCATCCCAAACTATATCACCGCTTTGACGTGGAAGGGGATATTCCACCCGCAGTTTGGCGCAATCAACCAAGCTATCCAAGCTTTTGGCGGTCAACCGGTGCAGTGGTTTGATGCTGTGGGCCCGAGCTTTATCACCGGCCTTGCCACCAATGTGTGGCTGTCCTTCCCTTTCATGATGGTGGTCGCATTGGGTGCACTTCAGGCGGTCGATGAAGATATGTATGAGGCGGCCCGCATTGATGGGGCCTCGCCTTGGCAGCAATTTTGGCTGATCACCTTACCCAGCCTGCGACCCGCCCTTTTGCCTGCAATTATCGTCTCGGTCGTTTGGACGTTTAACATGTTCAATGTGATTTATTTGGTCAGCGCCGGCCAACCCTCGGGGGCCAATGAAATCCTCGTGACCCGGGCTTATCGGATCGCGTTTGAAGAATATCGTTACGGCTATGCTGCAGCTTATTCAGTCGTGATTTTCCTGATCTTGCTGATTTATGGCGTGTTCCAGATCCGCGCGACTTCCGCCACGGAGGCCACTAACAAATGACGTCATCCGATCAAAAGCGCGCGCCCCTTTGGCTGCATCCCATTCTGATTATCATCACGCTGTTCGCGCTCTATCCGGTTTTCTGGGTACTCGCATTGGCGTTCTCTGGCACCCAGAATATCGGTCTGGCAGACTTGCCCGCAAACCCCGGCTTTTGGGACCGTATGCGGGCGGCAACTCCGGTCCCGGCCCAATGGTCGATGGAAAATTTTGTCGGCGTCTTGCGCGATCAGCCCTTCCTTCAATGGATGCTGAACAGCTTGTTGGTTGCCGCTTTGACCACGGTCTTTGGCGTCGCTTTAGCCTGTTCAGCCGGATATGCCTTCTCGCGCTTCCGCTTTAAGGGCCGCGAAACGGGCATGACCTTATTCCTTGTCACTCAAATGTTTCCGGGCACCCTGATGCTAATCCCGCTCTATGTGATCATTGTGGACTGGCTTGATCTCGACAACTCAGTGTGGGCTCTCGTGATTGTCTATTCGGTGACCGCCATTCCGTTTTGTGTGTGGATGTTGAAGGGTTATTTCGACTCCATCCCCATCGAAATAGAAGAAAGCGCGATCATGGATGGGTGTTCGCCGTCGCGCATCTTCTTCCAGATCGTCTTGCCACTCGCCCGCCCTGCCGTTGCGGTGACCGCTTTGTTCAGCTTCATGACGGCTTGGAACGAGTTCATCCTCGCGGCGACCTTTATGGATGAGGAGTCGCTTTATACTGCCCCAGTGGGCTTAAGGTTCTTCGTCAGCGAATATTCCTCCCAATGGGGCTATTTTGCTGCGGGCTCTATCTTGGTTTCTCTGCCCGTGGTTCTTCTTTTCCTCATGCTTCAAAGATTCCTTGTGTCAGGCCTGACGGCAGGTGGGGTGAAGGGGTGATCTGATGGGGTGTGGTCCTTGGTTTAGCTGGCTGAGGTGCCTCGGTCCTCGTGCGCTTGTCCTTCTAAGCTTGGCCTTTGCCCCCGTGGTTTGGGCAAAGCCAACCCCCGAGCCAATCGTGATTTCTGCGCCCATGGGCCCGACCGAAGCGCGCCTGCCGTGTAATCGGGGTGGAAGCCCATTTTGCGAGCTTCGCCTTTATCAGGTAATGGTCGGCACGTTCGTCGACGGCACGCCAGATCACGATCCGGTGGGCGGTTATGGTCCGGGCCCGCATACTGGAGATATCAAGGGCGTCATCCAAGCACTCGATCAGATCAAAGCGATGGGCTTTAATGCCGTTTGGCTCACGCCCATTTTTGACAGTGCAGCCGGCAGCCCGCAGCACCGTCATTCCGGCGAGAAAGTGGTCAATCCCCGCCTTGACGGTACGGGCTATTATCCGCGCGACTATTTCAAAGTTGATCCCCAATATGGCACCGCGCAGGACGTACGCGACCTGATCGCGGCGGCCCAACAGCGTGACCTGAAAATCATTTTCGACGGCGTCTTTGGTCACCACAAGGGTAATGTCACCCCGTCACCATCTGCGCTCGTGCCCGCCGCATCCAAGCGGCCAGCCGATTATTTCAATAGCCCAGAGACTTATCCCGGTGAGGTGGTTGATTTTGCCAATCCCAAGTCGTTGGCGTTTTATGATGAAGTCGCCCGCTATTGGATCGATGTTTATGGCATTGATGGTTGGCGCTTGGATCAAGCCTATCAAGTGCCCAATCGCCCGATGGCGAGGCTGGTCAAATCCATTGAGGAAGCCTCGAAGGATCAGGGCAAGCTTGGCTATGTCGTCGGCGAGATTTGGGGTACGGCAGACAGAATTCGTGCCTCTTTGGGAACCAATGAAGAGCCTGCCCTACCCAGCGCGTTTGATTTTCCTACCCGCTATGCTTTGGTCCAAGTCTTGGCGACGGGTGAGGATGGCACGAAGGGCAAGCCTGCAGCCACTTTGCAAGACAATTGGGCGATGGGCGCACATGCCAGCTACCCGGACCACGCCATTTTGAATTTGATGCTGGGCAATCATGACTTGGTCCGCTTTGGCGACTTGATCCAAAGGGCAGGGAAGGGTGAGCCGAGTTCTGAGGCCTATTGGGCCCGCCACCGTTTGGCTTTTACCTTCATGGCGGCTTGGTCCGGGCCCATCACCACTTATTATGGGGAGGAGGTGGGTGCCGAAGTCGCCGGATTCTCAACGAGATTGACCCGGAACTGCAGTGATGTCCAAAAATGTGATGACCATATTGCTCGAGATATAGTCAAACTCCCCGGTATCAATGCAAAAAACACCGATGTTCTGCCAAAAGCGCTTGCACTGCGCGACTACCTGACCGAGTTACTGGCCTTACGTAAGGTCAGCCCGGCGCTCTATGCCGGTTCGCGGACGCATCTGTATTCGGATCAGCATCTCTATGTCGATCTCAAAGCGCTGGGCGCGGAGAAATTTGTGTCTGTCATGAATGTTTCTGATCTGCATCAAACCATTCGCTTGGCCAAAAGCGCTTTGTCCAACGAAGATCTGAGGGAAGCACGACTGATGATTGGCGATATCAAGGTTCAAGAGACCGATCTTGGCCTGGACATAGATTTGCCGCCATTGAGCTCAGGCATTGTGCGCATCCAAACCTCAGGGGCTGCTGCACGTCCTTAAGATAAAAACACTGATTTGGCGCTGTATTCCGCGACAAATCCCTTTAACCCTGATGTTCCTATGGAGCGCTCTGATGGCTGAATTCGTCCCCGTCCCCAGTTTTGATTTGGTAGTTTTCGGTGCGTCCGGGGATTTGGCTCTACGGAAGCTGTTTCCGTCACTGTTCCATCGTTTCAAAGATGGCCAGATTCCAAGCGACAGCCGAATCGTTGGCGTGGCTCGCCAAGCGATGACGAAGGACGCTTTCCGTAAGACGGTCAGTGAAGGCTTTGCCAATTTGGCCAAGGGCGATCCCTCCACCGAGGAATTTCAGGCCTTTTTGAGCTTGATTGATTATGTGGCGCTGGACGCCACCAAGGCCGAAGGTCCGTGGGATCATCTCGTGCAATCGTTAGCAGACGGCGAAGATAAGGTTCGGGTGTTTTATCTCTCGACCCCGCCTTCGGTGTTTGGCGGCATTTGTGCCCAATTGCGTGCGGCCGGACTTGTATCGCCCGCGTCTCGGGTCGTGCTTGAAAAGCCATTGGGTCGGGATTTGATGTCTGCCAAGGCAATCAATGATGCGGTGGCGGAGGTTTTTTCCGAAGATCGCGTTTACCGAATTGATCATTATCTCGGCAAAGAGACGGTGCAGAACCTCTTGGTCCTACGCTTTGCCAATGCGCTGTTTGAGCCTGTGTGGTCGCGCGCGTCGATTGATCATGTGCAAATCACAGTGGCCGAGACAATCGGCGTCGGCAGCCGTGGCGATTATTATGACAAGTCGGGCGCGATGCGCGACATGGTGCAAAACCACTTGCTGCAGCTTCTGTGCTTGGTGGCGATGGAGCCGCCTAATTCGGTCGATGCCGACGCCATTCGCACCGAGAAAATCAAAGTGCTGCAAGCACTCGTCCCCATTGGCCCGGCAGATATCGCCAGCCACAGCGTGCGCGGCCAGTATCGTGCCGGTCTTGTCGAGAATGAGCCCGTAAAAGGCTATCTCGAAGATTTGGGTCCAGACCGCACCAGCTCAACCGAGACCTATGTCGCGCTCAAGGCCGAGATTTCCAATTGGCGCTGGTCTGGCGTTCCGTTTTATCTGCGTACTGGCAAGCGTCTGCCGTCGCGTCGGTCTGAGATTGTCGTGACGTTCCGCCCACCGCCCCACAGCCTGTTTGGTGCTGGCGGAGAGGCTAACCAATTGGTGATGCGCTTGCAGCCTGATGAAGGTATGGAAATGTGGCTGCAGATTAAGGAGCCGGGCCCTGGCGGCTTGCGCGTCAAATCCGTGCCACTCGATTTGTCCTATGAGACGGCCTTCACGTTGCGCTATCCCGATGCCTATGAGCGCCTGTTGATGGACGTCGTGCGCGGCAATCTCTCGCTCTTTATGCGTAAGGATGAAGTGGAATCCGCTTGGGCATGGGTTGATCAAGTGATCGCGGCGTGGGAAAGTGCAGGTACCCAACCTGATCCTTATGCTGCCGGTAGCGACGGCCCATTACAGGCCGCATTGTTGATGGACCGCGATGGTCGCAAGTGGCGTGACCTTATATGACCGCCACGATGACGACCTTTGCGCTTCTAAGCTTCCCAAGCCGACCGGCCGCTGAAGAAGCCCTTGCTGCGGCTTTAGAAGTCGGCGTCCGCGATGCTCATGCCGAAGGGCGGCGTGCGCGCATTGCTTTGTCGGGCGGCTCTAGCCCGGAACCCGCCTATCGCGCCTTTGCCGCCAAAGATCTTGATTGGTCAGAAGTCGATATCGCCTTGGTTGATGATCGTTGGGTCGATGTGAATCAAGCGGGCTCTAATCAAGCGATGATTGAGCGCGCTTTTGCCTCTGCGACCGGGGTCACCATTTTCGGTATGAAGCTGCCTACTGCCAGCCCGAAGCTGGCTGAAGCTGAATTGGATGGCGTATACCGAGCCCTGCGCCCATTTGATGCGGTTGTCTTGGGCATGGGGCCAGATGCGCATACGGCGTCGTGGTTCCCGGCTTCTCCCGATTTGGCTGCTTGTTTAGATCCACATGGCCCCGCGACCGTTTTGGGTGTAGACGCCAGCCTCGCCCCTGTCGCTGCACCCTATCCAGACCGCATCACGGTGACTTTGCCGGTTGTCAGCGAAGCCCGGCAAATTCTGATCTTGGTGTTTGGGGCTGACAAAAAGCAAATCCTTCAACAAGCGCTTGATGCGCCTGTCACAAACGCGCCGATAAAAGCGGTTATTGAAGCTTCCGGGGCCAAGTGCATCGCACTTTGGGCCAATTGATTGAGAGTGATGACGATGCCTAAGCCCCTTCATCCAACAATTGCCGCTGTGACTGCCCGCATCGAGTCGAGATCCAAGGCCCGTCGCCAGCGCTACTTGGACATGATTGAGTCGCGACGGTCGTCAGATCCGGCCAGAGCACGACTCGCCGCTGCCAATCAGGCGCACGGTTTTGCCGCTTGCCCACTTCAAGACAAAGAGATGCTGAAGAACAGTCGCTGGGCCAATATTGGTATTGTGACGGCCTATAATGACATGCTGTCGGCCCACCAGCCACTGGCGGCCTATCCCGACATGATCAAGGCAGCAGCGCGCAAAGCCGGGGCGACGGCCCAAGTCGCAGGTGGGGTGCCCGCTATGTGTGATGGCATCACCCAAGGCTTTGAGGGGATGGAGCTATCACTGTTCTCGCGCGATACCATCGCCATGAGTGCGGCAATTGCGCTGTCGCATGACACTTTTGACGCCGCGATTTATCTGGGCGTGTGCGACAAGATTGTGCCGGGACTTTTGATCGGTGCCCTTCGCCATGGCTGGTTGCCGTCGATATTTTGCCCAGCAGGGCCGATGCCCTCTGGCCTGCCCAATCCTGAGAAGGCCCGCATCCGGCAATTGTTTGCCGAAGGCAAGGTTGGCCGCGAGGCTCTGTTAGAAGCAGAATCACAAAGCTATCACAGCGCTGGCACCTGCACCTTTTATGGCACGGCGAATTCGAACCAAATGCTGATGGAGATTATGGGCCTGCATGTGCCAGGCACGGCCTTCATCAACCCCAACACGCCCTTGCGTTCAGCGCTGGTTGAATCTTGCGCCAAGCGGGCGAGCCAGATCACGCAATTGGGCGATAGCTACATCCCCATCGGCCATGTCGTCGATGCCCGCAGCATCGTGAACGCGATTGTTGGCCTGTGCGCCACCGGCGGTTCTACCAATCAAATGATCCATATCCCGGCAATTGCCCAAGCTGCAGGCCTGATCGTGGATTGGGACGATTTCAACGACCTCTCCTCGGTGACACCACTTCTGTGCCGCGTCTATCCAAATGGGATCGCGGACGTGAACCATTTCCATGCTGCCGGTGGTATGGGCTTCTTGATCCGGGAATTGTTGGACGCTGGCCTCTTGCATGGTGACGTATTGACCGTCGCTGGCCAAGGGCTGGAAGCCTATACCCAAGAGCCTTTCTTGACCGAAGCTGGCGTTGAATGGCGCGAGGCCCCCACCATTAGCGGCGATATGTCTGTGTTGGCACCTGTGTCAGAGCCATTCTCTAAGGATGGCGGGCTTCGGGTCTTGCAGGGCAATTTGGGTCGTGCTTGCGTCAAAGTTTCAGCGGTGAAGCTGGAGCAGCGGATCGTGGAAGCCCCCGCTCGGGTCTTCAAAGATCAAGCCAGTCTCCATGTGGCGTTTCAGGCGGGCGAGTTAGACC
This sequence comes from Maricaulis salignorans, assembly GCA_945891505.1. Taxonomy (GTDB): domain Bacteria; phylum Pseudomonadota; class Alphaproteobacteria; order Caulobacterales; family Aquidulcibacteraceae; genus Aquidulcibacter; species Aquidulcibacter miladensis. The sequence goes on along the minus strand of CAMDDL010000007.1, from coordinate 26,030 downwards.
GCGATGTCGTGGTAGTCGTGCGCGGCCAAGGCCCCGCTGCTACGGGTATGCCTGAGTTGCATAAGCTGACCCCACCTTTGGGCGTCTTGCAAGACCGTGGCTTTCGGGTAGCTCTGGTAACCGATGGCCGCATGTCGGGTGCCTCCGGTAAAGTCTTAGCCGCCATCCACGTCAGCCCAGAATCCAAGTCTGGCGGCCTGATTGGAAAGATTCGCGATGGCGATCTCGTTCGCGTCGATGCCGAGGCTGGCACCTTAAATGCGCTGGTGCCGGATGAAATCTGGCAGGCCCGCGTTGTCGACACCACAGTGGTTGAGGGTGTCACCCGCGGCTTTGGCCGGGAGATGTTCTCCATGTTCCGCGCCCTTGTCAGTCATGCCGAGCAGGGGGCAATGCCCTTTGGCGATATGGACCCAGATGAGGCCATCTTAGACCCAACCCAAGACCAAGCCCCTCAAGCAGCTGAGGCAGACGCATGAGCTCACAAGCTATTCTTGTCGGCGATGTTGGCGGCACCAATGTACGCCTCGCCATTGCGCACATTGATTCCAACAGCCAAGTTGAACTCTCTCATGTCGAGCGCATGCCCGTCTTGTCTTTCCCGAGCTTGGAAGATGCAATCGAGGCGTGGCAGAAAGAGGGTCGGACGTTGCCGGCGTCCGCCGTGTTTGCTCTGGCGGGACCAACAGGCGCAGACGAAGTCCACTTTACCAATTCCTCTTGGGTGGTTTCGGCTTCGGCAACTAAAGCCCGCTTTGGCTTTCAGAGCGTGACCTTGGTCAATGATTTCGCTGCCCAAGCGCGCGCCGTACCCTCCAACAATGCAGATGCGTTTGAAGTTCTGATTGAAGGGGAGGCGCAGCAAAATGCCCCCATCGTCGTTTTAGGGCCGGGCACTGGCCTTGGCATGGCGCTCTTGGTGCCCGATGGCAAAGACTGGACCGTCATTTCAACAGAAGGCGGCCATCAAGCCTATGCGCCTTGTTCTGAGCGTGAACGGCAAATTCTGGAAGTGGTCGCGGAGGATTTGGCTTATATCAGCTACGAAAACCTCGTGTCTGGTTTGGGTCTCGACCGGCTGTACAAGGCCATCGCTAAGCTGGAGGGGCGGGTAGCCCGCCTCAAAGGTGGTGACGAGATTGGCCCCGCCGCTATTGCGGGCGATGATCCTTCTGCGGTTGAAGCGGTTGAAGTCATGATCCAGTCCTTGGCCACCTTTGCCGGCAACGCCATTCTGGCGACGGGTGCGCGTGGCGGATGCGTGATTGCAGGCGGGGTTTCTGAAGCCCTAGCGCCGTTCATGCGAACCTCAGAGTTTGTTGCCCGTTTGTTAGAGCGCGGCCCCATTAGCGGTTATATGGATGGTATTCCCGTCCGTAGAGCCCGCAACGCTTTTGCCGCTTTGGAAGGTGCTGCCTTCTTTGCCCCCAAGCATCCTTTGTAATTTTTCGTCTAGGAGAGGTCGATGACCAGCTTTGCATCCCAATTGAGAGCCGCCCCACTTATTCCGGTCTTGACGATTGCCGACCTCGACAAAGCCGAAGGCCTCGCATTGGCGCTTCAGGCTGGGGGCTTAAAAAACCTCGAAGTCACGCTGCGCACCCCGGTTGCGCTTGAAGCCATCGCCTTGATGAAAGCCGCTGCGCCGGACCTGTTGATTGGGGCCGGGACGGTCCTCAGCGAGGGCGATGTTGAGGCCTGCTTTAAGGTTGGCGCTGACTTCATCGTGACACCGGGATCAAGTCCCGGTCTGCGCGCTGCGCTTTTGAAAGCCGATGCCAATGTCATGGTGGGCGTGGCTACGGCGACCGAAATCATGAGCCGTTTGGAAGAAGGCTTTGGCGTGTTGAAGTTCTTCCCCGCTGAGCAATCAGGCGGGGCTGCGGCGCTCAAAAGTTTTGCTGGGCCACTGCCCGATGCGCGCTTTTGCCCGACCGGTGGGGTGACGCCTGATAAGATCGAAAGCTATCTTTGTCTGCCTAACGTCATCGCAGTTGGCGGAACATGGATCGCGACACCTGATATGATTAGTGCGGGTGACTTTGCTACCATTGAAGCGAATGCACGCATAGCAGCTGGATTTAAAAAATCATGATCCGTAATCGCCGAACACGGATCGTCGCCACCCTAGGCCCGGCCAGCCGTTCACCTGAAATGACTTTGGCTTTGGCGCAAGCAGGCGTCGACGTGTTTCGCATGAATTTCAGTCATGGCAGCCATGAGGATCATGCCGACGCTTATGCGAGTGTTCGCGCAGCAGAAAAGGCAACCGGGCGACCAATTGGGGTCCTAGCTGACCTTCAAGGCCCAAAGCTCCGCCTCGGGACGTTTGCCGATGGCAAGGTGCAAATGATCAAGGGCGCAACTTTCCGCTTGGATCGCGATCCAACACCGGGCGACATTACTCGCGCTTGCATGCCGCATCCTGAGATTTTTGCTGCACTCAAGACCGGCGACGACCTTTTGATCGATGACGGCCGGGTGCGCCTGCGCGTTCTCGAGCATGGGCCTGATTGGGCTCATACGGAGGTTATTCAGCCGGGCCCGATATCGGACCGGAAAGGCGTCAATGTGCCAACGGCAGTTTTGCCGATCTCAGCCATGACGGAGAAGGACCGCAAGGACCTGATGTTTGCGCTCAGCCTAGGTGTCGACTGGGTTGCGCTGTCTTTTGTGCAACGCCCGGCCGATATGGCAGAGCTGCGCAAGTTGGTGAATGGCAAGGCTGCCTGCTTGGCCAAGATTGAAAAGCCAGCCGCTCTTGAGAGCTTGGCTGAGATTCTCGACTATTGCGACGGCGTGATGGTGGCACGCGGCGATTTGGGCGTGGAATTGGCCCCAGAAGATGTGCCAGTTGCTCAAAAGCTGATCCTTCGCATGGCACGCGAACGCGGTGTGCCAACGATTGTTGCAACCCAAATGCTCGAAAGCATGATTTCTGCCGCCGCGCCGACCCGCGCGGAAGCCAGCGATGTAGCCAACGCCGTCTATGAAGGCACAGACGCCTTAATGTTGTCGGCCGAAACAGCTGCTGGTCAGTTCCCAATGGAGGCAGTTGCGGTTATGAGTCGCATCGCTGAGCGGGTTGAGGCTGATCCACGTTGGCCGGGCCTGATGGACGCCGAACACGCCAATCCTGAAAGCGCTGTACCTGATGCCGTATCTGCTGCTGCTCGCACGGCTGCGAACGCGTCAAAGGCTGCCTGTCTGGTCGCCTTCACCGCAACCGGCACGACAGCGCTGCGTGTGGCACGCGAGCGGCCGCTGCAGCCTGTCCTCGTCCTGACCCCCAGTATCCGCACGGCACGTAAGCTGGCCTTGGTCTGGGGGTTGGAATCCCGCGTCACGAAGGATCCCAAGGACGTGGAAGATATGGCGACCGTTGCTTCGGCCATGTCGTCGAAAGTGGGGACTGCTAAATCGGGTGATCGGATTGTGATCGTCGCCGGTCTGCCGTTTGGGACCAAGGGCGGCACCAATCTCATGCGGATTGCCCGGGCGACATAAGGGGCTTTCATGACAGCCGAGCTTGTGAACCTCTCCGCCTACGGTTTTGACCTATCTGTTGCGCCCTTAGCGGGCGGGGGTATTGCGCGGCTGGATTGGCAGGGCAAGCCGATCCTGCGACCAGCCTTGCCTGGCGCTGTAGCGGCACGCGACCCACTAGGCCTGTCGTCTTTTCCCATGACGCCCTATGCCAGCCGCATCGTCGACGGGGTATTTAATTGGGGCGATGTCTCAACCCATATTCCGCCCAATATGGCAGGCGGTGCCCATCCACTTCATGGTATTGGCTGGCGTACCCCGTGGTCCGTCATCTCGCAGGATGAAAGTTCAATCGAGATTGCGTTGGTCCATGATGGTGACGCCAATTGGCCTTGGGCTTTCGAAAGCCGCCAGCGCTTTCAACTGTTTGAGGATAGTGTCGAAGTCAGACTGTCTGTGACCAGTCGGGATCCGCGTCCATTCCCGTCCTCGCTTGGCCCGCATCCTTACTTCTTATCTGAAGGTGCACAGATCCAATTTGATGCCGCCCAACTTTGGGAGATTAGTGGCGAGGCATTGCCCAGCCATTTGGCCCGTCCCCCAGTCGTCGATCGTTTGACAGAAGGGGTGGCTGCAATCAGCCTTGATCTCGATCACTGCTTCGAAGGTTGGAATGGCCGTGCACGGATTAAGTGGGCGGATCATGGGGTGGAGGTCGGTGCGGCGGTTCTGGTGGGTGATACCCCGTGCCCTTGCACGCGGCTTCAGCTCTATACTCCGCAAGGCGCAGGCTTCTTCTGTCTGGAACCCGTGACAGCCCGCGGTGTGTCCTTCACCGCCCCAGACCCTTACGAACTGGGCGTTGTGGAGCTCAAGGATCAAAGTTTGGCCATCATCACGACGCTGACGCCGTTCTGGGTTGGCTAGCGGTTAAGTTCCACCAGTTCGTACCAGGTCTGCATATAGCCGCCCACGCCGCCTTGAACAAAGATGGCGTCGCTATCATCGGTGATCCAGACGTCATAGACGGGATGCTCGCTGCTCATGCCGCTCGATCCATCATCCAAAAATTGGAAGTGGCGGGTTTGGAAAATACCTGCCTTGACCGTGATTTCTTCTTTGCCAAGATAAAGCCCGTCGATGCGAACGGGTGCCAAGAAGGGCGGGGTCGCGCCGCGATGATCGGGAGATGGCAGATACATGTTAAAGGTATGCCGCTTTTTGGCTTCCCAGTCATGTAGGCTTAAGAAATAGCCGTCTGCCACAATGGGGTGGGTGCCAAAGCCATCAATCGGACCGGAAAGGTCCACCCGTTGCGAGACCCGGCCAATGGTCGGCCCATAGCTCTCGCACTCAATATAGTCGCCGCCAAATCGGAACCAGCCAGTCCCCATAAACTTGTCGCCCACCGTCAAGCGGACATGACAATCCATCGGCCGACGGTTGGCATCTATGGAGTAAATGATGTCGCGCATCACGCTGGGATCGGGTTCGGCGATAAAGCAATGGGCGCGAAGGGTGGTTTGGCCATCGCTATGATGGGTGAAACGGAAATCTTCTTCGCCGCGCGCCTGATCCATCATGTGCGGCTTCTTTGAGGTGTAGGCAATTTTGCCGGTGATTGTACGATGCGCCATCCTATCCTCCTCGTGGTCCGCACAAAGCCTATAGGAAGTGCTCTAAGAACCAAAGCGGCATTTGCTGATGCCCTCAAGATTAGGGCTGAATTTCCTGCCCGTCCCAAGCAAAGATCTTTCCGGTCTGTTCTGGCGTGAGGCCGCCCACTATAGAGAGCAGGGCTGTAGCAGCCGTCTCGGGCTCAAAGATCTCGTTCTTGGTGTAGCGCTGGAGGAAAGGCTCTGACATGGCGCTCCGCACGGTACCAGGATGCAGGCCGACGCAGATGACTTGCGGTCGGCGCGCGGCCAGTTCAATCGAAGCCGTACGGATCAATTGGTTTAGCGCTGCTTTCGAGGCGCGGTAGCTATACCATCCCCCTGCTTTATTGTCACCGATAGAGCCCACCCGCGCCGAAAGCGAGGCGATAGTGGCGGGCCGGTCGCGGGCAAGCAAAGGCGAAAAGTGCTTCATCACCAGCGCGGGGCCAATCGTGTTGACCCTGAACAAACGGGCCATGGTTTCGGGATCGAGTTCCTTCAAACCCTTTTCCGGACGAATGGTGTCGCCCTCATGGAGGATACCAATCGTATTGATGACTAAGTCGACCCCGCCCTCGACCTGACAGGCACTGGCAGCCTGGATCAAACTGGTCTCATTTTCTAAGTCAATCGCTATAGCCGTTACGCGAGGATCAACAATCTCAATAGGATTTCGACTGAGGGCGAAGATGCGTTGCGTGCTCACCTTATCCAGCAGTATACGGATTAATGCACCGCCGATGGCGCCACTGGCACCCAGCACGATGATGGACTTAAAGTTTGTTTCGGTCATGGAGGTGATACGCGATACTCACGGGCATGGACTATCGCTTAGACAGTTAAGTCAAGCAAAGCTTCAACTTGGTCGCGGCTCGGCATTGAGGTTTGTGCCCCAGCTTGTAATGTCGCTGCGGCGCCTGCCGCACAAGCATAGGCCAAGGCGTTGGCGACGGAGCCTTCGGACAGAAACGCAACGATGAAGGCCCCCACAAAGGTATCGCCAGCACCTGTTGTATCGACGGGCAGAACTTCGGGCGAGGCGCTGCGCGCAATCTCTTTGCCATTCTGCAAAGCTATTGCACCCTCGGCCCCCAAAGTGCGAATGATCAGCGCTTGTGAGCTATTTAGTTGGTCGCCATAGAAAGCGGCTTCAGTTTCATTCACCACCAGAATATCAGCCCGGTCGAGAACTTCTTGTGGCATCGGCTTTGCCGGGGCGAGATTGATGCAGAGGAGGCCTTTCACCGTGTCTGCTAGGTAGGTGATGGTCTCAACCGGCAGTTCAAGCTGGCATAGGGTCGCATCATAATCGCCAGACAGATCTGCCAAAGTGCCCGGCGAAACAAGAGCGTTTGCACCCGGAGCCACGACGATTTGGTTCTCGCCGGCAGCATCGACAGCAATCAGCGCAACGCCGGTTGCCACGCCGTCCAAGATGGCCACCCCCGTCAGATCAACGTGGTTTGCTTCGAGTAGGGCAAGAGCCTGTCCGGCGGCGCTATCGTTTCCAACGCAGCCGAACATCGCAACGTCGGCTCCAAGCTTTCGTGCGGCTAAGGCTTGGTTCGCACCCTTGCCACCCGGATAATGCGCCAAAACGCCGCCGCTAACCGTCTCGCCGGGTCTTGGCAGCGTGTGGACGCGGGCGACGATATCAAGATTGATCGAGCCGATGACGCGAATGCGGGGCGGGCGCTTCATGCCAAATACCTCAACAGCAAGGAAAGGACCGCATCTGGATTGGCTTTCGAAACCCAGCTCGCATTGAACTCCCCCGCTACGGCCTTGCGGAACTCAACCGCTGTGTGCCCCCGGGTCAGCGTGCTCATGGTCTCTACTTCAATCCGACAGGGGCGGAGCGAAAAGGCTTCTGGCGCCAGCAGATAAGCAATCACGCATGGGTCATGCAGAGGTGCGCCCGTAGCGGGTAGGTCTGGGTCAGATGTATCCATCAGATTGGCTGGCAAAGCGTTCGAGAAGGCCAACATGTCCGCGACCAACTTGGCACCGGGTGTGTTTAGTCCCGTAATTGCCTCCACCCAAGCCGGGGTGCCGCGCACTTGGTGGGTAGCATCCAAGCCGAAAGCCACGATGTTACAGCCGCTATTGAAAATGATATCGGCAGCCTCTGGGTCAGAATAGATGTTGTACTCGGCAGAGGCCGTGATATTGCCGCCCTCACGTCTCGCCCCGCCCATCAGGACGATTTGACTGAGGCGTCGAGCGGTATCGGGTGCCTGTTGGATCAAGCAAGCGATATTGGTTAGAGGCCCTGTGACCGCAAGGCTGATCGTGCCAGCCGGAGCTGCCGAAATCGTCTGTATCAGGAATGAAATAGCTTCAGTCGATTGTGGCCCCAGACTAGGAGGCTTTGCAGGATAATCGCCTAAGCCCTCTGGCCCATGAAAATCATCGGCAATGATGGGCTCCCGATGCAAAGGCTTGGCAAGGCCTGCGTGGATAGGCACGTCTTCGCGACCCATAATTTGCCGGATCAGGCAGGCGTTCCTTGTGGTTTTCGTCAGGTCGACATTCCCAGCCGTCGTCGTGATCCCGAGCAAATCCAGACGCTCGCGCGCACCAAAGGCGAGCGCCAGAGCCACTGCGTCATCGACGCCGGGATCACAATCGAGAATAAGCGGGATAGGCTTCATACGGTGCGTGCGGCCTTGTCCTTGTCGTTGCTGGCCTTGATCATAGTGCGCACGGCTTCCCACTGTGCGTCATCCCATGCGCGCAGGCCTGAGAAATTACCACCTGTTGCTTGATAGGCTGCCCCATCAATCGCAATCGTCTGGCCGTTCACATAATGCGCGCCCTTGGCCATTAGAAACACTGCTAGATTGGCAAGCTCGGTCATTTCACCAACCCGGCCCATGGGGTTTGCTGAGCGCTCTGCACTTTCCATGCTGGCTCCGGGCGACAGACGCTCTGTCATGCCCTTTGTGGGGAAGGGGCCGGGTGCGATGTTGTTGAAGCGAATGCCATAGCGGCCCCATTCTACGGCAAGGGATTCTGCCATGGCACGAACGCCAGATTTAGACATCGCCGACGGGACCGTAAACGCCGAACCATTCCATACCCACGTGGTGAGGATGTTGATCACATTGCCCTTTTTGCCCTCTGCAATCCAGCGTTTGCCGATATCCAAAGTCATATAAAAGGTGCCGCGGAAGACGATATTGGCGATGGCATCAAAGGCGCGTGGCGAGAGGTCTTCGGTCTTAGAGATGAAGTTTCCCGCTGCGTTATTGACCAAGCCCGTCAGCGCGCCACCGTCGGCCCAAATTAGGTCAATGGCTTCACGGATCGCTTCGGCATTACGAATGTCACATGGCAGGGCGACGACTTTGCCGCCATGACGGCCCATCAACTCATCGCGTGTCTCTTCAAGTACAGCCCCGCGGCGACCGAGAATATAGACCGTTGCGCCAAGTGCGAGGAAGGATTCCGCCATTTCCTTGCCAAGGCCCGTGCCACCACCTGTTACCAGAATTCGTTCACCAGCCATCAGGCCGGCACGGAACATCAGTTTTTCAGTGTCCATTGGCGCTTCGCTCCCCTTTTTCAATTTTGATTAAGGTGAGCATATTGCATTTATCAGGCTTGGGAAGGCGTACCCCCACGGCTCGCAGCAAAAGATACCGTGAAGCTTAATGGGTCAGCCCATCAGGAACGCGAGCGGTTCATGCAGTCGCACCCGCCAGGATGCCTCATTGTGGTCTGCACCTTCATAGACTCGGCTTTCGAAGTCTTTGCCTTCCTGCCAGCCCAGCTCCTTAAACACCTCATCCATCGCTATTTGATACGGCTGGTAGAAGCTATCCAGATTGATCGTGCCATGATCCATCCAAATCTTGTTCTGGCCGGGCTTTGGTAACTTGCGCTTCAGGTAAGTCGCAAAGGCTTGGATCATTGCCGGGGTTTCGAGGTCTGGCTTGCTATAGCTTTCTGCAGCACTCAAAAGCGGCCAATGGGTTGAGAGACAGCCTGCTGCGCCGAAGACGTGGGGGTACTCGCAGATTCCGTAAAGCGAAATCAGCCCGCCCATGCTCGACCCCATGATATAGGTCGAGCCCTTGCTCGGCTTTGTACGATAATCGCGGTCAATCATTGGCTTTAGTTCGTCGACCAAGAAGCGCAGATAGCCGTCACTGAGGGCAGGCCCGCCATGCTCCTCGGCTGTCCGTGCACGAAGCTTGTCATCCATAGCCGCTTCAACACCTGCGGGCGAAAAGTCTTGCCGTCGTGTCGATGTATTCCACACCCCAACCACAATGGCGTCGCTACCAGGAACCGCGCGGTGGCGCGCTTCCATCGCCAGATCGACCCGCCAGGACTGCCCACCAAAGGCGGTGCTTGCGCCAAAAATGTTTTGGCCGTCATGCATGTAAAGGACAGGATAGCGGCGCTTGGTCTTGCCATAATCTGCTGGCAGCCAGACGCTAACAGTGCGTGCGCCGGTGAACCGGCTCGGCATGGCTTCATAGCGGACGATCATAGCCTCGCTGGCATCAGATGGATTAGGGACAAAGGCTGAGGCCATCAGCCCGCTTGTCGCAGCAATCAGTGTTCGACGATCCATTGTTACATCCTTTCAGTCTGTCTGACGTACCCAGATTTGGAGGGTTTGAGCGGGGCTGTCGAGCGTAAGGCTTTGACCACCGACAAGTTTAGCATCCTTGCCCCGTACGCCTTTGATATGGTCTATTCTTTGGCCGTCAGCGATTTTCTGCCAGCGTCCAGCAGGCAATTGCACCGACGAGAAGGTGGCGGCTTTGGGCCCAATATTGGTCAAGACCAGAATTTTCTGATCCACTACATACCCCAAGAGATTTTGGTCTTCTGGCGTGATCCATTCAATATAGTCAGGCGCAGGTGCTTTGGCGGTGCGGAACACGCGGCCCATGTCACTATTGCGGAAAGCAATTAAACCCCGCCACCATTGGTTCATGGCAACAAAATCATTTGGCGCACCATTTTTCTTGGAGCGGTCTAGGTCTGACCAGACAAATTCATTCGGTGTACGGACGTTATAGGTGTCTTGCCGGCCTTTGAAGTAAATCGGGCCCGTGGCGGTCTCGCGGATGATTTCTTCGGTGCCCACCATCCCCTTCGAGCGTAGCATCTCAGAGCCACCGTGAAGAACAATTGGTCCAAGGCTGGTCAAGAGGAGACCCGCTGCCACGCGGTACGGGCCTTCTTCAACACCCTCTAAGCCGTTCCAATCTTTGACAGCAAAGCGGTCCGCCAAGGTCCAATTGTCGTGGATGTCGGTATAATTGATGCCGCGATTGGTCGATTGCGCTTCTTCTTTCCACCCATTGGCGATGGCCAGCATTGCTTGGCTGCGTTGGCTGGCATTGCCCCCAGCATAGCCGCGATCTGTGGCCTTATCCTGCAAGCGGAAAGGGGAGCCGACTAAGGCATTGCGGGTATCATCTTGGAAGAAGGTGATTGGCGCATCTTCTTTGTACCAATCCCAATCGGGATTGGCGCGTACGATTGGGTCGGAGACATCGATCCAGGGTTCGCCATAAATGATAACATCATCCCCGACGGCCTTTCGAAGCGCGATCAAGGTCTGCTCGTCGATCTGACCTGCCAAGTCGATGCGGAACCCGTCAATGCCAAACTCGTCAATCAAGGACTTGGCTTGATCGATGATCCAACGCTGGGTCATTGGGCGATCCTCGGTCTTCACCTCATTGCCAAAGACGCCAATATGCTGACCTGCATCGCTGGTGCGGTAGTAATAGTCACGGTCCAGCACGTTAAAATTGAACAGCATATTGCGGCCATCCATATTCTCGCCAGTATGGTTGGGGACGATATCCACGATCACGGCAATCCCGCGATCATGGAAAGCTTGGACGAGATCGCGGAATTGCTCACGCTCCGCCCCAAAGTCGGTGCCCTTTTTCCGATAGGTGTTTTCAATCGCAAAGGCATGGGTCGTGCGATAGCCCCACTCATAGCTGAGGTCGGCAACGCCTAAGCGCTTCATCTCTGGATCATTGCCAAAGGCTGCCTGCCATTCGGGTTTCGGGTAATGCAGGAATTCCTGCATCGGCAGCAGATGGACGACATTCACGCCCAAATCCACGATGTGATCAAAGCCAATCTTCTGCCCAGTTTTGCTGCGCAGGCCCGGCACGGTGAAGGCCGGGATGGTGCCTTTTAAGTCGTCGGCGACCGGCAATTGGCGTGTGAAGTCTTCGATATGAACTTCATAAGCCAACACATCTTCCATTTTTGGACGACCTTTGGCGAGGGGCGTCGCAGGTGTTGTTTTCGCCATCACCCGACTTTTCCCATATGACTCCGCATTGGCGCGTGCATAGGGGTCAGAGATATGGACCGGGTTGGTTTCATAAAAATATCGGCCGGGTCCGGGCGTTCCATGCACGGTGAAATCGTAAAAGCTACCCGTTAGATTGCCGTCTAGCTTGGCCTCCCAAAGCCCGGACTCATCACGCACCATGTCGACCACGCGCTTCGCCGCTTCGGGCTTGGCGTCCGCCTGATCATAGAGATAGAGGCGCACCTTCTCGGCGCGCGGGGAGAAGATTGCAAACTGCGTCGACTGACCGTCAGCCGCGATATTGGCCCCTAAGGGCTTGGGCGAATAGAGCGTGCGGAACCACGCGTCCGGCCGAACACGGGCGCTGATGCCCTTTGCCTTTAGCTCCAGACGGTAAGACGCACGCATATCAATCGGCTGGGCCGGAACCAAAAGGGCGGTCTCAAGATCATTGGGCAGAATGGTGGCGATGGCCACTTCCTTGTTGGCTTGGTCCAGCAAGCGCCAATCGGCGGGATTAAAGGTGCGCTCGGCCCCTTCGAGGTGCAACCAGATGGCCGATGGGCCAGCAAGTTCCGCCCGCAAGCTGGGCTTCTCCGCTTCCTGGCTGAGAACCGGTGTAGCCAGCACGCCCAAGAGACAGCCGAGACCAATCCAGAGACTTTTTTTGAGAGATGGGCCGAACATGGTGCTGATCCTTTAAACTCTAAAATCGTGTGGGGTACGGACGATGGACTTAGGTGGCGGGTGCCCGGCAATTGCGGGCAATGAAGTCTTCGTGGCTTGGCATCTGATCTACGGCCTTCGCAATAATCGTGGAAACATTGCCCAAGAAGCCGTCGAGATCCTCGTCCGATAGATCACGCGCGAGAGCATGATAGCTTTCAGGGCGAATACCTTGCCCGATCAGGACTTGCAGCCAGCTTGGTTCGGCAAACAAATCATTAGCCCGCCGCTCGATCCGCCCGGTTTTACGGAAAAGCTCAATCTTATGGCTCAGGCTGTCGGGGATCGCCATATTTTGGCAATGCAGCCAGAAGGGCGAGTCGGTGCGTTCATTGGCGTGATAGTGCAAGATCAAAAAGTCGCGGATCAGCGCGTATTCCTCAATCGCTTGCTGATTATATTCATCGCTCAAAACCGTGTCGCAGGCCTTCGTTGGGAAAAGGGTGATGAGGCGGCTTACCGCGGATTGGATCAGATGGATCGAGGTGGATTCCAGAGGTTCCATAAAGCCGCTGGCAAGCCCGACCGCAATACAATTCTTGTTCCATAATTTCTTGCGGCGGCCTGTAACAAACTTCAACGGTCTTGGATCAGCTAACGGCTTGCCGTCGAGATTGGACATCAGGACCCGCTCAGCTTCCTCATCGCTGGTGAAGGAACTGCAATAGACATGGCCATTGCCAATCCGGTGCTGCAAAGGAATCCGCCATTGCCAGCCCGCGTGACGGGCCGTCGCGCGCGTGTAAGGCGTCAATGGCGAAACGGATTCACATGGCACGGCGAGGGCACGGTCACAGGGGAGGAAATTCGACCAATCCTCATAACCCGTCTCCAGCGCCCCTTCGATCAAGAGGCCGCGAAAGCCAGAGCAATCCACGAAGAGGTCGCCAGACACGACCTCGCCGCTTTCCAGCGTTACGGATTGGATAAAGCCAGAGAGGCCATCAAGCTCTACGGAGCGCACCTTGCCCTCGGTTCGTTTCACCCCGTGATATTCGGAATAGCCACGCAAATAGCGGGCATAGAGACCGGCATCAAATTGAAAGGCCCAGGTCGGGCCGGGTAGGGGGGAGGCCCCTAAGCGCTCGAGCCGATCAAACTTGTTCGAATAAGCCGCCTTGGTTGCTGCCGAATAATCCCAAAGCGAGGTTTCTTTGCCGGAGAGGTTCTGCCGCATCCAGTAATGATGGAAAGGCACAAAGCCGAGGTTACGCCCGAGACCACCAAAGGCATGCATATAGCGCTCGCCCTGACGGTGCCAATTGACGAACTCAATCCCCAGCTTGAACGTACCATTGGTCTTGGCGACGAAATCATTTTCATCAATGCCAAGGATCGAATTGAAGATATTGATCTGCGGGATGGTGGCCTCGCCTACTCCGACGGTACCGATCTCTTCGCTTTCAATCAGGCGAATAGTGACGCGTGGACCCAAGACTTTTGACAGTGCACTGGCTGTCATCCAGCCAGCGGTACCGCCACCCACAATCACAATTTTCTCAACAGCCTGAGGTTCCAAACCTAGTTCTCCTCGCCCCACAGACACGTGCCTGACATAGGCCGCGGGCAGGGGCAAATCACAACATAGAAAACCCCCGCCAGCGCAGGCCGACGGGGGTTATGGGGTTACCGATCCCTCAAGATCAGAACTTGTAGTTCACACCAACCAAGAAAGTGCGACCATATTCTTGGTAGTCCTTCACCAGGCGCTCATCGTCGTTGATGAGGGTGGTGAATGGCTCGTCGGTCATGTTGTTGACTTGGAACAGAACCGACAGATTGTTCAATGGACCTGATTGGAAGGTGTAACCAATCTGGCCATCTAGAACCGATTCAGCTTGAATGCTGCGGGTTTCCAAGTTGGCGCCAAACGCCACGACCGAACCGGTGAAGTCCGAACGATAGCGGTTGCTCAAGCGGGCTTGGAAGCCATAACGCTCGTAATAGACCGAGGTGTTGAAGATCTTTTCAGACAGACCAGGTACCTTGGTTGCAGGCTGGCCAGCGATTGGCTTGATGCTGCTGTCATTATAGGTCGCGCTGAAGTTTGCACCAAAGCCTTCCAGAGCTGGCACAAACTGATCGAACGGGAACGAAGCTGTGAATTCGAGACCCCGAATGAAACCACCCTTCACATTGCCTGGCGAGCTTGCAATACCAATGTTGGTTGGGCTTGGCGGCGCGCCGGTTGGCACAATTAGGCCGGTTGCATCGAATGGACGTTCAACGTTGTCGACGATCCAGGATTCCAAGTTCTTGTAGAAGCCAGCGACGGCGAAGTACGCACGACGACCAAAGTACTTTTCATAGCTGACGTCGACGGCTTGGGCCAAGATCGGCTCAAGCAATGGGTTGCCTGAGTTTTGGAACCAGCGTGTGCCGCGGTTTGGAACGATCGAGCTATCATAGCTGTAGCTAAAGGCAGCATTCATCTGGTCCATACGAGGACGCGACATCGTGCGAGCTACAGCAACGCGGATTTTCGCATCATTGTCCAAAGCGAAGGCCAAGTTCATGCTAGGCAGAACATGGGTGTAGTCGGTGCCTTCGGTCTTGGTGACCAAGGTTGCGGTTGAGTTGCTGCGGCCGCGAGCGGTCGAGCTTTGATCGGTATTCACGACTTGGACGCCGAAATCACCTGTCAGAGGCACGCTGCCAACTTCGGTGTCGACATTGAATTTCGCAAATGCGGTAATGAGGGTTTCTTCAACCAACCAGCTCTTGATCGCAACATCTGCAGCGGTGTTTGGACGCAGCGAGTAGATGGTGCCCAAGAAGCCACGTGGGTCATAGCTGACGACATTGCCCAAGCCCAACCAAGAGAGGTTGGTTTGACCGACGCGAGCCGAAGTTGGGATAGCGACGCTGTTTGCACCACCAGCCAAGTCCAAGAACCACTCATTCACGGTCTTTTCTTTGCTGCGATCCGAATAGCCGATGCCATAGTCTACCGACTTGATCGCCTTGTCGCCGTCGAACTCGTGCTTTGCAGCGATCTTCAGCGTGTTCAGTTCGTCAACCGTACCTGGTGCCTTGTAATAGCCAGCTTGGCCCCAGCCACCTGGATCGGTCAGGCTGATGGTGTTGTAATCGCCATAGTTCAGGCTTGGCTTGAACACCAAGCGGCCAGCTTCAGCGGTTGTAAATGCCAGATTGTCAGTTGCGCCGGCTGAACCACGACCCGTACCGGAGTAGGATTCAATGTCTGTGTCGGTGCGATCACCTTTTGACCAGCTGAGATCAAATACGACTGAGTCTTTCGGGCTCATCTGCCACTCAACCTTACCAGCCAAAGCAGCCAGATCGGCTTCACGCGCGCGAATGTCGTTGCGGATGATGCCCTTCACGCCGTTGAATTGGCCGGAGGTGGTTATACCGTTGGTGATGACTGCGCCTGGCTGCAATTGAGCACCCGACCACCAAAGTGGCAGCTCGATGCCGCGCAAGATTTGATCGTCATTGAACTTCGAGTAGTAGCCGTCCAAAGACAGGGTCAAAGTTTCAGATGGCTGAAACTCGATCACACCCATATAGCCATCGCGGGTAATGTTACCCGACAGAGCATAAGGCTTCACACCGCCAATGATGAAGTTTGCGCCATTGGTTGGATAGCCCCAAGCTTCATAGCGGTTCGACTGATAAGGCGATTCCATGTGGGCATAGCCCAATGCCACACCCAGCTTACCGTCCATGAATTGGTCGATGTAAGCGAGCGAGAAGCGGTTGCCGGACTCCGAAGTACCAGCGTTCAAAGCGCCCAGATCGTTTTGCTCATAACGCGCACCAACGGCGAATTGGCGACGGCCAAACTTCAGCGGGCGAATGGTTTGCAGATCAACCGTACCGGCGACACCTTGTGCCAACAGGGTCGCGGTTGGGGTTTTGTAGACGGCAGCACCACCCAGCAATTCAGATGGATATTGGTCGAACTCAACACCGCGGTTGTCGCCAACCGAGACTTGCTCGCGGCCGTTCAACAGGGTGGTGGTGTAGTCTGGGCCAAGGCCGCGGACGGACAATTGCGAAGCGCGACCGTCGATCCGTTGCGCGGCCACACCTGGCAAGCGAGCCAAGGATTCTGCGATGGAGACGTCTGGCAGCTTGCCAATGTCTTCAGCCGAGACGACTTCGGCGATGACGCCCAAAGTTTTCTTAGCGTTGATAGAGTTTTCGATACCGCGACGGATACCGACAACCACGATGGTTTCGACATCCTTGTCGGAAGCTTCAGTGGTGGAAGCCGCTTGTGCATGGGCTGTCCCGCTCATAGCTGCCAACAGGGCAACCGAAGATACTGCGCCAGCCAACAAGCGAGCGCGCGACACGCCGAGGCGTGATTCTGTGTGTATATTCATCGCGGTTCCTCCCAAATAAGCAGATCCGACCGCAACGGACCCGCTTGTGATTCCCTTCAGAACACGCCGATTATCAGCCAATTAGCAGGCCGCCCGACGATATCCCGCGCCTAAAGCTGACCCAATAGTCTTGAATCGGCATTCAAAATACGTCCAGCAATCATTTATTTGTGAACGTGTAGGAAAGCTACATGACAAAATCACAACGATTGTGCAATGGGAAAGTGGGCGCGAATGCAGGTAAATGCGACAAAGTTGTAAAACTGGTGCAGCCTTGCAACAACGCAGACTCGTCATCTCGACTGATGCGGTTATATCGGAACATAAGAAAAGGTCGGGGAGCATAATGCAGGGTCAGAGCCAAAAGCTTGAACACTTGGTGATTGTTGGTGGCGGGTCTGCCGGCTGGATGGCGGCGGCCGCTATTGCTAACGCCGCTGGGCGCGGGTGTACGATAACCCTGATTGAATCCGACGAGATTGGAACTGTTGGCGTCGGTGAAGCAACCATTCCGCCCATCAAAGTCTTTAATCGCTCTCTTGGCCTTGATGAGAAGGACTTTGTTGTTCGCACCCAAGGCTCGTTTAAGCTGGGTATTGAATTTGTGAATTGGGGCCGTCAGGGCCACCGCTATTTCCATCCGTTTGGAACCTATGGTGCGGACTTTGATATGGTGCCGCTGCATCAATATTATCTGCGCGCCCGCCAGACGGGCCGGGACCCTGGCTCGCTGGATGAGTTCACCATGGCGTGGCAAGTTGCTAAGCGCGGCCGTTTTGCCCCGCCGACGCAAGATCCGCGCTTGATCCAGTCGACCTTCGACTATGCCTATCATTTCGACGCGGGCCTCTATGCCCAATTCCTTCGAAGCTATAGCGAGGCACGCGGGGTCGTCCGGATGGAGGGCAAGATCGCGGATGTGGGCCTCGATAGCCAAGATGGCCGCATTACCCATGTCATGCTAGAAGATGGCCGCAAGGTTGATGGCGATTTCTTCGTGGACTGCTCTGGCTTCCGTGGTCTATTGATCGAAGGCGCCCTCAAGGCTGGTTATGAAGATTGGAGCCATTGGTTACCCTGTGATCGGGCGATGGCGGTGCCGTGCGAACATGGTGGCGAGTTCACGCCCTATACCCGCTCGACCGCGCGGGAGGCTGGCTGGCAATGGCGGATTCCACTTCAGCACCGCATCGGCAATGGCTACGTCTATTCCAGCGGCTTTATCTCGGATGAAGAAGTGGAGCGGACCTTGCTGGCCAATTTGGACGGTAAGCCCTTGGCCGATCCGCGTCCTTTGCGCTTTACGACGGGCAAGCGGAAGAAGATCTGGCACAAAAATTGTGTCGCGATTGGTCTGGCCGCAGGCTTTATGGAGCCGTTAGAATCAACCAGTCTGCATCTTATTCAAACGGGCATCACGCGTTTCTTGGCACTCTTTCCCGCGAAGACGGTCGACCCCGTTTTGGAGACCGAGTTTAATCGCTTAAGCACCTATGAGTGGGAACGGATTCGCGATTTCCTAATCCTGCATTATTGCGCGACCGAGCGCGATGATAGCGAGCTCTGGCGTTATTGCGCATCTATGAGTCTGCCTGACACTTTGACCTACAAGATGGCGCATTTTCGTAAGTACGGTCGGATGGTGTCGGATGGGCCGGAGCTGTTCCTAAACCCAAGCTGGTTGGCGGTTTATTTGGGCCAGTTTGTGGAGCCAACCGGATATGATCCCTTGGTAGATACCCGCACCCATGTTGAAGCCGATCGCCACTTGGCCAGCTTAAAGACGCTCATGGCGCAAACGGCTGAGACTTTCCCAACCCACCGCGACTTCATCAACCAAACCTGTAAGGCAGGCTAGATTTTAGCTGACCATCCGCAAGCGAGGGCCTTCTTCGCTGGCTTTGATGACTTCGGTGCTGGACTTGGGCTTGCCGAACAGATTGCCTTGGGCATGGGTTATGTCGAGTTCGAGGATTTCCACAATCGTGCGTTCGGTCTCAACGCGATCGGCAATCAGCTCAACCCCATAGCGCGAGAAGAGGGCAGAGACGTCTGCTGGTTCGAACTGACGATTGAGGCCGGTTACCGGTACTGTCTTGGCTTCGACCAATTGCTGCACCAGTTTGTCACCGGCTATCTTCACATAACGCACGCCCATGCGCTCTAGCTTGCGCAAGTCAAGGTCCAAGGTCTCGCACCGGTCAATCGAGAACCGGAAGCCCAGATCAAACAATCGACCCATGTTGCGCTCAGCCGCCATCGGGATTTTCTCAAACGAGTCGCGGGTGAGTTCGAAAATGATCGAACCAGCGAGATCTTTATTGTCGCGCAAGAAGGCGATGAATTGCGGGAAGAAAGTCTCATCCCCCAAGCTCGTGGTCGAGATATTGCAGAAGAGCCCGATGCGCCGATCATGCTTCAGGAGACGACGGGCGATTTGAACACAGCGCAGAAGCAGCAAGTTGTCGATTTCACCAACAAGGCCGGAAGGCTCTGCCACGCGCAAGAATTCGCTGGGCAGAATCACAGCACCAGATGGGTCACGCAGGCGAGTAAAGCCTTCATAATAAACTGTCTTGCGCTGGGGTAGCGCGACGATGGGCTGCAAGTGCAGCTCAATCCGATTTTCCTCCAAGGCGGAGCGAACGGCCGCTAACAGATTCTGATCGGATCGTCGCGGTGAGAGTTTTTGGCCCTCCACCGCTGAGGCTTCCCGGCGACGCTCATTTTTAGATACATAAGTCGTCAGAAGCGTCGCAATTTCGCGGACTTCACGCGCCAAAGCGGCCTCGCGGGCGGCAGCATCTTCTGCCACAGTGGTTTTCAAGGTTTCAATCTCTTGATTGGTTGCACCCTGCATATCCTTTAGAGATTGGAATTCACGGTCAATTCGGTATCTTTCAGATCGCGAGAGTTTTGCCTCACGCGGCGTGAAGGCGAGATGGAACAAGCCGCAGGCAACGCCCAGCAAACCTCCCATGCAGATGGAGACCGCAAGGCTGGCTTCTTGAATGTAAAAAGCAAACGCCCCCAACCCAACAGCGGCAATGCAATAGACCAAAAAGAGGATAAAATTGGCGGCGGCTAGCACGGGTTTCTCCCGAGGATGCAAGGAATCTTTACCTGTGAATCATGGACGCTGAACTGGTTAACGTCTAGTTTACCATAGCGAAATAACAAAAAAATTTCAATCGGACTTACCATCGCCATTAGATGCAGTTGATGTCGTCAGATCCCGGCCAAAATTGGGTATAGCGGTGTCTTGCCCCGCCTCAATAACTTCGCGACGCATGGCGCGCGCCCGTTCGAAGGTTGCGAACAACGTATCGCCATCGCCCCAGCGTATGGCACGACGCAAAGCGGTCAAATCCTCTGAAAAGCGTCCAAGTAGATCTAGGACGGCATCCTTGTTGAGCAAAAACACATCGCGCCACATGGTCGGGTCCGAGGCCGCTATGCGGGTAAAGTCACGAAAGCCACCTGCAGAATATTTGACAACTTCACTATCGGTCACCGCTTCCACGTCTTGAGCGGTTGCCACAACGCAGAAAGCGATCAAATGTGGCAAATGGCTGGTCATGGCGAGGACTTGGTCGTGGCGGACCGGATCCATAAAATCAACTTTAGCACCCATCGCTTCCCAGAAGTGCGTTAGTCGAACAATTGCCTCTTGATAGGCAGGGCGAGGGTCGGCAAGGGGTGTGAGAATTGCCCAGCGGCCGTTAAACAAAGCTGCAAAGCCAGCATCCGGGCCAGACTTTTCACCACCTGCAATCGGGTGGCCCGGTATCAAGAAACAGGCTTCAGGCAGAACAGGTTGTAGCTGTTGCACGATGGCTTCTTTGACAGACCCAACATCTGTCACGATGGCTCCGGCTTTAACATGGCCCCCAATTTGGGCACCTATGGCCCCCATCGTGGCAGGCGGCGTGCATAGGATAATCAAGTCCGCCCCGGTTACAGCGGCTTCGACCGTCTCGGCCACGTCACCAAGCCCTAATTCTTGCACGCGTTCGCGAACGCTTGGGTTTGAGTCAAAGAGCATGATCTTTGATGCCAAGGCGTTTGCTTTAGCGGCGGCAGCCAGCGACGAGCCGATAAGGCCGACCCCAATAATCGCTAAGGTGTCAAAGTGGCTGGCCGTTTCCGACATCACGACCCCATAAAATCTTTAAGTGCCGCGACTGTGAGGCGGTTTGGCTCTTCTAGGCCGATTGAAATGCGCAAATAGGCGTCCAAGCCATAGGCACGAACCGCACGTACAATGACCCCGCGAGACCGCAAATAGGCGTCGGCGGCTGCAGCGTTCTTTTCGGGCTCGCTGGGGAATTTCACCAAAATGAAGTTACCGACGCTGGGGGTCACTTCAAGGCCCAGAGCGCGAATTTCGTGCGTCAAAAAGGCCAGCCAATGCGCGTTAAAGGTGATGCTATGGTTGGCAAAGTCTTGGTCGAGTATGGCGGCTTCTGCTGCCGCTAGGCCCGGCGCGCTGATATTAAATGGCCCCCGTACGCGGTTGAGCGCATCGATCACGATTTGCGGGCCATAGCACCAACCGACGCGGGCGGCAGCAAGCCCGTGGATCTTGGAGAAGGTACGCGTCATCAACACGTTGCCGGCTTCCCCAGCCAATTCCAGACCAGATGAATAATCATTGGTCTGCACGTACTCGCTATAGGCGGCGTCAAGGACCAAAAGCACGTTGTCAGGTAAGCCTGCGTGCAGGCGCTTGATCTCTGAATAGGGCAGATAGGTGCCGGTTGGATTATTGGGATTGGCCAAAAACACGATCTTGGTCTTGGATGTCACACAAGCCAGTAGCGCATCGACGTCTGCGGTCAGATTGGTTTCAGGTGCGGAAACACAAATGGCACCGGCTTGTTGTGCAGTCAGTCGATAGACCAAAAAGCCATGCGCAGATTGGACGATTTCATCGCCTTGATCGAGGAAGGCCCGCCCCAAGAGCTGGAAAATCTCGTCAGAGCCGTTGCCACACATGATGCGCCCAGCATCGAGGCCATAGCGGCTAGCAATTGCGGTACGCAGGCCTGCATGGTCGCCGTCTGGATAAGCTGCCAAATCTTCCGCAGCGGTTTGATAGGCGAGACGGGCGGATGGACTGCAG
Source organism: Maricaulis salignorans (assembly GCA_945891505.1). Taxonomy (GTDB): domain Bacteria; phylum Pseudomonadota; class Alphaproteobacteria; order Caulobacterales; family Aquidulcibacteraceae; genus Aquidulcibacter; species Aquidulcibacter miladensis. Next base: position 4,376 of record CAMDDL010000007.1, on the reverse strand, counting down.
CCTAGAGGATTCTCATTGGATGACAGCTTCCAGGGCTTCTCAATCCCCGGGATCTTTGCTTCGCCGCCCTTGTAAGGGACAATATCGAGAATTCCGGGCAGGGGCGCGACTGACATTTTCATAGCCTTCATCGGGTCATCTTTTGCTGCGTGGGCATGACCGTCTGACCCGTTTTGGTCAAGGGGGCGATGTGTGCAGTTTTCTTCTCATGGAATGTCCCATTTTAAGCCACCCTTTACATCCTGCGTGTAGAAGGGGTGGTGAACAGACGCAGAAGCATCAAATCTCGGTTTGAGTTTTGGGCGTCATGACCGGGAAAACCCGGCAACAAAGAATTTGGTGGGTATAATGAGTAAGACCGTCCTAATCGTTGATGACGATCCGTCGCAGCGTCGCCTGTTGCAGGGGGCTGTTGAGCGTCAAGGCTTTGCAACTCGGACCGCAGAAGACGGCGCACAAGCCATCGCGCAAGCCATGGACCCAGCTGTTGACGTCGTCCTCTTGGACCTGATTATGCCGGGTGTTTCCGGTATGGAGGCGCTCGCCGCGATCCGCGCCAAGCGCGATGATTTGCCCGTCGTTGTGCTGACCGCTTCGGGTGGCATCGATACGGTTGTGAAAGCTATGCAGGCCGGCGCAACAGACTTCTTCGTCAAGCCAGCGAGCCCAGAGCGCGTGATGGTTTCTATTCGCAATGCGCTGAAAGTTGGCGAATTGTCGGGTGAAGTAAAGCGCCTTAAGAAGAAGGCTGCTGGCACCTTTACCTTTGGCGATATGGTTGCTGGCGCTTCGGCCATGCGCCAAGTGATCCGTTTGGGTCAACGTGCAGCCACTTCCAATATCCCGGTCCTTATTTTAGGCGAGAGCGGCGTTGGTAAAGAGGTCATCGCGCGCGCTATCCATGGCGAGAGCGAGCGTTCGGGCAGACCCATCATCGCGGTAAACTGCGGTGCGATCCCCGAAAATCTGGTGGAAAGCATTCTGTTCGGTCACGAAAAAGGTGCCTTTACCGGCGCACATGATCGCCATTTGGGTAAATTCCAAGAAGCCGATGGCGGCACCTTATTCCTCGACGAAGTCGGCGAATTACCCCTCGACATTCAGGTAAAGCTGCTTCGTGCGCTCCAAGAAAGCGAAGTCGATCCTGTAGGTTCAAAGCGGCCTGTCAAAGTGGATGTGCGCATCATTGCCGCCACCAACAAGGACTTGGCCAAATTGGTTGGGGAAGGTCGCTTCCGGGAAGACTTGTTCTATCGCTTGAACGTCTTCCCAGTTGATGCGCCACCGCTGCGCGAGCGCATGGAAGATATTCCAGCCCTGATCAAACATTTCGTCACCCGCATCAATGCCGAAGAGGGCAAGCGGGTCTTGGGTGCGACGCCACAGGCCTTGGCCATGCTGCAAAGCTTTGATTGGCCGGGCAATGTGCGCCAGCTTGAAAACACCATCTTCCGGGCGGTTGTCTTATGCGATGGGGACTTCTTGCAGCCAGAAGACTTCCCCCACGTACAATCCGCTTTGCCGCAATTTGTCTCGGAAACTCCAGCTCCTGAAGCCGCAACACAGCCTGCGACTGAAGCGGCAGGCGTATCTGCGATGATCACGATGCCAGCCTTGCCAGCCAATAGCGATCTGTTGGCCGCGGCGATTGAAGCGGGCAATGGCGTTGCGATCTTTGACCCAGCCGGTCATTTGCGCACACTAGAGCAAATTGAACGCGATCTGATCGAATATGCCATCGACCTCTATGCCGGGCATATGACCGAAGTTGCCCGCCGCTTGGGCATTGGCCGCTCGACGCTCTACCGCAAGCTCAAAGAATATGACTTGGAAGAGCATATGGCGCGCGCGGCAGGCTAGGCCAGCTGCATCACATAATTGCGCTTGGTTATTAAGGTCTGGCGATAGCCGGATTTCGTGAGCGCGCCCATCAGGTCGCTTGCCCAATCCCTATCGCTGCGCTCGACGATTAGTAGGCGAGGCCAGAGGCTTTTTGAGGCTTCCGCAAAGAAAGGCAGGAGGGCGCGATCCTCATAGCCCTCAATGTCGATCTTGAGGGCGTCTATGCGCTCCAAGCGGGCTTCTTCGATCATGTTGAGCAAAGGGCGGACGGCGACCTCCACTTCGTCGGCACCGCCGCCAACTGTGGCCAGCGACGCGCCGCCTTCATTGTCGCTGCCAACAGATAGCGTCATCATGCCGTTGGAATCGCCCGCGCCGCACGGAAAGATCTGTGCATTAAAGTCCGGGTTTAAGGCAAAGTTGGCACGTAAACGGGCTAGGACGCTCGGCTGAGGCTCAATGGCAACAATTTTCCCGCTTGGACCAATGATGGGGCCGACCCACAGGGCGTAGGCCCCCACATTTGCCCCCACATCGACGAAGACATCCCCGGCTTTCAGTTCGCGTTGCAACAATTCGCGTTCTTCCAACTCAAAGCGGGAAGGGGAGAACATGAGGCGTTTTTCTGTTACGTTGCGGCGGGGGTCGATACGGGTCTTGATGCCCCATGTCATAAGGTCGAGCGGGCCATCAAGTCCCGGAAAGATCAGTCTTTTTCCAATTGACGCGGCAAATTTGCTGAAAGGGCCTGGATCAAAACCGCGCGCTAGCGAGATGATGCGGCTCTGAAACGCCGACGGGGAAAAGGTGCCGAAAGGACTGACTTCGTTTAACATTGCCGTGAGTTGCCATGCGTTATCTGCATTTGCAAGGAATTAGCCGCACGAATTGACGTTACGTACCGCTTCCCCTCAGCCTCATCCCGGTCTAGTAAGGAGTCACCGCGTTGTCCCAAGCTTGTTCCGGGATGCGCTCAGGGAGGAATAAATGGATCTCGCGACAATTACTGCTGGCATGAAAGAACGTGTCGAAGCTAAGCCAGCTTTTGGCAACACCGTGAAGTTTGATTTCGGCGATGCCGGCAAAATCCATATCGATGGCAAGAACGGCAATGCCGTCACCAACGACGATGGTCCAGCAGACTGCACCTTGAAGATCGCCATGAGCGACTTCGTCGACATGGTTGAAGGCCGTTTGAATGGCATGAACGCTTTTATGGGCGGCAAGCTGAAAGTTGATGGCGATATGTCGATCGCTATGAAACTTCAGTCGATCATCGGCTAATCGCGCCCGATGCAAGTTGTTCAGGACCCTTTGATGGATGCGTTGCAAGGTCTGGAGACCTTTCGCGTTCTTGGGCCTGACGACAAAACAATTCGCGCGGCTTTTGTTCCCTATCAGGGTGATGAGCCGCGCGGATCTGTTATTTTAGCGCCCGGTCGGACTGAATATATTGAAAAATATGCGGAGACGATTGCCGATCTCCTCGCCCGGGGCTTCAATGTTCTAACCGTCGATCATCGCGGTCAGGGTTGGTCTGATCGGTTAGGCGCGACCGCGCACGCAGGCCATCTCGATAGTTTTTCCAAGGCAACTGAGCATATGGCTTTGGCCGTTGCAGCCGTTGCCGATAGATTGACGGGCAAACGTATCTTGCTGAGCCACTCTATGGGCGGCACGATTTGCTTGGAAGCCTTGTTGACCCATGCGATCCCCAATGTGGTTGGGGCGGCATTTTCCGCGCCCATGTGGGGCATTTTAGCACCCCCGGGTATGGGCTTGTTGGCCAAGTCCTTGGTGGCGACCGGCAAGGGCAAAGACGTCGCGCCATCCCTGCCTACCACGTGGCAGCCTGAGGCGTTTGAAGGCAACCAAGTTACCCATGATCCCAAGCGCTTTGCCCGCAACAATGCCTTGATGTTGGAAGAGCCTGCCCTTCAGATCGCAGGACCCACAAATGGCTGGTTGGATGAGGCAATTAAGACTATGGGCTCTTTCACGCCCGCTCGCCTCTCCCAAATCCATATCCCGATCTTGGTTGTCAGTGCCGAAGGGGAGACCATTGTGGATAATGCCGCCCATGTCCGCATTTGTGGTCAAATGCCCCATGGGCAGTTGCGGCTTGTCGCTGGCTCTAAACATGAGCTTCTGCACGAAGTGGACGCCATTCGGGCGGCATTTTGGGATCATTTCGATACTTGGGCGGATCAAGTCCTAGCCTAAGTGGTCTAAAGATCAGTCAACTACACTCCTGTGTGCATTGATGGCTTGCTTAGTCTGTCATGATGTTTATACCCGCGCCTTCGAACGGGCAGGTGGCCGAGTGGTTGAAGGCGCACGCCTGGAACGCGTGTATGGGTGCAAGCCCATCGAGGGTTCGAATCCCTCTCTGTCCGCCAGTTCGACTGATTTCCCTGACCCGGTCCCGAAACTTCCGCTATCAATTCAGAGAGTTTGCTCGCTCTTGAGTGGCAGCTTTCGCCGCTCATCCCCTCCACAACCACAATGGGCCACGAACGCCGAGCCCAGCACAT
>CAMDDL010000006.1 GCA_945891505.1 Maricaulis salignorans | reverse complement strand
CCGTCCATTTTCTCGCGGTCTTCAGGGCTTTGCTTCCATTCCTTCTCGGGCGCAGGCGTCGTGGTCTGCATATAAGGCTCAATAGACGCATATTGCGCGTAAAAATTCGTTAGGTCAGGGACCAAATCCTTGATCACTGGCATGTGCGGCAGCGGGCTGACCGACAAGGTATCGCCTGGTATTTCATCGTGGCCCTTGGTGCAAGCCAAGGTGTTGCGTCCACCAATGTTCATGGCGCACGACCCGCAAACGCCTTCGCGGCACGAGCGGCGGAACGTCAAAGTCGCATCCATCGTGCTTTTGATATGGATCAGGGCGTCCAACACCATCGGGCCGCACTGATCGACAGCGACGTCATAAGTATCCCAGCGGGGGTTCTGGCCCGTCTCAGGGTCATAGCGGTAAATCTTAAACGTCCGCACTTTCTTTGCATCGGCTGGGGCAGGATAATGCTTGCCCTTGGTCACGCGAGAATTGGCGGGAAGTGTAAGCTGGACCATGCGACGCGTATCCTCATACCGACTGCGGTACCTGTGACATAGTCCAAGTTACAGGCTTCGGCAAAGGGTTGATGGCGCTGGTGTGCAGTAAATCAGCGGCTTGAAAGAGAAAAGGCAGGCCCCGAATGCAAGGCCTGCCTGATCTAAACGAAAGCGCAGATTATATTAGCCTTTTGCGAAACGGCTGGCACGCTCCACCACTTGGTCGAGCACTGGAAACATCGATGCGTGTGGTGCATCTTCTGCGATGACATCCACACTCTCACCATAGCCATTAAAGCGGGTGGCCATGGCGACGCCGTACGCGCCTAACATACCAATCTCGATCCAATCGCCTTCGCCAATATCGGCCGGCAAACGGAAGGGTCCTTTGGCTGCATCCATGGAATCGCAGGTTGGCCCATAGAAGCGGAAGTCAGCTAGCTTGGACGGTGCCCCGCCTTCAGGACGGATCATCGATACCGGATAGACCCAATTGACGTGGGTGGCGTCAAACAAGTTCCCATAAGAGCCATCATTGATGTACAGCGCGTCGCCTTTGCGCAGGTCGACTTTGACGACGATCGAGGTAGCTTCAGCCACCAAGGCCCGGCCAGGTTCTGCCCACAATTTGCAATTCATCGTCACGGGCATCGCGTCAAACACGCGATGAATCTCGTCGACAAATAGCTGCATCGGAGGTGGGTTCATGCCCGGATAGATCGAGGGGAAACCACCGCCAACATCGACCACGTCGATGGTTACGCCAGCTTGGATGATCAATCGAGACGCTTCGCGCAAAGCCGCACGCCATGCACTTGGGTTCATGCATTGGCTGCCAACATGGAACGACACACCGAGATCTTCTTGGGTAGCAGCCCGGGCGCGGCGCAGGAGCGTAACAGCTTCTTCGCCAATGGCCCCGAACTTTGCCTCCAGCTTTAGGCTGGCATCGGCATTGCTGACGCGCAGGCGGACAACAAAGGTTAGGTCCGTCGCACCACCGGTCTCATCGAGAATCTTCTGCAGCTCTTCCACGCTATCGAGCGCGAAAATACGGCAGCCAAATTCATGATAGGCACGTGCAATCGCTGCACGATTTTTGACCGGATGCATGAATGCCAAGGTCGCCGTTGGGAACATGTCCCGCACCAGCTTGCACTCATTGACGGACGCGACGTCGAAATGACGCACACCTTCACGCCACAAGGCTTCCAGCACCCACGGTGAAGGGTTTGCCTTCACGGCGTATAAAATATCGCCCTCGAACGAATCGAGGAACCAGCGTGCAGCCGCACGAATAAGATGCGGACGGTTGACAGCCAATGGCACATCCGGACGCAGCTTCACGACAGCGTCGTGCGCAGAATTGAAGTGATCCATGCGGACCCCCCTTATGATCTAAACCCAGGCCGGCGTTAGTCGGACATGCTAGGCAAAAATCGGAAGCCCGATCCTTACCCGGATGTAAGTCAGGTCCGCCCTTGGAAGCTTACGCCGGAAGCGGGGGTGGAAGCCGCTGCCGTGTGGCCTGGGCCCGAGGGGGCGTTAGTGGACTGGATGCTGTTTCCAGGTCCGCCGGAAGAAGCGCGTATAAGGCTATTTTTCTGGGACGCAAACGTTTTTTTCACCTCAAAAAACACCATGCAAATAATCATCAAAAAAATCATATTATTCAATATATTATGTAAGGTTTTCTGCTGTTATTTTTTCAGCGTTTGTCGACACCAAATCGCGAGTCATCCCACAACTTGAACCTAGACCACAGATACTACTTGCATGAAGGCAGCCAACGGCAGGTCTTAGATCTTTGCTTTCAAGTCTTTGCGCCGCTCTTCGCCACTAAAATTAGGGTCCGGCCTGCGGCGTCGATCTGGGCCAAAATAATGCTTACTCTTCACGAAGTTGCGCGGCCTATTCACGATCAGCGACAAGCGCTCCATCAAGCCTTTAGCGGTGACAGGCTTCACCAAGAATTCGTTTACGCCCGCATCACGCGCGGCATTTACTCGGGACCGCTCTGAGTGACCGGTAATCATGATGATTGGAAGGAAGTGGTTAGGGCTATCTTCGTTCGTGCGGATCATTTTAATGAACTCAACACCATCGATCAGTGGCATAGCAAGATCGACCAATAGCAAGTCTACCGAACTCGACTTCATATACTCAAACGCTTCCACAGGGTCTGAGGCTTCCTTGATATCATTCACGCCTGCGGCGCGCAGCAATTCTCTCAATATCCCCCGCATATGCTGATTATCATCGACAATCAGTATGGTTATGGGAATCGAGGTTGATGCAGCCAAAGCAATAGTTCTCCAAGATTGTAAATCTGATACCCGAAGAAATATTTAGTGCAAGAGTACGGGTTCAGATCAACTGAGAAGTAATTCAGACCCCAAGACTCTCAAGCACTCAAAATTGATGTATTGGTCACAAGCCTAAGGCGCGAGTAGTTGCCACTGTCAAACTACCTTGCCCCGGAAGACCATTGGCACGCTGGAATGCTGCCAATGCTTGTTTGGTCTTAGGACCGATAAGACCGTCAATTGGACCGCTATAATAGTTTCTCTCCGCCAAAGCACGCTGTACAGCTTGGATAGAATGCTTACCCTCTGGGGTATCGACGCACACAACGGGTACCCATTCATAACGTTCTGCCGTCACTTCCACTTGGCGTTGCATGGTGCCCGCGCGGGCCTCAACATTGGTCCGGATTTCGCGAGCTGGCTCAATCAAAGTCTGGATCTTTAAATCCTTGGCTTCCGCCCGCACAAGGATTTCTCGCACGGTGGCAGGCGTAACAAGGAAACGCCGCTCAATGATTTCCTCAAGCGCAGGAATGCGCTCGCGCGAGATTTGGGCTGGTGAGATCTGGACCTCGCGCTGCATCACAGCGGTCATGGCCGGTTCTTCAACCAGACAGAAAACTTCGCCCGTGGCCGCATCAATGCGGCGCACTTCTGAGCCCTTGCTACCGGGACGCCAAACCAGTCGTGGCTCGCGGATCACCACTGTTATGGGACGGGTTCCAATCACGGCCGGGGAAGCACGCAAGCGCTCATGGGCAGGACGAACAACGATCTTCTGCTGTTCAGTCCGGAAGGTTGGTGGGGTTACGACATAATCCTTGTACGCATCGCTAATCGGGAAGCTTTTAATCTCACTTTTGAAAACAGGATCGCTTATTTGCACGCTATCATGGGCATCACGGATGACCACCGGCACGGTTTCGCTGCGATAGGTCGCTTCAACGAGGACGCGCGCAAAGCATTGACCGGCTTTGGCTTGAGGCGGCATTTGCAAATCCAGCGGCTGTTGTGCCGTTACAAGCGCAGGGACCAGCATGCATGCCGACAAGGACCAAAGGGCGATGCGTTTCATAGATGCGACCTTACAGACGTGACTGGGTGTGATTATGCAGATATTCAACAGATGGTTACCCTGAGCAGAAAGTCATTCTGAATTTATAAAGTCAATAAAAATCATGTATATACATGATAATGGCGTAATATTTACCTCAATCTTCGCTTTAATGGCGAAGATAGCGCCTAATCATGACGATTTGCTGGACAGATTGATTGACTACGTTCCCCTCCTGAACGGTAGCAAATCTGAGTGGGTCTGAGCCTGCAGGTCACCCTCGCATCTGGCTTGAACCGTAAGCGCAAAAGCGCCTAAGCTATCTCGGCAAAAGAGGTGGGCACTATGGTCGATACGGCAGCAGTAATTTGGGATTTTGGCGGGGTCTTAACCTCGTCGCCGTTTGAAGCCTTCGCGCGGTATGAGCGGCAACACGGGTTGCCCGAAAACTTTATTCGCCAAGTTAACAGCGTGAACCCCGATACCAATGCTTGGGCTTTGTTTGAGCGGGCAGAGATTGACGCAGCAACTTTTGACGCTTTGTTCACGGCGGAGAGCACCACTCTGGGGCACACAGTCGCTGGCCGCGATGTTCTGGCCTTGCTTGCTGGCGACTTACGCCCGAGCGCGATCGCCGCTCTGAAGTCGTTGAAAGGCACGTATCGGTTGGGCTGCATCACTAATAATGTGCCCGTCGGCCATGGGGCAGGGATGGCTGGAACCCAAGAGAAAGCCAAAGCAGTTGGCGAGGTTATGGCTGTCTTTGATCACGTCATTGAAAGCTCAAAGATTGGGATTCGCAAGCCCGATCCCCGCATCTATCAAATGATGTGCGAAAAACTTGGCGTGGACCCTTCGGCTTGTATCTATCTGGACGACTTGGGCATCAATCTAAAGCCCGCCAAGGCCATGGGAATGCGCACCATCAAGGTGACTTCTGAAGCGCAATTACTCGAAGATCTCGGCAGCCTACTCGGCTAAACATTGGATTAGGCAGAGCACGAGCCCCCGCCGAGCACGCAGAATTTGGCGCAATGGGGATGGTTCAAACGCACCGGTCCAAGGCTTCCCGCTAAAGTCTCGCCCATTTCAAATTCAGGTTCATAGGGCAAGAGGGTGCAGGGCAAAACAACCGGCGCATCGGCACCTTTGCGTTTAACGATCATACGAGAACTCGCGCACATCAGCCCCTTCGGGTCGACCCCCAAAATCCCCCAACATGCTGGTGTAATTTCTGGCACATCGACGCGCGCATCCATCTCCGGGAACAGAACAAGCGACAAGGGTTCTGTAACATTGATCGGCCAATTTCGCTCAGCAACCAAGGTCTTAAAGCCTGCCTGACTGACTTCTTGGCTTTCGCCCCACAAGGTCCGCCCAGCAATGGCCAGCTTTGCCCCGTGGGCGGCCAGCCAGTCGAGACCCACACAGGTCTCTTCAAAGCCACCTTCGCCGCGTTCTTGATCATGGAAGCGGGCACTCCAATGATCAAGGCTGACGCGAAACGTCAATTGGTCGCCAAAGCGGGCGATCAGGCCTTTGATCCCTTCCTGCACGCGCGGGCGCATCATTGGCCGCATGGCATTTGTCAAAAGAAGCACTGGATGCCCGCGCTCCAAAGCGATAGTCAGAATTTCGATGATATCTGGATTGAGGAAAGGCTCTCCGCCCGTAAAGCCAATTTCCACAGACCCGGGCTGCACCTCCGCCAATTCGTCCAGAAAGGGCACGACGTCTTGGGGCGTCAGATAAACCAAGCGATCATTGGTGGGCGAGCTTTCAATATAGCAATTGACGCATGTGATGTTGCACAAGGTACCCGTATTGAACCAAAGCGTTTGAAAGCCATCAAAGGCCACAAAGGCCCGCTCTTCCCCTTTCGCTGTGCGTAAAGGGTCTTGGAATTTCAAAGGAGATAGCGTGGCTTGCATGAATGTATCCGTCGGCTCAAGAGACGCCAACCTATGGCATAGGTTGGGACATTCAAGCCATCACCTGCCGAACAATTGCCTTCAGCGAGGTGCTGTCGCTGGAACTGCCAAAGCGCCCGGTCGGCGTGGATCAGCTGCACCAAGGAAGAGGCCGTTTTCAATCATGATGGATTGAGCACTGCCCATGGTCTCATCCGACGTCACTTTATGGCCCATGCGCTCAAGTAATGCGACTGTGTCTGGATTGAAGTTCGGCTCTACCCGCAGCGCGTCAGTCCAGCCCTGATAAATGCGCGGCTGATGGGTTGCTTCGTCGATGTTCAACTTGAAATCGATCACATTGACGATGAGTTGGGTAACAGTCGTGATGATGGTGCTGCCACCTGGCGTGCCTACCACCAGCCAAGGCTTGCCATCCTTATAGGCAATCGTCGGCATCATGGTCGACAACATGCGTTTGCCCGGTGCCATGGCGTTCAACGGCGGCTTTGTGCCATTTTTTTGTGCCTCAAACGCGCCTTCATGGTCGAAGTTGTTCATCTGATTGTTCAGAAGAATGCCTGTCCCTTCGATCATAACACCAGAACCAAAGTCGGCCCCTAAGGTATAAGTCGTGCTGACGACATTGCCTTGCGCATCTGCCACCGAATAGTGCGTGGTAGATGGGCTTTCAAACCGTAACGGATCACCAACGTTCAGCTTTTTGACTTCAGCGGCCCGGTTTGGATCAATGTTCTTGGCCCGCTCTTGGCCATAAGCTTTGGAGATAAAGCCTTTTAAGGGGGCTTTGACGAAGTCGGTGTCACCTAGAACTTCTGTGCGATCAATATAGGCGCGCTTCATCGCCTCTGACATCAAATGAAGCGAACGGGCAGACCCCGCCCCTAAAGCCTTAAGGTCAAAATTCTCAAGAATATTGAGGATGTTGAGCAGGGTGGCCCCGCCAGCGCTTGCTGGAGGTGCCGTCACAATGTCGATCCCGCGATAGGTGCCGCGTAGAGGCTCACGTTCAACGGGGCGATAGGCCGCAAGGTCTGCTTCGGTAATCAGGCCATTGTGGCGGGCCATATCGGCAGCAAATTTCTGCGCGACTGGCCCTTTATAGAAGCCGTCTGCCCCACGTTGTGCGATTTGGGTCAAAGTCCAAGCCAAATCAGGCTGCTTCAAAACTTCACCAGCGCGATAGAGGTTGCCGTCTGGCTTGTAATAAGCGCGCTTGCCCGCTTCACTGGTCGATAGACGTTCCTGTGCCCATTCGAACACAAAGGCTTCGTCTGGCGTAATTGCGATACCATCACGCGCCAGAGCAATAGCAGGGGCCACAACGGCTGACCAAGGCAGCTTGCCGTGCTTCTGATGGGCCAGATAAAGCCCCGCGACCGTGCCAGGGACCGATGGCGCCAGATAGCCCCTGCCCGCGATTGGGCTTTCCTTGCCTGCATTATCAATGAACATCGACAAGGTAGCAGCTTTCGGTGCGACGGAGCGGAAGTCGATGAAGTGTTGCTTGCCGGTGGCTTGATCGTGGATCAGCATAAAGCCGTCGCCGCCAATATTGCCAGCGCGCGGCAAGGTCACAGCCAAGGCAAAGCCAATCGCAACCGCAGCGTCCACTGCATTACCGCCTTGGGCAATGATGTCGGCCCCGACTTTGGACGCGGTGGCGTTTTGGGTCACAACCATGCCGGACTGGCCGACAACGGGTGAGTGGATGCTGGGGTATTCTAGAAGCTGTTTGCGCTGGGCTTGAACGGGGGTGAAAATCAGCGAGGCCGAAACAACAACCCCCACAACCAAACGCATCAGGTGAGATGTTTGCTTCATCGCCGCTTCTTTCCCGCTAAAAATTCAATCTTAATAACCAAGACATCAAGGCCCCCTTCAAGCAAAGCGCAAGAAAGAGGCCTGTGACGTATTCAGACAGTCCTTAGAAGTCCTTGGACAATTCCACATAGAACATCCGACCAATTGCGTCATGCAAGGAACCCAAGAAGCCATAGTTGGACGAGCTGCGCGGAGGCTTTTGGTCAAACGCATTGCGTGCACCAAATCGCGCCCGATAGCCATCTTGGCGGTATTGGACATAGGTGTTGACGGTGGTCATGGAGTCCAACTGATAGTTTTGTCCATTGACCAACAAGGTGCCTGTATCAAAGACTGGCCCCACATAACTGACCAAGGCACCCACACTGACGGGGCCTTTGCGCCAAGTCAGGTTAGCTGTGGCGCGCCACTCTGGGTTGCCATTGGCCTGAATTTGACTGCCGGCTTGGGTGATCCTCACACCGGTCCCAAACTTGCCCGCCGCATTTGCGTCGATCAGCTCTTGTTGTAAAGGGGATGCGGACTGCTGGAATTCAGTCAGTTTGGAACCCGCCAAGTCGATGCTGAAGTTACCATATTTCTTGGTCTTCAGGTCATAGCTCAAGCCAAGGTCGATCCCTTCCAAGGAGCGGGGGCCGAGGTTGAAGTAATCGTCCTGCACAAAGGACAAGTCGCCAACGACTTGCGTTCCGACGGGGGCCAAACGTACGACGTTTGGATTGGACTTGCCACTTTGGCGCAACAGCAGATCATAAAGGATCTGGTTCTGTGCGCCCTGGATCCCGATCACGCCATCGGACTTCAACGACCAAGAATCGACGGTGAATGTCAGGCCCTTGATCGGCTGGAACACCAAGCCGTAGGAGAAGTTCTCCGCATCTTCTGGCTTCAGCTTTTGATTGCCGGCCCGCACTTCCAGCGTGCTGACGCCCGTACAGGTCGTGTTGTTCAGGCGGCAAGCTGCAAAGTCGGTCCGCGTGTTCGCGACTTGTGTGCCCGCGCTATAGAATTGCGCGAGGTTTGGCGCACGATAGCTTTGCGACCATGAGCTGCGCAGCTTAATCGCATCAACAATCACCCAGCTGCCAGCGATCTTTGGCTTAACCACCTCGCCGAAATCTGAATAGCTTTCGCCGCGTGCCGCCAATTGCAAGTCGATCGACTTGATCAGTGGAACATTCATCTCTTCCGACACAACCGGGACGGAAAGCTCTGCAAACAAAGCGGAGACAGAGCGATCGGCCTTCACATCTGGGGATGGGCTCGCGCCCATGATGTCCGTGCCATAGGTGATGCCGCTAACAACATCGGTATAGGTGACTGTCCCATCCAGGCGGGCGTCGCGATTGTCTTGATAGGTCTCGTTGCGAACTTCAACACCACCAGCAAAGCCGACAGACCCTGCGGGCAATTTAAACAATTCTGCCTTGGAGATCTTGAAGTCGATCGTGGCCAAGGACGTGGTGCCAATGCGATTGGCATCAACCAAGAAGGACTTGATCGTGTCGGCATTGCTGGGTGTCGCATCGCCAAAAGAATAGGTCGGCTGGGTTCCGCCATTGAAGGGGTTGTAGGCGTCTGGGGTGGACTTGGCGAGAGCCCGCTGGAACAAAGTGTTGCTGATGACGTTGCGGGTTTCGTCATCGGTACGGGCCCACGAATAGGTCAAGGCCGATTCCCATTTGAAATCGCCCCAATCCCCGCGCAAGCCTGCTAGACCGCGCACCATGTCGTCGGTCACCACAAAGGTACGAGGACCAGTGTCCACTGGGCGATAGGTGGTGATGCGCAGCGCCAAGCCGGTTGTTGGTACGCCGGTCAAATTGGCCAAACGGTTCGGATTGGCCACGCCATTGATCGTGGCAGCACCAAACGGGTTGTAGAAATTGGTGGCGGGGATCGAGATTACCGCACTTGAAATCGGGGCCGACTGCTCGCGCTTGCCTTCCAATTCAGCATGATAATAGCCAAGCTCGGAGAAGAACTCCATTGAGCCGATATCTTTGGTGAAGGTTCCAAATAGGGTGGCGCGGTCTAGCCCGCCGCGAATGCTGCGGTCAGGGTTTTCATCATAGCGCAAGACGCGCGAGTTTGCGCCCGTGATCGTTCCGCTGCGCAAGCACAGATTGCCGTTGATAACGGTGCTGGAGCAGCCGGCTGCAAAGTTATTGGTTGGCTCGACGTGGAACACGCCCGACGCCGTCAACGCCGTGGTGCCTTGCCGTACAACAGTGGTTGTTGGAATGACCGTGAACGAGCCCCAAGGCGAAGAGGTGGAGCGGTTGTCAAACGCGGTATCGCCGGCCCAAGGCGTGCCGAACAGAGCGGCGCGATGATCTTCACTAGCGGAAAACGCGCGCTCGCTCGCCATTAAGGGCGTGCGGTGGGTAAAGCTGCCAAACACCATCAAGCGGCCGCCGCCTGGGGTCTCAAAGCCCGACTTGATCGACGCCGTCGATTCTTCGGTGCCATCGGCAAACGCATGACGGAGGTCCGCGCGCACACCCTTGTAGCGCTTGTCCAGCACCACATTGACGACGCCAGCAACCGCATCTGCGCCGTAGATAGCCGCGGCACCATCGCGCAGCACTTCAATACGGCTGATCGCGCCGACGGGCAAAGAGTTCGTATTGGCGGTCTGAACCGGCACGAAGTTTTCAGTCTGTGTGCCCGGCGTCAGGATCATGCGGCGACCATTGAGCAAGACCAAGGTGTTGCCAGTGCCAACGCTGCGCAAGTTGATCGACGAGTTATCGCCGCGCGCGTCATTTAAGTTTCCAGTCGTGCGCGATTCTTGGAATTGAACGTCACCCGCTTGCGGGATCGAGCGGAACAAATCGTCGCCCGAAACACTGCCGACTGCTGCGATCCGTTCAGCCGTCAAAACCGACACGGGCAAATCGCCAGCGGCCTTTGCCCCTTCAATCCGCGTCCCGACAACTACAACGACTTCGGCTTCTTTGGCGGCCTCAGGCGCGGTTGGCGCAGGTGCTGTTTGAGCGAAAGCTGGTGCGATCGAGGTAAAGGAAAGTGTCGCAAGAATGGTGCAACACAGCATATTAGACTTCAATGACATAGGTTTTGGCCCCCCAAAATTTTTCCGGATGCCAAAACCTGATCTCGAAAGTACCCATCAGCTTTTAGCATGTTCACTTCTAACACTCGCACCCCTTTTCCAACTTGCCAACCAAAAGACCTGTATTTTTCTTGTCATAAGCCAAAAATGACACCGCGGGACATCTGCTAACAGCCATAGACCCGTGCATGCTTTGACAATTCACTTTAGGGTGAGCCCTCTTGATCACGGGAGGCGATCCTACATGACCCTGACTTCATTGCCACGTCGACTCGCCGTTATCACAGGGGCTTCGTCTGGCATTGGCGAGGCGTTTGCCCGCGCTTATGCAAAGCAGGGGGTGGACCTTTGCCTTGTCGCCCGCCGCCTTGATCGACTTGAAGCCTTAGCAAAGGCTTTGTCTGAGCAACATGGGGTTTCAGCTTTTGCGGTCCAAGCTGACTTGTCCAAGCCAGAAGCGACCGGCCTAATCGTGACGGCTTTGGCTGAGCACGGCCGATCGTGCGAGATTCTGGTCAATAACGCCGGCTATTCCCTGCCTCAGACTTTCTTGGCTACCAAAGCCGAACAACAAACTGATTTTGTCGCGGTCTTGGTGACATCTGTCGTCAGCCTCACCCATGCCCTTCTGCCGGGCATGGTTCAACGCGGCTATGGCCGCATCATAAATGTTGCCAGCATGGTCGCTTTTTCCTCCGGCGCTGCAGGCCATACGCTTTACCCTGCTGCCAAAAGCTTTGTGGTGAAAATGACCCAATCGCTCGCCGCTGAAGTGGCAGACAAAGGCGTACTGGTAACAGCCATTTGCCCCGGTCAGACTGAAAGCGACTTTGCCAAAGCCAATGGCACCGATCAATTGATCGCCAAATCTAATCTCTACAAACAAACAGCCGAGGACGTGGTTGCAATTGCCATGGCCGCCAATGAGGCTGGCAAGGAAGTGGTTGTCCCTGGCTGGCCAAACAAACTTGCGGTTGCATTTATGAAAGTTCTGCCGGATAGTTGGACGGCGGCCCTCATCCGCCCTCAAACCAAGAAATTTGCCCTGCCCGACCCAACTGCCTGACGAGACAAACATGCCCCATTATGACATTCTGATCATCGGTTCCGGTGCCGGGGGCGCTAGCTTTGCTCAAGCCTTGGCGGGGACCGGAAAGTCTATTCTCATCCTCGAGCGCGGCGAACATCTTCCAGTTGGTCGCGAGAATTGGGATCCAAGGCGGGTTTTCGTCGACCGGATTTATCGCACGGACGAGCAATGGACAGACAAGGACGATAACCCCTTCACACCCAACACTCATTATTGGGTTGGAGGCAACACAAGCTTTTATGGTGCAGCGTTGATGCGCTTTAAGTCTCTGGACTTTGAGCGGATGGAGCATTTTGACGGCATAAGCCCGGCTTGGCCCGTCACTTATGAAGACATGCGGCCTTGGTATGAGGTGGCTGAGCGTATTTGGGAGGTTCATGGCGAGCGCGGCATTGACCCCACAGATGACCCTAATGACCCGCCCTACCCCTTTCCTGCTTTGGCCCATGATCCAGGTATGATCCGATTGAAAGAGCATTTTGAGGACTTGGGTTGGACACCTTCGCCACTGCCCTTGGGCATTCGCCGCAATGATGCGAATCCGCGTGATGGCAAATGTGTGCGGTGCAAAACTTGTGGCGGCTTCCCTTGCCGCTTGCTGGCCAAAGTGGATGCACGCACGGCTGCCTTGCAGCCCCTTGAAGCCTATCCAAACGTCACGCTTCTGCCGGGCCATAAAGTTCTGGAATTGAAGACCGACGCGAGCGGTAAGAAAATCACGGAAGTGGTGGCGTCGGGCCCAGATGGGGAAGTGTCCTTCTCAGCCGATTATGTCGCGTTGGCAGCTGGGGCTGCCAATTCGGCGGCCCTGCTTTTGAAATCGGTTAGCCCCAAACATCCCAATGGCCTCGCCAATAGCTCAGACCAAGTTGGGCGCAATTATATGTATCATTCCACCTCAGCGGTACTTTCGGTAACGCTGCTGGCGCGTTTTGAGTCCAATTTTCCGAAGACCTTGTGCGTCAATGATTTCTACTACGGCGACTCACAAGAACAATTTCCCTATCCCATGGGGCAGATTCAAATGCTGGAATATATGTCTGGCCAAACGTTGGAAGGGCAGTTAGCTGATGTCGTGAACCCCAACCTGATCCCGGACTCTTTTACCGATGCTATTGCCGAACGCATGGTTAGCTTTTTGGTGATGTCCGAAGACCTGCCGCTGCCTCACAATCGGGTCACGCTCAACGAAAATGGCGGGATCAAGCTCTCTTACACGGAAGGCGATTTAACGGCGCATAAGAAGCTTGTGGAGAAACTAGAGACGGGCCTTCAAGGCTTCACACGTGAGCGAACCTCGCTATTCGAAGGCCAGTTTATCATTGACCAAGAACTACCACTTTACGGCACCGCCCACCAATGCGGGACCCTTCGCATGGGGGATGACCCGGCAAGCTCGGTTGTCGATAAATGGTGCAAGGCCCACGACTTGGACAATCTCTATGTAGTGGACGCGAGCGTGTTTGTTTCGTCCGCTGCGGTTAATCCGACCCTGACCATTGTCGCAAATGCGTTGCGGGTAGGCGACCATTTGGCGAGGCAGCTGAACGGCTGATTTGGGCCGCGTTTAGCCAAAAGGTTCACAACCTCGTCAGCCCGCCCAATCTTGCACCCGGCCTCATTTCAAGCCATGGTAGCGCTATGCCGCTGCGTCATCTTTGTGAACCCGTCGAATTAGCCCCGGGTATGACCGTTTGGGCAGAACGGGTAAAGCATGGCGAAGACGCGCCGGGTCTAGACCGCTTTCCCCATTATCATAGCGTCGCGGAACTGGTGATTTTTGAGTCCGGGACCGGGTCATTCTGGCTTGATGGTGATGAGATTCCGCTGCATCCGCGCAGCGTCGTGTATGTGCCGCCCATGTGTCACCATGATTACGCGTTTAGTCCGGGCGAGAAGGCTTGGGTGCTGGTGCAATTAGACGCCGATACGGTTCAGGCCTTCTCTCAAGCAATCCCTGAACTGGATTTGGCACACCCGTTTTATGGCGTCCCATCTGAAAGCCAAGCCAAACAACTCGACACTTTATGCGACCTTTTATTGGAAGCTGGCCAATCCATTTCCCAAACGGCGATTGTGACGCGGACGGCGGAGCTGATCGTCTGGGCCGCCTATGCGACGCGGATCACTAGGGCGCGTGCGCAACGCCAAGGCCAAAAAGTAGCGCTACCGGTCGATCGTCTACGTCCAGCACTCGAAGCGCTGCGCGCTCAACCGGGCAAGGAATGGACTTTGGATCAGATGGCCTCGCTATGTCACATGTCTGCCAATTATTTTTCGCGGCGGTTCGCTGAGATCATGGGCATGAGCCTAACGACCTATGTGCGGATTTATCGTTTGCAATTGGCCGCTAGGCGCTTGGTACAAGGCCGCGAGGCTATTGGCATCATCGCCCAAAATGCAGGGTTTGCCAGCCCCGCCCATTTTGCCTTCCAATTCAAACAAAGGTTTGGACTAACCCCGCGCGCGTATCGACAAGCCGGTCAAGAGCGCAGCTTGCCTCAACCCACAAGGACATCTGCATGACCTTTCGTTCGCTTCTCAAAGGCCTCAGCTTGGCTACCCTGACCTGCGCATCTTTGGCAGGTGGCGGTGCGATGGCACAGACCCCCGGTCCCCTGCATGTGCCCTCGCCTGATTGGCGCGATCAGGTGATCTATTTTGTCATGACGGATCGTTTCGAGGACGGCGACCCCAGCAATAATGATCAGGGCAAGGGCGAGTTTGATCCCGCTCAACGGGGTCGGTTTTCAGGCGGGGACTTGAAGGGCGTTGAAAAGCGCCTCGACTATATTCAGGGCCTAGGCGCGACGTCAGTCTGGGTGACGCCGCCAGTGGAAAACCAATGGCTGGACCCCGCGACAGGCTATGGTGGTTATCATGGCTATTGGGCCAGTGATTTCAAAGCAATTGATCGGCACTTAGGCTCACTCAAAGACTATCAAAATCTGTCCCGAGCCTTGCACGGGAAGGGCATGTATCTGATTCAAGACATCGTTCTTAATCACACCGGCAATTTCTTCAATTATGGGTCCGAGTACGATCCCGCCAACCCACTTAAGGGCTATGTTCCCTATCCCAATTCCGTGCCCATGGCGGCACCAAGGCAGTATCCGTTTTCTTTAAACGACCCTCGCCGCGAGGCCGACCGCGAAGCTGGGATTTACCACTGGACGCCGGATATCAAGAACCTCTCAGAGCGGGACCAAGAGCTTAATTTCCAATTGAGCGGTCTTGATGACATCAATACTGAAAATCCTGTGGTGAAACGGGCCTTGCGCGATTCCTATGCCCATTGGATCAAAGAAGCCGGTGTCGATGGCTTCCGGGTTGATACGATCTTCTATGTCCCGCCCGATCTCATGACCGACTTCTTGTATAGCAAGGATCCAAAGGCACCGGGTATTGCTGAGGTGGCGCGACGGACTGGCCGCGATAATTTCCATGTCTTCGGTGAAGGCTTTGGCATGGATCGCCGCTTTGAAGACAAGGTCGCGCGGCGGATCAATAGCTATATGGTCGGCCCAAATGGCGAGGCACGCGCCCCCGGCATGATCAATTTTCCCCTCTATGGCACGGCCACAGATGTGTTTGCACGCGGTAGGCCACCTGCTGAATTAGCCTTTCGGATCGAGAACATGATGGCGTTGCACCAGCGGCCCCATCTTATGCCAAGCTTCCTCGACAATCACGATGTCGACCGATTTTTGAGTGGCGGGACTGAAACAGGGCTACGCCAAAACCTGCTTATGATGATGACGCTGCCGGGCATCCCTGTGATTTACAATGGCACCGAGCAAGGCTTTACCGTGCAGCGCGCAGCCATGTTTGCCAAGGGCTGGGGCTCTGGTGGGCGCGATCATTTCGACACGACCAGCCCCCTGTATCGTTACATCGCCAGCCTCACTAAGCTGCGGCGCGAGAACCGGGTCCTGTCGCGCGGCACGCCCAAGGTTCTGGCTGGAGAAGCAGCTGGTGCTGGGGCATTGGTCTATCTGATGCAGGATGGGAGCGAGACACTATTGATTGCCATGAATACGGCCGACCATCCCGTGCTTCTGGACGATCTCGATATCGGCCAAGGATCTGGCACGGTTTTGCAGCCTTTGTTTGCGATGGACGGTAAAGCACCCCTCCTTGTCGTCGGCCAAAACCAGCGCCTTACAACACAACTTGCCCCACATGCAGGCACCGTGTGGCGGGTCTCTAAAGCCCCACCTTTAAGCCTGAAAGCAGCCCCGATTGGTCTATCCTTGGACGCCTTACCGCAAGGCCCGGTAACTGAGCCAACTCTGACAGTGCGCGGCCAAGCCACACCCGGAGAAGAACTTAAGCTGGTACTGGATGGCAATTTGGGCGAGGCCCAATTGATTCAAGCTGACGCCACAGGCCGCTGGCAAGCTAAGCTGTCCACTGCCGCCTTTGTTGATGAAACGATCACGCACCGGGTGACGGCTTACTCGGTTAAATCGGGCCAAGCTTCACCTGCTGGCACGTTTAACGTGCGCCCATCTTGGACCCTGCGCAATGAAATGGCCGACCCTGCTGGCGACGATACCGGGCCACCCGGTGCTACCTATGTCTATCCAACGGATCCAAGCTTTGCGCCACCGACAATGGATTTTCGTGGCGTCCGCGTGTCAACCGCAGGTGGCGCGCTGAAGCTTGAACTCGACATGGGTGCCATCAGCCAAGTTTGGGCCCCTCAGAATGGCTTTGATCACCTAAGCCTGACCGGCTTTATCCAATTGCCGGGTCCGTCAGCCGTGGGCGCTCGGGCTATGCCAAACCAAATTGGCGATTTGCCCGGCGACATGATTTGGCATTATCGCTTCCGCGCCCACGGTTGGACCAATGCCCTGTTCAGCCATATTGGGGCGGATGCGACACAGGAAGGCACAAAAGCAGGGCCTGCACCCAGTATCAGCGTCGACAAGGATGCCAAGCGGATCACGTTAATCTTCCCAAGCTCGAGCTTTGGAGACCAAGTTGATCTAACGGGTGCAAAGCTCTTTCTAACAACATGGGACTATGATGCCGCTTATCGCAGCCTTGAAGCAAAACCCGGGGGCTATATTTTCGGCGGGGCTAAGTCTGCTAGCGACCCCAAAATCATGGATTCTATTGGGCCGTTCACAATCGGAACTACGACCTCAAAATAGACCGGTGATGTAACGATCTGCATTTACTCCGATTGCCTCAGCCGCAGGGGTACGAGGCAAGCCCGGCATTGTCATGATGTCGCCGCACAAGGCCACGACAAAGCCTGCCCCGGCGCAAAGCCGCACATCGCGGACCGTGACCACATGACCCTGCGCCGCGCCCAAAACTGTTGGGTCAGTGGAGAAACTATATTGGGTCTTGGCCATACATACGGGTAGATGGCCAAAACCGGCCTCTTGCCAACGGCGCAATTTGGCCTGTGCGGCTTTGTCGAACACGACCTCTCCGGCTCGATAGATTTGCTTGGCGACCGTTTCGATCTTCTCGCTGAGTGGCAAGGAGTCTTCATAGAGAGGCTGGAAGCGCGCGGTATCAGCCGCCACCAGTTCGACAACCGCTTGGGCTAAGTCTTGGGTGCCTGCGCCCCCATCTGCCCAGTGTCGGCACAAGATCGCCCGACTACCATGACTCGAGACGAACGCCTCGACCGCAGCAATCTCATCGGCGGAATCTTGCACAAAATGATTGATTGCAACCACAGTCGGCACACCAAAGCGAGCGAGGTTCTCCAAATGCTGGCCGAGATTGGCGCAACCCCGGATCAGCGCGTCGACCTCGGTTCGACCGAGGTCAGACTTTGCCACCCCACCGTTCATTTTCAACGAGCGGATGGTGGCGACGACAACCACCGCTTTGGGGCGGAGGCCTGCCTTGCGGCACTTGATGTCGAAGAATTTCTCAGCGCCCAAATCAGCCCCAAAGCCTGCTTCGGTCACTACAAAGTCGGCTAGGCCCATGGCGGTCTTGGTGGCGACCACACTGTTGCAGCCATGGGCAATATTGGCGAAGGGCCCGCCATGGATCAAGGCTGGATTACCTTCCAGCGTCTGCACAAGATTAGGCTCAAACGCCTCTTTCAAGAGGGCCGTCATCGGCCCTTCAGCCTTCAAATCCGCGCAGGTGACGGGGCTGTGGTCCTTCCGGTAGGCGACGATGATGGCACCCAAGCGCGCCTGAAGGTCTGCCAAATCTGTTGCCAAGCAAAAGATCGCCATCACTTCCGACGCGACTGTGATGTCAAAGCCTGTCTCGACCGGTTGGCCATTACCGCTGAGAGACGTGACGATCGAGCGAAGCGCGCGGTCATTCATGTCCATCACCCTTCGCCACACCACTTTGCGTGGATCTATCCCCAGAGCATTGCCCCAATAAAGGTGATTATCGACCATGGCCGCCAGCAGATTGTGCGCCGCCGTAATGGCGTGAAAGTCGCCGGTGAAATGGAGATTGATCTCGTCCATCGGGATAACTTGAGCGTGCCCGCCACCCGTCGCACCACCTTTCTGGCCAAAGCAGGGACCAAGTGAAGGTTCACGCAAACAAATCGCAACCGATTTGCCGAGCCGCGCTAGGCCATCTCCTAGACCGATTGTGGTGGTGGTTTTGCCTTCGCCTGCGGGCGTCGGGCTCATCGCTGTGACAAGAATCAGCGCTGCATCTTGAGCGGACTTGCGTGGAGCCAATCTTGCCGTATCCAACTTTGCTTTGGTGCGGCCATAAGGGATCAGGGCGTCGGCTGGAATACCAATTTTAGCTGCCACTTCGGTCAAAGGCCTTGGTGTCGTGGCTCGAGCAATTTCAATATCAGTTGGCACAGTCAGGACCCTTCACGCGCTGGAATTGGGTCTCGCTAATGCCATTGACGTCAGCTTGTAAAGCCATCGCACCAGTGCGGGCTAGAGCACTTCAAAGATTTGATAGACCACACCCGTCGGCTCTTGCGTGCCGATGCCAATACCAATCATGTCGTTTAACCAGTCATACTGCGGCGCGGCAGTCTCAAACCGCGTGACAGTGCGGAGATTGAAAGCGTCGGGCGACAAGGTTTCACCCTTCTTAAATCGCGTCATGTCCTCTGCCGAGGTCCGCAATGCGCCTTGATAGGTAAGGTAGATAAGCGCGCCATCATCAGTTTTTAGCGTCAGACGCACATCGACCAACATACGGTCTTCGCCGCGATAGAGCGCCCAGTCGGCGCCACCGGGCAAAACATCGCCAGTCAGACGCGGGCCTTCAAAACGGCCACCTAGAACCGGGGCAATAAGGCGATTGCCCAGTGGCGTCTTACCGATCCGCGCCATAGCGGCGAAATCAACTTGGAGACGTAAAGCGGTTAGGAATTGGCTGTTTAACTGGGTCATTGAAGACTTCTAGCCGCTTCAGTCAGTTTGGCCAATGTGCCTGCCCCGTCGGCCTATTACTGGGCCTATTTCTGGGCCTTGGCTTCGACTTCCCGCATGACGCGCAGCACATTGCCGCCCCATATCTTGGCGATGTCGGCTTCGGAATAGCCCTCTGCCATCAGGGCTTGGGTGATTTTCCAAACTTTTGAGGCATCTTCGAGACCAACGACACCGCCACCACCATCCCAATCAAGCCCAATCCCAACATGATCGACACCGATCAGTTTAATGGCGTGGAGAAGATGGGCCATGAAATCATCAAAGGTCGCGCGATTCTCGGGCAATTCTTCGTCCAAGCGCGCGCGGGCTTGGCGGAACGCATCTTGATCTGCTTGGCTGCGGCTGGCGAGATTGGGATAAGCTGCAGCGAGCTTGGCTAGCGCTGCCCGACGTTCTGGCGATTGGGGCAAAGCTTTCAGATAGGCGCCAAAGGCATTCATTTGGATCACCCCGCCCTTTGCGGCCAAGGCCTTGAGGCGGTCATCGTCCAAATTGCGCGGGTGGTCATAAATCGCCTTACAGCCGCTGTGCGAGGCGATGATGGGGGCGGTCGATAATTCCAGCATCTGGTCTAGCACTTGGTCGGACGCATGCGACTGATCGAGGACCATCCCCAAACGATTGGCCTCTGCCACCAATTGCTTGCCAAGCGGGCTAAGGCCGCCCCATTCGGCTTTGTCGGTTGAACTATCGGCCCAATCATTATTGGCAAAATGAACCGGCCCGACAAGGCGCACACCCAGTTTGTAATAGGCTTGTAAGAGCGAGACATCCTTGGCCAAAGGATAGGAATTCTCGATTGACATAAAGACCACGCGCTTGCCTTCGGCCGCGATCTTCGCCGCATCATCTGCCTTCAAGGCAAGACCAAAGTACTTAGGGCTGCGCGCCAGCATTTCGCGGATCACCACCGCCCGCATCAGGCCTGCATCACGAGCGGCGTTTAGACCTTCAGGCGTACGCGGACCTTGAGCGGTATAGATCACCCAAAACCCCCCATCGAGACCGCCTTCTTTCATACGCGGTACATCGACTTGGGCGAACGCTGTCTTCCAGTCATTGTGCTTGAGAATATCAAAGCCCGGGCGAGCAACCACAGCCGGGGTATCGAGATGGGAATCGAGCGTGAGAATCCGCTCATGCAAGGCGCGCGCAGCCCTTTCTGACGGCAGGGTCTTGGCGAGTGCCGGTTGCCACAAAAGCGCGGCAAAGCTGAGGCCGACTAAAGCTAAGCTGGCTTGGCGAAGGGCATTGGCGCGCATCATCGGGTTTCCATCATCTGATCAGACAAGACATCAAAGGCGATCTTGCGCGTCCCGCCAGACTTGTCCAGTCAACTTCGGACCGACGCGGTAGAAGGAGCACCCAGCGCCCGTTTATGAGGCGCTGGATGAAGCAGGTGTGGGTTGGCTTGTTCAACCTAAGAGCAAGGGAACGATGACCATGCCGAGACCAATCGTGGAACCGACCCAAACTAAGGAGCGAATGGTCTTCACGCCATAGGCATAAAGCGGCACATAAAGGATCCGTCCGATTAGATAGATATGCGCGCCCAAAACGGTGATTGCATTTTCCTTACCGGCTACAAACGCGATCAAGACCGCGGCAATAAACAACGGCAACGTCTCATAGAGATTGTCTTGCGCGCGACGCAAACGCTCTGCCATCGGCGAGAGCGGCGGCATGGTTTCATCGCGGGCACCCATATTCCATTTCAAGCCATATTGGCCGGTCCGAGCGACGTCAAACAACAGAATTTGGACAAAAGCCAAAACCAAAGTCCAAGCCAATACGATTAAAAGTGGTGTCATGATGTGTTTCCCTCCCCAGTATCTCCGCCCATCGCAGACGGCTTGCCAATATAGGAGGCCAAAGTGACGGCAGCGTCAAGGAAAGCAGCAGGCATTCCTATACCGTGCTATCCACACCCTGATGTCACCGACCAGCCAATCCAGCGCTTTTGGAACTTGCAAAAGAACAAAATAGGAACATAATATCGGGCATGGTTGCTCGTTCTTATCTTGGCCTCCTTGCCCCAGAGCAGGATTTTGAGCGCTTGCGCGCTTATCGCGATCAACTGTTGACCATGGCGCAAGCCTATCGGCCAGGCGGCGCGGAATATATGGCGCTTTCGCGCGCTGTTATGGCCTTGGATGAAGCGGCCGGGATCGTGATGAATAAGCCGAGCTTTTATCAAAGTCGCCTGCACAAAACGACCTAATGCCCGCCACCAAAGTCGGATACGCCAATCAACATAGATAAAAACTATTGATTAGCGGTGCATAATCGATTGGACCAATATGACTTTCTGCCGTAGGGGCAATACAAGACTCAAATTGCTTGAGGAAGAGGACGTGAACATGGAAACCCAAGGCAAATGCCCCGTAATGCACACCGGTGGCCAACCCGCTAAAGTCGGAACGCAATCCAATCGCGATTGGTGGCCAAACCAACTGAATCTGAAAATGCTGCATCAGCATACCAGCCTTTCCAACCCGATGGCGCATGGCTTTGATTATGCCGCTGCCTTCCAAGCTTTGGACCTCGATGCGCTGAAAGCCGATGTAATGGCCTTGATGACCCAGTCGCAAGACTGGTGGCCAGCCGATTACGGCCATTATGGTCCCTTCTTTATCCGGATGGCTTGGCATAGCGCTGGTACCTATCGCACCGGCGATGGCCGCGGTGGTGCAGGTGCTGGAACCTTGCGGTTCGCGCCTTTGAACAGCTGGCCCGATAACGGCAACCTCGACAAGGCCCGCCGCCTCTTGTGGCCGATCAAGCAAAAGTACGGCAGCGCGATTTCCTGGGCTGACCTCATGATCCTTACTGGCAATTGCGCCCTTGAATCCATGGGCTTCAAGACTTTCGGTTTTGCCGGTGGCCGCGCGGATGTGTGGGAGCCTGAAGAAGACATCTATTGGGGCAAAGAAAAGGGCTGGTTGGACGACCAGCGCTATTCGGGCGAGCGCGACCTCGAAAATCCTTTGGCGGCCGTTCAAATGGGCTTGATCTATGTTAACCCACAAGGCCCCAATGGCGTGCCAGACCCCTTGGCTTCAGCTTTTGATATTCGGGACACCTTTGGCCGCATGGCGATGAATGACGAAGAAACCGTCGCTCTGATTGCAGGCGGTCATACCTTCGGCAAAGCCCATGGCGCTGCAGACCCCGGCAAATATGTCGGTCCAGAGCCTGAAGGGGCACCGATTGAGGAGCAGGGCTTTGGCTGGGCCAATAGCTTTGGCAGCGGAAATGGCGTCTACACCATCACCAGCGGTTTAGAAGGCGCTTGGACGAACAATCCGATCCAGTGGGACAACAATTATTTCGACAATCTGTTTGGTTACGAATGGGTGCAAACCAAGAGCCCAGCTGGTGCGATCCAGTTTGTGCCGGCAGAAGCCGATGCCCATGGCATGGTTCCTGATGCGCATGACCCGAACAAGCGCCATGCACCCGTCATGTTCACCACTGACCTTGCGCTGCGGTTTGACCCCATCTATGGACCGATTTCCAAGCGGTTCCACGAAAACCCAGATCAGTTTGCCGATGCCTTTGCCCGGGCCTGGTTTAAACTGACCCACCGCGACATGGGCCCACGCGCCTTGCATCTGGGCCCTTGGGTTCCCGCAGAGGAGCTAATCTGGCAAGATCCAATTCCAGCCCGTGACCATGATTTGGTGGATGCAGCTGATATTGCTGCGTTGAAGGCAGAGATCGGAGCATCCGGCTTGACCGTCTCCCAAATGGTGTCAACGGCTTGGGCCTCGGCCTCGACCTTCCGCGGATCGGACAAGCGCGGTGGGGCCAATGGGGCGCGGATCGCCCTGGCCCCTCAGAAAGACTGGGCAGTCAATCAGCCAGAACAATTGGCCAAAGCGCTAGATCATTTGCGTGCTATTCAGGCTGGTTTCAACGCGAAAGCAACTGGCAACAAGAAGGTCTCTTTGGCGGATTTGATCGTTCTGGCAGGCTCTGTCGGGATTGAACAGGCTGCAGCTAAGGCCGGTCACTCTGTTGAAGTTCCCTTCACCCCAGGGCGGATGGATGCCAGCCAAGAGCAGACCGATGTGGCTTCCTTCCAAGTTATGGAACCCGTCGCAGATGGGTTCCGCAATTATCAGAAGTCTGATCTCTCCGTTTCGGCTGAGGAGCTTTTGGTAGATCGCGCCCAGCTTCTGACCCTCAGCGCGCCAGAAATGACGGTGCTAGTCGGTGGCTTGCGGGTGTTGGGTGCCAATACTTCTGGTACGAGCGAAGGGGTCTTTACCAATGCGCCAGAGACTTTGACCGCAGACTTCTTCGTAAACTTGCTCGATATGGACGTGGTTTGGGCCCCATCTGCAACAGCGCAAGGCCACTTTGAAGGCCGCAATCGCAAAACTGGAGCAATCGTCTGGACCGCAACACGGGTGGATTTGGTCTTTGGCTCTAACTCGCAATTGCGAGCTTTGGCAGAAGTCTACGCCAGCCAAGATGGCAGCGCCCGCTTCGTCGATGCCTTTGTAGCTGCTTGGACCAAAGTCATGAATTTGGATCGCTTTGATCTCGTCTAAGTCGTCATGCGACCCTTACGCCCTTCACCGGCCGCCGCTGGTGAAGGGCATTTTTCTCAAGATCAATCATCACCAAAAGCCCAGCTCAATCGTACGCCTGCGACCAGTGCATCTTTGCTGCCCGGGTTAGCACCTGGGTCGATGACATATTGAACATCGCCCTGCAGAGAAAATCCGCCCCCGATTGGTGCGGCATAAGTCATCTCAAGATTTGTTTCAGACTCCGAAAGACCCACGAAGCGGGCCACTGGTGTAGTCCGCACATGTGCCAGTGCGATCCCGAATTGATCCTCTGAACGGCCTTCCAAAGGTCCCGACCAAACAATACCTGCGCCCACATAGCGATCCACAACATTGAAGTCCGACTGAGCTGTTCCAGCCCGCAAAAAGGCGCTGGTGGCATTGTCTATATCATATTCGACCGTCCCATAAAGGCCTGAGTTGCCGCTCTGAAGGCGCGCGAGTGAGTCGATACTGGCTTGCGAATAGGTCCAGCCCCCAAGCGCCCATCGCCAAGACTTTCCCTGCTGCTCAATTTCTAACACACTTAGGAGGCCGTCGTCTTTGCGCCAAATTAGGTCCGTATGGTCAGGCCTGAGTGGGTCGCCAGGGACTGGATCAAAAATGCCTGCGCGTAGTCTTAAGTTTGCACCAAGCGCCACCTCCCCAATAATCGCCCATCCCAACGTAGGGAATATAGACGGGCCATTGAGCCCGGATTGCGCGAAAGTAGGCACGATCCCATGTGACGCGTTGAGGAATAAGGCTGAACTGCCGGGCGCGTCGAATGTGCTATTAAGATCAACCAGACCGAGCTTTAGGTAAGAACCTTCTTCGCCAAATTCCTTCGCAATCCAAACCTCATAAGGCCGCAAGGCTTCGGTACCCGTCTCAATGTTAGAAACACCCTGCAAATCGCCGACAAGGTCACCGGAAAAGGACTTATTGCCATTATAGAGCACGCCAATGCTGGCCTTGATCCCACGTAGGCCGTGGGTCGCCCCGTCATAATTGACTTGCACGGACACATTGTTGAGCGTCTGTGAGCCTTCTTCAATCCCACCCCGGAGATTAGAGAGGAGGTCGATCGTCACATTGCCCTCAATCGAAATGGGCCCTGCCTCAACATCATTTTGGGCGTGTGCTAAAGAAGCCGTCGCGACAGGTACGATCAACAAGAGGGCGGGCAAAGTCCAGCGGCTAACCATGTCAAGCCGCCTTTATGTTGCTAAAGAAGAGATCGGCGCTTTCCCTCAGTATCGCAGCTTGGCGGGCTACATCTTCAGCAGCCCTTGTTACCGCCAGAGACGCGCCCGCGGCGTCGGAAGCGGCAGATTCGAGTTCCCCCACACTGGAATGGGCCGCGTCTGTGCCGCTTGAGGCCAACACTGCACTCTGGGCGATCTGCTCGGTTGCCCCGGTTTGCTCGCGCACGCTTTCGGACGCCCCCCGCGATAGGTTTTTCATTTCCTCAATCATCGTGATCACTTGCAAAACTGACGTGGCAACATGATCTGAGGCATGTTGAATGCGGCTGATGCGGGTAACAATGTCTTGGGTTGCATTGCCAGTTTGCGCGGCGAGGGATTTCACTTCCCCTGCCACAACAGCAAATCCTTTCCCCGCCTCACCCGCCCGCGCGGCTTCAATCGTGGCATTCAATGCCAAGAGATTAGTTTGGGTCGCAACGCCTTCGATCAGGGCAACCACCGCGCCGATCTCGGCGACTGCCTCTGCCAGACCCTTGACGGAGCTATCGGTCTCTCGGCCTAGCCTCACTGCATTTTCAGCCACTTGAACAGACTGAGTCATCCGACCCGCAATCTGCTCAACCGATGCGGTCAACTCGGTCGTTGCCGCCGCGATTGACGAAACGCTTTGAGATGCTTCTAAGGATGCCGAGGTCGCCACATGCGTTAGCGACCGGGTTTGAGACGCCATAGCCCCTAATTGGCACGCACTGACTTCAAGCTCTCGGGAAGCAGACGCCAAGGTAGCTAAGCTCTCACTCATCATGGCGGAGAATTCTTCGGTGAGGATGGTGAGTTTCGCTGCGCGTGCCTCGCGTTCGCTGGCGCTTAAGGCTGCCAATTCTTCCAGTTTGTTGCGCTCGAGTGCATTGGTACGAAACCGCCCCATGGCCGATGACAAAGAACCGATTTCACCACCCGCCTCCGCGTGGGGTGCCACCACGGTCAGATCGCCAGTTGCAAGGCTATTCATGGCTTCAGCTAAATCAGCAACGGGCTTTGCCACTTGCCGGCGCATGAAAAAATTGACCGCCGCGGCAAACAAGAAGGCGAAAAGCAGAATAGCCGCCATGATGCGTTCGGTAAGTTGCGCTTCTGATTCTGCACTTGTCGCTGCGTCATTGGCAGACGCTTCGATCACCTCTGCTGCGGCTTCCATGGATTGTTCTAGCTCTGTGAACCGTTGCAAAAACGCAGGCATCTCCGCACGCGTAGCCGCTGGGTCATTGGCAGCTCTTCCGACGATTCTTTTGGCGCTTTCGATATAATTGGCGAGGGGCTGTGCCAATTCGTTTAGGGCCTGTTTGACTTTCGGGTCTTCAGCGGTGGCTTTGGAATCGGCCACGGCCTTTTCAAAGATAGCGCTATGTTCCTCCGTGTCCTGCTTGACCTGAGCCGGCGTGTAGATGGCCGAAGCAGGATCGGATGCCAAAAGTGCTGCAAGTGCATCAGCGCGCAGCGCATCATGCATCATATCGGCCTGCATGTGATTGCGAAGAACGCGGGCGGCTGACACGGCTTTGTGGACGCCGTCATAATAACGGGTGGATACCCACAATCCCGCCGCTGCCGCTGTTGCCGCTAACGCAAAGGAAAGCGCCCCAGCCAACGTAATTTTCGCGCCAATTGAATCGAATTTCATGTGTGGACCCTCACTTGTTGCTTTGGTCAGCATCGAGAACACACACGGAATGCAACTTGCCGTTACGTTATGCCTGAATTGGTTGTAGCTTGGTTAATTGCAAAGTGCCGCCGCAGACTGTTTTGTGATTACTTGCGACCGAATTCCGTCGTGAAGTTGACGCATGGCGATGATAGGTCTGTTTGCATGATGCAACGCCGCTATTTTTTGACCTCCGCCGCCATGATCGCTTTAGCCGCAACACCTTTGGCTGGTTGCGCTACCTCCTCCGCCACAGCGCCCCCATTGCCTGCGTTTCCGCGTGCCCCAAGGACACCGGCCATTCCGCAGCGCGCGATCAGCCGAATTGCGCTGACCTCTTGCTCTAACCCGGCCAAGGATTTGAGTTTCTTTGGGCAAGTCGAGGCGAGAAACCCCGATCTATTGCTCATGATGGGCGACAATGTTTATGGCTCCTACACGCCAAACGACCCGAACTTACCCAGCCTGAGTGAGGCCTATGCCAAGTTGGCGGAGGTTCCGGCCTTTAAGTCGCTTGTGTCGAAGGTTCCGACCCAGGCGGTGTGGGACGATCATGATTTCGGCATCAATGATGGGGGCGGCGACTTTGCTTACAAAGCGCAGGCCCAAACCATGTTCAATCAATTTTGGAACGTGCCGGCTAATAGCCCGCTGCGCCAAAGACCGGGTATCTACCGCGCGTTTCAAGCCGGCCCAAAGGGCCAAGTCTTGCAAGTCATCATGCTCGACACACGCTACTT
This sequence comes from Maricaulis salignorans, assembly GCA_945891505.1. Lineage (GTDB taxonomy): Bacteria > Pseudomonadota > Alphaproteobacteria > Caulobacterales > Aquidulcibacteraceae > Aquidulcibacter > Aquidulcibacter miladensis. Next base: position 120,357 of record CAMDDL010000006.1, on the reverse strand, counting down.
TCGTGCACCCTTGTTATTGACTGATCAACGTGATGTGCCCGGCAAGGAGCGCTATATTCCCCATCCACCTGGCTCAGGTGCAGATGTTTTGGGCGAGGCGCAATGGGCCTTTTTGAAGGCTGAACTAGAAAAGCCAGCCGATGTGCGCCTAATCGTTTCCTCTATTCAAGTGGTGGCCGATGGCCATGGCTATGAGCGCTGGGGCAATTTCCCAGATGCGCAAAAGCGGCTCTATGATTTGATCGCACAAACTGGGGCAAAAGGTGTCGTCTTTGCTTCCGGAGACCGTCACTATGGATCGATCAATCAAGTTCGTGACGGCGTTGCTTATCCGCTAACCGATATCACGGCTTCTGCCATCAACATGCCATTTCGGGTCGCGGAAGGCACGACTTCCTATAACGAGCCTGCCACCACCCGGATTGGCGACGGCTATGCAGCCGTTAATTTTGGCCTGATCGAGATCAATTGGGCGGCAGGCACCTTAAGCCTGAACTTGATCGGTGACGGCGGGAAATTGGCAGGCTCGACTACCTTGGACTTGAAAAACTTACGCCGGGAATAGCGCCGGGGCATTTCAGCCATTGAAAGCCAAGTCGTTTTAGGTGATCGTGTTCTCCATAACAAAATAGGGGAGCACGCGCTATGGATCATACAACACCGATCGCCATTATCGGTGCCGGCTTAGGAGGCTTAGCCGCCGCGATACAGCTTAAACAAGCTGGCTATCAGAATGTGATCTTGCTGGAAAAAGGGGCCAAAGTCGGCGGCACTTGGGCGCAAAACACCTATCCGGGCTGTTCGTGCGACGTGCCGGTCGCGCTCTATCAATATAGTTTTGCACCAGCAATTCACTGGACCAATACCTACCCAAGCTCGGCCGAAATCCAAGCCTATTGCGAACAATTGGTCACGGGCTTTGGCTTAGAGCCACTCTTGTCCCTCAATACCGAAGCAACTTCTGCGATTTGGGATGCGGCCGCGCAAAGCTGGACCTTAACCACCGCCGACGGCCAAGTTCACATAGTCGGCGCAATCATCTCTGCGCTCGGCCAACTGAATCGCCCCTCAATTCCGGAGATTCCGGGGCAAGCTAACTTCCTTGGGGCCAGCATGCATTCGGCGGCTTGGAACCACGAGGTGGATCTGAAGGGCAAGCGCGTCGGTGTGATTGGCTCTGCCGCCAGTGCGGTGCAATTGATTCCCGAAGTGGCGAAAGTGGCGGGGTCTCTCGTCGTGTTTCAACGCTCCGCCAATTATATTGGGCCTCGTGGCGACCGCGAGATTCCAGCCACGGAGATCGCCCTCCTGCTGAGCAATCCGCAGGCCGCAATGGACCTTGGTGCCCGCAATCGGGCGATGATCTTTGACACCGCCGATACGTATTTCTGGCAAACGTTTAGCTGGACTCCAGAAGGCCGCGCTGCCTATGCAGACATCGCTAAACGGCATTTGGAGAAGCAAATTGCCGATCCAGAATTGCGCGCCAAACTCACGCCCGACTATGCCGTCGGGTGTAAGCGCTTTCTATTCACCGACACCTTCTATCCCGCCCTCACACAAGATCATGTGACCTTGGAGACAGCCCGAATTGAAGGCTTTGACGCCACCGGCGTCAAGGTTGCATCGGGCACCCATTATGATCTCGACGTGGTCATCTACGCTACCGGCTTTGAAACGACGGGTTGGCATTGGAGCTTGGACGTGGTGGGCCAAGACGGCACCCACCTTGCCGATCAATGGGCAGAGGGGCCTGAAGCTTATCTGGGCATCACGACCAAGGGCTTCCCTAATTTCTTCATGCTGTACGGCCCGCACACCAATCTGGGCCACAATTCGATTACCTACATGCTCGAGCGTCAGATTGAGTATGTGCAGGCGATGTTGGCAGGTTTGATCGAGCAGAGGGTCAAGTCCGCCGCCGTAACGCCAGAGGCGCAAGCCCGCTTTATTGCCGATTTACAAGATTCACTAGGTCATACTGTCTGGGCCGATCCAAGCTGCAATTCTTGGTACAAGAACGACAAAGGCCAGATTACCCAGAATTGGGGCGGCAATTGTAAATCCTATACGGAGGCTGTCAGCTCGGTTGTTTGGGCGGACTACGAGGTGGTCTAGGCCCTGCGCGGAAGGCGGTTTGCTTGGCTTTGCTGCAACAGAGAGTCCAAGGGACTTGACAGAAAGGTGACAGATTGTCACACAAAAGAGGCTTGGACTTCGGTCCGGCGGCGTTTCGGGGAGGAGACGCCCTTTTGGCTCTCGCAAGAGGGTGGCCGCGCCTAACCATGGCGCGGCCTTTTTTTATCTCCCGCACTGCCCAATGATCCGCATGGCCAACTGAAATGCGTCCTGATCTGACGTAGAACTGGTTTAGACTGCGAGCTCGAGTGTGAGCCCGGCCCCAGCTGTGGCACAAACGCGTCAGACTATTTCCAGATTGAGTCGCAAGGACATCCTAGACATGGCCCCCTCCACGAGCCCCGATACATTGACGCCAGAATTTTTGAATTTGATCGCCGTTATTGGCCTTTATCTCTTGATCCTATTGGTCGCGCTCTATTTTGCGCTCACGCGTTCAAACCGCCCTTTGACCCAGCTCGGTCGGCGGATCGAAGACATGAATGTGCGCTTTGTCGACTATCGTCAGGACCTTCAAACAGGAATCACCTCAGTCCGCGAGGAAGCGGCACGCCAAAATGTTCAAGCACGCGAAGAAATGGCCAATCGCATGGCCGGGATCGCTCAAGACTTGCAGCGCTTGATCGATGTCATGTCGGCTGCCCAGCGCGAGCGTCTCGACGCCTTTGGAGCCAGTCTGGCTGAGTATCGCGCGGCAACCAGTGAAGACAGCCGTGCCCTGCGCGAAGAGGTCAATAAGGCTATCGCTACCTTATCGTCAGGTTTGCTCGAGGGCATGACTGCCCAAGGCCGCTCTCAAACCGAAGGCCTCGCCAAAGCGCAGACCCAGATCAAGGAAATGATGGAGGCCAATGACCGCACCGCGCTGGCGCTCCGCCAGACCGTTGAGGGCCGCCTCGATGTGCTGCGGCAAGAAAATGAAGCCAAGCTGGAGCAAATGCGGGTCACGGTCGATGAGAAGCTGCAAGGCACGCTGGAGCAGCGCTTGGGCGCTTCCTTCACGCAAGTGAATGAGCAATTGGAGCGTGTGTTTAAGTCCGTCGGCGAAATGCAGACGATTGCGACCGGTGTTGGCGACCTGAAGCGCGTTCTTACCAATGTGAAAGCCCGCGGCACCTGGGGTGAAGCCACCCTGGGCATGTTGTTGGAACAAGCCATGAGCCAAGAGCAATATGCCCAGAATGTTGAAGTCAAACCCGGCAGCAATCAACGGGTCGAATTTGCCATCCGCTTGCCCAATGACGGCGATACCCCAGTCTGGTTGCCAATCGACGCCAAGCTGCCCGTGGAAGATTATGAGCGCTTGATAGATGCTTCAGAACGGGCTGACACGGCCGGCATTGATACCGCACAGAAGGGTCTGGAGAAGGCGATCAAGATCGCCGCTAAGGACATTTTCGAGAAGTATATTGCGCCACCGCACACGACCGACTTTGCTATCATGTTCCTGCCAACCGAAGGCCTGTTTGCTGAAGTCGTGCGTCGGCCTGGCCTTGTGGACAGCCTACAGCGGGAGTTCAAAGTTCTGGTCTCGGGCCCCACGACGTTGATGGCGACTTTGACGAGCCTGCGCATGGGCTTCCGGACCCTGGCGATCCAGCAGCGCTCCAGCGAAGTCTGGCAGGTGCTGAGCAAGGTGAAGCAGGAGTTTGAGAAGTTTGGTGGCGTCCTCAAGAAGGTTGAGGACAAGCTGGATCAGGCCAAGACTGTGGTGCAACAAGCCCGCACCCGTGAGAATGTGCTTGGTCGCCAATTGCGGGCTGTTGAGACCCTGCCTGGCAGTGCTCACATCGCCGCCCTGCCCTTTGCCCAATCGCAAGACCTGCTCGACGATGTATTGGATGAGGGCGATGAGGGGTAACGCCCGATTTCCTGTCAAAGAAAAAGCCCGCTGACTTGCGTCAGCGGGCTTTCGTTTTTAGCGGTGGCAATCAGCCTATTCGCGGTCGCCCAAGAAGGTGAGCAAGAATTGGAACAGGTTGATGAAGTTGAGGTACAGGCTCAACGCACCCATGCTGGTGGCAACCGACATCGCGGTGTCGTCGCCCTTCAAGTAGTAATACTCAAACTTCAGGCGCTGCGTGTCAAAGGCGATTAAGCCAGAGAAGATCAACACGCCCAAGCCAGAGATGACAAACATAATCATCGGGCTTTGCAGGAAGATGTTGACGATGCTGGCCAAGAGCAGACCAAACATGCCCATGATCAAGAACGTGCCAAAGCCCGTCAGATCACGCTTGGTGGTATAGCCCCAGAGCGACAAAGCGCCGAAAGCCGACGCCGTGATGAAGAAGGTCGAAGCCAGCGACTGGCCGGTGTAGCGCAATGCCAAAACACCCAAGCCTGCGCCGATCAGCGTTACAATTGTCCAGTAGAACAAATTCGCGCCAGTCTTTGACGGGTTGCGCATGGCAAACATGCCAATCAACAGCACGCCAAGCGGGGCAAAGCTGAGGATCAAACCAGCGCCTGTGTAACCACCGTTGGCGGTGAACAACATATCGCGAACCGCGGGCACCGACGAGGTGATATAGGCCAAGATACCCGAGAGCACCAAGCCAAGACCCATCTTGTTGTAGACGCCCAACATAAAGCTCCGCAGACCAGCGTCGACGGACATGTCCATCGTGTTCCCGGCTGGGATCGCTTGAGCTTGAAACCTATTCTGGTCGTTCATTTTCTTTCCTTTTCAACATGCAGGCAGACTTCTGCCACAATGATTGCTTGTAATATCATGCCGCAGCCCATTGGATGCAAGACAAATCTACTACACGATTTTGTGTGCAGAGCCGTTTTGGGTTGCTAATGACGTCTGGGCCACAACCCAAAAGTCGAGATCACAGCACTCTTAGACCTTGTTACCCCGCTTATATGGTGACCAAGCCTACATTATGCTAGGAAGCGCCTATGCTCCAATTACACACGTTTTCTCACTCCTCAGCCTCGTACCGGGTCCGTATAGCTCTGGCGTTAAAGGGGGTGGCAAGTGAAAGCCACGCGGTCTCTTTGATTGCCAATGACCACCTGTCCGAAGCTTACCAAGCCCTAAACCCCGAAGGCCGGGTTCCCGCGATTGTGACCGAACAAGGCGTTTTGACCCAATCCTTCGCTATTATGGACTGGCTGGAAGACACTATTCCCCAGCCGAGCCTCTACCCGGCGAACCCTTGGCAGCGCGCTTTATGCCGTGCCTTTGCCCATGCCATTGCGAGCGATATCTTCCCGGTCCAGAACCTTGGAGTGCGGCGCAAGCTGACCGCAGACTTTGGTGCCGATGAAGCCCGCACAATCCAATGGTGCGCCGACTGGATCGCTAATGGCTTTGTCGCCCTAGAGGCGGAGACAGCCAAGCGCGGCTGGGATGAAGGACAGGGCTATTTGTTTGGGCCAACCCCCACTTTGGCGGATATTTGCTTGGTACCGCAGATGAATAACGCTCGCCGCTATGGCGTGGACCTTGCGGCCTTCCCGCTTTTGGTTGCGGCAGACGCAAAAGCACGCGCCCACCCAGCCTTTGTTATTACCGCGCCTGAGACGCAGGTTGGATAACTTGTTTCCGAACTGGACGGACGTCGAGATCATGAAACCACTCAATCTTGAAACCTACCTCCCCTATCGGCTCAGTGTGGCGTCCAACAAGGTCAGCGCGCTGATCTCAAAAGCCTATGAAGCGCGCTTCGGTTTGACGATCCCGCAGTGGCGCTTGCTGGCGATCCTTTCTGAAGGCCAACCCCTGTCACAACAAACCTTAGTCAGCCGAACGGCGATGGACAAAGTAACCGTCAGCCGTGCCGCACAGGCCCTTATCACGCGCGGTGTCGTCCAATCCAAGCCCAGCGATAAAGACCGCCGGGCCGTGGAATTGAGTCTAACCGCCGCCGGCGTCTCCATCGTGCAAGACGTGGCCCCGGTCGCGCTCGCCTTTGAGAAATCCTTGATCGAGGCCATTGGCGGACCGGCGGCTGAACGCCTTGATATGATGCTGCGCAAGCTGGAAGAACAGGCCGAAAAACTGGCCAAATAAGCGCGCGCCCATCTTGGCAATTAGTAACAAATGAAACTATAATCGGGTTTTCTTGGTTGGAGCACCCTATGGCGGACTTGTTTGAAAACCCACTTGGCACCGATGGATTTGAGTTTGTTGAATTCACCAGCCCTGACCCCGATGCCTTGGCCAGCTACTTCCGCCAATTGGGCTTCACGGCGGTATCGCAGCACCGCTCCAAGAATGTGATCCGCTTTAAGCAAGGCGACATCAACTTCATCCTCAATATGGAGCCTGTGGGCCAAGCGGCCGAATTCCGCGAACAGCGCGGGCCATCTGCCAATGCGATGGCGTTTCGGGTCAAGGACGCCGCCCAAGCCTTTCGCGAGGCCATCGCGCGCGGCGCAGAAGCCGTGGACAGCCCCATCGGACCGATGGAACTAGACATCCCAGCTATCAAGGGCATTGGTGGGGCTTTCATCTATCTGGTCGATCGCTATGGGGCGCAAAGCATTTATGATGTGGACTTTAAGCCCATTCCCGGTGCTGCCGAAGAAGAAGCAATCAATTCGACAGGCCTGACCTATCTCGACCACCTAACCCACAATGTGTTTCGGGGCAAAATGGATGTGTGGGCAGACTATTATGAGCGCATCTTCAACTTCCGCGAGATCCGCTATTTTGACATTGAAGGCAAAGTATCCGGCCTCTTCTCCAAGGCGATGACCAGCCCTTGCGGCAAGATCCGTATCCCCTTGAATGAGAGCAAGGGCGAAGCAGGCAAGACCGACCAGATCGAGGAATTCCTACAACGCTATAAGGGCGAAGGCATCCAGCACATTGCCATGGGGTCGACCGACTTGTTGACGACGGTCGATCAATTGCGTGCCCGGGGTGTGGAGTTGCAAGACACGATCGACACTTATTTCGACTTGATCGACACGCGCCTACCCGGCCATGGCCACGACGTAGAGTCCCTTCGCCAACGCAGGATCTTGATCGATGGCGCGCCCAGCGAAGGCCAAGGTCTGTTGTTGCAAATCTTCGGCAAGGATGCCGTTGGGCCTATCTTTTTTGAATTTATCCAGCGAAAAGGAAACGAGGGCTTTGGCGAAGGCAATTTCAAAGCCCTGTTTGAAAGCATCGAATTGGACCAAATTCGGCGCGGGGTTTTGCAAGGCTAAGGCCATAGGGGAGCGGTTATAATGGGCAAATTAGGAGCGCTTTCCGGGATTTTGGCATTGAGTTTGGCACTGGGTGCCTGCACCATGACCACCCAGATGGGCGACGGGCCTGAGCGGACCCGCACCTTCCTCGCCACCCCACCTGCCCCCATTCCCGCTTGGTCGATAGCGATTCACGGCGGGGCTGGCGTAATTGAGCGGAAAAATCTGACGCCAGAACAAGACAGAGCCTACCGCACTGCCTTGGCTGAGGCGATTGAGATTGGTGCCGACATGTTGCGCAAGGGTGGTGACGGCATTGACGCTGTGGAGGCGACCGCACGCTATTTGGAAGATAATCCCTTGTTCAATGCAGGCCGGGGTGCGGCTATTGATGCTTCGGGCAAGGCGACGTTGGATGCAGCCATCATGGTGGGGCCGGGCCTGAAGGCTGGTGCCGTTGCTGGTATGCTGACAACGAGGCACCCGATCAGTGCCGCGCGTGCTGTGATGGAAAAGACCCCGCACGTCTTTCTGATTGGCGATGGCGCAGATCAGTTCGCGCGCGAACAAGGTCTTGAGCAAGTGCCAAACACCTTCTTCTTGACGGCTCGGCGCTGGCAAATTCTGGAAGAAGTCCTGACCGAACAGAAAATGGCAATCCCGCCCAAGCCGCCGGGCTTAAACAATGACGGCCCCGTCCGCTCTGGTCCGAATGCCGCCAAGTCAGGCGAGGCACGCTTTGGCACGATTGGGATTGTTGTGCGCGATACCAAAGGCGTCTTGGTGGCTGGAACCTCAACTGGCGGCCTGACGGGCAAGAAATGGGGGCGCGTTGGTGATGTGCCGGTGATCGGGGCGGGTACCTATGCCACGCCAAGTTGCGCAGTCTCCGGCACGGGGACGGGCGAATATTTCATCCGCTTGGGCGTTGCCCGCGCCATTTGTGACAAAGCGGCTGAGCCCGGGATGGACCTGCAAGCCGCTGCGGACGCTGTCATGAAAAAGGACCTTACGGCTTTGGGTGGCGATGGCGGCGTGATCGTCGTCAATGCCCGGGGTCAAACCGTTTCCAGCATGAACACACCTGGCATGTACCGTGCGCAGATGAGTGCGGTCAGCCCCGCCCGTGTCGCGATTTATGCGGACGAAAATTAAGAGGCAGAAGCAAACATGAGCCAGCTTTTGGGTATCCATCACGTCGCCTATCGCTGCCGCGATGCCAAGGAGACTGTCGAATTCTACCACGACGTGCTGGGCATGGACTTCCAGATCGCCTTTGCAGAAGATCATGTCCCCTCTACCGGGGCCTATGACCCCTATATGCACGTCTTTCTCGATGCAGGTGGCGGCAATGTGTTGGCCTTCTTTGAGTTGCCTGAGCAGCCCGCCATGGGCCGCGACCCTAATACGCCAGAATGGGTGCAGCACATCGCCTTCAAGGTTGCTAATGAAGAGGCACTTCTGGCTGGCAAGGCCCGCGCCGAGGCGCGCGGTTGTTCGGTGATCGGCCCGACTGACCATGGTATTTTCCGCTCCATCTATTTCTTTGACCCTAACGGTCACAGGCTGGAACTCGCCCATGACACTGGCACCGCGGCGGAGATCACCGAGCTGCGGCGCGTGGCCCCAGACATGCTGGACGAATGGTCCAAGACCAAGAAGGCCCCGCGCCATGCCGACTGGCTGCACGCCAAGGCACGTGCCAGCCATACAAATTCAGACCCTATCTAAAACGTGCTCGATAAAAACGCTCTGGGACCACCCAGCCATTAGGAAACGCCCATGAAACTTGCTTCTCTCAAATCCGGCCGCGATGGACGCCTCGTCGTCGTCTCGTCAGACCTCAATTACTGCACCGACGCGGCCTTGATCGCCCCAACCCTGCAAGCGGCCCTTGATGATTGGGCGCGTTGTGGCCCGGCTCTGCAGACCTTGAGCGAAGCGCTTGAACGTGGCGCGGTGCCGACCGAGCGCTTTCATGAGCGCGAAGCCCATTCGCCCCTGCCCCGCGCCTTTCAATGGGCCGATGGCTCCGCCTATGTGAACCATGTCCAGTTGGTGCGCCAAGCCCGTGGCGCGGAGATGCCAGATAGCTTCTGGACTGACCCCTTGATGTATCAAGGCGGCTCTGACGACTTCCTGCCGCCACGTTCGCCCATCCGGCTCGCCGATGAGACATGGGGCTGTGATCTTGAAGCCGAAGTGGCTGTCATCACAACAGATGTGCCGCGAGGCATCAGCGCAGAGGCCGCACGCGACCACATTGCGCTTGTCTGCTTGGTCAATGACGTCAGCCTGCGCAATCTGATCCCCAATGAATTAGCCAAGGGCTTCGGCTTCTTCCAAGCCAAGCCTGCCAGCGCATTTTCTCCCGTCGCGGTCACGCCAGAAAGCCTAGGACCGCTCTGGGACGGCGGGAAACTGCATGTCACTTTAAGCGTCGACCTCGATGGCACGCCGTTGGGCCGGGCTGAAACAGGCTTGGATATGACCTTCGATTTCGGTCAATTAATCGCCCATGCCGCACGCACCCGTAACCTCTGCGCTGGCACCATCATCGGGTCTGGCACCGTTTCAAACCGCGATGCGGCAGGCGGCCCAGGCAAGTCAATCGCTGAAGGTGGTCTTGGCTATTCCTGCTTGGCAGAAGTCCGCGTGGTGGAAACCATCCTCCACGGTGCCGCCAAAACGCCTTTCTTAAAACACGGCCAAGTCGTGCGCATCTGGGCCGACGATTCCAAGGGCCACTCTATCTTTGGGGCGATTGAGCAGAAGGTGAGTGGGTAGGGGGCGGCATTTCACCTGTGGCGAATTTGTTGCGCCAAAATGGATCGTCTAGGATTAGCGCGACATCTACACAAACGCGCTCCTTCCCCCCAACACCTTTAGCCCCAACTGGAAAAACCCAGCGGGGGTGCACCTTGTAGAGGGGCCGGGGCGCGGGGTGCGCGCCAAATGAGGTGGGCCAGATTAACGGACTGGCCCGGAATACGACGCAAACCATGCGCCCCGGCTGAAATAAGTACGCGTGCCCAAGGGAAGATCATCAGCCCTCCTCTGTGGTGACATTTCCCCCGCCTAGTACGTAAAGGCCTAAACACACTTGAGGCTACCCGCGAGTTTGGACCAAGCCTATTGAAAGACCTGACCTCCGGCTTCACATGGCAGTCGGTCTCGAGCACACCGGGCATAAGGACGAGCTAATCCTTATGAAAACACGAGGCAGCCACGTCTGCCCCGATTAACCCCGCTTACCCATCCCCAACCGGTGTCGCCGCTGCAGCAACAACGCCCTCTCGTCGGAGATGGGCTTAGGTTACGGTAGGTTTTGTGGGAGGGGGATAAGAATTGTTTTATCCCCTCCAAAGGACCGCGCAGCACGAGCTGCGCATGTCAACGCGTCCAGATGCGCAGCTAGTGGCTCACGCGCTCCAACATCGCCATGCGTAAGCGTAGAGCGGGGACCCCATTGGACCTTGCGGCACAAGATTTGGGACTCGGTTGACGCCTCTAGGGACAACACACCCAAAATCCTGACACCCGCCATAGACCTTTAACCATTTCCGCGCTAAAGCAGCCGCGCTGCCGGACACGGTGGCGAACCGCCGGTCGATACGCCGCTCACAAGCGCGCGACCCTTGCGGGCGAAATTTGGCTTGCTTGTTAGCCTCTGGTTAAGGGCAATCCAGTGATGATCAACTCGCTCGAACAAAGGACGGCTACCATGCCCTCACTCAATAGTTTTAAATCTCGTCAGACTCTAACTGTCGGCGACAAGACCTATGTCTATTATTCTTTAGAAGCGGCCTCGAAAAATGGTCTTGGCGATGTTTCTAAACTGCCCGTGACTTTGAAAATTCTACTGGAAAACCTGTTGCGCGCCGAAGATGGCGTCACGGTGACCAAGGCCGATATCGAAGCGGTCGCCAAATGGGTCGAAAACAAAGGCAAGATCGAACATGAGATCGCCTTCCGTCCGGCCCGCGTGCTCATGCAAGACTTCACCGGCGTTCCTGCCGTGGTCGACTTGGCCGCGATGCGCGATGCCGCAGCGGCGCTGGGTTCCAACCCAGAGAAGGTCAATCCGCTGATCCCCGTCGACCTCGTGATCGACCACTCGGTGATGGTGGATTATGCCGGCAAGGGCGACAGCTTCGCAAAGAACGTTGACCTTGAATATGACCGCAATGGCGAGCGCTATGAATTCCTGCGTTGGGGCCAAAGCGCGTTTAAGAACTTCCGCGTGGTGCCCCCCGGCACCGGCATCTGCCACCAAGTCAACCTCGAATATCTGGCCCAAACCGTTTGGACCGCCGAAGATGGCAGCGATGAAGTCGCCTACCCTGACAGCGTCGTGGGTACCGACAGCCACACCACCATGATCAATGGCTTGGCCGTTCTGGGCTGGGGCGTTGGCGGGATTGAAGCTGAAGCAGCGATGTTGGGCCAGCCCATCTCGATGCTGATCCCCGAAGTGGTTGGCTTTAAACTCGACGGCAAGTTGCCCGAAGGGGCCACCGCGACCGACCTCGTGCTGACCGTCACGCAAATGCTGCGCAAGAAGGGCGTTGTCGGCAAGTTCGTCGAATTCTTTGGTCCGGGCCTTGATTCCATGACCTTGGAAGACCGCGCCACCATCGCCAATATGGCCCCAGAATATGGCGCGACCTGCGGCTTCTTCCCTGTAGCCGAAGATACGATCAACTTCTTGCGCTCCACCGGCCGCGATGCAGCCCGTGTGGCTTTGGTTGAGGCCTATGCCAAAGCCAATATGATGTGGAAGCATGATGCCGGTCAGCCTGTCTTCACCGACGAATTGGGCTTAGATTTGGGCAGCGTTCAGCCCTCACTAGCCGGGCCCAAGCGCCCACAAGACCGAGTCTTGGTGGCCGATGCCGCAACCGCGTTCAAGACCGCACTCGAAGGCGAATTTGGCAAGGCTGGCGAAGTGGCCAAGCGCGTTGGCGTGGAAGGTCACAATCACGACCTCGGCCATGGGGATGTGGTGATTGCCGCGATTACCTCTTGCACCAATACCTCTAACCCTTCGGTGCTGATCGCGGCTGGCCTTGTGGCCCGCAAGGCCCGCGCCAAAGGCCTAACAGTAAAGCCTTGGGTGAAAACCTCACTTGCACCTGGCTCGCAAGTCGTCACCGATTATCTAACCCAGTCTGGCCTTCAGTCTGATTTGGACGCCATGGGCTTCAACTTGGTTGGCTATGGTTGCACCACCTGTATCGGTAACTCTGGCCCACTGCCGGAAGAAATCACCAAGGCCATTGTGGCTGGTGATTTGGTTGCAGCCTCTGTCTTGTCGGGCAACCGTAACTTTGAAGGCCGCGTCAACCCAGACACACGGGCCAATTATCTGGCTTCGCCGCCTTTGGTCGTCGCTTATGCGTTGGCGGGCTCGATGCAGATTGACCTCAATAAAGAACCTCTGGGCACCGGCACGGATGGCCAGCCTGTCTATCTGAAAGACGTGTGGCCAACCTCGGCGGAAGTTTCTGCCATCATGCGCGAGTATGTGACGGCAGAGATGTTTGCCCGTCGCTATGCCGACGTGTTCAAAGGCGATGTAAATTGGCAGGCGATCCAAGTCTCGGGCGGCCAAACCTATAATTGGCCCGCCAAGTCGACCTATGTTGCCAACCCGCCTTACTTTGAAGGCATGACCATGACGCCAAAGGGTGTGGAAGACATTCTGCACGCCCGCGTCTTGGGCCTGTTTGGCGACAGCATCACAACCGACCACATTTCGCCCGCAGGCTCAATCAAAGCATCGAGCCCCGCAGGCAAGTTCCTGACCGAAAATGGTGTCTCAGCCATTGACTTCAACTCCTACGGCGCGCGCCGTGGCCACCATGAAGTCATGATGCGCGGCACCTTCGCCAACATCCGCATCAAGAACCAAATGGTTCCAGGTGTTGAAGGTGGCGTCACCAAGCATTGGCCAGATGGCGAAGTCATGCCGATCTATGATGCCGCCATGCTCTATAAGGATGCCGGCACGCCGCTGGTGATCTTTGCAGGCAAGGAATATGGCACAGGCTCGTCACGCGACTGGGCAGCTAAAGGCACCAATCTTTTGGGCGTCCGGGCTGTCGTCACCGAGAGCTTTGAGCGCATTCACCGGTCGAACCTCATCGGCATGGGCGTTCTGCCCTTCCAGTTCCGCGATGGCGTAACGTGGGCCAGCCTCAATCTGGTCGGCGATGAAATGGTGTCCATCTATGGCATCAATGACATCGCGCCACGCAAAGAGATGGACGTCGAAATCCGCCGCGCCGACGGCACGGTGGTGATTGCACCGGTCATCAGCCGCATCGATACGGCCAACGAGCTCGATTATTACTTCTCGGGCGGTATTATGCAGTTCGTGCTGCGCCAATTAGCCCGCGCGGCTTAAGCCACCCAATCCAGCCAAGACTGGGGCCTTCTGACATCGTCAGAGGGCCCTTTTTCATGTTGGCGAAGGACTTCTCATCCAAGGCATGACGAAACCTTACCAATCATTCATCAGGTTGGGCCTTTATTTTGCCCAAGCGCACTCCTAAGTGGAGTCTCGAACGCCGGAACGGGAACCAAATCCCTGCCCCGACGCTCCTGCTATTGCCTGACTTACAAGGGTAATTCTTTTGGGGAGTGGAAATATGACTCGCGCACTCGCGCTTAATGTTGGGCCAGAACTGGGCCTTCAGCGGTATCTCACAGAGATCCGTAAATTTCCTATGCTGCACAAGGACGAGGAATATATGCTCGCCAAACGCTGGCGTGAGCATGAAGATACCGGTGCGGCTGAAAAGCTGGTGACCAGCCATTTGCGCCTCGTGGCGAAGATGGCGATGGGCTATCGCGGCTACGGCCTGCCCGTGGCGGAAGTGATTTCTGAAGGCAATATCGGCCTGATGCAGGCGGTCAAAAAGTTCGACCCTGAAAAAGGCTTCCGCTTGGCGACCTATGCCATGTGGTGGATCCGCGCCTCGATTCAGGAATATGTGTTGCGCTCATGGTCCCTGGTCAAAATGGGCACGACTGCAGCGCAAAAGAAGCTGTTCTTCAATCTCCGCCGCATGAAATCCAAAATGCAGGCGATCGAAGAAGGCGATCTGAAGCCAGAGGACGTCACCTACATTGCGACCCAATTGGCTGTGACGAATGACGAGGTCATCTCAATGAACCGTCGCTTGTCGGGCCCCGATGCCTCGCTCAACGTCCGTGTTGGCGAAGATGGTGGCGGGGAATGGCAGGATTGGCTGGCTTCCGATGATGAAAGCGCTGAAACCGAATATGCCGAGCGCGAAGAGCATGACGAGCGCATGATCTTGCTGAACCAAGCCTTGTCGACCTTGAACGAGCGCGAACAGCACATCATCCGCGAGCGCCGCTTGCGCGATGACCCAGTGACGCTGGAAGACTTGGCCGATCAATATGGCGTCAGCCGTGAGCGCATCCGTCAGATCGAAGTGCGTGCGTTTGAAAAAATGCAAGCCGCGATCAAAAAGGCAGCGCTTGAGAATGGCTTGATCGCCGCCTGATTTTGGTAGGCGCAACAGCTTATCCGCTCTATCTAACTCAGATAGAGCGGGCGTTGCTTGAATCCATTGCACGCCAAGGCATTGAATGGTCATGTAGCCTCTTAAAGGAGTAGCTGCATGACTTTTTCTAGGCGAGGTGCGCTGGCCGCAGGGCTTGGACTTCTAGCGTCCGGCGGGCTTGTTCGCGCAGGCTTTGCAGCGTCTGCACATCAGCCCAATCACCCTAATTTCTACTTCGGCGCAGACCTGTCTTATGTGAATGAGATGGAAGATTGCGGCGCGG
Source organism: Maricaulis salignorans (assembly GCA_945891505.1). GTDB lineage: Bacteria > Pseudomonadota > Alphaproteobacteria > Caulobacterales > Aquidulcibacteraceae > Aquidulcibacter > Aquidulcibacter miladensis. Next base: position 105,246 of record CAMDDL010000006.1, on the reverse strand, counting down.
TTTATCGCCAAGGTGGCAAGCGCATTGACCCGTATCAATTGTTTGCCGACACGGGCCATAATCTGGTGCGGCTGCGCTTATGGAATAATCCAGACTGGACGACCTACAGCACTTTTGACGATGTGCGCCGGTCGATGCGTCGGGCCAAGGCGAGCGGGCAAGAGGTTCTGTTGGACTTTCACTATTCTGACGATTGGGCTGATGGCGACAAGCAATGGATCCCAAAGGCGTGGGAAAACATTCCAACTACAGAAGGCCTAGCCGCCGCCGTCTATCACTTCACCTTTGACACCCTCACAAAGCTCGCCAGCGAAGGCTTGATGCCGCACATGGTCCAAGTCGGCAACGAAACCAATAAGGAAATGATGGGCCGTAAAGATTGGAAGTGGGAGACCCGCTCCACCGATTGGGTCCGCAATGCTGCTTTGTTCAATGCTGGGATCAAAGCCGTACGCGATGCAGGCAAGGCCACAGGTACCGATCCTAAAATCATGTTGCACATTGCCCAGCCTGAAAATGGGGAGCCCTGGTTTGCCAAGGCCGCTGAGGCTGGCGTCACCGACTTTGATTATATCGGTCTGTCCTATTATCGGAAATGGTCGACACAGGGCCTAGATGGCCTCAATGCGACCATCACGCGCCTGAGTGCCACGTATAAGGCCAAGGTAATTGTGGTTGAAACCTCCTATCCTTGGACCAATGACGGGGCCGATGAGGCCGCAAATCTTCTGGGTCCAGACACCTTGATCAAGGATTATCCTGCCACACCGAATGACCAATTGCGCTATCTGGTTGACCTGACCCAAGGGGTGATCAGCCATGGTGGTGTCGGCGTGGTCTATTGGGAGCCCGCTTGGGTCTCAACCTCGTGCAAGACGCGTTGGGGCACAGGTTCGCATTGGGAAAATGCGACCTTCTTTGATTTCAAGCGCGGCAATGAGGCCCTGCCCGCCTTTGGCTATGTCCGCTATCCTTATGTTTGGCCGAAGATGTCCTGAATTTGCTCTCAAGCAGCCATTCCTTAACCCCTCGCTGCTAGGGTAAGGGCATGACAAACATGACTTTCGCTTTGAGCGACTTGCCCGATTGCGCCATTCTTGCCAGCAAAAATGGCCGCGTTTTAGAAGCCAATGATCTGGCTTCGCAACGATTTGGCGAGCAGGTTGCCTTGGGTGCCTTTGCTCCTTGGTATGAAGCCCGCTTTGGTTGGATGATCCAAGAACGCGAAGACGGCAGTCAATTGGGCTTGTTCCGCCCTGATGCCGACGAGACGGCGCGCGGCAAGACCATGTTGTTTGCCACCCTCAGCCACGAAATCCGCACGCCTTTGAACGGGATTTTGGGCATGGCGGGCTTGTTGGGCATGAGTGAACTCTCGAGCGCCCAGCGCTCCTGGCTTGGTGCTGTCACCGATTCTGGCCAACATTTGTTGGCACTCCTCAACGATATTCTCGATTACGCCAAGCTGGAGAGCGGCAAGATCGAGCTAGAGACCATGGTCTTCAATCCGGCCAAAACGCTGCAATCGGTCGCCGAACTGTGTTCACCACGGGCACATGAAAAGGCGCTGGAGATCGTCCTTGTGGTTGACCCAAATGTGCCGGTCGAAGTGGCTGGCGATGATGGTCGCTTGCGCCAGATCATCTTGAACTTGGCCTCAAACGCCGTGAAGTTCACCCAAGACGGTGGCGTTTTGCTGCGCTTGGAAGCCACGGGCGTCAACCGCCTGCGCTTTAGCGTGGAAGATAGCGGCATTGGCATTCCAGCCGATAAGATGGAACGGGTCTTTGAAGAATTCCAACAAGCCGATTCCTCGCACTCACGCCGCTTTGGCGGCACGGGCTTGGGTCTTGCCATCGTGAAGAAGTTGACCACGGCTTTGGGGGGCACGGTTAGCCTGAAGAGCCGTGAAGGCGGCGGCAGTGTGTTCTGGATTGATATTCCTTTTGAGACTGTCACCCCCGCCCCTGCCCGCAGCCAGCGCCTGACGGGTAAAACCATCGCAATCCAAAGCCAGTCCACCCTTTTGGTCGAAGCCCTTACTTTGGCTCTGGAAGATGAAGGCGCACGGGTCAAGCAAGTCACAACGCCGCGCCAAGCCAAAGAGGCCAGCGTGATCCTGCTCGATCACCATACCGATACCGTGCACGCAGCCCCTTGGCTTAAATGCGCCAGCCCGGTTGTGGCGCTCATCCCGCAAGAGCGGCGTGACCTGATTGATGATTATCGCGCCAAGGGTGCAATCGGCTATCTGATTAAGCCCTTGCGCACGGCCTCTTTGATCGAACGGGTTGCCCTAGCCGCAGGCGAAGGCGTGGATACGCGGCCTGTGGTCGCCAATGACGAGCGCGCCGATACAACGCCTATCGCGATTGGGTTGCGCGTCCTCTTGGCCGAAGACAATCCAATCAATGCGCTCTTGGCGAAATCGCTTCTGGTCCGCAATGGCTGCCATGTCGTGGCCGTTGGCAATGGGGCCGAAGCTTTTGCGGCCTTACAAGTCGCACCCTATGATCTGGTCCTGATGGACGTACACATGCCAGTTATGGACGGGTTTGAAGCCACCCGCGCCATCCGCGCCTTGGGTGGCCGTTTCTTAGAGACACCCATCATCGCCTTAACAGCTGCCGCCATGGAAGAAGACCGCCGAGCTTGCAAAAATGCCGGTATGAACGACTTCATCACCAAGCCGCTCGACCCGGCGATGTTGTCCTCTGTATTAGAGCGCTGGACGAATGCCACCAGACAGGCCACTTTCGCCGCCTGATTAGGGACCGCTTTTTGAGGTCCTGATCCCAGTGAGGACCTTCATGGCTGGCAAATCCGCTAACGAACCGGAATTAGAACTTGGTGCCGACGATAAAGTAGGCGTTGGTGCCTTTTTCGAACGGCCTTCATTGGTCATGTTCGGCTTAGGTTTTGCCGCCGGCATGCCTAATCAACTAGCGGGTTTGGCCTTAGCTATCTGGTTGCGTGAAGCCGGGGCTTCGTTAGCTCTGATTGGCTTGATGGGGCTTGCCACGCTCACCTATGCGCTAAAGTTCCTGTGGGCCCCCTTGGTAGACCGGGTCGCGATCCCTGTGTTGGACAAGGCTTTGGGCCGTCGCCGGGCTTGGATGTTATTGACCCAAGCCATTGTCATTGTGGGGCTGTTGTTGATGGCAACCAATGACCCTGCACTGGCCTTCACGAAAGAAGGCGATGCCACCGCTGCCTTTATCCCGTTTGCGGCCTTTGCCGTTCTGATTGCTTTGGCAGGGGCAACGCAAGATATTGCGATTGATGCTTGGCGCATTGAAGTGGCCCGCGATGCGAACCGCTTGGGCGTTTTAACCGCAACCTATCAATGGGGCTACCGAGTCGCGATTTTGTTGGCCGGAGCGCTGCCGCTCTTTGTCGCCCAAGCTCTCAATGGTGACCAATATGGCTGGCTAGGCTGGGCAGTTGCCTATCTTGCGATGGCGGGCTTTATGGGCCTTGCGATCATCTCAACTCTCTTAGCTCCGCGTGAGACCACAGCCCCAGCGCCTCGCTGGGTTGCCCCCGCCGATGTGCCAGATCGTGGCGTGATCGATTATTTGGAATGGGTCGGCCGCATTGCTCTGATGGTGCTGGCAGCCTGTGTGCTGGCCGTGGGGTTAGCTGGCAAGGCAGAGCCACTCGCGTGGTTGGTCGGTGACCTTTATGGCGGCACAAAGGCCATGAGCGTGGCGTTGGCCGCAAAGCCTTGGGGCGTTTGGCAACAAGTAGGCTATGCGCTGATCGGCCTTAGCCTCGTGGTGGTGGCTTGCCTACAACTCCCCCGCGTAAAGACCCGCCCTGGCGCTTATTTCAAAGCGGCCTTGGCAGACCCATTGGCGGACTTTTTCAGCCGCTACAAGGACCTGGCCAGCCTGATCTTGGTGTTCATCTGCGTCTATCGGATGGCAGACTTCGTCCTGAATTTGACCTCGACCATGTATTTAGATGCGGGCTTCTCGAAAGACTCCATTGCCTTTGCCCAGAAATTCTTTGGTGCAGCCATGAGTGCGATTGGCGCAGGCTTAAGCGGTTGGCTGGTCTTAAAGTTTGGTCTGTTCCGCTGCCTCGTCATTGGGGCCTTTTTACAGCCTTTGTCGAACTTGGCGTTCATCGCGATTACGCTTACTGGCCCTAATGTCCCTGCCCTTTATGTCGCGATTGGCATCGATAATTTGTCGGGCATGTTCGCGGGCACCTGCCTGATCATGTATATGTCGATGCTAACCAAAGAGGGCTTTACTGCCACGCAATATGCGGTGTTCTCCTCGCTCTATGCCCTACCTGGCAAGATCATCACCGCGCTTTCTGGACGTGTGATTGAAGGTGCTGCCAAGGCATCTGAGACAGGCTGGTTGGCCGCCATGAAGCCTTGGTTCAACCATTTGCCAGCCGAAGCCTTTGCCGCAGGTGGGGCTAAGCTTGGCGTATCGGGTCAAGCGCTTGCTGCCGGTTATACAGCCTTCTTCTTCTACACGTCCTTGATCGGGATTTTCGGCATCATCATGGCTTTGGTCATCTCGCGCGGTCCAGCCCGGGAAATTCTGGAGCGTGAACAACGGGAAGAAGCAGAGGCCGACGGCGCTTAGGCAGCGCCCTCCTCCGGATCAGCCTTTTCCGCCGATACTTGCACGATGAAGTCGGTGCCCGACGGCCCAGTCGAGACCAAGACGATGTCGCCACCGTTGAGGCGGGCAAGCTCGCGTGCAATGGCTAGGCCAAGCCCTGTCCCACCTGTTAGCCCGCTGCCCGCAAACGGCATGAACAGATTGTCCTGCACGCGTTTCGGCAGACCTGGCCCTTTATCGACAATATGTAGGTCAATGCGATCCCCCTCGACGGCCGCATGGGCATGGATCGAGCCAGGCTTACGCGATTGAGCGATTGCTTGAGCGGCATTTCGGATCAAATTGGTCAAGATACGATGCAAATGCTCGCCATCGATTTCGATCTCAAGGTCATTGGGAACATCATGCTGCCAAGGCACGGTCAGGCCTGCCAAAGCTTCTTCTGCTGCGTCATCCAACGCATCAGACAGATAGAGGAGCTCAGTTTCAGGCGGACGTTCTTGCGCTTTCCCAAACGCCAAGGTGGATTGGGCTAAATTGACCGCCCGTTGCAATGCCCGTTCAAGCCGGGGCGCGGTTGCCCGCACAACCGGATCATCTACCGAAGCCAAACGCTCACTCACCAATTGGGCCGCGCCCAGCGAGTGACGTAGATCGTGGGAGATTTTGGAGACCGCAAGCCCCAATTGCGCCAGGCGATCCTTCTGAATGAAGGCCTGCCGCACGGTATCTTGCATGGCAGAAAAAGCAACTTCGGCTTGCCCAATTTCATCGTTCCGCCCTGAAGGTACCAAGGCGCGGCTTGCATCAGTTGGTGCGGTGCTGAAGCGCGCAATTGCCCGCGTTAAACGCCGCATGGGCCGCACAAAGCCGTCGGCCAAAGCCGCATAAATCAGCGCGCCAATGGTCAAGGACAAAGCTAAGGACGCAAACAATACCTGCCAAGTCGACCGCATCAGCGAGTCTTTTAATGGTGCTTCTGCGACAATGACTTCAAGCTTGATCGCCGCATTGGTCTGCGGCCGCCCAACGATGCGAAGGTATCGACCTTCAGGCGCTGCATAGGCTTCCAACACGCCTGAAAGCGATCGGCCAATGGTTTGGGCTTCAGGATCAATGTCAATGATCGTGCCTTGCGGCGGTGTGCCCATAATGAGCAGACGGACATCATTCTGGATAATCGTCACCGACTGGATTTCGGCCGCGCGCACTAGTTCAGACGTGCGTCCCCCCATCAGACCATCGCTGTCCGGCGCGGTTCCGGCCAACGCGACAATCTCCGCCGTATTGAGACGACTAACGATCCATTCGTCGCGTAGGCTGGCCATGGTTGGCAGGAAAAATAAGGCCTCTGTCAAAAAGATAAAGCCCGCACCAATGGTCAACAGCCGCGCAGTCAAGCCATCTTTGGGCTTAAACTCGGTAGGAGTCGTCGACGTGGCCGCCTCAAGGCTATCGGATGGCACGTTTAAGGTCACTTGTATCGCACGCTCATTTTCAAAAAAGCTTCCTGTGACCAAAGAGGCAACTATCTTGCCTCTGTTCATAGAGGGGAAACCCTGAAAAAGCCAGTGATGACTGTAATTTACGATTTCGCCTAGTTGTTTTTGCAAATCATTCGCAATATGAAACTAAGAATGCGTATCACTACAAACAAGACAGCCGGCACACTTTCCCACCTTACAACAGCACTGTGCGTCGGCGGCCTAGCTGCCCTTGCCCCGATAATGGCATCGGCTGAAGAGGGCGCGCCAGTGGAGACCATTATTGTCATTGGACAAAAGGAAGGCCTGCGGAACATTGCAGGCTCTGGTGCCACGATTGAGCAAGCCGATCTGGTTCGCGCGCGCGTCTTGTCCGTCAATGAAGCGTTGCGCCAAGTACCGGGCGTCTTTGCACGCGATGAAGAAGGCATAGGCCTGCGCCCTAATATTGGTATTCGCGGCCTATCGCCGACGCGCTCAAGCAAAGTCTTGCTGTTGGAAGATGGCTTGCCCTTGAGCTTTGCGCCTTATGGCGACAATGCCACCTATTATCACCCACCCATCCGCCGTTATAGCCGGATTGAAATCCTCAAAGGCGCAAGCCAAATCCGCTTTGGCCCCAATACCGTCGGCGGTGTGATCAATTACGTGACACCGCCTGCGCCCGAAGCCTTTGAAGGCCAGGCGACGTGGGCGGCGGGTTCAGATGGCTATTTGGAAGCTGACCTCAATCTCGGTGGCCCAATCGCAGGCATGCGCGGCCTCTTCCATGCGAACGCGACCCAATCCGATGGCGTGCGCGATAATCAGTCCTTGAAGATCAATGACCTCTATCTCAAGCTCGAAAAAAGCTTGGGCGAGCATCATGATTTGACCTTGCGCGTCAGCCGCTATGGCGAAGATAGCCAAGTCACCTATTCCGGCCTCACCCAAGCCGAATATCTGGCCAATCGCCGCCAGAATGCCTTTGTGAATGACGGATTTGAAGCCGTCCGCGTGGGCTCCTCCCTCTTATGGGCTTGGTCGATCAATGACACGACCACCTTGAAAACCTCGGCCTCTTATTCGTGGTTTAATCGCGATTGGTGGCGGCAATCGTCTAACTCCGCCCAACGCCCCAATGATGCGTCGGACCCAACTTGCGCCAGCATGGCCAACCTCTTGACCACCTGCGGCAATGAAGGCCGTCTACGTGAGTATCACACCTATGGCCTCGAAAGCCGTTTGAGCCAGAGTGGCGAAATCGGCAGCGTGCGGTTTGAGAGCGAATACGGCATTCGCTACAATGATGAGCGGCAAAACCGCCTACAAATCAATTCCGACACGCCAACCGGCCGAACGCCGGGCACCAGCGTGAATGCAGGCGTGCGTGAAAATAATCTGCGCTATTTGCAAGCTTGGTCGGGCTTTGCCACCACTAAGGCGAGCATCGGGGCTTGGACAATTTCGCCGGGGCTGCGCTATGAGCATATTGATCTTGAAAGGCTCAATCGCCTCAATCCGGCAAGCCCTATGCGCGGGAAGGATCAGGTCCAAGAATGGATACCGGGCCTTGGCGTCTCTTACCGGATAAGCCCCAGATTTGCGGCCTATGTCGGCGTACATGAGGGCTTCTCCCCACCGCGCGTCGAGGACGCAATCAACAACACGACGGGCTCATCCATCAATCTGGATGCCGAGACCAGCACCAATTGGGAAGCTGGATTGCGCGGCGATGTCACCAAGGGTGTAGCGGTCGATTTGACTTGGTTCCGCATGGACTTTGACAATCAGATTGTCCCAAGCTCTGTCGCGGGCGGGGCCGGTGCCACGCTGACGAGCGCCGGTAAGACGCTACACCAAGGCTTGGAGGCTTCATTGCGTGGCTCACTCGCCGATATGGGCCTGATGACGACAGGCAATGACCTTTATTTCCGCGCAGCGCTGACCCATGTGGCCGACGCCAGCTATGTCGGCACACGTTTCTCGGGTGTCTCGGGCAACACAACGCGGTCGGTGACCGGCAACCGCCTGCCCTATGCGCCCGAATGGCTGATCAATGCGGCCATTGGCTATCGCCTCGGCACGATGGGGGAATTTCAAGTCGAATATGTCCGCACTGACGAGATGTTCACCGATGACCTCAACACCGTCGCCCCAACGGCGGACGGGCAACGCGGCTTGATCAAGGCCGCCGACATCTGGAACCTAACGCTGAACATCCACCCAGAAAGCTGGCCGCTGGGTGCCTATATCGCCGTCAAAAATGCCGGCGACGCCCGCACCATCGTCGACCGCTCCCGCGGCATTTTGCCGGGCGCACCACGGCAGGTGCAGTTTGGGCTGACGAAGGCGTTTTAGGGCTCTGGCAATGCGTCAGGCATGCCGCGATAGGACCGCGCAGCATTAGCTGCGCCTGCCCGCGGCGTACAGGTGCGCAGCTCGTGCTGCGCGCTCCATTTAGGTCGTTCAAAGCATGGGGCGTTACGCCAAGCACACAGCTACTCCCGCTCCAAAGCCCCCTTACCGCGCAAGATTTTGGGACGAAACTTATCAAGCCGCGCCCGGCGGGTGGTCGGGTTTCGGGTGGTGTTGAGCGCGATGGCATAGCTGCGCTGTCGGCCCGGGGTCAGATCGTGGAAGGCTTGAGCTAGCTCTGGATCGGCGTCGAGGGCCTCGATCAGCTCATCGGGTAAGTCGAATTCTGCTTGGGTTTTGACGGGCTTAAGGCCCGCCCGGGCATAGCCAATCGCCTCAGCCAAATAGGCTTTCAGCGTGGGGGCTAAGGCCTGCACTTCTGCCACATCTTTAAACCGTACAAGGTCGGCCGTCTGAGTGTTGGGGCCAGCGCGCTCTAGGATTTGCTCTGGATCCTTTAAGAGCGCGGCATTGGAGAAGGTCAGGATAAAGCTGTCGCGATGCGCGCCCAAGAGAGCGATATTGCGATCCCCCTCTTGATAGCACGGGTGGCCCCATTTCACCGTTTCGGTCAGCCCAGCTTCCAAGCAGAGTTCCCGAAGCGCGGCGAGGCCCTGCCCCCATAGGTGGACCGAACAGTCTGGCGTCTCAAATCGCCCACAACGACCACATCCCTTGATGAAATAATCGTCGCTTTGGGTGATCATGGGTCACTCCCGACAACTTAGCCGTCGTTCAAACCATCCGGCACGCCGACAACGTGGAAGCCTGCGTCGACATGGACCACTTCAGCGGTGGTGGAGCGGCCGATATCGGACAACAGCCACAAGGCACAGCCTGCAATGCCTTCCATGCTGGTATCTTCCTTCATCAAGGACCACTCGCGGCCGGTATTGACGAGGCCACGGCCGCCTTGGATACCGGCTAAGGCCAAGGTGCGCATGGGACCTGCGCTGATAGCGTTGACGCGAATGCCGCTGGGGCCCAAGTCGCGGGCGATATAGCGGGTGGCAGCTTCCAGCGCTGCCTTGGCGACGCCCATCACATTGTAAGATGGCAAGACACGCTCGGCCCCCAGATAAGACAAAGTGATCATCGAGCCGCCGGGCGACATCAAGGGGGCGGCGCGCTTGGCACAAGCAACCCACGAGAAGGCCGAAATATCCATGGTGCGGAGGAAGTTTTCGCGCGTTGTATTCTCCACAAACGAGCCCTTCAGCTCATTTTTATCGGAAAAAGCAATGGCGTGCACCAAGAAGTCTAGGCCGCCCCATTTTTCCTTAATGGCGGCGAAAACCGTGTCCAAGGCTGCATCATCGGTGACATCACACGGCAAGATCAGGTCAGAACCAACGCTTTCAGCCAAAGGCCGCATGCGCTTTTCCAGCGCTTCGCCTTGATAGGTAAAGGCCAGTTCGGCGCCTTGGGCGGCCAATTGGCTGGCAATACCCCAAGCGATCGACTTGTCATTGGCCACGCCCATAACAAGGCCGCGCTTGCCCTTCATCAGGGTTCCGGTTGGATAGCCAGTTTCTTTCGTTTCGCTGCTCATGAGAGCTCCTACCGCTGACACTAATTCCAATCATGTGGAGGTCACATGATGCATGGGGCTTCATTGCCCTGTCCGAGCCAAGGGTCAAGAGGCTGGTGCGGCGGTGGTAGACGTCTTGGGGGGTTTAGTGGCGGGTGAATAGGCGCTGCAGCATGCCCAACGCACCGGTCAAAGCGATATCGCCTTCTTCCACGGTCAAAGCCAAGCAAACGCCGCCCGGCAAGGCCACCGGATGGTGCATTTGGCCAGGGCGCTTAATCGAGAGATCGCCAGGGCCAAACATGCCGGTGCCATCTTGAAAGGCACCGCAGACCACCAACGTGTACTCGGTGCCGGTGTGGTCATGATGGGGTGCGCCATGGCCGGGCTCGATCCGCAACAGCTTGGCACGTAGCGTACCTCCAGTCTCTAAAGCCATGGATTTGACGCCCGGACCCGCAAAAGTCCAACCCTCCTGAGCGGCGGAATCTAGGCTAATGTCGCGCAAAGGCTGGGGCAGGCCTAAAAGTTCATCTAAAGCGCGGCCAGCCGCATGCACAGCCTCGCGCGCTTGGGCATGGCTGTCTTCTAACGCGTCAATGCGGGCTAAAACGTCTGCCAAGAAATGATCGGAAACGTCGACCGGGCCTTGAGCTTCTAGGGAGACACCGCCAACCACGTCACCAAAATCGAGGGAGAACGAGCGGACGCCTTTTAAGGCAGCTTGGGTCTCGACGAGAAGACGCAGCGAGGGGTCTGCCGTTAGGAAGTCATCAGGATATGCGCTGATCATATTCTTCCCTAATCCAAACCCTAAAGGTCTATTCCACGTCGTAGCGCAATCGAGCTCAGGCTCGTTCACGTTTCCACGATAACCGATATTGGTTGCCATTTCCTAACGTCAAGGCGGACTTACCGCAATCGATCAGTCTGGGCTGTCCAGTTTGGACCTTAGCTTCAAAAAAGCCAATCGAAGTCGGGATTTGACGGTGCCGAGTGGGGTGCCAGTCTGCTCAGCGATCTCGCGGTGCGAGAGGCCATCATAAAAGGCTTGCTGCAACAATTGACGCTGTTCTTCTGGCAATTCGACAATGGCAGCGCGGACCAATTGGTCACGCTCGGCACCTGTGATCACCTGATCCGCAGCTGGCGGCGCAGATGGCAAGAGCAAGGGGTCATTGGGATCAAGCTCTGGCTTGGTCGTGCGGCGGATAGCATCGATGCGCTTGTTGCGCGCCACCCGAAACAGCCAAGTTGAGACGGACGCTTGCGTGCGATCAAACAGATCGGCCTTGCGCCAGACCGTGACCATCACATCTTGGGCCAATTCTTCCGCGAGTGCATTGTCCGCCCCCAGACGCATGAGATAGGCCTTCACGCGTGGGCCGTAATAAGCGAACAACTCACCATAGGCCGCTTTATCTTTATGGGTCGCCACGGCTTCCATCAGATCGGCAAAGCGATCACGCTCCCCTTCACTCAAGGTCCCCGCTGTCGCCGGGGTTTTGCCGCTGGCAGAGCCTAACGGGCTCGCTGAAGGCTTGCGTGAAGAATTGTCCGAAGAAGACATGGGGTTTGGGAGCTACTTTCTAGGGCGCGCTGTCTATCAAGAAAACCACGACGCGCCCTTCATCCTTACCACGCAGGTCAAAACAAAGTAAGGCAAACGCAACAGTCTGTACTCGGGAGGTTTTTAGAGCAATGCCCACGCTAAGTGAATAAGATAGAGCGGAAAAGCAATCCAAACGGTCAAAAGGTCGCGGGCTGATGTGCCTGTCTCTCATCCTTTGACCCATTTGTACTTGTCAGAGAGAATTCGGCCTTCTCCATCTAGCGGATAAGCCGGGTCAGGATCGAAGGATGGAACATAAGATGAATCTAGTAGCGCGCCCTTTTCGCCTCGCACAATTGGTTTCGGTTTTCGTTTGCGTGCTTGTTGCGCACTTTGGCCTCCCGGCCGCCTCAAGCGCACAAACAAGTGCTGTTCAGATTGAACCAGACGCCATGATCGATCTGTGGCCCGGCGCAGCCCCGGGTGCGCCTAAGCCCCCGCCCAAAGAAGAAATTGTCTTCCGCAGCAATCCGTTCAACCTGATCGACCGCGCGGCCCATCAAGTCGCCCAACCCAACCTCAGCCACTTTCGCCCCAAGAAGCCCAATGGGGCAGCGATTTTGATTATACCCGGTGGCGGCTATTCTTGGGTAGTGATTGACAAGGAAGGCTATGAGGGCGCTAAGCGCTTTGCCGCTGAGGGTTATCAGGTCTACGTCCTGCGCTATCGCCTGCCCCACCAAGGCTGGGCCGCGGGACCAGATACGCCCTTACAAGATGCCCAAAGGGCCATGCGCGTCATCCGCTCGCGGGCGGCACAAGATGGCATTGACGCCAACAAAGTCATGGCGATGGGCTTTTCCGCAGGCGGTCATGTCGCAGGCTCCCTTGCGCTCAAGTTCGATCAAGCCATCACGCCGCCGTTGGACAGTGTCGACAGGCTTTCTGCCAAGCCAAATCTAGCTGTCCTCATGTATCCTGTTGCGACCATGACTGAGCCCTTCAGGCACCCCAAGTCGCGCGAGAATATGATCGGACTTACCCCCACTCCGGCGGCAATTGCAGCCTATTCGTTGGAGACCTCCGTTCGGGCCGACGCACCACCCTTGTTCATTCTCCATGCAGGAGACGACCCCGCTGTGCCGGTTGAAAACGCCTTGATGCTCTATGAAGCAGCCCGGCGCGGCAAGGTCTCGGTCAGTCTGCACCTGTTTGAGAGAGGTGGTCACGGCTTTGGTCTGCGTGGGATTGCAGGCACGCCCTTGGCCCTATGGCCCGAGCTTGTGCTAAATTGGGCGCAAGATCACGGCTTTCCTAAACCTTAAGTCCCACGCGATTTCGCTCCAGAATCAAGCACATCTGGGCGAAGAGGCTCCATGGTCGCCAAGTCCCAATCGTCGGGCACAAAGGCGCGATAAGTGGGCTTTTGAACCGGATAACCACCGACCTCGCTCTCACTATCGATAACTTTGCCGCGCCCTTCGGCGATATCGGCCAGAATCCGCACATCGTGCGCATCACGGTCCCAAGGCCGCGCGCCCACTGTGGTCAAAAGATCGGCTTCCAAAGCTGCTGCTGGGACAATCCTGAGGCCCGCTGGCAAGTCCAGTGGTTTGGTACTTGGATTAATCTTCGCCGTCCCTGAGGTATATCGGCCCGTTTGTGGCAGCGTTTTGCCATTCATGTCTTGGGCAATATTGTCCCGCAGGAAGAGATCGAGATCGCCATGCCCGCCCAGCATCACCAGCGGCAGGCCAGCAATCGTATTGTGCCCACCGCGCATCGCATTGCCGATCACGGTCATGCGGCCATTTTGGAACGGCTGCGCACCCCATTCATTGGCCATCAGATTGTAGTGGATGGCACGATGGCCGGGATTATAGATCAGATTATTGATGATCGCCCCATGCACGCCACCCTTGAACAAGGGATTGCGCTCCACATTATGGGCATAGACGTTGCGGTAGATTAGGATGTCATTAGCATTGTCATGGATGAGTGAGCCCTTCGAATGCTCGCCCTTGGCATGGGTCGAATTCGCCAAGCTTTCGGCCAGCAAATTGTTGGAATAAGTGATCTGACGCGAGGTTCCAGCCCGCCATTCAGCCGGGGTTTTGCCTGTAAAGCGTGGACCCGATGCCGACAGATTCTCATCGGTACCCCAGGTCATGCTGCACTGATCGACGATCACATTGCGGGCACCAATGGTCGAGAAGGAATCAAAGTCGCTCCCACTCATTTTCGGCTTACCAGCCTCACCTGCGCGGACCCGAATGTGGCGCACGATGACGTGGGAAGCGGTCACATCTAAGCCGCCCCGGATGAAGGTGATGCCGGGCGAAGGTGCGGTCTGGCCTGCAATGGTCAAGAAGGATTCAGTGATTCTCAAGGTGGTGGCTTCCAGATCAATGACCCCTCCGACTTCGAACACGATGATTCGGGGTCCCTTGGTCTCAACGGCCACTTTGAAGGAACCGGGGCCATCCTTCGCCAAACTCGTCACGCGCAGGATTTGTCCACCTCGCCCGCCAACGGTGTTTGCGGCCCAGCCAACGGCACCCGGGAAAGCCTTCTCTACCGCAGCATTTGCTAAGGTCTGCGCCATGCTGGGGCTGGCAATCAAACCCACAACTGCCGCTGATGTTGCACCCAAAAGCTGTCTGCGGTCCATGCCGCTTCTCCCCTGTTTTACGATCCAGTCTGAACTTGGCCAAACTGAACATGATCGTTGATTTTGTATTGTTCATGCATATTGACACCGGTTTCCAAAATGCGCAATCATGAAAATCAAAGGACGAAAGCGCACATGTTTGAGACCAGTGACTCCGTGAAAGAAGCCTACAGCGCCATTGCTGGCGAGTTTCGTGCGGCGAGGATAAGTCGGACTGCCCTAACAGACTTTCCGGGGACATTGCCGCGTATCCTCGATGAGTCCTACGCGATTCAAGATGCCGCGATCGCGCATTGGCCTGACGCATTGGTCGGCTGGAAAGTCGGACGCATCCTTGGCGATCTGGTCGCCGTGCATGGTACAGACCGCCTGATTGGACCGATCTTCGCCGCTTCGCTACAGAATGCTGATGGCGAGGCAGAGCAAGACTTCGCAGCCATTGCCGGCGGCTTTTGTGCGGTCGAAGGCGAATATGTCTTTGAGCTTGCAATCGATGCAGAGCCCAACAAAACCGATTATGATGCAAGCTCGGCGCTCGCACTTGTCGGCCGATTGTGGACCGGGATTGAAGTGGCCGGCAGCCCGCTTGCCACGATTAATGACCTAGGCCCGACGGTGGTGGTCTCAGACTTCGGCAATAATTGGGGCCTGATCCTCGGCAAGCCGGTGCAAAATTGGCAAGCTCGGCTGGAAAATCTGACCTGCTCTGTAACGATCAATGGCGATGTGGTCGGTACGGGGATTGTCACCGCATTTCCGGGCGGCATCACGCAGTCCCTCGTCTTCGCTCTAAACTGTGCTGCATCTCGGGGTCTACCGCTGAAACGCGGCATGTTGATCTCAACAGGGGCAGTCTCGGGTGTTCATGACGCAAAGGCCGGGGATCATGCGATTGCAGACTTTGGGCCGGATGGACGAATTGCCTGCCATCGTTTGGCGGTAACTGCAGGTTTAGGACTAGGATTATGATTTCACGTCGCACGCTCTTGGCCACAGCTGGCCTCGCTTTGCCGCTGGTCTCTGCCTGTCAGCCCCATCGTGCAGGCGGGGTTTTGACGGCTTGTGATGTGCATCGCGACGGCTATCCGACCGTCACCGCTGTGAAGTGGCTGGGGGAAGCTCTGTCTAAAGAAACCGGCGGTCGGCTGTCTATTCGTAGCTATCCCTCCGGTCAATTGGGCGGAGAAGATGATACGATTTCACTGGCCCAATCCGGCGTGATCGACATTTGCCGCGCCAATGCCGCGGCGCTCAACAATGCTTTTCCGCTCACTCAAGTCGTTTCGATGCCATTTGTCATTCAAAACGATGACCATTTGCACCGCGTTCTCGATGGTCCAATTGGCCAAGAGATTTTGGATGGTTTCAAAGCGCGTGGGCTTATTGGCCTGGCCTCCTATGATGCTGGTGGTCGCTGTTTCTACAACACCCAACGCCCAATTGAGACGCCGAAGGACTTGCACGGCCTCAAGATCCGCGTGCCACAGTCTGACGTCTTTATCGACGCCGTTGGCGCGATGGGGGCAAACCCCACACCTCTGGGCTTCAGTGCTGTTTATTCTTCGCTGCAAAGCCGCTTGATCGATGGGGCAGAGAATAATTGGCCAACTTTTGAGACAGCCCGTCACCTTGAAGTGGCGCACTATTGGTCTCAAACCCAACATTCCTACTCGCCAGAGTTTTTGATGATGTCGGCGAAGAGTTTTGGCCTGCTTAGCGCGAAGGACCAAGATCTGGTGCGCGAACTCGCGAAGGCCTCGGTGCCCATCATGCGGGAGGCTTGGGTGAAAACGGAAGCCGAGTCCCGCACCAAAGCGCTCGCGGCTGGCACCAAAGTGGTCGAGGTCAATAAGGCCGCCTTTAAAGCCGTCTGCGACCCCGTCAATGCAAAACGCCTAAACAACCCAGATGTCGCCCGCCTGTATGCGGCGATTAAAGCGATGGTTTGATATGGAAAACGAACAGAACACGGCACCTTTGGGTAAAGAAAGCCTGCTGGACCGGCTGGCGAATGCCTGCAAAATAGTGGCGCTGACGGGCCTCGTGATCATCACCTTGGTTCAGGCTTGGCAGGTTTTTGCCCGCTATGTTTTGAATAACTCACCGGGATGGACAGAGCCTGTGTCGGTCTTCTTCATGGGCATGACCGTGATGATGGCAGCCGCCGTTGGGGTCCGTGAGGGCACTCACTTTTCCTTCTCCAATATCCTAGATGCCATGCCTGCAGGGATCCAAGCCCTCGTCCGCAGGTTGCTTCTCGCCCTCACTTTAGGCGTCGCACTTTTGTTGGCCTATTGGGGCATGACGCTCGCTTTAGATAATTGGGATGTCAGCATGGCCGGTGCACCAATCCCCGCCGGCATTCGCTATGTGCCCTTTGCTATCGGTGCAACCATCATGGCGCTGTTTGCCGCCGAGCGCCTTTTGGCGCCCCAGAAAAACTAAGGACGAAACCGATGGCTCTTGCGGCACTTTTCCTCGTCTTCGCCCTTCTTCTGGTTCTCGGCGCGCCCGTGGCGATTGCCTTGATCATTTCCACCATCAGCGCGGCCCTTGTGGTGGGCATCCCTCCGATTGTGGTCGGTCAACAGGCAGCGGCAGATATCTCCAATGTTGGCCTTCTGGCTATCCCGCTGTTTGTATTCGCCGGTGAGTTAATGCTGAAGGGCGGCATTTCTGAGCGGATTATCGCATTAGCCAGCGCCCTTGTGGGCCGGTTCCGCGGCGGTCTCGCCCAAGTCAGTGTGGTGGCCTCCACCTTGTTCGGGGGCGTATCGGGCTCCGCTATTGCCGACATCTCCGCCGTTGGCGGCACCATGATCCCGCAAATGGCCCAACGCGGCTATGACAAGGATTTTGCCGTCAATGTGACGATCTCGGCCGCCTTGGTCGCCCTGCTAGTACCGCCGTCGCACAATATGATCTTGTTTTCGGCCGCTGCAGGTGGGGGTATCTCGATTACAGCACTCTTTTCTGCAGGCATTATTCCGGCCTTGATGCTGGCGCTCGCCGTGATGGCGACAGCTTATATTCTGGCTGTGAAGCGCGGCTATCAGGCCGAAGGCAAAGTCGGGGCTCGCGCACTTTTGACGACTTTTATCACCGCGTTGCCCGCTTTGGTGCTGGTGCTGATCATCTTTGTCGGGATTAAAGCCGGGATTTTCACCGCGATTGAAAGTGCCTCTGTGGCTGTGGTTTATGCGGTTCTTGTGACTCTGATTGTCTATCGCAGCCTCAGCTGGAACGCCTTTTTGGACGCAGCCAAGGGTGCGGCCAAAACAACCGGTTCTGTCTTGTTCGTCATCGGCGCGGCTGGTGCCTTTGGCTGGATGATGGCCTATCTGCAAGTGCCTAGCCATGCGGTTGAGGCTATGCAGGCGATTGCGCATGATAAGCTGACGGTTCTGGCCCTGATGGTGCTGTGCCTCTTGGTGCTGGGGACCTTTATGGATCTGGCTCCGCTGATCATCATTGCAACACCGATCTTTCTGCCCGTGGCCAAGGCCTATCAAATCGACCCCGTGCACTTCGGTGTCGTGCTGATTCTGTCGGCTGGCATTGGTCTGGTGACCCCACCGGTCGGCTCGGTCCTGTTCTTAGGTGCATCGATTGGCAAGATCAGCGTGATGGAAGCCGTGCGCGGCATGTGGCCCTTCTATCTGGCCGCACTCTTCGTTCTCGCACTGGTGATGATCTTCCCGCAGCTGTCGCTGTGGCTGCCAGGCTTGGTGGCCTAATCAGCGAACCAGCGAATTCAACCAGACCTCAAGATGGCTAATGCCATCTTGATCGGGGTCTAGGCCTGCGTCGCTAGCGTCATTGGGATTGAGCTTGTGCTGGATTTCCCAAGCATCGGGTAAGCCATCGCCATCTTGGTCAGGGCGAGCGCTACCTTTTGCCAGTTCCGGCCAACCGCCAACTTCGGCTTGCGAATTGATGATCTGGCCGGTCCGCGCACGCACGCTTGCAATGACGCGGGCATCCACGGTGTCACGCACGAGCGAAGCACCTGCCTTGGCCAAGACTTTTTCCTCGGCCTGTAAAGCAGGCTCAGCCGCAAGAGCACCATAGTCAAACGGTGTAGCCGAAAAATAGCCGTCAAGCGGCCGCTTTAGGCGCACAATGGCTTGCGTCTCCATGCTCGCGCCATTCATGAAGTTGCCGGAAAAATGCGCCTGCGCGCCGGGCGCGGATTCTACAAAGGCTAAGGCCGATTTTGAGCTCGCGCCTTGGCGGTAAGAATTTGCGCGGAAGCTATAGCGGCTGATCGCCGTCTCATCGACATTATAACCAGAACCATCGCCGCCCCAATTGTAAAAGACGTTGTTGGTAAAGTCGAAGACCGGGCCTTGCGGGTCGAGCTTGGCATCGGCAAAGTTACCCGGCCGTGGCAGACGCGCGCGATGGTGCGCCCATAAATTATGGTGGAAGCTATAGCGGGAGCCTGCCGACCCGCGCACGAGCGAACCGTAACCATGCGCGCCTTTGGAATGAACCGATTGGTCTAACGACTCCGACACAATCGACCATTGCACCGTCACAAGGTCCAATTTCCGCTCGCCTTGCGTCATCTGCTGCGAGACCGACAAGGTCTCATCGGTCGACCAAGAGGCTGAGCAATGGTCGATGATGATATTGCGACCAGCGGTGAGTGAAATCGAGTCGGTTTCGGTCTTCGAGATGTCGCCCGGTCGCACGCGGATAAAGCGCACGATGACTTCACTGGTAGAGACCAAAAGGGCATGGCTCTTTAGCGTGATCCCACCCCCGGGAGCCGTTTGTCCTGCCACAGTAATGAACGGGCTGCGGATCACTAGGGGCGATTGAAGTTCAATCGTGCCGCCGGTTTCAAAGATGATGATGCGCGGGCCCTTAGCCTCAATGGCGGCGCGCAGACTGCCCGGTCCAGCATCTGCCAGATTGGTCACTTTGATCACGCGCCCGCCGCGTCCACCTTGGGTGAAGGCACCGAAACCTTCAGCGCTAGGAAAAGCGCGCAATGGCTGTGTAGGTGTTTGCGCGCTGGCATTGGCGGCCAGAAGCGCACTGGCCAAGCCAAGTGAAGACACAATTCGACGCATCAGCTACCCCATTGGATGAATGGAACGGTCTGGAAGAGGGCGCGCTCCACACCGCGCGGGTCAAACTCCACCCGCGTCGTAGTATCGAAAATCATCGTCTCACGCCGCGCAAGACTATAGCGCGGCCAAGCTGGCAGGCGCTTGGACTGCGGCGACCCAGTGCGGGCCAGACTGACAAGGGCTGACGAAAGCTCCCTACTCACCTTGCGCGCCTCAGGGCCTGTACCCGTCATCGGGCCGGAAGCGGCCAAGGTACGAAAGGCGTGGGGAATGTCGAGCGTGTGATAAGCGCCCCACTGGCCGCCATCTTCCGGGCTCTTCAAATCAAAGCGGTAAACCCAGGTTGGTGCCCCTTGGCGGGCACGCGCATCAGCCTCTTCCACTTGCCCGCGCCAAGAGCGCCCGGCCGTGGTTGCGGCAAAGAATAGGTCAGAAGCGGAGATACCGGGATAAGCGGCTTGATAGGTCGCGATCACATGGGCTGGCGAAATATCGCTGCGCATATGCGTAGCCAGCCAGGTGGGGAGCGCATCAAAAGTCAGGCTAAAGGCGGCTGGGTTTGACCGGCCAATCAAATTGCGTGTTTCATTTGCCATATTGCCAAGGATCATCGGGATCCGTACCGATTGTGGCGGCGCGTCTGGCCAAAACGGGTGACGCGGCAGATGGCGCTGGTCCAGCACGGGACCGAAATAGAGCTTTTGCGTGGAATTGATCGGATCGGCATTATTCAACGCTTCGATCAAACGCGCAGTCGGCACGTTGAACACTTCCTGCGGTGAAACTTTTAGAGCCTCTAAAAATGCCTTTGCCCGCGCCGTGGCGTTTAAGGGGCCAGAGGCCGTCACTTGTTGGCCACTCATGGTCGCGACCGCATGGAATAGGCCAGAAGCCGCCGGGGCGGCCATCAGCGAAGCAATTTTTGCCCCGCCACCTGATTGCCCAAACAGCATAACGCGACTTGGGTCACCGCCAAAGCGGGCAATATTGGTCTTCACCCAATTGAGCGCCAACACCAGATCCCACTGCCCGGCATTGCCACTATCTGGCGCGATGTCGGGGATGAGTTGACCCAGATAGAGATAGCCAAAGGCATTCAAGCGGTGGTTGATCGTCACCACCACCACATCCTCTTCGCTCGCCAGATTGGTACCATCGGTCAAGGGCGAGGAACCAGAACCCGTGTTGTAAGCCCCGCCATGGATGTAGACCATGACCGGTTTCTTGGCGCGAGCATCAAGGCTGGTGGTCCAGATGTTTAGGAACAGACAGTCTTCAGACTGATTGGGCTCGCTGCCTGCTTGAGGACTAGCAGGCCCATAATCGACAGCCTCCACAGGCACTTGCCAAGGTGCCGGTGGCTTAGGGGCCGCAAAGCGCGTGGTCGCGGTGTCAGCGCCATATCGGATGCCCTTGAACACGTGCAGGCCAGCTTGCTTGCGACCCCGCACGGGGCCAAAGGTCGTTTGGACTAAGCTTTGCGCCTCATCTGCCCAAAGGGCTTGGGGAACCAATCCTGTGATCAGGCCCCCAGCCAAGATCATGCGGCGCGAGGCGGCACCGCCAAGCGGGCTAGCCTCACCGGCGGACATCGAGCCCGCCACCAGCCATGGCTTCAGTGACTTCCTGAAGATTGGTCAAGTTGAAGTCGCCGGGGATGGAGTGCTTGATAACGGCTGAGGCAACCGCAAATTCCAAACAGGCTTGAGGTTCATGCTGCGCCAAAAGGCCATGCAGCAGGCCAGCAGCAAAAGCATCACCTGCGCCAATGCGATCAACGACACCTGCCAGCTCGTGGTCTTTCGAGACATAGCGCTCAGTCCGGCTAACCATTTCACCTTGCAGGCCTTGGTGCGTGACCGAAGCCAAAGTGCGCGTCGTGGCTGCAATCCATTGAAGCCGCGGGAACGCTTCAAAAGCCCGTTGCAATGCAGCCTCACGGCTCGCAAAGCGTTCGCCCAAGATCAGCTCAACATCGCGCTCATTGATGAACGCCAAGGTCGCGTGCGACAAGATTTGTTTGAGAATAGCGGGGCCGTCGCCAGCCCAAGCCGCCCAAAGTTGCGCGCGATAATTGCCGTCAAACGAAACTTTGACACCGGCTTGCGTCGCGGCTTCCACGAGCGCCAGCGCAGCTTTTGACGCCTCGGGGCCAACGGCAGGAGTCACGCCTGAAACATGCAGCCACTCGGCGCCTGCCAAAACCTCGGCTGGCAAGGTTAGATCGGCGGCAGATTTTGCGAAGGCACTGTCAGCGCGGTCATACAGGACAGCAGAAGGGCGGCTGACGGCACCATGGGACAAAAAATAAAGCCCCATCCTGCCTTTGGTCTGGCGGACGAGGCCTGTATCCACGCCATGTTTGCGGATTTCAGCAATGGCGGCTTGGCCCAATTCATTGTCGGCCACCACACTCGCTATACGGGCCTTGTCGCCAAAACGGGCAAGGCAAACCGCGACATTGGCTTCAGCCCCGCCAATCGCCACATCTAAGCTGGGTGATTGCAACAGACGTTGATGGCCCGGCCCACTGAGGCGGATCAGCAATTCCCCGAAACAAACGACTGATCCTGCCATTGCGAACTACCTTGCTAGCCACCCGCCATCGACGGGGATGACGGCTCCATTGAGGTAGTCTGACGCTTTTGATGCCAAAAAGACAGCCGTGCCGCCCAGATCAGAAGGCTCTCCCCAACGCCCCGCAGGAATGCGCTTTAAAATGTCGCTGGAACGTTCTTCATCAGCTCGTAATTGGGCCGTGTTGTCAGTCGCCATATAGCCAGGCGCAATGGCATTGATGTTCAGACCTTTGGAGGCCCACTCACATGCCAAAAGCTTGGTAATGCCCGCAATGCCGCTCTTGGAAGCGGTGTAAGACGGCACGCGAATGCCGCCTTGGAAGGACAGCATCGAGGCGATGTTGATGATCTTGCCGCTGCCTTGACCAATCATCACTTTGCCGGCGGCTTGGCTCATGAAGAAAGCGGACTTGATGTTGACATTCATCACATCATCCCAGTCTTTCTCGGAGAAATCCACCGCATCCTGACGGCGGATAAGGCCCGCATTATTGACCAAAATGTCAAGACCACTGAGGCCCGACAGCGTCTCGGCCACAATACGGTCGACAGGCTCAATGCTCATCAGATTGGCGTCAATATTGATGAAGCGACGGCCCAAGGCTGTCACTTTTGCGCCTGTCTCATCCGCAGGGACGATACCGGCGGCGGCAATATCGGCACCCGCTTCTGCCAAGGCCAAAGCTATGCCTTGACCCAGCCCTGTGTTGGCACCCGTGACGAGCGCGACTTTGCCAGCCAGATTGAAATAGGAAAGGCTCATGATCTTAGTCCCCGATTTATTTCAACTGGCAGATGTCGCAGACCGCGAGGTCTGTGTAGTCGAGGTTTTCCCCGCCCATTGCCCAAATGAACGAATAATTGCGGGTGCCCGAACCCATGTGGATCGACCAAGGCGGTGAGATCACGGCTTCATCATTCTCCATAACGATATGGCGGATCTTGTCTTCTTCACCCATGAAGTGGAAAACCCGGTCCTTCTCGCCCAGACCAAAGTAGAAATAGACCTCAGAGCGGCGATCATGCAGGTGTGGCGGCATGGTGTTCCAGACACTGCCAGTGTTGAGCTGGGTCAGCCCCAACAGAAGCTGGCAGGACTTCACCGTCGCGGGCACGATATATTGGTAGATCACGCGCTCGTTTGATTCAGCCAGCGAACCGCGCTCCAGCGGCACAGCCGTTTCGATCGAGATTTTAGCGACCTCAAAGCGGGCATGGGCTGGGGTTGAGACCAAATAATATTTGGCAGGTGCATCAGCCGATTGTGACGCGAAGATCACATCTTTGGAGCCCATCGGCACATAGAGGCCGTCGCGTGGCTTGATCTCATGCGCCACACCGTCAACATGAACGATTCCAACGCCAGTGCCGACATTGATGAGGCCCAGTTCGCGCCGTTCAAGGAAAGGATGGCCTGCAGCCGAAGCTGGCTCCGTCTGATGCGGCAACACAACTTGGCCATTCACAGGCATAGCCCCGCCCACCACCATCCGCTCATTATGCGAATAATTCAGATGGATTTCATCGGCTTGGAACATATCGGTGACCACATAGCGCGCACGCAGCGCGTCATTATCGGCCCCGGCCATCATGTCTGGATGGGTGGCGTGATAAACCTTGTCGAACATCTTTTTGGCCCTCCCAAGCCAGCTTCATCACCAGTATGGTAACCGGTGTCATTCAAGAGAAAGTCTTATACAGGAAGATTTCATCTGACAAGTGGCGCTGTGAGCGGTGGAGTGCGTTTGTACGCTCTAATTTGCGCTTGGCGCGGCGGTCGATCCGCGCACGACAATCTCGGGCGAGAAAGTGATGAACTTCTTGGCTGTCATTCCTTCGGCTGTCTGAAGAAGTAAGGTCGCAGCAGCAGAACCCATCTCGCGGATCGGCAAACGCACTGTTGTCAGCGCGGGCCAAAGTCTCCCAGCAATCGGGGTATCGTCAAAGCCAACGATAGAAATGTCTTCTGGAATTCGAAAGCCTGCCCGGCGCACGGCGACATAGGCCCCGGTCGCCATTTCATCATTGCCGGCAAAGATGGCTTTGGGTGGCGCTGGTTGCGCCAATAATTGCTCTGCCGCCACAACACCGCCATCGAAGGTGTAGCCGCCTTCGACTGCCATTTCGGGGAGGAGGACAAGGCTTGCTTCGGCGAGCGCCCGCTCAAAACCTCCACGGCGTTCATGGGTAGAGCGGAAGCTTAGCGGCCCGTGGATATGGGCTATGTGACGATGGCCAAGCTCAGCCAAATGACGCCCGGCCGCTGCTCCGCCATCCCCGTCCAAAGTGCGGATCATGCGCGATGGCGTATCGAGCTCTACCGAGGCAATGCGAACATAATCGACATCTGCTTCATTCAGAGCCAGCGCCAAGGGCTCATCCTCAGACACCGATGGCGGCAAGATCAGGCCAAAGGGTTTATGCTGTTGGATGAAGGACTGAATGCGGGCCACATGGTCGGGCTTGGCCCGATCGCAAGGATGCAGCACCAATTGAAAATCTGTACCTTCTAGCGCGTCTAAAATGCCACGCTGAATAGACACAACATATTGCGGACTGGGGTTGTCAAAGACGAGGCCGATCAGAAAACTTTTCCGTCGGGCCAAAGCGCGAGCCTGAGGGTCCGGCGTGAAACCCAGTTCTGCTATGACGGCCTTAATCGCATCACGCGTCTTTTGCTTCACAAAAGGCGATTCATTGATGACGCGCGATACGGTCTTCTTGGAAACCTTTGCTAAGCGCGCCACATCGTTAATGGTCGCCTTACCGCGAAAAACGGCTTCCCCACCCACCGCTTGCGGGCTGGACGGTGGCAATGCGTCTTCGGGGTCGGCTTCGTGTTTCACAAGAACCTCTGCATGCGTCTTTTCCTGTTAGCCTTGCCTCTCGCAGCGCCGCAAGCAAGGCCCATCTGCATTGAGCTGCCCCCCTACACTGCAATCAAGTTTCATCTCATCGACAAATAAGGATTGACACCGGTGACATTTTCGAAAATGCTACCGGTAGCAAAAGACTGTCAGATGGGTCTCTGTGCGCTGATACAGCGGACCCGGAAAGACGATATAGGGGCAACGCCTCGAGGGGAGTTAACAATGTCACGGAAGATACGTCTTACCGCCGTTTTGATGATGGGTGTTGCTGCGGCAAGCCTCCAAGCAGGTCTTGTTCACGCGCAATCCGCAACGGCCAGCGCCACTGAAACTGAGAAGGAAGTTGAAGTCGTCATTGTACGCGGCTCATTCCGCGAGTCGCTACGCTCCGCCATCGCGACCAAGCGCGCGGAGATTGACATCGTCGACTCGATCAAGGCTGAAGACATTGGCAAATTCCCAGACAACAACTTGGCCGAATCTCTTCAGCGCATCCCAGGCGTCGCCATCGACCGCGAAGGCGGCGAAGGCAAGACCATCACGGTACGGGGCTTGGGCCCAGACTTTACCCGCGTGCGCTTGAACGGCCTTGAAGCCATTTCGACCACCGGCGGTAAAGATAAGGACGGCGGCGCGAACCGCGGCCGTGGCTTCGATTTCAACGTCTTTGCGTCGGAATTGTTCAACTCGCTGACGGTGCGCAAGTCGACCTCGGCTGAGATTGAAGAAGGCTCGCTGGGTGCAACCGTCGATCTGCGCACCGCTCGTCCGTTTGACTACAAGGGCTTCACAATGGCCGGCTCGCTGCAAGCGGGCTATAATGACCTGTCTGAAGATGTCGGCAAGCGCGGCACCTTCATGGTGTCCAACCGCTGGGCCGATGGTAAACTTGGGGCCTTGTTCTCGGTCGCTTACTCGACCAAGCAAAACTTCGAAGAAGGCCCGAACTCTGGACGTTGGCAGAATGCGTATTCCGCCGGCAATGCGGGTCGTCTCCAATCCTATTCCACGGACGGCGGCCGGACCTTCCTGCCGATCACGCCTTGCACCACGGCAAACACCCGCGTGTGCAACACCACCGAAAGCAGCGCGACAAA
Organism: Maricaulis salignorans; assembly: GCA_945891505.1. GTDB lineage: Bacteria > Pseudomonadota > Alphaproteobacteria > Caulobacterales > Aquidulcibacteraceae > Aquidulcibacter > Aquidulcibacter miladensis. The sequence goes on along the minus strand of CAMDDL010000006.1, from coordinate 79,398 downwards.
CCCGACTTTGACCGGTGAAGCTTTGGCGGTAACACAGGCGATCTACCCACGCTTCCTGCGCACCTCGCAATTCGTCACGGATGCAGAGCGTTTGGGGGTTACGGGTTCGGTGCAATATCGCCCGACTGAGAACACCACGTTCAGTTTGGACATCTTGCATTCCGTGTTCAGCGCAGACCGCATCGAATATAACCTCGAGCCGATCTCCTTCTCGCGCAACACTGCTGGGGTGCCACAGACAGATATCTATGATTACACGATTGACGGCCGCAAAGTGATCACCAAAGCGGCCTTCAACGACGTGGATATCCGCACGGAAATGCGTTTTGACGAATTGAAGACCACCTTCAACCAAGTCAATTTCACCATTGATCAGCAGTTCAATGACAAATTCTCGGGCAAGCTCTTGATCGGTAGCTCACGCTCTTATCTAGACAACCCAGAGCAAACCACGTTCACGTTCGAATCTTACAATGTCCAAGGCTATAAATATGACCTGATGGACATGACCAAGCCGGTCATCGACTTTGGCCGCAGTGCAACGGGCTGTAACATCGCGCAAGCCTGCTATTGGCAATATGCTGCCGCCTCTTCCACCACGGCGGCGACCAATACCAATGGCGACGCATCCTTGATCCGCCTGCGCCCACAAACGGTTGAAAACACCTACAATACCGGCGCGATGAACTTCAAATATGAGTGGAACGACAATGTAACGTTCAAATTTGGTGGCTCGTTTAAAGTCTTCTCGTTTGAGACCCAAGAATGGCGCCGCTACACCACGTCTCCGCTAACCTCGAACGAAGCCGCAGCACCTGGCTCTGGCATTGTGACAGAGCTTAACGGCAATCTGGCCAATTATTCGCGTAGCGTTACGGTTGCAGGCTTGACCTATCTGGTTCCTGACCTCGATAAGATCCGGGCCAAGTTCGACTATAATTGTAACTGCATCAACCAATGGGGCCAGTTCACGGTCAATCAGACCAATAACAATGCACGCGCCAGCAACCGTTCGGCTCAGGAAGAAGATACTGCGCTTTATATTCAGTCCGACTTCCAGACCGAACTCGCCTCTATGCCAGTCCGCGGTAATATCGGCGTGCGCTATGTCGGCACGTCGCAATCGGTTGACGGCTTCTTCTCGCGCGGTGCAGTCTTGGAAAAGATCACACTGAAGCGTTCCTATGACGATTATTTGCCTGCGTTCAATCTGACGATTGAGCCGATGGAAAATGTCTTGGTGCGGTTTGCCGCCGCTAAAGCCATGTCGCGGCCAACATTGGCCAGCCTTTCGCCCGCTGGTTCGATCAACACCACGAGCAACACTTTGTCGATCGGCAACCCTTATCTCGACCCGATCCGCGCCAATACTTATGACATGAGCCTTGAATGGTATCCAACCAAGGACACCCTGTTTACGGTCAGCCTGTTCAAAAAGGATTTGGAATCGTGGATTCAGCGCTTAGTGCGCACTATTCCGTTCGGCGAAACCGGCTATGATGTCTCATTGCTGGATGGCACAGGCCAAAGCGCCGCGACGCCTTATACCGTGACCCAGCCGATCAACACCACGGGCGGTGAGCTGCAGGGCTTTGAAGTCTCGGTCAACCAGCCGTTCAACTTCTTGCCAAGCTTCTTGTCGAACACCGGCATGATCTTAAACTACACACAGGTAGAATCGACGATCAATTATGTGATCTCCTCGACAGCAACCGCCACCACTTATGCCGCTTATAATCTGATCGGCATGTCGCCAAACTCCTATAATGCCACCCTGTATTATGAAGGCAAGGCATTGTCGGGTCGGGTGTCTTATTCCTATCGTGATGGCTATATCTCACAGCTCTTGCCTGGATCATCAGCCGATTTGTGGGGCAAGGAAGGCGTAAGCTCGTTGGACATGCAAGTCTCCTACAAGCTGAATGACAAGATCACCTTCGTGCTAGAAGGCACCAATTTGACCGATGAGGCCCAAGATAGCCGCATCACCTACAACACGGCGCAAGGCAATGTTGCCAACGACTTGTTGTTCGACGTCTCTAATTCGGGTCGCCAATTCTACTTTGGCGCACGGATGAAGTTCTAAATCACATGGACCGCAGGGACCTGATCGGGGGCACGTTTGGGCTGATTGCTAGCTCAGCCGTGACCCCGTCAGGTCTTTTTGCGGCACCGCGCAAAGAAGGTCTGCTGTCGCCCCATGGTGCCTCTTGGCGCAAGCAGAAATGGGCCACAGGCTTTGACGGCCAAAGACGTGCTGACCTAGGTAATGGCCGCTTTTTAAACCCCGTTTTTCCCGGCGACCATCCAGACCCCGCCCTCATCCGCGTCGGCGACACCTTCTATCTCACCTTCTCCAGCTTCGAGGCCTATCCGGGTCTTGTTATCTGGCAGTCGAAAGACTTGGTGAATTGGGCACCGGTCACCGCAGCGCTTAAAGCCTACATCGGCTCTGTCTGGGCGCCAGCGCTCGCCCAACATGAAGGCCGCTTTTACCTCTATATCCCGGCGCGCACCGCTGAGTATCGCTCCATCTATGTCATCCATGCTGATCGGATTGAGGGGCCGTGGAGCGAGCCGATTGATCTGAAACTGCCCGCTCATATTGATCCCGACCATGTTGCCGATACGAACGGTCAACGCTGGCTGTTCTTGAGTGGCGGTGACCGCGTTCCTCTATCCGCTGATGGCCTTTCAACCACTGGCCCGGTCGAACACATCTATGACCCGTGGCGCTATCCAGACGATTGGACGGTAGAGAGCTTTTCGCCCGAAGGGCCCAAAATCACCAAGCGTGGCGATTATTGGTATATGATTACCGCCGTAGGCGGCACCGCTGGTCCGCCAACGGGTCATATGGTGATTGTCGCGCGGGCGAAGGACTTAGGCGGCCCCTGGGAAGACTGCCCCTACAACCCGACCGTTCGCACCTGGTCTGCGGAAGAAAAATGGTGGTCGCGCGGCCATGCAACCTTGATCCAAGTGCCCGATGGATCGTGGTGGATGGCCTATCACGGTTATGAGAATGGCTTTTGGACTTTGGGTCGGCAAATGCTGCTTGACCCTGTCCGCTGGAGCAAAGACGGCTGGCCCTTAGCTGCAGGCGGGGACCTCTCGCAGCCTCTGCCAAAGCCTGTGAAGAGCCCCATAAGCCCGCATGGCAAGTCGCTGTCAGATGACTTTTCAGGCAATCATTTGGGCACGCGTTGGTCCTTTTATGAGCCGGCCCGCGATGAGGCCCGCCGCTTTCAGATTGGACCACAAGGCCTGCGCTTAACCGCAAAGGGTACCAGCCCAACCAACGCCTCGCCTTTGGGCATAATCGCGGCCGATTTAGCTTATGAGGTAGAGACCAAGATCACCTTGGAACCGGGGACGGAGGCTGGCCTGCTACTCTTTTATTCCAAGCGGCTTTATGCCGGTCTTGGCTTTGACGAGCGGGGCCTCGTCATGCACCGCTATGGCCGCCAACGCCGGTCGCGGGCACCAGCCGGGCTTGCCCAAACCCTCTACTTGCGCCTCCGTAACGACCACCATATCGTAACGATCCACTTTAGTCTCGACGGCAAAACGTGGACAAAGTTCCAAGTCCAAATGGAAGTCTCGGGCTATCACCACAATACCGATGGCGACTTCTTGAGCCTCAAGCCTGCCCTTTACGTCAGCGGCACGGGTGCCGCGACATTCCACCATTTTGTTTATCGCGGACTTGCAACCTGACCATGACCTTTATGCCCCGCCCTTCAGCGACCGCCTTAAGCCTGCATCCTGATCGCCTATTCTCATCCGATACAGCCCAGCGCCAGATGGCGCGCACGCTCTATGTGACGGTCAAGGACCTGCCGATCATTAGCCCACATGGCCATACCGATCCGTCTTGGTTCGCGACCAACGCGCCCTTCGCCAATCCGGCAGAGCTGTTGATCACGCCCGATCATTATGTGTTTCGCATGCTCTATAGTCAGGGCACCCCGATGGAGCTTCTGGGCGTTCCACGCGCCGATGGCGGCTGGACCGAGACGGACCCGCGCAAGATCTGGCGCTTGTTTGCAGAGAATTATTGGCGGTTCCGGGGCACTCCATCGCGCCTCTGGCACGACTGGGTTTATTCACAAGTCTTTGGCCTGAAGGTCCGCCTCGGCCCAGACACGGCGGACCATTATTACGATGTGATGGCTGAGAAGCTTGCCCAAGACGACTTCCTGCCGCGTGCTTTGTTTGAGCGGTTCAACATCGAAGTCATCGCCACCACAGAAAGCCCGCTCGACCTCTTGGAACACCACCAAACTATCGCGAGCTCGGGCTGGAAAGGTCGCGTGATTACGGCATTCCGCCCGGACCCTGTGCTCGATCCAGACTATGAAGGCTTTGTCGATAATCTGCGCAGCTTGTCAGAGATCACCGGCCAAGATGCCCTGACCTATGCGGGCTATCTCGCCGCGCTGCGCGATCGCCGGGCCTATTTCAAAGCCCATGGCGCGACCTCGACCGATCATGGTCACCCAACAGCGAAAACAGCTTGGCTGAGTGCTCAAGAGGCAGAAGCCCTGTTCGCACGTGTCACAAACGGCCCTGCTTCCCCAGAAGACGCTGAAACATTCCGCGCCCATATGCTGGTTGAGATGGCGGGGATGAGCGTTGAGGATGGCCTTGTGATGCAAATCCATCCGGGCAGTTTCCGCAATCATAATGCGGGGGTATTCAACCGATTTGGTCGCGATAAGGGCAGCGATATTCCAACCCGCACCGATTATGTTCGCGACCTGAAGCCCTTGCTCGACCGCTATGGCAATGATCCACGTCTCTCAGTAATTGTCTTTACATTAGACGAGAGCACCTATGCCCGGGAACTCGCCCCACTAGCGGGGCATTACCCAGCCCTGAAGCTTGGGCCTGCTTGGTGGTTCCACGATAGCCCCGAAGGCATGCGGCGGTTCCGCGAAATGACGACGGAGACCGCAGGCTTTTACAATACCGTCGGCTTTAATGATGATACGCGGGCCTTTCTGTCCATCCCAGCCCGACACGATGTCGCCCGCCGCATGGATTGTGCGTGGCTGGCGCAGCTGGTGTGTGATCACAGACTAGAAGCCGATGAAGCAGCTGAAATCGCCTACGACCTTGCCTATCGGTTGGCCAAAGAGGCCTATCGGCTGTGATGTGATGCGGATTTCGGACACCTATCTTCCAAAAGGTCTAAAGTCTCCCGCCTATGATCGACGTTTGGTCCGCACGGGACAGGTCCATCTGGGGGTCGGCGCGTTTCACCGCGCCCATCAGGCGATATACACCGAAGCTTGCCTTGCGGCAGGGGACTTGCGCTGGGGTATTGTGGGCGCAAGCCTGCGCAGCCCGCAGGTGGCCGAACAGCTGAATTCGCAAAATGGGCTTTATAGCTGTTTGGTGCGCGATGGCGCAGAAAGCCAAGCCAGTGTCATTGGCGCGATCCAAAAAATCCTAGTCGCGCCGCAGAATCCGGCTGCTTTGATTGAGGCCATGGCCGATAAAAACGTCCATGTCGTGACGTTGACGATCACCGAAAAGGGCTATCATCTCGATCCGGCCACGGGGGCTTTGCAGATGCAAGACCCAGCCATTGTCGCCGATCTCGCGAGACCAAATGCGCCCACCACCGCACCCGGTCTGTTGATTGCGGCCTTAGCAGCCCGCCGCGCACGCGGCCTGACGCCGTTCACCGCTTTGTCCTGCGATAATCTGCCCGACAATGGCGGTAGGTTGAAACAAGCAGTTTTGGACTTCGCCCGCGCGCAAGACCCTGCCCTTGCTGATTGGATTGAACGCCATGGCGCTTTCCCTGCCAGCATGGTCGACCGTATCGTGCCGGCCACCACGCCTGACGACCTTACACAGTTTGAAGCTAAGTTTGGTGTGCAGGACTTAGGCCTCGTCAAGACAGAGCCCTTTTCCCAATGGGTGATTGAGGATCATTTTGCGGGAGAACGACCGCAGTGGGAATTGGCCGGTGCGCAATTGACACAGGACGTCGCACCTTGGGAAATGGCCAAGTTGCGCCTGTTAAATGGCGGACACTCAGCCCTTGCTTATCTGGGCGGTTTGGCAGGCTATCAAACAATCGACCAAGTTTTGGCAAATCCAGCGTTTGAACGCTTTGTGGACCTACTCCAAGATGAAGCCCAAAGCACGCTAACCGCGCCGCCGGGCCTCAATCTCGCAAGCTATCGCACCGACCTGAAGCGGCGGTTCAAGAATGCCGCCTTGATGCATAAGACCTATCAGATCGCCATGGATGGCTCGCAGAAATTGCCGCAGCGCTTGTTGGCGACGATTGAGAAGCGGATGTCGCGTGGCCAAGACTTTGCCTGCCTCGCGCTCGCCGTCGCTGGCTGGATGCGCTGGCAGGGAGCCGTCGATGAAAAGGGCCAGCCCTATGAGGTGCAGGACCCTTTGGCGGCTGAAACGCGGGCGCATTATTACAAGGGCCAAACCGGCTTTGAAAAGGCTACAAGCCTTTGTTCGCTGGAGGCCGTGTTTGGCCCTAGGCTACCAAAAGAGCCCCGCTTTGTAGACGCGGTCGGGGCAGCACTAGACGCTCTCCTACAACAAGGGGCACGCGCATCTGTCGAAGCCCTCGTTCAGAAGGAGGCTGCGCTATGAAAGTCCTACGCCTAACCGAAACCGATGATGTCGGCATTGCGTTGACGGCCTTAGCGGCGGGCGACGCGCTAGGCATCGGCGACCTCCGCGCGTTTGAGCCCATTGCGGCTGGCCACAAAGTCGCGTTGCGCCGGATTGAGGCAGGGGCTGCCGTCGTCAAATATGGCGCAATCATCGGCCAAGCCTCTCAGCCGATTGCGGCGGGTGCCCATGTTCACAGCCACAATCTGGGCTTTGTTGCGAGCAGCCAAGAAGCAACCATCGGCAGTGACTTGAGAGCTCTGCCCGCCATTCTGACCCCGCGCACGTTTGAGGGCTATCACCGCGCTGACGGCCAGACTGGGACGCGCAACTACGTCGGCATCCTGACGTCGGTGAATTGCTCAGCCACGGTTGCCAAACGCATTGCGGCCTATTTCCATGAAGACCGCATGGCGGAGTTCGCCCATGTTGATGGCGTCGCCGCCTTCACCCACACAACAGGCTGCGGCACCGCTAGCACGGGGGACGGGGTTGATAATCTCCAGCGCACCTTGGCTGGCTATGCGCGCCACGCCAATTTCCATTCCGTTGTCATCATCGGACTGGGGTGTGAGGTCAATCAGTTAGACCGCTTGGTCGAAGACATGGGCCTCACCCGCTCAGATAGACTGCAGACCTTCACGATCCAAGACGTTGGCGGCACGGCGCGGGCAATTGAGCATGGGCGCGGACTGGTGCAAGAGCTCGTGCAAGAGGCCAATCGAGCCCGCCGCAGAACCGCCCCTGTCAGCGCCTTGACCCTTGGCCTGCAATGCGGCGGATCAGACGGTTGGTCGGGCGTGACGGCGAACCCTGCCTTAGGTGCGGCGAGCGACCTGTTGGTCGCCCATGGCGGCACTGCCATTCTGTCTGAAACCCCTGAAATCTACGGTGCGGAATATTTGCTGCTCCAACGCGCCAGAAACGCGGAAGTGGCCCAATCCCTCAAAGATCGATTGGCTTGGTGGGAAGAATATGTTGGCAAGCATGGGGCCAGCTTGGATAACAACCCCTCACCCGGCAATAAGGCTGGCGGTCTCACCACAATTTTAGAAAAGTCGCTGGGTGCGGTGGCCAAAAGTGGTTCCACACCGCTCAATGCCGTCTATCGCTACGGGCAGAACATCACCGAAAAAGGCTTTGTTTTCATGGATAGCCCGGGCTACGATCCCTGCAGTGCGACAGGCCAGATTGCCTCCGGCGCAAACCTGATCGCCTTTACCACCGGGCGGGGCAGCGTATTCGGCTCCAAACCCAGCCCCTGCTTGAAACTCGCCTCCAACCAAGCCCTCGCCCGCCATATGGATGAGGATATGGATATTGATTGTTCGCCCATCCTATCGGGCGAAAGCATTGAGGCGGCAGGTGCCCGCATTTTTGAGGCGCTGATCGAAACTGCCTCTGGCGAGCCAACGAGGTCAGAAGCCTTGGGCCTTGGTGACGAAGAATTTGTGCCGTGGCAAATTGGGGCCTATCTTTAAGGAATTAGCGGATACTCCGCCACAACCCCATAAAGGTTAGAGCCCTTTTTCGAGATATGGCTGGCGTAAAGGTAAAAGCGGTCGGCCGTCCAAGGCCCTGCTTTGAACAAGTTATGGCGCGCTTGATAGGCAATGACCGCCTCCAGACTATGGCCATCTTGCAGATAGCAAGTAGTCACATGGGGGGTATAGGCGCGGGTATCCGGGTCTAGGCCAATTTGCCGACACGCGCGCTCGCACGCTCGTTGCAAGTGGGTCAAGGCTTCATTAGAGGCGACGCCCATCCAAGCCGCATGGGGCTTTGAATTGCCGAAAAAACCCGAACCCTGCAGGGCCAACTCAAATGGCGCGACGCGGATATCGGCCAACGCCAAATCGAGGTCGGTCGCCTGGGCTTCATCGACCTCGCCCACAAAGCGCAAGGTGATGTGCAGATTATCCCGCTTGCTCCAGGACGCCCGCTCAAGCCCGCTTTGGGTTTTCTGCACGGCTCCCGCAATCGCGTCTGGCAAGGGCAAGGCAACAAAGAGGCGTAGCATCAGCTTGCCTGAACTTAGGGGCAAGGATTGGGAATGGTCGAGTGCAGGGTCTCGACGGCAGCTTCAAGCTCTGGCGTCCAAGGCTTGTCGAATGCCTCAATCGCATGGCTCAATTGGTCCATCGTCGTCGCCCCGATGATGACTGACGTCATGAATTCCCGTGTCGCGCAGAACTTCAAAGCCAATTGCACCGGCGTCATGTCATGGGCCGCGGCCAATTCCATATAGGACTTGATCGCAGGCTCTGCCCCCGGCCCCTGATAACGCTGACCGCGCTCAAACAAGGTCGTGCGGGCACCAGGTGGGCGCGCGCCGCCCAGATATTTGCCAGTCAAATAGCCCTGCGCCAAAGGCGAATAGGCCAGCAGGCCGACATTTTCGCGCATCGAGACTTCGGCAAGGCCCGTTTCAAACGTGCGATTGACAAGGTTATAAGCGTTCTGGATCGTCGCGATCCGCGGCAGGCCATTGCGCTCTGCCTCTTCAACAAAGCGCATCACGCCCCAAGCGGTCTCGTTCGACACGCCAATGTGCCGGATCGCACCCTTCTGGACCCAAGGGTCTAAAGCGGCCAAGACATCTTCAAACGCGGTGTAATCGTCCTTGTAATCCCGATAGCTCCAGCCGCCGAACATATTGACGCGGCGGTCGGGCCAATGGATTTGATAGAGGTCGAGATAGTCGGTTTGAAGGCGCGCGAGGCTCTTTTCAATCGCCTCATCAATATTGGCCTTATTGACACGGGAGCCCTCGCCGGAGTCGCGGAACCAATTCATCGGTGAACGGCCAGCCACTTTAGACGCCAAGAAAATCTTATCGCGCGTGCCGCGTGCCTTCATCCATGTGCCGATGATGCGCTCGGTCGCCCCAGATGTTTCAGGGCGGGGCGGAATGGCGTAAAGCTCTGCCGTGTCAAAGAAATTGATGCCGCGCTCAAAGGCATAATCCATTTGAGCATGGCCTTCGGCTTCGGTATTTTGCTCGCCATAGGTCATGGTGCCGAGGCAAATCAGCGGGACGGACAGGCCAGTGCGGCCGAGCGGTTTCATGATCATGGCTGAGTTCCTTATGACGGCGAGCAGGGTTTAAGGGCGCTTGGACTTTAGTCCAAATGATTTTGCCACAAAGGGCACGAGGCGGGCGGCAATCCGGTCGGCACCAACTGGGTTTGGATGGATCCCATCGGCTTGATTGAGCGCAGGGTTTAGGGCCACGCCTTCTAGCACAAAGGGGTCCAGCGCGATCTTATGTTTGCGGGCAAGGCTTGGGTAGATGGCGTCAAAGCGCGCCCGGTAATCTGCGCCCCAATTGCTGGGCGCCCGCATGCCTAATAAGGCCACCTTTAGGCCACGGGCCTTGGCCCGGGTGATCATAGCATCAATATTTGTCTTGGTATCTTCCGGGCTGCGCCCTTGCAACATGTCGTTGGCCCCAATGGCAAGCAACACGGCATCGGTGCCGCGAGGCACGGCGAAGTCAAATCGCGCCAAGGCCCCTGCGGTCGTGTCACCTGACAGACCGGCATTGGAGATACGCAGATCATAACCGGCTGCCTTTAAGCGGGCTTCGAGCCGAGCCGGGAATGCTTCACTGCGCTTCACGCCAAGGCCAGCTGTCAAGGAATCGCCAAAGGCGACAATCGTAAAGGGCTTAGGCCGCGCCGCTTTGCCTGTTTGCGCGGCAGCGTCGTGGCCAGCTAGCGCCACCGCAGCGCTACCGGTCACAAAGGCTCGACGGGTGGTGAAAATAAGGAGCAAGTGCAGCATGACGCTTATTTAAGCTATCGCACCCATTGCGACAGCCCCTTTGAAGATTATGTGCAGTCTATGACCCAAAACCAAATTGTCCTCTCGCTTCACAATGTAACTTTGTCCCTCCCGGGCGCAGATGGCCCAGTCCATATTCTAAAAGGGATAGATGGTGAGATCAGGGCGGGCGAGATCGTGGCGATTACAGGCCGATCAGGCTCTGGCAAGTCCAGTCTCTTGGCGGTCTCGACGGGGCTCGAACCCGCGAGTGGCGGCTCCGTGAAGCTTTTGGGCACCGAACTTTTAGGCCTCAATGAAGATCAATTGGCCGCGGTTCGGCGCGGGCGGATTGGGATTGTGTTTCAAGCCTTTCATTTGTTGCCGAACATGACGGCGTTAGAAAATGTTGCCACCGCGCTTGAAACTGCCGATATTTCGACCGGCAAGGCTGCGCGCGAGGCCGCTGCCGCCGCGCTGGAAAAAGTAGGCCTGAGCCACCGGCTCAAACATTATCCAAGCCAGCTTTCCGGCGGCGAACAGCAACGCGTCGCGGTGGCGCGCGCCACGGTGATCCAGCCCAAATTGATCTTTGCTGACGAGCCAACTGGCAATCTCGACCAAGCGGCCGGGCAATCGGTACGCGACTTGCTGTTTGATGCTGCCCGTAGCCAAGGGGCGGCCCTGGTATTGGTCACCCATGAAGCTAGCTTGGCCGCCGCCTGCGACCGGATTGTACGCTTGGAAGATGGGAAGGTCGCTTCGTGACGCGCTGGTCCTATGCGTTCAACATTGCCGTGGCTGAGCTGCGCAGCGGCATCAAAGGCTTCCGTCTGTTTCTGGTCTGCCTAGCTATAGGTGTTGCTGCCATCGCCGCAGCGGGCAGCATGGCGCAGGCCTTTCGGTCAGGCCTTGATGCAGAGCAGAGGCGAATTTTGGGTGGCGACTTCGTTCTGAACCTTCGCCAGCGCACGCCAAGTGCGGACCAACTGGCCTACTTTAAGCAGCGCGGCGCTACGTCCCTTGCCATCGACAGCAATACGATGGGTACATCTGGTGACATTCGTCGCCTAATCCAATTACGCGCGGTCGATCAAGTTCACCCGCTTGAAGGGAGTGTCACTCTTGCCCCACAACAGCCCTTGCAAGACCTGTTGGCCGAGAAGGATGGCGTGTGGGGAGCTGTCGCCGAACAGGCCTTGCTCGATGCCTTCAAGCTAAAAGTCGGTGACGAGATCGCTTTGCCCTATGGCAAGGTACAAATCCGCGCAGTCCTGTTGAAAGAACCGGATGCTCTGGGTCGTGGCTTTGCCTTTTCGCCGCGCCTGATGGTGTCAACGGCAGCGCTAAAGCCCCTTAATCTGGCTCAACCGGGCGCGCTCTTTTCCTCCGCGCTCCGGGTGAAATTGAAGGATGCAGGTTCGGCACCTGCCACCAAGGCCGCCTTTGATCAAGCTTTTCCAAGTGATAAAGCGTCCTTGCGCGACAAAGCACGCTCGGCTGAAGGCTTTGATCGCGCGCTCGACCGGGTGGAACTCTTCTTGTCCTGTGTCGGCTTTGCCGCCCTGCTGGCCGGGGGCCTAGGTGTTGCGGGTGCCGTGCGCGGACATTTGCAAACGCGGCGCGGCTCCATTGCCATCTTAAAAGCGATGGGTGCTTCAGGTGGCGATGTACGTCTGGCTTACGGCTTACAAATCTTGTGCTTGGCGCTTTTGGGCGCGCTCTTAGGTGTCGTGATTGGCGGGGCAGCACCGTTCTTGACCTCGTGGGCTTATGGCAGCGCCTTGCCGATCCCGATTGAGCTGACCTTGTTTCCAAAGCCCCTCGCATCGGCTGCCGGGATTGGGCTTTTGTGTGCCTTTGCTTTCGCCGCGCCACCCTTGGGTGCCGCGCGCGCAACCCCGCCTTCCCATCTGCTGCGCGGTGGCGGCGGCGATAGCCCAACGCCCGTGGCAGAGCGCATTGCAGCTATGGTCGGCCTTGTCGCGCTGGCCGGTCTCTTTGCACTGACGAGCCCAGATCCCGTGATGGCGATTTTGCTGGCGATTGGCGCAGGTCTTGGCTGGTTGGCGTTTTACGGACTTGGCAAAGCCGCGCAAATCATCGCCCATCGTGCACCCCGCCCCGGTGGCGCTTGGGGGCTGGGGCTTGCAGCACTGGGTGGTCCAGGCTCTCTCGCCCCTGCAGCAGCGCCAGCTTTAGGTCTTGGCCTCGCCCTTCTCGTAGCGCTCGGTCAAATCCAGTCCAATCTGGTGGCACAAGTACGCGATACGGCCCCCGCCAAGGCACCCAGCGTGGCCTATACCGAAATTTCCGATCTTAAGGCCTTAGAATTTGATGCTTTGGTCAAGGCCACGGTCCCTCGCCTCAAGCCAGAGGATTACGCCCGCACGCCCGTGATGACGATCCGCGTCATCTCGCTCAATGGGCAAGAAATTGATGTTGAGAAGGTCAAGCCGTCTGAGCGTTGGTTTGTCGAACAAGAAATCGGATCAACCTGGCAGGCCAAACAGCCGGAAGGCGCAAAGCTTACTGCGGGCACATGGTGGCCAGAGGATTGGAACGACCCCTTTGAGGCCAAAATCAGCCTTGAAGCCGAAGCCGCAGAAGGTATCGGAGCCAATGTTGGCGATACGCTGGGCATTCTGGTGTCTGGCCGAGAGATTGAGGCCAAAGTTGAAAACCTTCGGAAAGTGGATTGGGGCGGCTTTGGCGCAAACTTTGCCGTCGTCCTCGCCCCCGGTGCGTTTGAAGGCGCGCAATTTCGCCATTTCGCGATTGCCCGGCTAACGCCCGCTGAAGAGGTGGAAATGACAAAGGCCTTGGCGAAGGACTTTCCCGCTGTCGGGATTGTGCGCGTGCGCGATGCTTTGGCTGCAGCCGGTGACTTGTTCGAAAGCCTCGCCATCGCCATCCAAGCCATTGCCGCCGTCGCCTTGGCGGCAGGCGCTGCTGCTGTTGCAGGGGCCTTAGCAGCGGGTAGCCGCAGACGGCTCTATGAAGCCGCGATTCTGAAAAGCCTTGGGGCCAGTCGTGCCCGTATTGTTGGTGCGATGGCGATTGAGCAGGCCTGTGCCGGTTTGATTGCGGCGCTGATTGGCGCAGGCCTTGGCCTTGGGGCCGCTTATGCGATTGTCACCACCGTGCTGGAAGCCGATTGGTTGCTGAACGTGGGACTGGTTGGTTCCATCGTCGGCGGTGCGGTTACGGTCTTCGCGGTGGCAGGTGTAGCAATTGGCTTTGCTGCCCTTGGCCGTCCACCCTATCGGGTACTGTCGGCTTCAGCAGAATTTGGCTGAGCAACAGTTTATCCACCAAGCGCTTGAAGCTGGCCGCCTTGGCTTTTCAGCCAAGCGCGCGCTGGCTTCCAGTCGGGCATCAAGCGCGCCACGTGGGCCCAGAAAGCTGGGGAATGATTGAGTTCCAGCAAATGCGCCATCTCATGGGCGACGACATATTCGAATACTTTCGGCGGGGCACCAATCAAACGCCACGACAGCATGATGTCTCCGCGCGACGTACAGGACCCCCACCGAGAGCGCGTGTCACGCAGGGCGATTGACGTCGCTTCCTTGCCAAGGCGGGGGGCAAAACCGTCTGCGTAATTCACGGCATCGGATTGGGCGAAAGCTTTCAGGGCGACGGCGACGCGAGCACTAAAGCGAGCTGGCGTCGCTGCAATCACCAAGCGCGGCTCAACCCCATCTTGAAAAACGGGAGCACCGCGTCCGGGTACGCGCACCAAAAGCGTGGGACGACCGCGAAATAGGATTTCAACTCCTTCGATAAAGGGTGCAGGCACGGGCAAAGCATCGAGGCGCGCTTCAATCCAAGCCGCATTCTCCTGCACAAAGCCCAAGGCTTGTTTCTGCGAAACGCGCAAAGGGCCACTGACCACTACACGCCGCTTGATCGGGTCGACGCGCATGGTCAGGCGCTTGGACCCACGACGGCCGGTAAAGCAGGCTTCAACACTGCGACCAGAAGGCAGGCTTAACTGGGCGACCCGTGCCACCATGCAACCACCAGCCCTTAGTTTGGCGTAACAGGGGCCCCAGAGACAGGCGACCTTGTACCCTCGGCTGGCTTGTTCTCAGCCCGACGTGTGGTGACAGTAAGCGCGCGCTTTGGAAGACCCGCGGCCAGCAATTCATAGGCACGTTTCAGCTGGTAATCTTCGGTTTCCTTCCAGCCAACCGGCGGCATTTCCGCTGGCATATGTGGAGGCTTGCGCTTGACGCCGCTCTCATTGTCGAGCGCGTGGGGCAGATCTTCCTCACCTTGGAAGAGCGCTTTACGCTCCTTCAACTGCTCTTCTGTGATGCGGACGGCACCAATCTCAATATCAGGCTCAATCCCAGCGCCTTGGATCGAGCGACCGGCTGGTGTGTAATATTTCGACGTCGTCAGGCGCAATGCACCATCGCGACCATTGCGCAACGGGATGACTGTCTGGACAGAGCCCTTGCCGAACGAAGCCATGCCGACAATCGTGGCGCGACCGCGATCTTGTAGCGCACCAGCCACAATCTCTGACGCCGAGGCCGAGCCTTCATTGATCAAGACCACCATCGGCACATTGACCAAACGCTCACCCGGCGTGCCATAATAGCGCTGAATGTCGTCTGCGCGGCGACCACGTGTAGAGACCACTTCGCCGCGATCCATGAAGATATCGGTCACTTCAATAGCTTGATCCAACAAACCACCGCCATTGTTCCGCAAATCAAGCACAATGCCTTTTAAGCGGCCACCCAATTGGCGTTGAACATCATCAATCGCTTTGTTGAGCCCTTCAGAGGTGCGTTCATTCACAAAGGTGGAAATGCGGATATAGGCGTAGTCACCTTGAATTTTGCTTGTCACAGGCTTCAGCACAATGGTCTCGCGCATGACTTTGGCGACAAAAGGTTCTTGGCTCTCGCGTGCGACCGTGATGTCGATTGACGTTCCAACCGGGCCGCGCATCTTCTTGACGGCTTCATCCAAGGGCAGGCCCAGAATAGAAACGCCATCGACAGCAATTAGTTTGTCGCCCGCCTTAATGCCAGCCCGAACCGCTGGGCTATCGTCCATGGGCGAGATTACTTTGACCGCGCCATCTTCACTGGTCACTTCAATACCAATGCCGCCATATTCGCCCTTGGTCGATACCTGCATATTGTTGAACGCTTCGGCATCAAGAAAGCTGGAGTGTGGGTCCAGCGATTGCAGCATGCCATCAATGGCTGCTGCCACCAATTTGTCATCCTTGGTTGGTACGACATAGTCGGTGCGGACGCGCGCCATCACATCGGCAAAAATTTCTAGTTGGCGCAGCGTATCCACACCCTTGGCCGCTGGTACTGCCGTGTCTTGACGACCACCAGCTGACCACGCCACCGCCGTCGCGCCCAAAGCAGCACCCAGTCCCAATGTCCCGGCCAAGACTGGCGCAATCCACCAGCGCTGCGTCTTTTGGGAATCTGTCATATGCGGCTACTCCGAGTGGCTAAGGCCATAGGTACATCAAGAAACTTGCACACCCTATATAATCCAAGCAAAGTGGTTAAGCACCACCTACCACAGTTGATTGCGGTGATTTAATCTACAGTCGGCCGGGGATGACCGGTCGGGCTTAAGTGCCGTTAGGCCGCTTTAGCCACAGATTGGGGTTTTGCGGCGTGCTTTGTTTGCGCACTTCCATATATAGATCGGGCATAATGCGACTGTCTGTCGCCATTTCGCCAATCGGCTCCCCCGCCAAAACTTCCTGACCGGCCTCCGCATAAATCGTCGCCATGCCTGCTAAAACAATGTGGTAGCCATTGCCGACATTTAAAATCATTACCCGACCATAGGAGCGGAAAGGACCCGCAAACTCGACCTCGCCATCATAGGGGGAAACGACTTGTGCGGAACGGCGGGTTCGAATGGTGATCCCTTCAGATCGCCCGCCACTGTCCAGCGCTGCCCCAAACCCTGTCACGACTTGGCCATAGGCCGGATAGGCAACAGTGCCCATGGCACGGTCAAAGCCGCGCGCGAAGTCAGAGCCGTCTTGTTGTTGCTGTGGGTCAAGCCCGGGGACCGAGCCACCTAGCCGGACCACCAAGTCGCGTAAATCATTGGCACGCCGCACAATCTCAGAAATCCGCGTCCTCTCTGTCTCTGCGTCACGCATGATACGGGCCTGAACCATGCGCCTTTCTTGGATCAAGGAGCCAATCGTTTGCCGCGCAATCATTAGGCGGGTGTTGCTGTCCCGATAATTGGTATTTTGCATCAAAATCGACTCGCGCAGGCTCTGCAGCTTTGCAATATCGGCAGCCGCTTGCTTTGCGCGAGTGTCGAGCAAGGGCGCAATCTCTCCCATCAAAATGGCGACACGAGCTGCCTCAGCCGCATTTTTAGGCCGGACCGCCAGCGCCGGTGGGCGGTCGCGTTCCATGGCAATCAGGGCAATGACGACATCTTCCAAGGCGCCACGATTGCTGTCCAGCTTTGTATTTAATTGCTTTTCTTGAGCGCGCATCTGGATAAGGCGGACTTCTGAACGTTCCACCTCGCGCTCGAGACGATCCCGATCTTCGGCGGCGGCAACGAGCTTTTTCCGAAGAGCTTCTGCATCACCAGCAACACGATTGGCATCATCGACGAGCGTGCCAACCCGCTCTTCGCGTCGCTGGCGTTCAGCTTCAAGGCGCTTGAGCTCCTGTTCGGCAGAGCTTTGGCCGTAGACCGGCATGGCTGCGCCCAGCGTCACGCACAACAGAAGGATTGCTCGAAATCTGCGCATGGTCCCAGAGATAACCAGATTTGGCACTGCGGTCATCTCGCTGTTACAGGCGGGCCTCGCCGCTCTAAACCCGATGATAGGGCGTGCCTGCAAGGATGGAGACTGCGCGATAAAGTTGCTCTGCCGCCATGGCGCGCACCAGCTTATGCGGCCAAGTCCAAGTGCCGAAGGCCAGTTTCATCGAGGCGGCTTGGGTCAAAGCCTGGCCGTGCCCATCCGGGCCGCCAATCGCCAAAACAATGTGCCTTTGGCCTTGATCGCGCAGGCTGGCCAGTCTGTTGGCAAAACCAACAGAGCCCGGCGCTTCGCCGCGCTCATCCAATGCGATAATGAAACTTCCGGTCTCAATCGCGGCCAAAAGGGCAGTGGCCTCTTTGTCGCGGTCGGGCTCCCGCAGACGCGGGTCAATTTCCGCTAAACGGACCGATTTAATGCCCAATGGCTTGCCCATGGCGTCGGCACGGCCGAGCCAGTCTAGGGTCATGACTTGTTCAGGTTCTTGCGCCTTAAGCCGCCCAATGGCAGCCAAAGTCACATTCAAGCAGCACCTGCCGCGTGACGGGTTTCCCCAGTCCAGATGCGTTCAATCGCATAAAAGGCGCGCACTTCTGGCCGGAAGATATGGGCGACGATATCGCCAGCATCAATCAAGACCCAATCAGCATTGGGCAACCCCTCAACCCGTGCCTTACCAACGCCCGCATCTTTTAGCTTGCGCACAATATGGTCTGCAATCGCGGCAACGTGGCGCTGCGAGCGGCCAGAAGCGACGATAATCGCGTCTGCGATGGAGCTTTTGCCTGTTAAATCAATGCACAGCACATCTTCTGCTTGGTCGTCATCCAAAGATGCGAGGATGATGTCTTTCAGATCAGGGTTTTGAGTATCACTTAGTTCGGACGACAGGGTGTAGGCCTTTCAGAAATTTGAAGTCTTCCTTAGCACAAGTGAAGTCGAAATGCATGCCCTGTTGCAGACAGTGCAGAACCAACGTGGAAAATGGTTTTTTAAGGCCAAGATGCTAGACAGCCACTAAAGGGGTTTGGTGATGAAAGAGACGGTGGCGTTGGATCATGCGCAGGCCCAGATACGGCTGCCTGAAGCCATGGCCGATGCACGCGCCGCCACCTACGATCTCATCCAAAAACGCAGCATGATCGTGTGGAGCGAACATTGTTCTGAATGCGCCGCCCCCACGTGTTATACCGCCTGCAGTTTCTACACCCCGCGCCCAGATGGCCATTGCCGCCGCTTTACGAGGGGCATCGAAACCGTCGACAGCGGGACTTCTGACAAGACCCCATTGACCCGGATCGCCTTTCGCCGCTGGGGTAAGCTGGAGGGGCGAGGACCCGTCCGTCCGATGAGTAAACAAGAAGCCGCCGCCGAAGAACAATACGCACAGCCCGCCCTGGGTTTAGGTCTGGCCTTTTTGGCGCGTCGGGAAGCCCGTCAACGCACTGCAGGCCATATCGAGACGAGTCGAGGCGTGCATGGCTCGTTCGATGCATTTCTGATCGAAGGTGCAGCGCTTTCTGCCAAGGCAATAACTTTCACGCTTACATTTGTCCCCGTCGACAAAACCAATCCGGCCCTGTTCCAAAGCCAGTTCTCATTGAACGCAGACTGGACAAGGATCTCAATCCCGGTCGCAGACATTGCGCGGACCATCGACCTCGCCCAAGACTATCTGGTCCAGATTGAGCCGGTCGGGGAGGCAGAGGGTCTTGAGGTCCTTTTGGGCCTGTGTGACTTTGTGACTTGGACACAAGCGGTGACACTTCCATCCGCGCCAAACATGCCAGCCACCAAAGCTAAGGTCGTCGTCTGGGACCTCGACCATACGATCTGGGACGGCATCTTGCTCGAGGACGGGCCAGAGGGCGTGATCGTAAAGCCCGGTATCCGCGAGATGATCGAAGCGCTAGACGCGCGTGGCATTCTGCAATCGGTCGCCAGCAAGAATAATCATGACGAGGCCGTGGCTGCCCTCGCCCATCACGGGCTCCTCAATTTCATGCTCGCCCCGCAAATCAGCTGGGGCCCGAAAAGTGCGGCCTTGTCTCATATTGCAGAGACGCTCAATCTCGGGATCGACTCCTTTGTATTCATAGACGATCAGCCGTTTGAACGCGGGGAAGTTGGTGAAGCCCATCCGTCCGTGACTGTGCTGCCTGATACCGAAGCGCTTAAATTGCTAGAGCGCCCACAATTTGACGTGCCTGTGACGCCCGAAAGCCGTGGCCGGCGCGCGCTTTATGCAGTGGAGGCTGCGCGCGCTCTGGCGGCCGAGTCTGCTGCTGGCGATATGGACCAATTCCTGCGCGGTTGCGATCTCGTCTTAAGCATCGCCCGCTTGTCGCCAGAGGATGCTGAGCGGGTCTATGAATTGTCGCAGCGGACCAACCAACTCAATATTGCCGCAACCCGCTATAGTCGCGACGACGTCGCCGCCATGCTGTCAGACTCGAACGGTGCTGAGGCTTGGACGCTACGCTGTGCCGATCGCTTTGGCGATTACGGCCTGATCGGCTTTGCTTATGGGACCCCGCAGACTGGACACATCCGCGACTTCTTCATGAGCTGCCGCGTGCAACGCAAGCGCGTGGAAGCGGCTTTCTTTGCTTGGCTGGCAGCGCGATATGAGACGGAAGGGGCTCCTGACCTCGCTATTTCTTATCAGAAGGCGGCACGCAATGGCCCGGCGCTGGACCTATTTTTGGGCTTAGGGTTTACGCTGGACTCGACCGATGACAGCCACGGCCAATTGCGGCGCAGCCTACCTTCTGGCTTTGGGGGTAGCGACATTGTGCGCGTCGTACACGCCGCTGATGAACCCATTCCTGCCCTTGACACGGAGGTTGTGTAGCTATGGCAACTGGACTTCTGACGCGCATCGAAGGGGCCATAACCCGCGCCATCCCCTTAAACCCAATTCAATCGCGCCTGACCCAAGCGCTTGCCTCGATTAGCTTTGACGACATTCCGTTTTCGGCTGCCCGCGTCGGTGCACCCATTCTAGAGCGTGCTGAAATCCAAGGTACCTTTTACGTGTGTGGTGGCCACACCGGGGAGACCTTTGAAGACCGCGCCCAGCATCAAGCCCATGACCTTTTGGCCCTGCACCAAGCGGGCCATGAGATTGCCTGCCACACCTTTGCCCACCCCTTTGTCACCAAGCTATCGGACACCGCGCGCGATCAAGATCGGCAGGCCAATGCGAACTTTATACGCGACACGCTGGGTGACGTGATGATGACCAGCTTTGCCTATCCCTATGGTGCGGTGAGTTTGGCGGCCAAAGCCTACTATGCGCGCCAATTCTTTACCTGCAGGGGTGTTTATCGGGGGCTGAACACAGGCCGAATAGATTTCGCTGAGCTGCGCGCGATTGGGATAGAGCGCCGTCAGCACGATATCGGCCAAGTCCGCGATCTTGTGGCCGAGGCCAAAGAGCGCAACGCGTGGATCATCTTCTTCACCCACGATGTAGGGCCGGACCCATCAGACTATGGCTGCACGCCGCAAAATCTTGAGGATGTGATCACAACCCTTAAGGACGCGGGAATTGAGACGCTGCCGGTAAAGGCTGCCGCTGCGAAAGTCATGTTCGGCTAGGCCCGCAACGCACGGATCCGCTCAATCATCGCCACACTGGATGGGTCACGGTGATCGCTTGGGCCATGTTGCAGATCAAGGTCGATCTCGCTGGCGATCACTTTGCCCAGCTCAACGCCCCATTGGTCAAAGGAATTGACGCCCCATAGCTTGCCTTCAACAAAGGTGCGGTGCTCACAGAAGGCCAGATAGGCCCCGAAATTGGTCGGGCTTAAGCAGTCCATCAGAACAAAGCTGGACGGGCGATTGCCTTTGAAAACCCGGTGTGGCGCGATGGCGGCAATCTGCGCCTCGCTCGCACCTGCGGCTTGCATCGTTTCGATTACCGAAGCCAAGCTTTTGCCATGGGTGAGAGCCTCAGCTTGGGCTAAGACATTGGCTAAGGTCATGCGGGTGCGAACCAGCGCATTTTCGTCATCTTGTGCGATGGCTACAAACTCAACCGGGGTCACATCCGGGCTCTGGTGCAGATGCTGGAAGAAGGCATGCTGGGCGTTTGTGCCTTCTGCACCCCAGACAACTGGACCGGAGGTTTCAACGCCATTTCCATCCAAATTAACGGACTTACCATTCGACTCCATCTCCAATTGCTGCAGGAATTGCGGCAAGAGACGCAGACGCTTGGCATAGGGAATAACGGCGCGGCTCTTGAACTGCAGGCAGGTGCGGTTCCACCAACCGATCAGGCTGGCGACAACAACGGGATTTTCTGCGAGCGGCAAGACCTCGAACAGATTGTCCATCGCGGCGGCACCCGCGTGCATTTCTGCGACAACTTCAGGCCCCAACGCGATTTCACACGACAGGCCCACCGCCGACCAGAGCGAAAACCGTCCGCCTACCCATTCTTTAAAGTCAAACACGCGGTCGGACCTAAAGCCGGCTGCTTTGGTTTTTTCAGGCGCGGCACTGATCGCAACTAGATGGGCGCTATCATCTGGACCGATGGCGGCCTGTAACCAAGTGCGGGCAGCTTTGAGATTTTCCAAAGTCTCTAGCGTCGTGAAGGTCTTCGACACGCACAGGATCAAAGTCTCACGGGGATCGAGGCCAACGAGCGCCGCGGCTAATTCTCCGGGCTCAATATTGGCGGCAAAGCGCAAAATGATGTCGCTGCCAACTGTTGGGGCCAAAGCTTCATAAACAAGGCGCGGCCCAAGGTCTGATCCGCCGATCCCGATATGGACGATCGACTTGAATGGGCGACCATCCGCGGCCGCTATCGATCCATCGCGAACGCCTTTAGCAAAGGCCGTTGCCGCAGCCCGGCCAACACGCACGGCCGCGCTGATCGCTTCACCTTTGGCCATAAAATCTCGGTCAGGCTGACGAAGGGCCATGTGCATGACAGCGCGACCTTCGGTCACGTTGATTGCTTTGCCGGCGAAAAGATCGGATCGTGCTTGTTCTAGTCTAATTTCTTGGGCATGGAGCAAGAGGGCATCCAAATCAGCTTGGCTGAGAAGGGCGCGGGAAAAATCGAAATGCAATCCGTCAGCCTGAAAGTTCAAGCGTTTGTGACGCGCCAGATCGAGCAAAAGGGTTGATATGGAGGCGGAAGCCGCCGATTGGCCACGGGCGATCAAATCATTGTGTGTCATGGCTCACCTCTGCCAAGACCGCCCGCACTTGTCGAGGCCTTAAGACCCTGACTATCAGTCATCGTACGTGACCATCATGAGGAAACCCAATGCCACAGCCAGTCCATGAGACAGAATTCGAAGAAGGCCACGGGACGTCTGGCCTCGGTCAAAAGATCGGCTTTGTCTTGGGCTTAGTGGTTGCGGCTGTCATGCTCTGGTTGGGAGCACCGGAAGGCCTAGACCCCAAGGCTTGGAAAGCCCTCAGCTTGTTGGCTTTGATGATTGTGTGGTGGGTAAGTGAGGCAATCCCGGTTGCGGCAACCGCCCTTCTGCCGTTGGGTGCCTTGCCCCTGTTAGGGGTGTTAAAGCCCGTTGATGCTGCGGCCCCCTATGCTGACCCCATCATCTTTTTGTTCATCGGCGGCTTTATGATTGCTGCAGCCATTGAACAATCAGGCCTGCATCGCCGAATTGCCATCCATGTACTCTTAGCCGTTGGATCAAGCCCTGCCGCCATCGTTGGTGGCTTCATGGTCGCGACAACCTTGTTATCAATGTGGATATCCAATACAGCCACCGCATTGATGATGACGCCAATTGCATTGGCAGTGTGCACCGCAGCCGCACCAGCAGGCCCTGATCGACGCAAATTGATGGCGGCGTGTGTGTTGGGCGTTGCCTATTGCGCGTCGATCGGTGGAATTGGTACGCCTATCGGCTCCCCCACAAATCTGATCGGTGCGAAGTGGCTCGATGCCAATAATGTAGGCTTGAGCTTCCCGGAATGGATGGCAATTGGCGGTGCGATCATTCTCGTCATGGTGCCACTGGCTTGGCTCATTCTAACGAAGGTCGCCTATCGTTTGCCCGCCCATTTGGGTGATGACACAGCGCGCGAGGTGATAGCCGCCGAAGCCCGCACGTTGGGCCCAATGAGCCAAAAAGAAGCGCGTGTCATGGTCATTTTCCTAAGCGTGGCATTGGCTTGGATTCTGCGCGAGCCCTTGAGCAAATTGCCCGGCCTAGAAGGGCTAACCGATATGGTGATCGCCATTCTGGGTGCCGTTGCTTTATTTGTCGTACCAGCAGGCGATAAGGCAGACCCGAACAAGGCTTTGCTGGGCTGGGACGTTGCCGAGCGCATCCCTTGGGGTATTGCCATTTTGTTTGGCGGTGGCCTGTCGATTGCAGCGGCTTTAGAAGCAACGGGCTTCTCGACCTTTATCGGTGGCCATATGGCAGGCGTTGGCGCTCTACCTATCCTGTTGGTGGTCCTGATCCTGGTGGCCGCGACGGTCTTTCTGTCAGAACTTGCCTCTAACGTCGCCACACTCACGGCCATGCTGCCTGTATTGACCGCCATGGTTGCAGGTTCGGGTGGGGACCCCTTTTTGATCGGGGCTTCGGCAACGTTCGCGGCCAGCTTTGGCTTCATGCTGCCCATCGCGACAGCGGCCAATGCCATCGCCTTCGCAACTGGCGCCCCCAAGCAGTCTGAGATGTTGCGCATTGGTTTTGCTTTGAATCTGTTTGGCGTTCTGACCATTGCCGCGGCAATTGGCCTGATTGGACCGCTGGTTACCGGTTAAATTCCCGCCCCTGCCCTTAACAAGCCAATCAGACCGCAATAAGGTGATGTTAGGCCTTTTCTCGAGCATTTATAAGGATTTGGTGTAACCCATGAGTGAGTCCATTCTGATCGGTGCCGGCGGCGAGCCGCTTGCCTCCATTGAGCTTCTGCTGAAGCGCGCTAACCGCCATGGCTTAGTGGCCGGGGCAACTGGGACCGGCAAGACGGTAACGCTGCAAGTCCTTGCTGAAGGGTTTTCGCGCGCAGGCGTGCCGGTCTTTGCTGCCGACATCAAAGGCGACCTTTCGGGTATGAGCCAATCGTGGGAGCCCTCGCCCCCGTTCAAAGCACGTGCAGAGCAAATTGGTCTGACCGACTATAAGAGCGAATCGACTCCCGTCGTGTATTGGGACCTTTATGGCCAAAAGGGTCATCCCATTCGCACCACGATCTCAGAAATGGGCCCGACCCTTCTCGCCCGCCTGATGGAAGTCAGCGACGCGCAAGAAGGTGCTTTGGCTGTTGCCTTTAAAATGGCCGATGAAGAGGGCCTCTTCCTCCTCGACATGAAGGACCTAAAGGCCATTCTCGACTTCATGGCGGAAAACGACAGCGTCGTTTCGAAGAAATACGGCCTTGTCACCCCTCAATCGATTGCCGCGCTTCAGCGCAAGATCATGCAATTAGATCAAGCTGGAGCCGATGGCTTCTTTGGTGAGCCTGCGCTCGATCTCCGCGACTTCATGCGGACTGACCTGTCTGGCAAAGGCATCGTCAACATTCTGGCGGCAGACCGCCTGGTCCAGAGCCCAACGCTGTACTCGACCTTCCTCTTATGGATGCTATCGGAATTGTTCGAGCAATTGCCTGAAGTCGGCGACATGGATCGTCCGAAAATGGTGTTCTTCTTTGATGAAGCCCATTTATTGTTCCGCGACGCGCCAAAAGCCCTGCTCAATACCATTGAGCAAGTGGTGCGTTTGATCCGCTCTAAAGGGGTGGGCATTTATTTCGTTACCCAGAACCCGCAAGACATTCCAGAAGCCGTCCTCGCGCAATTGGGTAACCGGGTTCAGCACGCGCTGCGCGCCTATACGCCAAGCGAAACCAAAGCTGTGCGCATCGCCGCCGAAAGCTTCCGGCCTAATCCAAGCTTTAAGACTGAAGATATGATCACCGCTTTGGGCGTGGGTGAAGCCTTAGTCTCCACGCTCGACGCGAAAGGTATCCCCACCGTCGTGGAGCGTACTTTCATCCGTCCACCGCTGAGCCAAGTTGGCCCCTGTTCACCTGAAGCGCGTGCCCGCGTGATTTCGGCAAGCCCCATCGGCCCACGTTATGATGCTGTGATTGACCGCGACAGCGCGTTTGAAATCTTGGAGCGCAAAGCTGCAGAACTTGAAGCCCAACAAGCTGAACTAGAACAGCCGGAGCCCTCACGCTCCAAGCCCACCCGTCAAGTGGAAGAAACCCAAGACGATGGCGGGATCATGGGTATGATTTTTGGTACCCAGCGTGGTCGCTCTGGCCGCTCGCGGCAAAGCTTGGCTGAGACTGCAATGAAGACCATGGTGCGCCAAGCCAGTTCCACCATCGGGCGGGAATTGATGCGCGGACTTATGGGATCGTTGCGCCGCCGCTAGACCCGCTGGTCGACACCCCTTTTGAGTCCGATGCGATAAATTTGATGCGATAAATTTCATGTGTAGGTCCCTCGCCATGTCGCGTGGACCTTGGTATGAAGGGGCCGCTACGCACAAGCTCCGATCAACGGGGTTGAGAGACGCAAAAGGGAGTCTGCCATGATTGAACGCAAACAATTTTACATCGACGGCGCTTGGGTTGATCCGGTCACGCCGCGCGATCACCATGTCATCAATCCGGCAACGGAAGAAGCGATTGCCGTCATCTCTCTGGGTGGTGAAGCAGATGCAGTAAAGGCCATCCTCGCCGCCCGCGCCGCCTTCCCCGCTTTCTCCGAAACCAGCCATGATGAGCGCATTGCGCTGTTGGAAAAGATTATTGCGCTTTATTCGGCAAAGCTGCCCGAGATCGCCCATGCCATCAGCCAAGAAATGGGCGCGCCCATGTGGCTGGCAACAGCCGCCCAAGCCCCAGCTGGCCTCGGCCAATTGATGGGCGCTTTGAATGCGTTGAAAGAATTCACTTGGGAGCATTCGCGCGGCAATACCCGCATTCGCTATGAAGCGATTGGTGTATGCAGCCTGATCACCCCTTGGAATTGGCCAATGAACCAAATCGGTTGCAAAGTTGGACCTGCTTTGGCTGCTGGTTGCACCATGGTGTTGAAGCCATCCGAACTCGCGCCACTCGACGCCATGATCTTGGCCGACATCGTCCATGAAGCCGGCGTGCCCAAGGGCGTGTTCAACCTCGTCAATGGCGATGGTCCGGGCGTAGGCAGCGTGTTGTCGACCCATGACGAAGTCGACTTTGTGTCCTTCACCGGTTCCACCCGCGCAGGCATCGAAATTGCCAAGAGTGCTGCGCCAACTGTGAAGCGCATCGCGCAAGAACTGGGTGGCAAGTCGCCCAACATCGTTCTAGAAGATGCCGACATTCAAAAGGCGGTTTCTTCGGGCGTCATGCAAGTCATGACCAATTCGGGCCAGTCCTGCAACGCGCCAACCCGCATGTTCGTGCCGCGCGCAAAGCTCGGCGAAGCAACCGCTGTAGCCAAAGCGACCGCGGAATCGGTTGTGGTAGCTGATCCTGCTGGCGACAAGCGCTTTGCCATGGGCCCCTTGGCCAACGGCCGCCAATTCGAAAAGGTCCAATCCTTGATCGAAATCGGCATGAAAGAAGCCACCTTAGTGGCTGGCGGCATGGGTCGCCCTGAAGGCTTCAACAAAGGCTATTTCGTGCGCCCAACCGTGTTCGTCAGCGATACCAACGACACCACCATCGCACGCGAAGAGATCTTCGGCCCTGTGCTGACTATGATTCCTTATGATTCCGAAGCAGACGCCGTCGCGATGGCGAATGACACGGTTTATGGCCTGTCGGGCTATGTCCAGTCGGAAAACCTTGACCATGCCCGCTCGGTCGCCAAGCAAATCCGCGCCGGCATGATCCACATCAACGGCGCCAGCACCGACACGGTCGCACCATTTGGTGGCTATAAGCAGTCCGGCAATGGCCGCGAATGGGGCGACTTCGGTCTTGAAGAGTTCCTCGAAGTCAAAGCCGTCATGGGCTATGGCGCGGTCGCGGCTGAGTAAGGTTTAGGCCACCGAACAGCCCCTCGCCTTATAGGGGAGAGGGGCTAGCCTTCTACAAATTCCCTACCACCACGCGGAACGGATGGATCGTGTGGGACTTGAAAACGCCCGCTCGTGCATAAGGATCGTTGGCGGCAAAGGCCTCCACTGCGGCTTGATCGGCCACATCCAAGATAAAGTGCGAGCCGATGGGCCCACCGTCTGGGGCATTCAAAACGGGCCCAGCTAATTTCACCGCAGCGCCGAAGGTTCCAACATAGTGGAGATGCGCGGGGCGGGTGGCCAAGCGCTTATCCAATGCATCTTCATGATCCAAGCATGTCAAAAGAAATAAAGTCATTAGTCTGCCTCCACCTTGAATGGCCGCGAAAGAAGTTTTCCAATGGCCTGTGCCACATCCACGCGTCCAGCCAAGATGGCAGCGACGGCCTCACAAATCGGCATGGCAACGCCCTTGCTGGCGGCAAGTTCTAAAAGCGCGGGGGCGGTTGAGGCCCCTTCGGCAATGCTGCGCTTTCCCGCTGTGGCCTCTTGGAAGCTCTGCCCCTGGCCCAAGGCATAGCCCAAAGCGAAGTTGCGCGACGTGGCGCTAGAGCAAGTCAGGACCAGATCGCCCAAGCCGCATAGGCCTGCCAGAGTGCGAGCATCAGCCCCCATGGCAACGCCAAGCCGGGTCATCTCGGCAAAGCCGCGTGTGATCAAAGCGGCGCGCGCACTCTCCCCCAAGCCGCGGCCCTCCGCCATCCCACAAGCTATGGCTAGGACGTTTTTGACCGCGCCCCCGATTTCGGCACCGACCAGATCGGTTGCCAGATAAGGCCTGAACGTCGAGATGCCGATTAAGTCGACCAAGCGCGCGCCAACGCTGGCATCGCTGCACGCCAAAGTGACTGCTGTCGGCAGGCCGATGGCGACGTCTTTCGCAAAGCTCGGCCCGGACAAAACCGCTCCAACGCAGTCAGGCAAGACTTCGGCGAGTACATCCGTCATTAGCTTTTGCGTGCCTTGCTCAATGCCTTTCGAGCACAGGACTATGGGCGTGCCTGCGCGCACATGGGGTGCGAGCGCGGTTAAGGTTTGGCGCATGAACTGGGCAGGCACCACCGCTAGAATAGCGTCGGCTGTGGCCAAGTCAGGTAAATGTCCCGTAGCCTGAATGCGCGGTGACAGCTTAACCTGCGGCAAGAATAGGCTATTTTCGCCAGAAGTCCGAATGCTGTCCAACACCTCGGGCTCGAGCGCCCACAGGCAGACATCGTGCCCAGCCGTTGCAGCAACTTGCGCCAAAGCCGTGCCCCAAGCCCCTGCCCCAAGGATGCCAATTTGCGCCATGTTAAGCCTGCTTCCCCTGTGTAAATTTGACGCTGGCGTCAGGTTTGTAAAAACTGAACATTTTGTTGATTGTTCATCATTTCCAGTCTAAGGGGTTTCGCATGGATGAGAAAGCAGAAACCCGCGATCGTATCTTGGAAGCCGCAGGTCGGCGGTTCGAGCATTACGGCTATAGCAAAACCACGATGTCGGAGATCGCCTCTGACCTCAAGATGTCGACTGGGAATCTTTACAGATTCTACCCGTCTAAGCTCGACATTGCCGAAGCCCACGCCCTAGCGCATGAGTGCGACGAGGACGCGATGATGGAAGCTGTTGTGGTATCTGGCGGCTCTGCCGGAACCCGGCTGCGCGAATTTCACCGCGTGATCCTTGAGCACACCTTCAAGCTGATCGACGAGAGCAAGAAGATTTTCGAGCTGGCGCAAGCTATCTCGCGCGAGCGCCCTGCCTACGCCAATCGGCGTTTGGCGATTGAGCGGGTCTATCTGGTGCGTATGTTGGAAGATGGCATCGCGGAAGGTCTGTTTGAGCGGCACGAAAGTCTCGACGAGCTTGCTGAGATGATCCAATGCGCGACCATGAAGTTTCGTTATCCGCAACTCTATAATTGCTTCCGCATTGATATGCTTCGACGAGAGCTCGAAGGCACGATGGACCTGATCTACAAAGGCCTGCTTAAGCGCTAATCTAAACAAGGATCGCGTTTTGCGCGGTAGGGTGCAATCCATTAATGGAATGCACCCTCGTTTTGGAACGGCTTAAACAAATTTTCTGGGCAGGTTGGGGCGTCAAGGTCGACGGAAGCCTTTGCTTGGGCGCAGCCTTCGGCAGAGGCCGCTTCCAAAAGCGGACCTCGTTTGTCTGGACCCATTTTGATGGAAACCCTGTTTCACCAAAATGGATCATGAAGGATGAGCGCGATATCTGTGTCGCCTTTTGGCCGTAAAGAGAATGGCGGGTTTGGGGAGTGGAGACGTCGAAAGCTGCCTTTCGTCTGAACGGTAACACTGGCCCGAAAATTGGGCGCCGCTCAATTGACAAATATGCTTATTTTGGTATAATAAGGCAATGTGGATTGTCGAGACGCTAAATAGCCTTGTAGATTCTGAAATCGAGAATTTACCCGAAGACATGCAAGCGCGCCTTGCAAGGTTTGCTCAGATTATCGGAAATTTTGGATTGCAGGCATTACCACCTGACTCAACCAAACATCTAGAAGACAAACTTTGTGAACTTAGGCTCGCGGGCAAAAGCGGAATTTCACGAGCCATATACGTGACGACAAAAGGCAAACGAGTTGTGATCTTACGGGCATTCATCAAGAAAACCCAAAAGACACCAAAAACAGAATTAGAACTCGCTCGACTTCGAGCAAAGGAGGTCACATGACCAAAATTGCAGACCTGCACGCTAAGTGGATGGAGAAACCCACCTACAAAGCAGAATACGACGCACTTGAAGAAGAATTTGCGCTCATGGCAGCACTTCTCAAAGCCCGTACACAAGCGCACCTCACTCAAGAACAAGTAGCGGAGCGCATGGCAACATCACAAGCCACCATTGCACGACTTGAAAGTGGCAAAACAAAGCCTTCTACACGCACCCTAGAACGCTACGCTCAGGCCACCGGAACACGGCTACAGATAAGTTTCATACCTGTATAGCAAATGCCAATGGCCCGTAGGGTGCACACTTGGGTGCAACATCCTCAAGGCATCGCTTCATCCCCACCCCAAGTGCAAAGATAAACAAAGGCCAGGGCTTACTCGAAATTGGTGCACCCAAGGGCGCGCCCTACGGCGCGAAGCGCATTGCTAATCCAAACAAGCCCGAGCCCCAAAAGCCCGGGCTTTTTTGTACCTTTCCAATAATTAATGAACGATATGCAAATTGTTCATTGACAAGCGTGCAGCGTTTCCCTATATAGACTGTACAAACAAAGAAACAGAAACGGATCCTCCCCATGACCAACACAAATTCGAACCCACATTTTTGGAGCTTGATGCTCGCAACTTTCCTCGTCGCTTCTATCCTCACCCCAATTGGTGAGTTGGCAGCGCGGGCAGCTGGCTACTAAGCACTTAAGGCTGGGGTCCACCCGGCTCGGCTTTGCCAGAATTCTTTTCCAAGCCCCACGTCTCCCCCCCAAAATCGGACGTGCTACTCTGCCGCCAAAGCCCTGTGCTTTGGCGGCATTTTCATGTGCTAAACCTGAAGCTTGGTAAGAAATGAGCGACGCTTTTGTGCGATAAGGATTGCCAGATGCGGGGCCACCTCACGCCCCTAACCGCCAGAAGGCATGTTTGTTGTGACCAATTCTGATTCAGAAGCGCTCACCATCAGCGTGATCATACCAACTTTTCACCGCGCGGACGGTGCCTTAGCGGCTGTGCGCTCTGTTTTGGCGCAGACGCATGCACCATCGCTGGAGATCATTCTGGTCGACAATGATGCCAATCAATCCTGCAAATCCGTTGCCGAGCAATTGGCACAGGAAGCCGGTCAAACGCCCTTCACCTATGCCGTGGAGCCCGCAGCCGGTGTCGCCAATGCGCGCAATAAAGCGGTTGGTTTAGCCCGTGGGAAGTTTGTTGCCTTCTTGGATGATGATGAAGTGGCCAAGCCAAATTGGCTGGCGAACTTGATCCGCGCGCAACTAGAAACAGGTGCCGACGTGGTTTTCGGCCCGATTGAGGCCCGCTTACCTGCGAATCACACCGTGCCCCACGCTTATTTTCAAAACTTCTTTTCCCGACGCCTCGACGGGCCAACACGCTTGATTGATATCCCCTACGGCTGTGGCAACAGCCTGTTGAAGCGCGCCACCGTTTTGACCAAAGCAGAGCCCTTTAATCCTGCTGCCAATGAAACGGGCGGCGAGGACGATATTTTGTGGCGAGAAGTGGTAGCCAGCGGTGGCACCTTCGGCTGGGCACAGGATGCTTGGGTCTATGAAGACGTGCCGCCAAGCCGCGCGACGTGGGCCTATTTGACCAAGCGCGCTTTTGCCTTTGGTCATAATACCACCGGCCAATGGTATAATCGGGCCGACAGGGACTATGTCCGGATGGTCATTTCGATGATCAAGGGGGTCGCCCAAGCTTTGGCCTTGGCACCTTTGGTCGCGCTCTTATGGATCGCGCGGCACGACCGTTTGGCTTGGGCCTATGACAAGATGTGGCGGGGCTTGGGCAAAGTTCTCTGGTTTGGCCCATTCCGTGTTGGCCTTTACGGCGCAGCCGCACACAAGAAGCAGCTAGCGGCGCCGAAGGCTTAAGCCTTAGCCCCTTTACGCCCCGTCTTATACATCGGCGCAGCGCGGGCGGCTTCCGCATCCAATGGCCAACGCGGTCGGGCGGGCGCATCCAAATCGTCTGAGATGCCTTGTGCCAAACGCTCTGCCCCCGCCAAGGCAATCATCGCGGCGTTGTCGCCACAATAGGCTAAAGCCGGGGCAAAAAAGGACCAGCCAAACTCTTCGCACAAGGTTTCAAGCCTGCTGCGCAAAACTAGATTTGCCGCAACACCACCTGCGAGAACAAAACGACCGGATTGCCCCACAGGCAGCACCATCGCCGCCATTGCTTGACGGGTGCGATCCACAAGGACATCGCCAACAGCGGCCTGAAAACTCGCACATAGATCAGCAGTGTCCTGCTCGCTCAACGAGCCGAATGCGGCGGCTTCGCGTGCAACAGCGGTTTTGAGGCCGGCAAAGGAGAAGTCACATCCGGGCCGGCCCTTTAGGGGCCTCGGCAGATCAAACTTTTTGGGATCGCCCGTCCGCGCCGCACGCTCTACCGCTGGCCCACCGGGATAGCCCAAACCCAGAACTTTGGCTGTCTTATCAAACGCTTCGCCCACGGCATCATCAATTGTGGAGCCCAAACGCGCACACGCATCTAGGCCTGCCACGCGTAAAAGTTGGCAATGGCCACCCGACACCAGCAGCAACAAATAGGGAAAGGGCACATCGGTTTCGAGGCGCGGCGATAGCGCATGTCCCTCTAAATGATTGACTGCGACCAGTGGCAGACCGCGGGCCAGAGCGATCGCCTTGCCTGTCAGCAGGCCCACCATCACCCCACCGATCAGACCGGGCCCTGCCGTTGCTGCCACGCCGGTGAGATCTTCGAAGCCCAGCCCAGCCTTGCTCATGGCCTGCAGAATCACATGGTCAATCACGTCGACATGGGCGCGGGCTGCAATTTCAGGAACCACACCGCCATAGGGGGCGTGCGCGTCGATCTGACTGGCGATGATGCTGGACAAAACCCGCGCACGACCATCCTGCAAGACAACCAATGCCGCAGCCGTTTCATCGCAACTTGTTTCTAGTCCAAGGACGATTTGTGGACCCGAATGGAGGATCTGTCCGCTCATGCTGGCTCCGAAGCTTGACCTGACTTGCCACTAGGGGTGATTAGTAAGAGATGCAACGCTCTGAACTGGAACCTATCATGCGTATTGGTGCTCGCGGCTCCCCTCTTTCGTTGGCCCAGACCGGCCAACTCCGCGCCCTTTTGGCGGACGCTTTGGGCATTCCAAGCGCCGAGATCGAAGATCGCCTGCCCATCATACCGATCACCACGACCGGGGATCGGATTCAAGACCGCCCATTGAGTGAGGCGGGCGGCAAAGGCCTGTTCACGAAAGAGTTGGATGACGCCCTGCTGGAAGGTCGCATCGATTGCGCCATTCACTCTCTCAAAGACGTGCCGACCCAATTGCCAGACGGCATTGTGCTTTTGGCCGGACCAGAGCGTGAGAATAGACGCGATGCCTTGGTGACGGTCGCGGGCATGGGGCTCAGTGACTTAAAGCAGGGCGCTGTGATCGGCTCCGCTAGCCTGCGGCGCGCCGCACAATTGCTGCATGCCCGCCCGGACCTGACCATCGTGTCCTTGCGCGGGAATGTCGGCACGCGGCTCGAAAAGCTCAAAGCTGGCCAATGCGATGCAACCCTGTTGGCCGCAGCCGGTTTAGCGCGACTGGGTTATAGCGATGTGCCCCATGTCTTATTGGACCCTGTCGCCATGCCACCAGCTATTGGCCAAGGGGCTTTGGCCATTACGGCGCGCGCTGGCGATGCAGCAACCGCAGCTGCTTTCGCCAAGATCGCTGACCCGGTGACAGAGATTGAAGTAGCTGCAGAGCGCGCTTTCTTGACTGCCCTAGACGGGTCGTGCCGCACCGCTATTGGCGCATTGGCAAGCCTTGATGCAGCAGGCACCCTGACCTTTATCGGGGAAGCCCTGCAAGCCGATGGGCAAGAGCGCTGGCGCTGTGACGGAACGCTGACCCACGCAACAAAGGACAAAGCCGAAGCCTTAGGCACTGAGCTCGGCCACAAGGTCAAAGAAATGGCCGGCAATGCTTTTGCCGGGGCGCATGGATGACATGAAAGCCTGTGTGATTACGCGGACCGAACCCGGTGCCCATGCCACTGCTGAGGCAGTGCGAGGCCTTGGGCTGACCCCGTTGATCATGCCTGCAGCGCGGGTCGAAATAACCCCGGCGACCCTTGATCTAGAAGGCGTGCAAGCGCTGTTGATGACGAGTGCAGCCGCCGCACGCGCCATTCAGATAACCGAGACTTTGAAGGCTTTGCCACTTTATGCGGTAGGTGATGCGACCGCTGAAGCGGCTGTAGCGGCGGGCTTTGAAAACGTCATCTCGGCCGGGGGAGATGGGGCCACCTTGGCCGTCTTGGCCGCAGACCGCATGAGCCCTCGAAATGGTGCTTTATTGCATTTGCGTGGCCGCGAAGTTGCCGGTGATGTCACAGGTATGCTGCGTGCTTGTGGCTTTGAAGCGCGCCATGTTGAGGTCTATTCCACCCATGATAATCCTGATTTCAAAACCAATATTACAGAGCAACTGACCAAGCAGAGTGGGTTTATCTTGATCCACTCGCCAGCTGGCGGACGACGGCTTGCCGCCGCTGTAAGCGATTCGGTAATGAACTTAGGCGCTTGGCATGTGGTTGGGCTGTCATCTGCATGCATTAAATCACTGGAAGAATTAGGGTTTAAGTCTATAAATGTCGCAGACTCACCCGACGAAGAGGCGCTGATGGCGACCTTGCGCGACGAAGTTGAAAAACAAAGCCTTGAGTGAATGGGCGCAGCAGAGTTTAACTAGATTATGGCTGATGAAAAACTTCCCCCAGACCCGCTTGATTCGACTGTAACGCCTGAGCCGAAGGTCGAGAGAAGGCCTGTTTCAGACCCGTTTTTAGACGCCCAATTGCGGGCAGTTGGCTCTGGTAACGCGAGTGCGAAGGCAAGCGAGCCCAGCGCGAGCAGTCCTGTCTTCCCATCCTCAACACCGACTACGCCAAGTGCACGGCGCGGTGGCGTTGGGCTATTCACCGTTTTGATTTTTTCGACCGCTGCTGCCTGTGGTGGCGCGGTTCTGGCGTTGCTGGCCTTGAGCCAACCGGGCTTGATGAAGCAAGTTGGGTTGGGCCAGCTGGTTGCTCAAACGCAGGCCGAACCAAACCAAACTGGACAGCAAATGGCCGCCGTCGCAGCGCGCTTGGCCGTGCTTGAGGGCCGTGTCACCCGCCTAGAAGGGCCAAAACCCACCGCCCAAGCAGCAGCGTCCCCCATTGATCCTGCAGCCCCAGCACCGGCTCCACCGGTGGATACAGCAGCCCTAGATGGCGAGCTTAAAGGTGTTTCAGGGCGGGTCACAGCCATTGAAACCCGTTTGGCAGCCTTGGACCCAACCGGTGCAGGCGGGGCCATTATCGCGAGCCTTCAGGCTGAAATTGCCGGCCTGAAGATCATGGTCCAGACCTTACAAAGCCAAGCCGCACAAGCCCCGTCACCGGGCGTGACCTTTGCCGTCATCAATCTGGTTGAAGCAGCCAGTCGGCCCGGCCCCTTCTGGCCCGAGTTTGAGACCATACGTGCGGCTTTGCCCGGCCTGCCCGAAGTGGCGGCCTTGGAAGACTTTGCCCGCAAAGGCGTGCCCACCCGCACCCTGTTGCAGGAACGGTTTGCCGCACTCGAGCCCGCCATTGTCGCGAGCGACCGCGCTGCCCAAAAGGAGAGCGGCTTTTGGGGTTGGATCAAGGGCTTCTTCACAGACCTCGTGCGGGTTGAGAAAGTGCCCGATGTCAATGGAACCAGCGCACAGTCGAGTTTGTTGCGTGCTAAGGTTAAGCTCGATCAAGGTGATTTAGCTGCCGCTGTTGAGGAAGTTAAAGCCATCAGCCCTGCCCCCGCTGTCGCAGCCGAATGGATCAAAGGGGCTCAAAACCGCCTGACCCTTGAAAGCCGATTGGCGGCTGTGCGTGGCGCTGTTGAACGCGGCACGCGCGTGCCACCCCCGCAAGCACTCGCCCCCACACAACCCGCCGCCCAAAGCGCGCCTGTTGGCATCATTCCTGCATCACCGGCCCCTGTTGGTGCTCCTAAGGGACCCACTGCCCCACAGAAGCAAGGAAGTCTGCCATGAAACTAATCCGTCTGATCGTCCTGATCATTTTAGGACTAGCAATGCTGGCAGGCTTTGTTTTTCTGGCCAGCCAGCCCGGCGAAATTGTTTATAATGACGGCTTGAAAAAGGTCAGTGTCGGCCCGGGCGTTGCTGCGGCTATGCTGATGGCAATTACCATTTTAATGACAGCCACTTGGGGCTTCATTGGCTGGCTTTGGAGTTTGCCTGCGCGCATGAAGCGCGCCCAGCAAGAAAATGCGCGTAAGAAGTGCTTGGACACATTAGGCCTCTCCATGGCGGCATTTGAAAGTGGTGAGATTTCTGAAGCCCGTCGTCAGGCGCAAAAGGCTCTGGGCTTTGCCCCAGATGCCGCAAGTGCCAAGTTCTTGGCGGCTAAGTCTGCCGTCGTGGCGGGCGATGGTGCCGCTGGCGAGCGCCTTTATGGCGAATTGACCGATGTAGCGGGCTATGGCGTTGCGGCCCGGCGTGGCTTAGCGGAGCTGGCCCTCAATCGCGGCAATATGGCGGCTGCTATTTCCCATGCGGAAGCGGCCCTACAAAGCTCTAAGAAGGCCCCTTGGCCCGCTGAATTCCTGTTCAATCGACGCGTCTTGGCAGCCGATTGGGATGGTGCCTTGGCCGCCCTTGATGATGCGGAGAAGCGTGGTTTAGTTGGTCAAAAGACCGCCACTCGCAGGCGGGCTGTGGTTTTAGCAGCAGCAGCCCATCGCGCTGAACGCATGATGGAGCCAGCCCAAGCGCTAGAATTGGCGCAACGCGCTAGCAAATTTGCGGCAGGCTTTGCCCCGGCCGCAGTAATGGCGGCCCGTCTCCAAGCCATTATCGGTAAGCAATGGCAAGCAGCGGGCACCTTGGAATCCGCTTGGGAAGCAGCCCCCCACCCGGCATTGGCAATCGCCTATAAGGACCTGAAGAGCGAAGAGACCCCTCAGGCGCAAGCGCGCTGGCTAGATGGCCTCATTCGTCTCAACCCAAATCATCGCGAAAGCCGCATTCTCACCGTCGAACAAGCCTTGTTGAACCAAGATGCGGTGACCGCCATTCAAGGTCTAGAACCTCTGCTAGCAGAACGGCCTACCTCGCGTGTTTTGGCTTTACGTGCTGCGGCGGCCAAAGCCTCCGGTGATGAAGCGGGTGCCCGAGAATGGCTAGCCAAGGGCGCTAATGCGCCGCGCGAACCAGATTGGTCTGACCTCGACCCCGATGGCAGTGCCTTTGCCTATGAAGATGCCGATTGGGCACGCCTGATCGAATCCTATGGCGAACGTGGTCTTTTGATCCATCCCCGCCTTGAACGATCAGATACCGAGCGTCTGGTAGCCCCAGAGCTTGCAGCCTTGACCGAGCGCACGCTGGCAACCAGTGCGGCTAGCACAGATTCGGAGCCTTTGGTGCCCGATGATCCAGGTATTGGGGCTTTCGATGGCCTTGGCGCGGACGAGGATGAAGCACCCCCGTCTGGCAAAAAATCCTGGTTGAACTTCTAACGCGCTTTAGACCGCGATATCAGCCTTAATGCTTGGATGCGCTTGATAGCCCTCAAGCTTGAAGTCGCTATAGTTGAAGGCAAATAGGTCTTGAACGTCTGGGTTTAGCTTCATGCGCGGCAGGGCCATAGGCTCCCGCAAGATTTGAAGGCGTGCTTGATCAAGGTGGTTCAGATAGAGATGCGCATCACCCAAGGTGTGCACAAAGGTGCCTAGCTTGAGGCCTGTGACTTGCGCCATCATTAGGGTCAACAAAGCATAGGATGCGATATTGAACGGCACACCGAGGAACACATCGGCTGAACGCTGATACAATTGGCAAGACAATTTGCCGTCGGTTGAGACGTGGAACTGGAACAAGCAATGGCAAGGTGGCAAGGCCATATCGTCCACATCGGCTGGGTTCCACGCGGAAATTACGTGGCGCCGAGACCAGGGATTAGTCTTTAAGG
Source organism: Maricaulis salignorans (assembly GCA_945891505.1). Lineage (GTDB taxonomy): Bacteria > Pseudomonadota > Alphaproteobacteria > Caulobacterales > Aquidulcibacteraceae > Aquidulcibacter > Aquidulcibacter miladensis. The sequence goes on along the minus strand of CAMDDL010000006.1, from coordinate 41,441 downwards.
CGGCGACCAACTGGCTGATTTGATCGATAGAGCGACCATCTGGCGCTGCCCAAGACCGCCATTGCTTGCCATAAACCGGGCCCAACTCCCCTTGCGTATCGGCCCATTCATCCCAAATCGAGCAGCCATTTTCTTTCAGCCAAGCAATATTGGTTTCCCCGCGCAGGAACCACAAAAGCTCGATGATGATGGACCGGGTGTGCAACTTCTTGGTGGTCAAAAGTGGGAAGGTGTCGGCGAGATCAAACCGCATTTGGCGACCAAATACGCCCAACGTGCCAGTACCGGTGCGGTCCTCGCGCTTTTGGCCATTCTCCAAGATATCGGCCAGCAGGGCCTGATAAACACGGTCTGCATGGTTGGCAGGAGCAGTCTCTGTTTCCTGGGAAAAATGTCCGTCAGCCATAACGTTTCTGATCCTGTCTTGGTTTCACCCACTCTAACACCACGATTCGGCCGGACCAATGGATATGTGATTGGCCACTGCAGGCATTCTGCACAGACGACACACAAGTTTTGGCTTTGCTTCGCGCCTGAGTTGGTCCACAAACTTTAGAAAATTGACTGTGAGGGAGAAGACCGTGGTACAGATTTCAGAGTTACAAAAACCGTTTAATTCAGGCTTTGGCATGCGGTCCTCCGCGATGGATGTGATCCACGGTATCGACCTCACCGGTAAGACGGCTGTGGTGACGGGCGGCTATTCCGGTCTTGGCTTGGAAACCGTTCGGGCTCTCGCCAGCGCCGGGGCACGTGTGATTGTTGCAGCGCGCCGCCCAGATACGGCTGCTACCGAACTCGCAGGTGTCGCTGGCAAGATTGAGATTGCCGCACTCGACCTTGGCGACCCAGCCAGCATTGATTCTTTTGGCGAAAACTTGAGCGGGCCGGTTCATATATTGATCAATAATGCCGCCATCATGGCCAATCCATTGACCCGCGACAGCCGCGGCTATGAGAGCCAATTTGCCACAAATCATTTGGGTCATTTCCAATTGGTTGGCCGCTTGTGGGACAATCTGGTTGCAGCCAAAGGCGCACGGGTGGTCTCGGTCTCCTCGATCGGTCACCGCATTGGTGCCCCAGACCTGAATGACCCGAATTTTGAGACCACGCCCTATGACAAGTGGGTCTCCTATGGCCGCGCAAAAAGCGCCAATAGCCTGTTTGCAGTAGAGTTGGACGCACGCGGTAAGGCTCATGGCATCCGCGCTTTCTCGCTACATCCGGGCGGTATCATGACCAACCTTCAACGCTATTTACCACAAGAAGAAATGATCGCGATGGGCTGGATGGACAAGGACGGCAATCTCAACCCTCTGTTCAAAACGACAGAGCAAGGTGCCGCCACCAGCGTCTGGTGTGCGACATCTCCGCAACTGGATGGCATGGGCGGGGTCTATTGCGAAGATTGCGACATTGCGGTGCGCCATATTGCCGGCGGCAAAGCCCATGGTGAGGTACGCGATCACGCCGTGGACCAAGATGCGGCCCGCGATCTCTGGACGCTGTCAGAAAAATTGACAGGCGTTTCATACGGTTAAATCCAAAAATCAACAAAGCACTGATGATTACCTAAAATAAGACTCGACAAGATCAAAACAGGAACATAGGCTCGTCTCAATTGCAGCGCAGCAGGAGGCAAAGCGTGTGATGAGATTGACGAAGTCTATGAAGCTGATCGGTTTGCTTGGCCTATTTTTGGCAATTGCGGCTGCTGCCCCGAATTTTGAACGCGGGGAAACAGGCAAAGTCAGCAAGGTGCTCGACGGGGATAGTTTTGTTCTCGACTCTGGGCTTGAAGTGCGCCTTGCGGCGGATGAGGCACCTCGTGTCCGGCCCGGTGACATTTGGGGTCCACGGGCCAGCCAGGACCTAGAACGCTTGGTCTTAGGCAAGAAGGTTGAGTTGCGCTATGATGGCCTGCGGCGGGACCGGCGTGGCCGGGCCATCGCCCATGTCTTTGTGCCGCAAGGCCTCGGCAAAGAGGCGGTTTGGGTGCAATCGACCTTGCTCAAAAGCGGTCTGGCGCGCGTTCATACCTATGCCGACAATCGCCGCGCGGTGGGTGACCTTTGGCAGGCAGAACGCGAAGCACGGCGTGCTGGGCGCGGCGTATGGACATCCGGTCCCTATCAAGTCCGCTTTGCCACACCCGAAGCCCTACAAGGCGGTCTAAACAGTTTCCAACTGATGGAAGGCAAAGTCGAGAAGGCCAGCCAGCGCGGCAAAGTCATCTTTTTGAATTTTGGAACCGATGAGAAAACAGATGTGACAGCTGTTGTGCCCGAAACCGCCTTTCAACGCTGGCGGGGTGGCGCACCCGATATTCTCGCGCTTCAGGGTCGCACCATCCGCGTGCGCGGCCATGTGCGCAATTCCAACGGTCCGAGCGTTTGGGTAGACCATCCTGAGCAAATTGAGTTCATCATGGCCCCCGCTGCCCCACGACAGCAGGCGAGCGTGAAGAAGTGAAGGAGCTCGTCCTAGCCGAGGCTAGCGGTCCTCAAACCGGCGACACCGGCGGTCCGCCTCGCCGGGCTTGGATCAAGCGCTTGGATAGGCCCGTCACCTCGCCCATGGCTTTCAAGGGCGACAGGTTTGGCTCGGCAGGCTGCCCGCGACCAAGGCGGTAGAATTGGCTATAGTACCAATAAATGCCCGCAAAGCCTTGGATGGTGCGAATGAGTTTAATGGGGGACTTTGGCCCAAAGAAGCCAGGCCGCTCCTGCAACTGTTGTTCCCACGCCGGCAGATGGTCTTGTGTGCCATCTAGCAGGGCATTGGCAGCTTTAAGGTCGATGGTCAGCGGTCGGGCGATGCCAATGACGTCTACGCCTTCGTCTAATGCGGCTTGCATGCCAGCTACGGTGCGCAGGCCACCAGTCAACATAAGCGGCATCGTCACTTCGCGGCGCAAGGTGCGGGCAAAGTCGATGAAATAGGCTTCGCGCGCCAAAGTCGAAGCGCTCTTCGTAGGCCTCGGGGCTGTCGGGTCCAACCCCTCCATCCCCATCATTTCAGGGGCCTCATAATTGCCGCCGGAGACCTCAAGCAAATCCACGCCCAGATCTTGCAGCCACTTAGCCACCTGGACCGAATCCTCTGTCGTCAGCCCGCCCTTTTGGAAGTCCGAGGAATTGAGCTTTACGCCAATGGCAAAGTGCGGGCCGACTGCAGCGCGCGTTTGGCTGACCACTTCCAATAAGGGCCGTGCACGGTTCTCGAGCGAGCCACCGTAGAGGTCATCGCGTTGGTTTGCCAAGGGATTGAGGAAGGACGACAAGAGATAGCCGTGGGCGGCGTGGATTTGCACGCCCGTAAAGCCGACTGCCTGACAGGTTAAGGCCGCTTGCACAAAGGCTTGGATAACAGCCTCGACTTCGTCAGCGGTCATGGCTTGGGGTTCGCCAAATTGGCCACCGGGCAGGCCCAATTTTACGGCTGAGGGTGCCTTAGGAGTTGGATTGACCAGTTTCTGGGTTTGTCGCCCGGCATGACTGATTTGTGCCCAAAGTTGCGTGCCGTGCGCCGTGCCCGCTTGCGTCCAAGCCCGCAACGCCGTTTCGGCCTCTGGCGATGGCGGGCCGGACAAGATGACATTACCCGGCCGCTCCAAGTGATCGGCGTCTATGACCACATTGCCCGTAATCAACAGACCACAGCCGCCCTGTGCCCAGCCTTCATACAAGCGGACCAAACCAGTGGTCGCCACGCCACGGCTGTCGGCTAAGCCTTCGGTCATAGCTGCCTTGGCCAATCGGTTCTTTAGGACAGCCCCACAAGGTAGCGTGAGTGGGGTTTGGATTGTCGTGGTCGCCATGGCAACTCTCCCGCTAGATAATCGAATTACGCGAAGCCCGAGGGGCCATCCAAATGGACTACATCTGCATGACCCAGCCATCAACGGCTTTGCTGGCCTCGCGCATGGCTTCTGACATCGTTGGGTGGGCATGGCAGGTGCGGGCAATATCTTCGGCCGACGCACCAAATTCCATCGCCAGACAGGCTTCGCCAATCATCTCACCAACACCAACGCCGATCATGTGCACGCCAAGGATGCGGCGGGTTTCGGCATGTTCAAGGATTTTCACAAAGCCATCGGTCTCGTGATTGGTGCGGGCGCGGCTGTTTGCCATGAAGGGGAATTTGCCGACTTTGTAGGGCGTCCCAGCGGCCTTCAATTCTTCTTCGGTTTTGCCGACGCTGGCCACTTCCGGATTAGTATAAACCACGCCCGGAATGACGTCGAAATTCACATGGCCAGACTTGCCCGCCATAATTTCGGCCACCGCGGCGCCTTCTTCTTCTGCCTTATGTGCCAGCATCGGACCATAAGTCACATCGCCAATCACATAAACGCCGGGGGCGGTCGTGGCCCAGTGGGTGGAGGGGATAAAGCCGCGCGCATCGGTCGCGACCCCCACTGTCTTCAGCCCTAAGCCCTCGGTATAGGGTTTGCGGCCGATGGAGACGAGCACGACATCGGCTTCTAGGACTTTGCCGTCGCCGCCCTTGGCGGGCTCTACAGTAACCTTCACGCCCGTGCCGGTGTTTTCGACTTGGGTGACTTTGGTACCAAGCTCAAAAATCAGGCCCTGCTTTTTCAAGATGCGCATGAATTGGGTAGAGACTTCGCCGTCCATCGTGGGCGTGATGCGGTCGAGATATTCAACCACCGTCACTTCGGCACCCAGACGACGCCAGACTGAGCCCATCTCAAGGCCGATATAGCCCCCGCCAATCACAATCATTTTCTTGGGCACGGCGGCCAGTTTCAAAGCGCCGGTGGAAGAGACGATCCGTTCTTCATCAATGGTCACGCCTGGCAAGGACAGGATGTCCGAGCCCGTAGCGATGACGATATTTTTGGTAGCTAGGGCAGAAACCACGCCATCGGCTGCTGTGACATTCACCGTGCCGGGCCCGGCAATCGCGCCCGTGCCAATCAGATAAGTGATCTTGTTCTTCTTCATCAAGAACTCAACGCCCTTGGTCAAACCATCGACGGCGTCATCTTTCTGCGCCAACATTTTGGCGAGGTTGAGCGAGACGCCTGTAACTTCAATGCCCATATCAGCAAAGTGGTGTTGCGCGGCTTCATAGGCTTCTGAAGCATGCAGAAGGGCTTTGGAGGGGATACAGCCAACATTCAGGCAGGTTCCGCCCAAGCGGCCGCGCTTTTCTACAATGGCGGTCTTCAGTCCCAATTGGGCGGCCCGAATGGCGCAATTATAGCCCCCTGGTCCCCCGCCAATGATGACGACGTCAAACTGTTCTGCCATGAAAAAAGCTCCTGATTGGATGGTTTCAACGACCGCTCTTACGCCGCTTGGCGTGCAATCGCTACATAGGGATCGACCAAATTCTGCATTTGGCCCGTGTAAAACTTCTCAAGCCAAAGCGCCCGTCAGCGTCAGCCAGAAGAAAAGGGTAAAGCTCGCCAACAAGGCCACGCATTGGGCGGCATCGACCAAACGCTCCATCGAGGAGGTCTTGTATAAAATGAGGCGGATATCGCGGCAGGTCATGAACAGGACACAATCAATCGCAAGCGCCACACCCAAGGCCCAAAAGGCCAGAGAGCTTGAAAAGGCGAGTGCAACCAGACTTGTAACCAACGCTGCAATCGAGGTGCGCCATGCTGCTGCCCGCCAGCCCATACTATAGTTAGCCATGAGGTCGAGGTGATGCTGCGGTGTCTCCGCCAGCGCCTCCGGGATCTCCCCCTCGCCCTCCAGCACCTTGGTGACCTGCGACGAGAGCCACAGTCCCAGAATGCTGGAGACAGCATAGAGAAATACGATGATCCCGGCGAGGGTTAGCATTCAATCCATCCCAGCCCTAAGGCCACTGCCACGACTTGCGCGGCCTTGTTAGATGTCCAGCAACATGCGCTCAGGATCTTCCAAGCACTCTTTCACGCGCACCAAGAAGGTCACAGCCTCTTTGCCGTCGACGATCCGGTGATCGTAGGACAAAGCTAGATACATCATCGGGCGAACCACGATTTGACCGCCGACAACCATCGGACGATCTTGGATTTTATGCATGCCCAAAATGCCAGATTGAGGGGCATTCAGGATCGGCGTGGACATGAGCGAGCCATAAACCCCACCGTTGGAGATGGTGAAGGTGCCGCCTTGCATATCATCAATGCTCAAAGCCCCATCACGGGCCTTTTTGCCCAGATCGGCAATGCCCTTTTCGATGCCAGCGAGACCTAGGTCTTCTGCATGGCGAAGGACGGGCACAACCAAGCCCTTTTCCGTGCCGACAGCGACGCCAATGTCATAGAAGTTCTTGTAGATAATGTCGGTGCCATCAATCTCGGCATTCACCGCAGGCACGTCTTTGAGGGCAACGAGACAGGCTTTAACAAAGAAGCTCATGAAGCCCAATTTGGCGCCGTGCTTTTTCTCGAAAATGTCTTTGTATTTGTTGCGCACGGCCATGACATTGGTCATGTCGACTTCGTTGAACGTCGTCAGCATGGCTGCGGTGTTTTGCGCGTCCTTCAAGCGACGGGCGATGGTTTGACGTAGGCGCGTCATCTTCACGCGCTCTTCGCGGGCACCCAAAGCGCGCGGGGCCGACGGGGCTGCCACGACGGGTGCAGGGGCGGCAGCCAAAGCCGCCACAGCGGCCAAAGCGTCACCCTTCGTAATCCGGCCATCCTTGCCGCTGCCAGTCACGGCGCTAGCTGCAACGCCGGCAGTCTCCAAAGCACGCGCGGCGGATGGCATCGGGTCATGGGCGGCTGTGGGGGCCGCAGTCGGCGCTGCCACGGGGGCTGGGGCAGCTGCAGGCGTTGGCATGGAGACGACCGCTGGCTTGGCTGCAGCACCTGCTGCGCCGGCTTCGACGCGACCAATCACCATGCCGGGGGTTACGGTTGCGCCGTCTGTTGCCAAGATTTCAGCCAAAACACCATCGGCAGGTGCCACGACTTCCAGAGCAACCTTGTCGGTTTCAATCTCGACCAGAATCTCATCTTTCTTGACCGCATCACCGGCCTTTTTCGACCAAGAACCAATCGAGCCTTCGGCAACGGATTCTCCCATAACGGGGACGACGATATCGAGCATAAAACCTCCAGCGGAGTCAGAATGGTGAAGGGGCAACAAGCCCCTATGTAAGGATCGTAAACAGGTTTAGCCAGATGATCAGTAGGTCATCGCTTCATTGAGGAAGATCTCAAGTTCGCGAATATGCTTCTTCATCAAGCCAGCAGCAGTAGAAGCGGAAGCGGGCCGGCCGACATAGGCCGCACGCTTAGCTTTATTCTTTGTTTTGCCAAGAACCCATTCGATATTCGGTTCCATAAAGTTCCAAGCACCCATGTTCTTCGGCTCTTCTTGGCACCAAACCACATCAGCATTTTGGAAACGCGATAATTCAGCAATCATCGACTTGGCGGGGAATGGATAAAGTTGTTCAACGCGCAGGATCACCACATCGTTCAATCCGCGCTTCTCCCGCTCTTCAAACAAATCATAATAGACCTTGCCCGAGCAGAAGATCACGCGCTTGATCTCTGAATCAGGCTTCAGCGTGACGGTCGTGGTCTCAGGGCGATAATGGGCGTCGTCCCACAAGATGCGGTGGAAGGACGAGCCTGGGCCCATTTCAGCCAAGGTCGAGATGCAGCGCTTGTGCCGCAACAGCGACTTAGGCGACATCACAATCAAGGGCTTGCGGAACTGGCGATGGATTTGGCGACGCAGCACGTGGAAGTAATTCGCGGGCGTTGTGCAGTTCACCACTTGCATGTTGTCTTCCGCACATAGTTGCAAGAAGCGCTCGAGACGTGCTGAGGAGTGCTCTGGCCCTTGGCCTTCATAGCCGTGTGGCAACAGCATAACCAAGCCACTCATGCGCAGCCATTTACGTTCACCCGAGCAGATGAATTGGTCGATGACGACTTGCGCGCCATTCACGAAGTCGCCGAATTGGCCTTCCCAAATCGTCAGGCTATTAGGAGAGGACAGCGAGAAGCCATATTCATAACCAAGCACAGCTTCTTCTGACAAAGCACTATCGATGACTTCGTAATTGGCTTGGGCGGGCGAGATATTGTTCAGCGGCGTATAGCGCCGCTCCGTCAATTGATCGACGAAATGGCTGTGGCGATGAGAGAAGGTCCCACGACAGGAGTCTTGACCCGACAGGCGTACTGGGAAGCCTTCGTCCAGCAAGGACGCAAAGGCCAAATGTTCACCCAAGGCCCAATCGACATTTTCGCCCGCTTCGATCATTTTTTGGCGGGCTTGCACCACACGCTCAACGGTCTTGTGGATGGTCAAGTCGGCGGGAATGGTGGTGATCTTCTCGCCTAAGTCTTTCAGCTTCTCGAGTGAGAGATTGGTGTCGCCACGACGATCTTCGCCCTCTGGCAGACCAAGACCCGCCCAGACGCCGTCCAACCAATCAGCCTTATTGGGCTTATAGGATTTGGCGGCCGCAAACTCGCTTTCGAGGAAATCTTCAAATTGTTTGACTTCAACCTCTACCTCGTCGGCGTTGACGATGCCTTGCTCGATCAAGCGGGCGGCATAAAGTTCACGGGTTGATTTTTGGTTCTTGATCTTGGCGTACATGACGGGGTTCGTCATGGTTGGATCATCGCCTTCATTGTGGCCAAAGCGGCGGTAGCAGAACATGTCGACCACCACATCTTTTGCGAATTTCTGGCGATACTCAGTCGCCACTTTCGCAGCAAACACAACCGCTTCTGGATCGTCGCCATTCACATGGAAGATGGGGGCGGCCACCATCAGCGCCACGTCTGACGGATAAGGCGACGAGCGCGAGAAGCGCGGTGCGGTGGTGAAGCCGATCTGGTTGTTGACGATCAGGTGCACGGTCCCGCCGGTGCGGTGACCACGCACACCAGAGATTGCAAAACACTCTGCCACCACGCCTTGGCCGGCAAAAGCAGCGTCGCCGTGCAGCAGAAGTGGCATAACAGCGCGGAATTGATCGGCCTTCTCAGGGCCATGCGTCATCATTTTCGCACGGCATTTGCCCAAGACGACGGGATTGACGATCTCAAGGTGAGACGGGTTTGGTGTCAGCGACAAGTGCACGCTATTGCCGTCAAACGCACGATCCGACGACGCGCCCATATGGTACTTCACATCGCCCGAACCACCGACATCATCTGGCGTGGCAGAGCCGCCTTGGAATTCGTGGAAGATCACGTGATACGGCTTGCCCATCACGGCAGACAAAACGTTCAAGCGGCCCCGGTGTGGCATGCCCAGAACGATGTCTTTCACACCTAGATTGCCACCGCGCTTGATGATTTGCTCCATCGCAGGGATCAATGCTTCACCACCATCGAGGCCGAAGCGCTTGGTGCCAGGGAAGCGCTTGTGCAGGAACTTCTCAAAGGTCTCCGCTTGGATGACCTTGCTGAGGATCGCCTTCTTGCCTTCATTGGTGAAGGCAATGCTTTTATCTGGACCTTCAATGCGCTCTTGCAGCCAAGACTTTTCGGCAGGGTCAGAGATGTGCATGAACTCAATGCCGACCGTCGAACAATAGGTGCGGTTCAAAACGTCCAGCATCTGGCGGGGCGTGGCATATTCCATGCCGAGCACGAAATCGATGAAAATCGGCCGGTCCATATCTTCTGGGCCGAAGCCGTATGATTCAGGCTGCAACTCTGGCTGCGGCTCACGGCCTTCATCTAGGCCCAAGGGGTCGAGCTTTGCCGCTAAATGACCGCGGATCCGATAAGCGCGGATCATCATCAAAGCCTTGATGCTGTCGCGCGTCGCGCGCATCACATCAACTTCTGAAACTGGCTTGCCAGCATTGGCGGGCGCGGCGGCTGCTTTTTCAGTGAGCTTCTTTTCAATCTTCGGCTCGATCAGCGCCCAATTGCCGTCCAAGGTCGCAACCCATTCGCCGACTTCAGACTTTGGCCAATCGTTGCGCTTCCAAGATGGGCCACTGGCCGCGCGCTGTGCGTCGCCTGCCCCATCTCCCATACCGGCAAAGAAGGTAGCCCAAGACGCGTCAACCGAGGCCGGATTGGCCGCCCATTTGGCGTATTGCTGCTCGATAAAGACGGCATTGCCGCCATAAAGAAAGGAAGTATCGAGGAGTGCGGAATTTTGCGCACTGCGCATGTCGTCTGCCATAAGCCAACCGTCCATTCGTGGGGACGGTCGGTCAGGGCGAAGGAAGTCGGCCTTGCCCGGCCGTCACACATTTACGTCTATATAGTCATTCGCTTTTCAGGCGACTGCTTTAATGATGCTTAAAGCACATCAACCCTTAAGAACTTCCAACAATGTTGAACCCAATGCAGCAGGCGATGGGGCAACGCGAATACCTGCGGCTTCCATAGCTGCAATTTTATCTTCCGAGCCACCTTTGCCACCGGCGATAATCGCGCCAGCATGGCCCATGCGACGGCCTGGAGGCGCTGTGCGCCCTGCAATAAAGCCTGCCATCGGCTTCTTACGGCCGCGCTTGGCTTCATCAAGAATGAATTGTGCGGCATCTTCTTCGGCGCTACCGCCGATTTCACCGATCATGATGATCGACTGGGTCTCTGGGTCGGCCAAGAACATTTCCAACACATCGATGAACTCGGTGCCCTTCACAGGGTCGCCGCCGATACCGACTGCCGTTGTTTGGCCAAGGCCTGCGTTGGAGGTTTGGAAAACCGCCTCATAGGTCAAAGTGCCCGAACGAGACACAATGCCAACATTGCCCTTTTTGAAAATGGAGCCGGGCATAATGCCGATCTTGCACTCATCTGGGGTCAAAACGCCGGGGCAGTTTGGCCCGATCAAGCGCGACTTAGAACGCTCCAACCGGCTTTTAACCTGCACCATGTCTGCAACTGGGATGCCTTCGGTGATGCAGACGATCAGCTCTATTTCGGCCTCAATCGCTTCGATGATTGCAGCAGCTGCACCTGGAGGCGGCACATAGATTACCGTGGCGTCTGCGCCGGCCACATCCTTGGCCTCTTGAACCGAGTTGAACACGGGAAGACCCAGATGGGTTTGCCCACCTTTGCCCGGACTGACCCCACCCGTCATGCGCGTGCCATAGGCAATCGCTTGTTCGGAGTGGAAGGTACCATTCTTTCCGGTGAAGCCCTGGCAGATTACCTTGGTTTCTTTATTGATCAGGATCGACATGAGGCCCTCGGCTAACAGCTGATATGTTGGCCGCCGTGTTAGCGCAGCCCGCTCCACTTGCAAACCGAAAGAGGCGGTAATCGCCAAATGAATCTCACCTCGCCCTAGGGCAGGCGCGATATCCCGATGTCAAAAGGCTAAGCTGCAACCTTCAGCATGATTTTCCCGGCATGGGTATTGGCCTGCATCTTGGCTTGAGCGGCCTCGGCATCTTCCAGATCAAAGACCGAATCCACCACAGGACGCACGAGACCTTTGGCCACCCACGGCCAAACATGGCCTTCAACCGCGCGCGCCAGCCGCGCCTTTTCCGCCACGGGCCGCGCCCGCAGGGTAGAGCCGGTCAAAGTGAGACGCTTCAGCATCAAGGCCATTAAATTAAGATCGACCTGGGGACCTTGCAGAAATGCGATTTGGACGCAGCGCCCATCCAGCTTCAAGCAATCGAGATTTTGCTGGACATAGGGCCCACCAACCATATCGAGGACCACGTCGACCCCACCATCGGCTTTGATAATGTCAGAGAAGCTCTGCGCCCGATAATCAATGGCAACATCGGCACCTAGCTTTGCACACAGACTTGCCTTTTCTGCGCCGCCTGCAGTTGCATAGACTTTCGCCCCATGCGCTTTGGCCATTTGAATGGCCGTCGTGCCGATGCCGGATGCACCGCCATGGACCAAAAAGGCCTCGCCCGGTTGCAAGGCCGCCCGCTCAAACACATTCGCCCAGACCGTCAAGACGGTTTCAGGCAGGGCTGCGGCCTCCAGCAAGCTGATGCCCTCAGGGATTGCCATGCACGAGCCTTCATCCGCCCAAGCATAATCGGCATAGCCACCACCTGGCAAAAGGGCGCACACCTGATCCCCCAGCTTCCAGCGCGAAACATCGGGGCCAATCGCGACGATCTCGCCTGAACATTCCAGCCCCATCGTGTCAGGGGCACCTTTTGGTGGCGGATAGGCACCCATACGCTGGATCAGATCAGGTCGATTAATACCCGCATAAGCGACTTTGATCAGGACTTGGCCGGGGCCAGCCACGGCCCGATCGATGAGCTCAACGTGCAATGGGGTGCCGGGGGATGAAACAATCGCACGCATTTTTTCAGGAAGGGCTGTCAAAATTCACACTCCGGCGCCAAAATGGGATCAGGAGGCTACTCATGCTCGACGACGACCCATTCGCCAAGTCAAAACCCCAGTCCATACGCCTAGAAGACTTGTCCATTCGGGAGCTTCAAGAGCGCGTCTCTGACCTCGAAGCGGAAATCCGGCAGATAAACGACCTAATTAAGGCGAAAGAAGGTAGCAAAAAAGCGGCAGATTCCTTTTTTAAGACAAGCTAACCGAAAAAGCGGCACGACCCTTGCTGAGACAGACGCAGGAAGCACGGTGCTTCTTCCACTTAAACCCTTGCTTCAGACTGGATCATCGGTTTGGGAGAGTGGGAAAAATCGGGATTGAATTGGAATTAGCTCCAAAATGGAGCTCTCCAGATCAAGCACTTGGCCCACGGCGCTTTGCGGGTTAAAGACAGAGACTAGAGAAGGGCGGAATGCCGCATGTTGACGGAAGTTTCAAAGCAGACCGTGGGTCTAAAGACAGCATTTGATCGGATCGCGGAATTTGCGAGTTCGGACATCTTTGAACGTATGTTCCGCGAAGGCATGGACTTGGTTGAGGAAACAGCGGCCTATCTGGATGGCGATGGCCGACAGGAAGCACGCAGCCTCGAACGAGTCGCAGCCTTGGCCTATGCTTCTGAAAGCATGCGATTGACGACCCGTTTGATGCAGTCGGCCTCATGGTTGCTGGTTCATCGCGCGGTTCGTGAGGGCGAAATGACGCCACGCGACGCGCATGATCCAAAGTATCGGCTGGGTGCGCGGGCGGTTTGCAGCGCGGATAAGCAGCCCCTAGCGGAATTGCCCGTGCGTTTGCTAGACCTTCTTGAACGGTCTAAACGGCTTTACGAACGGGTTGACCGAATGGAACTCAGTCTCTTTGAAGCCAGCGAAACGCCGGTTGAAAATCCGGTCAGTGCGCAGTTAAAGCGTCTTCAAGCGGCATTGGGCGCATCGAACTGACGGTAGTCCGTTTCGTCTTGTAATTCACATAGTGAAATGGCCGCATCTATGGCTGCCAACAAACTTGGCAAATGAATCGGTTTAGGCGCATGCGCATCGGCCCCGGCGTCGATTTGCGCATCAATCTGATGCTGCAGGGCGTTGGCAGTTAGAGAGACAATTGGCGTTCGGGGACGATTCTCGCGGATTTCTTGCGCTCGGATCGCGCGGATCGCCGTGACGCCGTCCATCACCGGCATCTGCATGTCCATTAAAATGACGTCATAGCGGGCTGCTTGCCAAGCTTCGATGGCTTCTTGCCCATTCTGCGTGAAGACCAGCTCGATCTCATAACTTGATAGCAAAGCCTGCAGAACCAATTGGTTGGTTTGATTGTCTTCGGCGACTAACAGCTTCAAGGCAGAAGCTGGCGGCGTATCCTGCAGAGCAAGCGCCTTCACGTTGGCACTCTTGCTGCTTTCGGCCAAGTTTTCCGGCTCGTCGAAAGTCGCTGAAACGGCTTGGAGTGGCACAAGACAGGTAAAGGTTGATCCAACCCCCACCTCGCTCTCAACCAATAGTTCGCCGCCCATCGCCTCGGTCATGGCCTTTGCAATAGACAGTCCCAAGCCAGTGCCACCATAGAGACGGGTATGCGAGGAATCGGCTTGGGTGAACTTCTCAAATAAGTGCGCCACCCGATCAGGCGGGATGCCAATCCCCGTATCGGTGACAGAAATCGCCATTTCTCGCTTCGGACCCAAGTTGAGCGCAATTTTGACGGTCCCTTGGTCGGTAAACTTGATTGCGTTCGACACGAGGTTGAAGAGGATCTGTCGAAGACGAGCCGGATCGCCCAAACGCCATTGCGAAGCATCGGCTGCGATCTCGACCTCCAGCTGAATGTCCTTCGCTGAGGCGCGCGCATCAAACAAGTCACTGGCTGCGTGAACCAGTTTTTGGGGTGAGAACGGAATGCTCTCAAGCTCGATCTTGCCCGCTTCAATCTTCGACATATCAAGAATGTCATTCAAGAGCAGCAGCAACATATCGCTGGAATCGATCATGACCGACAGCATTTGGCGCTGTTCGTCCTTCATCTGGGTCTTCATTAAGGCTTGCGCCATCCCGATCACACCATTCATCGGCGTCCGGATTTCGTGGCTCATCATGGCCAAGAACTCAGACTTGGCCTGCGCAGCATGTTCGGCACGAATTCGAGCTAGCGCATTTTCCTTAAAAATACTCAGGGCGCGAGCCATGCCGCCAATCTCGTCCGCACGCTTCTGATAGGGCGGTTCCGCGCTAAAGTCGGCTTCAGCAACTTTGCGCATGGCTTTAGTCAGGTGACCCAAGGGTTGGACCACGCCGTCGCGGACAACAAGCAACACGCCCAGCAGTGCAACCAGGAACAACCCTATTGCCGCCGCCAATACGTCGTTTTGTTGGGTCTCGAGGCGATTGATGCGAATTTCCAGGCCGCGGACCAGTTCTTGATTCGAGGCCAAGGACGCGCGTACGACAGCATTCCGCGCACTTTGCGCATTTGTCTGCGCGACCTTGGGATCGGGATCCTCAATCAGGTTCGCGATTGCTTGCGACATGGTCAGCTTAAGGTCAGGCAACCCAAGCGCGCGGGCGCGAGCCTTATCTGAAGCGCGAATGGCATCATCGATCGAAGTTTCAAAGGCCAGCGTCTTGGCGTTCAGATTGCCTTGATGCTTCGCGACCAAGCGCCAGAACGTGTTTTCTGGGGTAACGCCTGGTTCATTGATATAAGTCTTAGCCGAACCAAAATAGCCAATCTGCTCAATCAGCGGCGTTGCATGCAGCGCCACGGCCTGCATGAGATAAAAAGTTGAGAGCTCGGTATCGAGTAAGAGGTTTGACGCTTCCACAACGCGGGTAAAATGCTGCTGGCTTGTCGACAAAATATCGCGGACACGGGCGGGATCGTAGGTTTGCATCGCCTGCAATTCAGCAACCGCGGCCTTAAGCGCCAAGAAATCATCGCGGAATTGCAAACTAGGTCGGGCGTTTGCCCGTGCCTCAAGCACCTTGTCAAGCGCTGGCTGCAAGATTTGGGGGACCGGTCTTTTGTCAGCCAAGGCGGATGCCGCATCGGCCATTGTAGCGTGCAAAACCAGCAGCGGCTCAAGATAAAGCGCCCCGCTTAACTCAGATTCTGAGAAAGCGATTTCTTGATTTTGCTTTTGTATCAATTGCCAAGTCAGGAAGCAGACAGGCATAGCGAAGAGAATGAATGCCAACGCAAGACGGCGTGCAATTGAACGAGATACAAAAGAGAAAAGCGCCCGGAACATACCGAGCGCTTTAAACTGTTTATGTAATCATCCAGTTAAGCCAACCAGATAAATACTTATTTCTTGATGAAACCAGCGAACTTATCCTTGAAGCGGGCTACACGGCCACCGCGGTCAAGAAGCGTGTTGGTTGAACCGGTCCAAGCGGGATGCACTGTCGGATCAATGTCCAACGACAGGGACTTGCCCTCGCCACCCATGGTCGAACGGGTCTGGTAGGTGGTCCCATTGGTCATCACGATGGTGATGAAATCGTAATTAGGATGTGTGTCGGCTTTCATCTTCGTGTCCTGCGCGCAGGCCCCAAAAGGGCGCGCGATGTTGAGAGCGGCTTTGAACCAAATAGAGCGGCGCGGTTAGAGGAAAATCGCTTCAGAGTCTAGTGTTGCGCGCAGGTCGTGCGCAGAGACCAAGCCATCAATTTAACTGCTGACAATATTTCACGTCGGGCTCGCGCGTGCTAACTCCCTGCGCATGACCGATACCCCTGCCAGCCGCGTCGTTGAGGATCGTCCCAGTCGCGGAGCCGTCCAAGCCGAATTAACCGCCGATGCCGCCGCCAAGCGAGGCCGCAGCTCTGATCTGCGCCCACTGACGCGCTTGATTCCCTATATCCAGCGTCGGCCAAAAGATGTGGCAGCGGCAGCCATTTTCCTTATTCTGGCAGCGGCTGCGACTTTGGCCCTGCCGGTCGCCGCCCGCGCTTTGGTCGACCGTGGCTTTGCCACCGCAACCCCAGAAGCCGTCAATCAATGGTTTCTGTTGTTGGTGGGTGTGGCCTTGTGCATGGCCGTATTTTCTGCGTCGCGCTTTTACTTTGTGACTAAGTTGGGCGAGCGCGTTGTCGCAGACCTGCGTGCAGACGTCTATGACCGCCTGATCGGGCTATCGCCTTCTTATTTTGCGCGTGTCCGCACCGGTGAAGCGCTCTCCCGCCTGACCGTCGATGCCACCCTCATTGAATCCTTGGTTGGATCGTCTGCCTCAATCGCAATCCGCAATTTAGTTATGTTGGCGGGTGGCATATCCATGATGGTGGTAACGAGCCTGAAGCTCACCTTCATGGTTTTGCTGATCATCCCCTTGGTTCTGGTCCCTTTATTCACCATTGGCCGTCGGGTCCGCGCACTCTCCACCTCGGCGCAAGACCGGGTCGCCGAAGCGGCAGCAGAAGCGTCGGAGAGCCTGGATGCCGTAGAAACCGTGCAGGCCTTTGGCCGCGAAGATTACGCGCGCTCCCGCTTTCGCCAAGCGATTGAAACTAGCTTTGCTGCCGCCCGTCGTCGGATTGCTGCCCGCAGCATGATGACGGCAGTGGCAATCGCCATCGTGTTTTGTGGCATCTCTTTTGTTCTATGGGAGGGCACCCGTTCGGTCTTGGCAGGGTCGATGACGCCCGGTGCTTTGACCCAGTTTGTTATCCTCTCAGTACTGACAGGCTCTGGCGTGGGTGCCTTGGCAGAGGTTTGGGGCGATGTGCAGAAGGCTGCTGGGGCCACGCAGCGCCTGTCGGAAATCCTCGATGAGGTGCCCGAAATTGCCGCGCCTTCCGCTCCAGTTTCGTTTCCGCTTGAGGCACCTGGCCTTGTTTCGTTCAAAGATGTTGCCTTTGCTTATCCAAGTGATGGCGAGCGCAGCGCCCTCAAAGGCATCAGCTTTGAGGTGAAGCCCGGCCAGACGGTTGCGATTGTAGGCCCTTCAGGGGCCGGAAAATCGACCTTGTTTAAGCTTCTCCTGCGCTATTACGACCCTGCAGCAGGGGCGATTGAGGTCGATGGTATTGATGCGCGCGATACAGACCCGGTCGCTTGGCGGCACCGCTTTGCCTATGTGTCGCAAAACCCGGACTTGTTTACCGGCACAGCGATGGACAATATTTTGTTCGGCAACGAGGGTGCCACGTCCGACATGGCACAAGAGGCCGCGCAACGGGCGGAGGCAGAGCCCTTTATTCTCGCCCGTCTTGGTGGCTATGACAAAGCCATTGGCGACCGCGGTCGTGCGCTTTCAGGTGGCGAGCGGCAACGCTTGGCAATTGCGCGGGCGCTGGTGCGCGATGCGCCGGTCTTGCTGCTCGATGAAGCGACCAGCGCACTGGATGCAGAAAATGAGCGTTTGGTCCAAAAGGCCTTCGATGTCGCCATGGCAAACCGGACAACGCTCGTGATTGCGCACCGTCTGGCGACAGTCCAACGCGCGGACTGGATTATCGTGCTGGACGATGGCCAAGTCGCCGAGCAAGGCACACATAGTGACTTGGTGGCCAAGGGCGGCCTCTATGCCCACCTCGCAAAGCTGCAATTTGAAACCCAAACTCAGGCGTGAAAGTCAGGTTGATGAAACCCTCTCAGATTATCCTTCTAACTGGTGTCGCCATCGTCGGAATCTTGTCGTTCACGTGGTTTCGCACGGCATCGCGCGCGGGTGAATTCACCACCTTAGTGCCGGTATTTGACGGCACTTGTACCGAGATCGCGGGCATGCCTGGTGCCGAAGACATGGCCATTGATCGTACCACAGGGCGCATCTTTGTGGCGTCAGACGACCGCCGTGCAGCTGCAATGGGCAAACCTGTTCGCGGCGCGATCTACAGCTTACCTGTCGAGAGTTTGGCCACCCCTCCTGCGTTGAAAGATCTAACTGGCGGCCAGCCAACGGCGTTCCATCCCCATGGAACGTCCTTGTTCCGAGGCCCTGATGGTAAAGTGACCCTGATGGTGGTGAACCACCCAAAAGGCGCTGCTGACTATACGGGCACCACGGTCGAGGTTTTCGACGCACAAGACGACGGCAGCTTGAAACTTCGTCGTAGCGTTGCTGTTCCGGGCCTAACCCGCATCAATGACATCGTTGCTACGGGTACAGATAGCTTCTATGCGACCAGCGAAAGTGACCTCGAACGGGGCTCTCTATCGGAAAGCTTGAGCTTTGTTACCGGTGATGATCGCACGGGCACAATTTGGTATTTTGATGGGGCTAAGGGCAATAAGCTCGACAGCGGGCTGGGCTTTGCCAATTCGCTGGCCCTCTCAAACGACGGTAAGACGCTTTATGCCAGCGCCACCATCAGCCGCAGCATCTACCTCTATGACCGCGATCCGGCCACTGGAGCGATCAAGCGGCGCGACGCGGCCTTGCTCGGCACAGGGATCGATAATCTCGATGTCGATCCAGACGGCATTGTGTGGATGGCGGCCCATCCCAAAATGCTCAGCTTCATTCAGCATGCCGGCAATCCAGCAAAGCCTTCGCCCAGCCAGATTTTGATCCTAGAGCCTTCGCCTACCGGCAAGGGCGGTAAGATTGATCAGATCTATCTGAAAGACGGTGCCGATGGTTTCTCTGGCGCGTCTGTTGCCATCCGGTCGGGCTCCACCATGGTGTTGGGCAGCGTGTTTGAGAAGTCTGTCCGGGTTTGCCAATTGCCAAAAGTCTGGCGGCAATCCGAGAGCCATCCAGCCCAGCGGCTTTTAGACACTGAGCGCGATGAGTTGAAGAAAGAGGCCGAGAAGGCCGCCAAAGCAGGTGCTAGCGAACCGGCCAAATAGAGGCTGATGATGCAGGGGCATGCCTTTCAGCTCTATGA
The DNA here is from genome assembly GCA_945891505.1 of Maricaulis salignorans. Lineage (GTDB taxonomy): Bacteria > Pseudomonadota > Alphaproteobacteria > Caulobacterales > Aquidulcibacteraceae > Aquidulcibacter > Aquidulcibacter miladensis. Next base: position 22,298 of record CAMDDL010000006.1, on the reverse strand, counting down.
GACTCCTGTCGTCGCCTTGGCAGAGGCCGCATTATTCTTGCCCCGGACACAGACGCTGATTGTCTCCGACCTTCATTTCGAAAAAGGTTCTGCCTTTGCCGTCAAAGGCATTATGCTGCCGCCCTTTGATACAGCGGAAACCTTGCGTCGCCTTGAGGCTTTGATTGTGGCACTTGCACCCAAAGTCCTGATCGCCTTGGGTGATAGTTTTCACGATCGGGGCGCAGGCAGTCGGCTGGCCGACGCGGATCGGGCCAAACTTGAAAGCTTGGTCGGCCAAGCCGAAACCATTTGGATCGAGGGCAATCATGACCCAGAGCCGCCCGCTTGGCTGGAAGGCCAGCGCGCGGCAGAAATCCAGCATGACGGCCTGTGGTTTCGCCATGAGCCAACCGGGCAGACGTCAGGCGAAGTGGCGGGCCACCTGCACCCCTGTGCGCGGGTGACGGGCAAGCGCGGTGGCAGCATCAGGCGGCGCTGCTTTGTGACCGATGGGCGCAGTCTAATCATGCCCGCCTTTGGTGCCTTTACAGGTGGCCTGAACTTGTTTGACACGGCTTTTGATGGGCTGTTTCAAGGACCCATCCACGCGCTGATGGCCAGCGGCTCAGGGCCGAGCGCCAAAGTCCATGCGATTGCAGCCAAGAACCTAACCCGCTCGCACTAGCTTTTTTGCGCTTCGGCTGCATGGCACATGACCTGCGACGTGCAGGCCATGAACGCACTCTCGCCCTATGCAGCTTTCGCTTCTGTGCCATATCGGCACAAAGTCACAGCTGTGCCTGCGATTGAGCCGATCCCCGACGACCTAAGGGGGTCAAGTCAGGACTATACGAGCCGCGCGCGTCAGGACAAACATACCTTCGAGCGGGGGCGCTATGACGCCAATAGTGCGGCGGCTGGCTTTTCCATTCATGTTCTGATGGAAGCTGGGCTAAACGGTGAAGACCCATTTGCTGCAATGCGCGGCGCGAAGGCCTATCAAGCCCGCGTTGCCCGGACACGTCGCATCCAACTGGTCGTCTAACGGCTTCTAAGGGCTGCCTCTAGGGACGCGATATGTGCTTCCAAAGCGGCAACACGCTTTTGCAAATGGTCAATCTGTGCTGCAGCGCTCAGCGGCTGTGCGGCGGCAGGCGTCGAAATGCCGCATCGATTGGCGATTTCGCCGGGCGAGGCATGTAAGAGAGCGCTCAAGACCTCGACCTCGCGCGCACTGACTTCCTTCTGATCCTTAAACACCAAGGCGAGCTCTTCCGGCGTCCAACCCGTTACGCGCGCCATGTCGTCCTTTTGAAGATTGAGCGCGGTCAAACGCTTACTGAACCAGCCTGCATCAAAAAATAGGGCCAAGCTTTTAAATCTCCGTATTAATCGTAATTGGAAGTCCGCCGATCACTCGGCGCACTGGCGATATTGAAAATCACCCCACCAATCATGTCGAGCCAGCACATGAGGGTCAACAGGAAGAAGGTGGATGTGGCAAAGGCTTCAAACAACAAAAACGCCCCAGCACACGAGAGGGCAAGCAAGACTGCCAAGGTGTGGTGGATGATGGCAAAACGACTAACACCCACGCCGCGCGTCAATTCAAAAAACAGGATAATCAGGCCCATCATCAACAGAAGATCGCCGCCAGACAACGCCCAAGGCGCGCCGGAAGGCATTGTCAGCACGAAGACGCCCTTTTCAATCGACTGGGTAAAGACGTCCGGCCCGCGCGTTGTGGCAGTGACCCCGCCAAACAGGGCATAGATCAAGACTGGGATCGTCAAGATCGGCACCATCTCAAAGATACGTCTCAACACCAGCATGGCTTCGAATCACCCCAGTTTTTTATGCCCTGCGGCGCAGAGTGAACCGCCACTCACGTTTCGTCCACATGGCCGAAGTCGCGGCGACGTGTCCTGAGCCAAATGACGCCGCCCAAATCGGTCAAAGCGGCCAGCAGACGGCCTAGATTGGTGTATTTGGACGCACCGGTTGAGCGGTGGCGATGATTGACGACGGCGAACTCTGCCAAGGCCCCCTCGCGCTGCACCAAGGCTGGCATGTAGCGATGCATGTGATCGAAATAGGGCAGACGCAGGAACAGGTCGCGCCGAACCACTTTGATGCCGCAACCAGAATCATCCGCCCCATCGCGCAGCAAAGCCTGGCGTACATTGTTGGCCAAACGAGACGCTAATTTCTTGGCTTGGCTATCTTGCCGCTTCACCCGACGACCACCGACAAAGCCTAAACCTTGTGGCGCATCGGGGCGATTTAGCCGCTGCAGAAGGGCTGGAAGGTCTGCTGGATCATTCTGGCCGTCGCCATCCAGCGTACCGATCACCGGTGCCCGCGCAGCCAAGACGCCATTCATGATCGCGCGGCTCTGCCCAGCATTATTGCGGTTGGCGAGGACGCGCAGCGCGGGATAGGTAGCCTTTAGCGCCACCAGCTTGGCATGGGTATCGTCCTTGGACGCATCATCGACAAAAATCATCTCATAGGCCCAACCATCCAGGGCCGCCGCGATTTCCTGCACCAGACTCGCCACAGCCCCACTCTCATTATGGACAGGCACCACAACGGAAATGTCGAGCGGTTCTAAGCGGGGCACGGATGGATTCGGTGTGGACATAAACGGGCTTTAGCGCGGCGCGCCAAGAAGGGCTAGTTGGTGCCTCAGGAAAGGAATGGGTTTCGTGCGGTCACGGTGCCGTAAATCTGATTATGGTTCAGGTCTTCGGTATAAAGTAATCTTGCGCCAAGCCGCTCTGCCGCCGCGATAATTGCACCATCCCAGTATGAGATTTGATTGCGTGTCGACAATCCAATCGCGGCTTCAACCAATTGGCTATCAATGGCTTGGCATGGCTTGAGTGCAATTTGCCGGACCCAACCTAAGGCCAAGGCCGATGACATGACATGGGTTCCCTTCCGCGTCACGTTGTAAAAAAATTCCTCTAGAACTTGGCCTGAAGTACAATAATCCTCTTGTCGAATGATTTCACGTGCGATTTTGGCCTTTTCAACCTCCTGCCCGCCACGGTCAGCGGCATACATGAGGATATTGGTGTCTAGGAAAACAAGCTTAGTCAAAGCGGGGATCGCCAGAATACGTGTCACTACGTGAGGGTCGCCAATCACCCATGCGGTAGGGTGACTCGTCGATCAGTTTCAATAAAGCCTCGCGCGCCTCGTCTTTTTCAACGGGCACTTCCGCCTCTGTCAGCCCTTTTAAGAACCCACGTACAAGCTCGCTGACGCTAGTCCGACGGATTGCCGCAACGACCCGCGCCCGCTGAAGCACCTCTGCATCAACCGCCAAAGTGATATTTTTGGTCACAATCGACCTCCACTGTCTATGTACTGCACATAACATGTGAGGCTGCGGAAGTCGATTTCAAACTTTGATGCACGAAGAAATGCGAAAGGAATCCCAACAACAAAGGCCCCCGTTAGGAGGCCTTTGTTTAAGTCGATACCGAACCCAGTGACCCTAAGCCGCCTTGCGAACCGCCGCGACGATCTTTTGCGCCGCATCGGCCAGATCATCGGCTGGCACCACGGCCAGACCGCTGTCACGCAGGATTTGCTTGCCCAATTCGACATTGGTGCCTTCCAGACGCACGACCAAAGGAACCTTCAGGCCGACGTCGGTGATGGCAGCGACCACGCCTTCAGCGATAACATCACAGCGCATGATGCCGCCGAAGATATTGACCAAAATGCCTTTTACGGCTGGGTCAGCGGTGATGATTTTGAAAGCGGCCGTTACTTTTTCGCGCGTTGCACCACCACCTACGTCAAGGAAGTTGGCAGGCTCTTCGCCATAAAGCTTGATGATGTCCATGGTTGCCATGGCCAAGCCTGCGCCATTGACCATACAGCCAATCGTGCCGTCGAGCGCGATATAGGCGAGGTCATATTTGGACGCTTCGATTTCCTTGTCATCTTCTTCCGACAGGTCGCGCATGGCGGCCCACTCGGGGTGACGGAATTCTGCGTTGGAATCAAAGCTCATCTTCGCGTCGAGGCAGACGAGCTTGCCGGTGCCTTCTTCGACGATCAGCGGATTGATTTCGCACATTTCCATGTCGCCCTTGGTGAAGGCGGTATAGAGCTTCACGCAAAGGTCATGGCACTCATCGGCTTGGCCAGCGTCCAAGTTCAGAGCCGTGGTCACCTTTGCACTGTCCGCAGGGGTGACGCCGACAGCAGGGTCGATAACGATGGTGGAGATTTTCTCTGGCGTGTCATGCGCCACTGTCTCAATGTCCATGCCGCCAGCTTCAGAAGCGACAAAGGCAACTCGACCGGTACCACGATCAACCAGAACCGAGAGATAAAGTTCGCGCGCAATGTCTGCGCCGCCAGCGATATACAGGCGCTGAACCTGCTTGCCAGCCGCCCCGGTTTGCACGGTCACCAACGTATTGCCCAGCATGTCTTTTGCGTGGGAAGCCACTTCATCGAGGTTGAAAGCAAGGCGCACGCCGCCTTTTGCTTCGGGTGGGAGTTCCTTGAACTTGCCCTTGCCGCGGCCACCAGCGTGGATCTGCGACTTTACCACCCACATGGAGCCACCCAATTTCTCAGCCGCGGCTTTGGCTTCCTCTACCGAGAAAGCCGCAATGCCTGGAGGAACGGGAAGACCATAGTTTGCGAGGACTTCTTTGGCCTGATGTTCATGAACGTTCATGGATAAAATGTCCCCTGTGCAGCACAAAATTTCGTTAGGCGCTTCTAGCCAGCCACGCCGACACACGCAACCGCTTGATCCACCCGCATGCAGGTTAAACTCAATGGCTTGGTCTCCTCAACTATAGATAGCTAGACAATTTCAGATGGTTTTGGACTGATGGGGCTCAGGGCGATCGTTGAAGAAGGGAGTGCGTCTTTCGCCAGCAGAAGGTGATAGGCCATGAAGGAAATTCCAGATATCGTCTCTACGGCGGCGGGCATGCTCTGCCTTGAGGACAAAGACCCGCCTGCCGACGCTGTCGCAGCTGCTATGGCCCAAGCGTTGTGTCGACTCGCCCACCTAGACCCAAGGCTTTCGGCAGCCAAGCCTGCTGGGCGGATGTTTGCTACCTTGATCTTACTGACCTGCTTTTGGTCGGTTTTTGCCCTATTTCTGTTGGTGGATACAGAAGCCCTAGCTTGGGCGGTAATGACATTGGCGCTGTCCCTAAACGTCTTCCGGCTTTGGACTTGTTATCTGCCTGAACCGCGCGTTTCTGCTTGTCCGCAAGCGGACATTAACGGGTCAGAACCCGTCTGGACTATATTGATCGCGCTCTATCAAGAGGCGGGCTCGGTTGGGTCGTTGCTGAATGCGTTAGACAAACTGGATTGGCCCAAGGAGAAGATTGACCTCGTCTTTGCCTGTGAAGCCGATGACAGCGAGACATTGGCAGCCCTAGATTTACGACGACATAGCCATCGCTTCCGGATCATTGCCATTCCCACTGGTGGGCCGCGCACCAAACCGAAGGCCCTTCAAACGGCCCTGCCCTTTTCTCGAGGGCGCTATCTGACGGTCTATGATGGGGAGGACCTCCCAGCTTCAGGTCAATTACGCGAGGCTTGGATGGCCTTTCGAAATGGACCCGCCACGCTTGCTGTCGTTCAAGCCCCGCTGGTGATTTGGAATGAGCGGGAAAGTTGGATCAGTCGTCAGTTTGCACTCGACTATGCGATCTGGTTCCGCCTAATCTTGCCGGGACTGGTGCGCATTTCCCGCTTCTTGCCTCTTGGTGGAACCTCCAATCATTTTGATATCACCCATTTACGAGCGGCCGGTGGGTGGGACCCATTCAATGTCACCGAAGACGCAGATCTGGGCGCAAGACTTGCCCGGCTAGGCCTGATTGCCAACTTGATCCAAAGCCCCACCTATGAAGAGGGTGCCCCACTTTTACGGGCTGGGTCCGCCAGCGCGGTCGTTGGATCCAGGGCCATATTCAAACAGTCAGTGTCCATTTTCGCACACCGAGACGACTGACCCTACAGCTTGGCTGCTTTGGCCTGCTCGCCTTTCTTCTGGGTCTGACAACCGGCCCGTTGAATGGGGCAATCCTATTTGTATCGGCGCTTCTGGCAATTGGCCAGACGATTGCTGGAGCGTCCGACCAAGTAGTGCTCTGGGTACTATCCATGGCCTTAAGCCAAGCGATTGTTGGGATGGTAGCGGTCCTCCGCGATGGGCGAGACACATTTTGGATCGCCTGCTTTGTCTTGCCGCTCTATCAAGCCTGCCAGGTGCCGGCACTGTTTCGTGCGATTTGGCGCATCTATCTTTCGCCGTCGATCTGGGACAAAACCAAGCAGGGTGTAGAGGCACGGCCGCGTAGGCTCGCCACCGCCGAGGGTCAACACGCAATGAGTGAGCCACAGACTTGGATTGGCCAGCAACTTTAATCGCTCTCACAATCGGTCTTTGTGGGTTTGGTTTTTCCTCTTGGCGGGCCTCAAGGCCTGCTGAATTCGGCAAGGTTCGGATGATCCCTTGGACAACGCTGTCGATCATTTGTGCTGTGGTGGCGCTTTTTATGCTGATCCATGCTGTCAATCTGGCGGGAATTCAGACGGGCAAAACCTCTGCCCCAATGCGCTAAAAGCTTTGACCAAGATCAGCCCAGCTTGGGGGCTAGTCAGCGCCTTCCGCGCGTTCTAATTAAAATGCAACGTCCATTAGAGGCGGCCCATCAAGGTGAGCGGAGGCATCATGACCGACATTGAGACTTTTCGACAAGAAACGCGGGCTTGGCTTGAAGCTAATTGCCCCGCCTCCATGCGAACCCCCATGCCAGAAGGCGAAACAGTCTGGGGTGGCCGCAATGCAACCTTCAAAAACCCAGACGCGAAAGCTTGGCTCGAAGCCATGGCTTCAAAAGGCTGGACCGCACCCAAATGGCCAAAGGCCTATGGCGGCGGCGGCCTAACCGGGGAAGAGGACCGCGTGCTGCAAGATGAATTGCGCCGCATCAACGCCCGCCCAGCCCTGCTCTCTTTCGGGATCTGGATGTTTGGACCCGTGATCTTGGAGTTTGGCACCGAAGAGCAAAAGCAAACCTATTTGCCCGATATGGTGCATGGCCGGACGTGGTGGTGCCAAGGCTATTCAGAGCCAGGAGCTGGCTCGGACTTGGCGGGCCTACAGACGCGCGCCGTTCTGGATGGCGATCATTATGTGGTTGATGGGCAAAAGGTATGGACGTCTTATGCAAACCACGCCGACTGGATGCTGTGCTTGGTGCGAACCGAACCAAATGCCCCCAAGCATGAAGGTATCTCGGTTCTTCTGTTCGACATGAAGACCCCCGGCGTAGAAGCGCGTCCGATCAAACTGATTTCCGGCGCGTCGCCCTTCTGCGAGACCTTCCTGACCAATGTACGCGTTCCCGCATCCCAAATGCTGGGCCCCAAGAACAAGGGCTGGGATGTTGCCAAGCGCATCTTGCAGTTTGAGCGCACCAATATTTCGGCTTCTGGCTTTGGTAGCGGGGCAGGCCTTGATCTGGTCGATGCTGCGAAAGAATCGATTGGTCTTGAGAATGGCAAGCTGGCCAATAGCGACCTGCGTTCGCGCATCACGAAACAACGCATGTATGAGCGGGCTTTCCACTTAACCATGCGCCGCGGTCAAGAAGAAGCAAAAGCTGGGGCGGAAGTCTCGCACTATGCGTCTGTCCTGAAGATCGCGGCTGCCAAACTCAACCAAGACAAGACAGAGCTTTTGGTAGAAGCCTTGGGCATGGAGGGTCTTGGCTGGGAAGGCGAAGGCTATCGCCCCGAGGCCCTGAAAGTCACGCGCGATTGGCTGCGGGCTAAAGCCAATTCGATCGAAGGTGGCACTTCGGAAGTCAATCTGAATATCGTGGCCAAGCGCGTGCTTGGCTTGCGCGACCATCAATAGGAGGGCCCGATGGCATTTTCACTCAATGAAGATCAAACCCTCCTGAAGGACGCCGCTGACGGGTTCTTTTCCGACAATGCGCCTGTGGCCAGCTTCCGCAAATTGCGCGATGCCAAGGAAACGCTCGACCCTTCCCTGTGGGGCGAGATTGGGGCCATGGGCTTTGCCGGTGCCCTGATAGGCGAGCAACATGGCGGCTCAGACATGGGTCTGCGCGCCATGGGCCTCGTGCTGGAAGCCCAAGCGCGCACCTTGGGCGTCTCGCCCTTGTTCCAAACCGGTCTGATGGCCGCATCCATCTTGAAGCTGCAGGGCAATTCCGCGCAGCAGGACGCGTTACTGCCAAAAATCGCGGACGGGAGCCTAAGCTTTGCCTTGGCTTTGGATGAAGGGGCACACCATGCCCCACACAAAATCGACGCGAAAGCTACGAAGACTGCCGACGGCTGGAGCCTTTCGGGCAAGAAGCGCTTTGTTCCCGATGGAGCCCATGCACAGATCTTAATCGTCATCGCTAAGACCGATGCAGGTCTTGGAGCCTTCTTGGTCGCAAGTGATGCGCCAGGTGTAACGCGCCATGCGCTAGCGGGCGTCGATGCGCGCGATTTAGCGGATGTGGCGTTCGACGCTGTGGCTATCGGAGATGACGCTTACTTAGGCGGCAAGGCATTGGATGACTCCACGTTGGACCTCATTCTCGACTACGGCCGGATTGGGCTGTGCTGCGAAATGATGGGCCTCATCGGTGCCACGTTCGACATGACGCACGACTACCTGAAAACCCGCACCCAATTTGGTCAATTGATCGGGTCCTTCCAAGCGTTGCAGCACCGCGCAGCGGCCATGTTGGTGGAGATTGAGTTGACGCGCTCCTGCGTGGTTGCGGCCATTGATGCAATTGAACGGGGCAAAGGTGTTGGCGAAGCTGTCAGCCTCGCCAAGGCGCGAGCCGGCGATACCTTGCAATTGGTCACCAATGAAACGATCCAAATGCATGGCGGGATCGGCATGACCGATGCGCATGACAGCGGCTTTTACTTGAAACGTGCCCGGGTATTAGAAACCGTCTACGGATCAAGTGGCTTCCATCGAGACCGGTGGGCCAAGCTCAACGCTTATTAGGTTTTGGGGTGGCCTTTTTATCATAAAGAGCTGCCTTCAACGAAATTTAAATCACTTTGGTGTTATCTGGAGTTCTTAGTGTGTAAGGGGCTCCAAATGCGCCATAATGTTTTGCATTTTCATCAAGGCTGCTGGGAACTCCCGGCGGACTTCGCACCAGATTCCTACGAAGTCGTTTTCACCTTCTTGGATCCGGAAGTGGCCCGCTCCACCGATGCCTTTGAAACGCTAAAGGCCCTGCTGCCAAACGCCAAGGTCATTGGATGTACGACTGGCGGCGAGATTGCCAATGGTCAGGCCTATGTTGGCGATGGCTTTGCTGCCCTGCTTGGTTTTAACAATGTCAGCGTCCAAGTAGTCGAGGCCGATATTGACACCGCAGGCGAAAGCTTTGGCATCGGGGAAGCACTGGCAAACCAATTTGACGGCGACGAATTGGCAGGCGTCTTTATCGTTTCCGACGGTGCACGCGTAAATGGATCCGCTCTGGTCGAAGGCTTCCGCAGCGTATTAGGCACCCATGCCTCCATCAATGGCGGTCTAGCTGGCGATGGCGACCGGTTCGGCGAAACCTTGGTTGGGTGTTCTGGCCCAATGAGCCCTGGAAAAGTGGTGGCCGTGGCCTTCTTCGGAACTGGCTTACGACTGCGCACAGGCTCGTTTGGTGGCTGGGAAGTGTTTGGCCCGATGCGGAAGATCACCAAGTCCGAAGGCAATACGCTCTATCAACTCGACAACAAATCTGCCCTTGAGCTTTACAAGCGCTATCTCGGCGATGAGGCCGAAAAGCTGCCAGGCTCTGCGCTGTTCTACCCCTTACAAGTCAGCAATCCAGCCAACCCCGCCGACACCGTGGTGCGGACAATTTTAGGTATTGACGAGGCAACCGGGGCAATGACCTTCGCTGGCGACATGCCCGAAGGGTGGACCGCGCAATTGATGGTAGGTGAAACCAATGGCCTAATTGAAGGCGCTGGCAAAGCTGGCCTTGCTGCTTCAGGTGGCGACAATCACGGCTTTGCTATGCTGGTTTCCTGTATCGGTCGGCGCTTGCTTCTGGGCCAGCGGGCCACGGAAGAAGTCCGCGCCGTCGTCGATGCGCTGGGCGGGATCGCCCATGCCGGCTTCTATTCCTACGGTGAGATCTCGCCCAATGGCTTCCAAGGCACGTGTAACCTGCACAATCAAACCATGACTGTCACGGTGTTTGAGGCAGCCTAATGCACAGTTTGCTGGCGCGCCAGATCGAACAATGCACCGATCAAAATGGGAAAGTGGATCAAGATCAACTCTTTGCGTTGATCTCGTCCGCCTATGATGATGATGCACGCGCGCGCCACCGCTTAGAGCGTTCCATTACCTTGATGTCCGAGGAAATGGCCGAGCTGAATTCGCAGATCGCGATGGAAGCCCGCCAGACCCTGACACGCTATATTCTTGAATCGCGCGACGCCTTAATCACGCTGGACGCCGACAATCAGATTCTTCTGATGAACCAGGCGGCCGCACAGGCCTTTGGCGTAGAAAATCCGCGCACCATCGCGGGCACCAAGATTGATCGATTCATTGACCCAACCCACCTCAATGAGGGTCAAGTCAGCAATTTCAATGGCCGTCATAGCGCTGGCTACGAGGTGCCGATATCGGCAACCTTCAGTGTCGGCATGGTTGACAGCATGGCATTCCGCATCATTGCCCTGCGCGATGAGACAGAGCGGCGAGCCCGCGAAGAAGCCCTTGAGATTGCCAAGCAAACGGCAGAGCATGCGAATGAAGCCAAATCGAGCTTTTTGGCGATGATGAGCCATGAATTACGCACACCGTTGAATGCTTTGCTGGGTTCTGCCGAACTGATGGCGCGGACGAGTCTGGACAATACACAAGCCAATTATGTCCGCATGTTCAATGAGGCTGGTCGCCTGATGATGGCGATGGTCAATGACGTTTTGGACTATGCCAAGATTGAAACAGGCCAGTTGGAAATCGAAAAGCACCCGACCAGTCTGAGACAATTAGCGCTTGAGCTAGAGACGCTTTGGGGCCCACATGCGGCATCTAAAGGCCTCTATTTGAAGATTGATACGGCCGGTCTTGATTGGGATATGGTGATTGGGGACCCCACGCGCTTACGTCAGATTGTCTTCAATCTGGTGTCAAACGCGGTGAAATTTACCGTCTCCGGCGGTGTGACCATACGAATCAAAAGTGTGACCAACGGGCGGGACTGCCGGGTCGGCATTGACGTTGAAGATACCGGCGTTGGCATCCCGCTTGATCGCCAAATTTCGATCTTCAAGGCCTTTATCCAGGCCGATAGTACCATCACGCGCCGGTTTGGCGGCACCGGCCTAGGCCTAGCGATTGCGAAGTCCTTGGCGCAGCAGATGCAATGCGACCTGACCCTAACGTCTGCTCCCGGCAAGGGCTCGACCTTTTTGTTTGAGGGGCGGTTCGAAGCCACGCTTGAGCAGGAATCCGCGGGACATGAGGCGGCCCCGGAGACCGAGATCACTCGGCCCCTGCAAGTTTTGGCGGTCGATGATAATGCGCTGAACCGACAGATCCTTGCCGCGATGCTAGACCTTTGGCCCGTCGCCACAGTTTGGGCGACCAATGGCGTAGAAGCGCTAGAGGCCATGGAGCTGCAGGCCTTTGATGTCGTCTTAATGGATGTGCAAATGCCCATCATGGATGGCATGACCGCCACCCGCCGCGTGCGAGGGGGTCAGGGCATCAATCGCCACACCCCCATCGTCGCATTGACAGCCAATGCTCGGGAAGAAGATCGCGCCCTGTGTATGGCGTCAGGCATGACCGACTTTGTAGCCAAGCCGATCAGTGCAGAAGCCCTCGCCAATGCCCTAATGCGGGCAACACAAATGGACGAGGTGTCTGAAGACGCCAACCAGTCCGACGTAGGCTAAACCCAGCCCAACAACTTGAACGCCTGTTCGGGGCGCTTTACACCTACCACCATGAAACCGGTTTTAGGAATTGGGGGCGCAACATGTTCAAATCTCGCTTGATAATGGCTTTGATTGCCACAACGTCCATGATTCCAGCGGCTGGAATTGCGCAAAGCCAAAGTGTCCCGCATGAAGAGCTAGGTGCGGTAGGGACTGTCCCACCAGTAGAACCCGAATTTTATTGGCCCGGTGCCAATTACGACCCAGCAGTCCCATCTCCAAAGAGCATTCTGGGCTATCAAATTGGCGAGGCCATCACGCCGCACGCCCAAATCGTCCGCTATTTTGAAGCTTTGGCGGCCTATGCCCCAGATCAAATGAAGATTTTCGACTATGGCCGAACGTGGCAGGGCAAGCGCTTAATCTATGCCGCCATTGGCAGCCCGGAAAAGATCGCCAATCTCGACGCTATTCAAGCCGACGCGCAGAAATTAGCCGATCCACGCAAACTGGGTGCGGGTGAGGCAGAAGCCATCATGGCCCGCCATCCGGCCGTCGTTTGGTTGGCCTATTCCGTCCATGGTGACGAGATTGGGCCTGCGGATTCTTCGCTTCAACTTGCCTATCACTTGTTAGCTGCACGCGGCGATCCGCGTATGGCAGAGATCAAGCGCAATACGCTGGTGATCATCGTCCCCATTCAAAATCCTGATGGCCGTGATCGCTTTATCGGCACAAATCTCAACGCCACGGGCATAGCACCCGACGGCGACCCGATGTCGGCAGAGCGCGACCAACCTTGGCCCGGCGGGCGCGTCAATCACATGCAGTTTGACTTAAACCGCGACTGGTTTGCCCTAACCCAGCCAGAAACCCGCGGGCACACAGCAGCGGTTTTGAAATATTTCCCCGTCGTGGTGGTCGACAGCCATGAAATGGGCAGCGACCGCAGCTTCTTCTTCCCGCCTGAAGCCCAGCCCATCAATCCCAATGTGACCACAGAGCAGCTCGCGCTCAAAAACCTTTTGGGCCAGAATAATGGCCGCTGGTTTGATCAGTTCGGCCTGCCCTATTTCACGCGCGAGAGCTATGATTTGTTCTATCCGGGCTATGGCGACGGCTGGCCGACTGCACATGGCAGCATCGCCATGACGTTTGAGCAAGGCTCTTCTCGCGGCATGGTCGCCCGGCGCAGTGATGGGTCAAAGTTTGCCTTCCGCGATACCGTCAAAAGCCAATTCGTCGCCGTTTTGTCGACCTTGGAAGTAGCCGCCCGCGAGCGTGGCCGCTTCGTCCGCTCCTTCTACGACTTCCGGCGCACCGCTATTGCCGAGGGTAAGGCTGAGGCCGTGAAGTCTTATATCCTGCCAACCCAGAGCGATCAGTCCAATACCGACAAATTAGCCGCTTTGCTCAGCCGGCAAGGCATTGAGGTCGGACGCACGACGAGCAATTTCAACGCCTGTGGCCGCACCTATGCAGCGGGCTCCTATGTGGTTTCAGCCGCACAACCTGCGAAGCGCCTCATCCGTAACTTGTTGGAACAGGACACGGCGATGGAGGCCAGTTTTGTGGCCGAGCAACAGCGTCGCCGGCGCGCGGGTCTTAGCGATCAAATCTATGATGTGACCGGTTGGTCGCTGCCCCTTCTCTATAATGTGGAGGTCGTGCCGTGCACGACAGATCCTGCTGTGACGAGCCAGAAGGCCAGCACAGCAATGATTCAACCCGGCCAAGTGATCAATCCAGACGCAAAGGTCGCCTTTGTGGTTGCCTCCGGATCAACTGCCACCTCGCGCTTTATGACGAAGGCTTTGCAACAGGGCCTTGTCCTGCGCACCATGGAGGAAGCCTTTACGCTGGAAGGCAAGACTTATCCTGCGGGCAGCCTCGTCGTTGCGCGCGGCGAAAATGGTGCCGACCTGACCACCAAGCTGGCGGGCCTTGTGACCGAAACCGGGGCGACGCTGACCGGCTTTAACGCCTCTTGGGTCACTAATGGCCCAAGCTTGGGCTCTGACAAGGCGCTTAAACTGCGCAATCCCCGCATTCTTTTGGCTTGGGATAGCCCAGCAGACCGCAACTCTGCTGGCGCCACCCGTTATGTGCTGGAACGTAAGTTTGGTGTACCCGTAACCCCGGTTCGGATGCGGCGTTTAGCCAGCCAACCTCTAAGCGGCTATGACGTTGTGATCTTGCCCGATGGCGAGGGCAGTTATGGCGCGGCTTTGGGTGAAGCGGGCGCCCGTAACTTGCGCACGTTTGTGCAAAATGGCGGGGTCCTCATCTCGCTGGGCACTGCTACAGCATGGATGGCAGACCCCGACGTTGATCTGATTGGCCTGCGCCGCGAGCAAGCTACGCTATCGGAAGCAGAAGCCAAGGGTCGCCTACCTGAACCCAAAGCTAAAGCCGGGGCTTCTGGGGTTGATGGAATCAATTTCCCCGATGAGACCACGTACAAGCAGGCCATTGCTGAGACCAGCCGCGATCCAACCGAATTGGACGGGGCTATTCTGCGCGGCGAGACTGCAAAAGATCATTGGCTGACGGCGGGCATCGCGCCAAATCTGCACATGATGGTTGCCGGATCGGATATTTATCGCCCGCTGACCGCTGATGTCGGCGACAATGTCGTCCGCTTTGCCGGACCAGACCAAGTCAAAGCCAGCGGGATTGTATGGGATGATATTCGCAAGCAATTGGCCTTTAAACCCGCTGTGGCCGTCCAAGCCAAAGGGCGCGGCTATGTCGTCGCCTTCACCATCGACCCAACCTATCGCGGCATGGCCGATGGCCTCGATTCGCTGGTAATGAACGCGATCTATTTCAGCGCGGCTCGGGCTCGCCCGGTGCGGTGACGCTTCAGCGGGGATGTTGGACCGCGTGAGCCACTAGCTGCGCATCTGTACGCGCTGCCATGCGCAGCTAGTGCTGCGCGGTCCTAGCCACCCCACACCCCAAAAAAGCCGCTTGACACGGGCGGTGTATTACCATACCAACACACCAGAACGCTAGAACAGCAAGTTCTAGGTATTTGGGAGTTGTCTATGACGCAAGCTTGGCGCGACGATCAACCCATCTGGAGGCAGATCAAGGACCGGGTCCTGTCTGCCATTCTCGATGGTGGTATAAAAGAAGGAGAGCCCTTGCCGTCCGTTCGGCAAGTGGCTTTAGACCTTCAGGTCAATCCTTTGACCGTTTCAAAAGCCTATCAAGAATTGGCCGATGACGGTCTGGTCGAACGTCGCCGTGGGCTTGGCATGTTTGTGATCGAGGGTGCCCGCAAAGGATTGAGCGCCAGCGAACGCAACACCTTCCTAAAAGAAGAATGGCCGGTCGTAGTGACCCGCATCAAGCGTTTGGGCTTGAGCGCACAAGAATTGCTAAAAGATATTGAGGGGAATGGGCAATGACGGAAGTGTTAATCTCGGCCAAGGGCTTGGCGAAAAACTATGGCAAGAAGCAAGCGCTGAAGCCGACTAACCTTGAAATCCCAGCGGGCCGGATTGTTGGTGTGATTGGGGCCAATGGTGCAGGTAAGTCTACGCTGCTCAACTGTCTCCTTGGCCTATCTGACTATGAAGGCGATCTGCAAGTCATGGGGATGAACCCTCTGATGCAGCGGGCTGTCTTAATGGAACAAGTTTGCTTCATCGCCGACGTTGCCACCCTTCCCCGCTGGGCAAAAGTGGCTGACCTCCTCGATTGGGTCGCAGGCCTGCATCCTAAGTTTGACCAAGCCAAAGCTATTGCCCGCCTCAAGACCACAACGGTTCAATTGGACTCCAAGATTAAGGCCCTCTCTAAAGGCATGATCGTGCAAGTCCATTTGGCCATCGCTCTGGCGATTGATGCGCGCATTCTGGTGTTGGACGAGCCAACCTTGGGCCTCGACATCGTCAACCGCCGTGGCTTCTACGACGCCATTTTGTCGGACTTCTTTGACGAAACCCGTACGGTGATCATCACCACCCACCAGGTCGACGAGGTCGAGCCAATTTTGAGCCATGCGATCTTTATTCGCGATGGCGCGGTCACACTGGACGCATCGATGGATGTCATTGCGGACCGTTTCTTGGCGGTCGATGTCCTCGACACTCAGAAAGCCGAAGCCGAAGCCCTACGCCCACTCTACGGCCGCTCGCTTTTAGGCCGCACCACTTTCGTGTTCGATGGTGTTGCCCCAGACCAATTAAAGACCTTTGGCGAACCCCGTCGGGTTGGTCTTGCCGACTTGTTTGTCGCGTTGGCGCAATAGGGGGTCATGATGATTACTGGCTTACTCTTTACCTTAGCCCAGCGTCAGGCACCGGCCGAAGGCCGCGCCTTTCCCAGCAAAGCGATCAATTCCAAGGCGAGCACATCAAAGCTCGTACTTATCCCAAGCAGTGGGGATGTGGTGGTGAAACTGGCCCGAACTTCGGGCGTGGTTCTGGCACTCGTTGGCCTGCTTCTCTTAGGCGTTGGCGGTGTGGAATGGTCGTTTGACCCAGCCACTGGCCTCAATATTCAAACAGCTGTTGTCAGCTTCACCCTTCCTGCGGGAGTGTTCTCATGAACAAGTTTTTGACCCTCATTCGGCGGGATATGGCCGATAATCGTGGTGCATTGGTCATCACCCCCCTCGTGATCGCAGCCATTTTGCTCGCTGTTACGACGTTTGCCACTTTGACCGGCAATGCGCGGTTTGGCTTTGACCCTCAAGATTTTGCCGCCTCGAAGGAGCACCGCGGTATCCAAGGCCAAGTTGTGCTTGACGACGAAGATGGCGGTGCCACTGTCAAACGTGGGTCAGACGGCAAAATCACTATCACGACCGCCGATGGCCAAACCAAATCGTTGGATCAATCCATCGATCCTAAAGCCAAGGCCGGGCTTGAAGCCGTTCTGCCTGTTGGAACAGCAGTAGCAGCGGCGCTGCCATTGGCGATCGCCCTCATCTCTATCCTGTTTGTCTTAGCAGGGGCTTTGCACGACGAGCGCAAGGATCGCACCATCTTGTTTTGGAAGTCGATGCCTGTCAGCGACCTTCAGACCACCAGTGCCAAGCTTGTGTCTATTGTTGGGGTCGGTCTGTTCTTTGCCTTGGCTGTGACGATTGTCCTGCACATTGCGATCACGGGTCTCGCTGTCGCAACCATTGGCAATGTTGGCATCACCGGCGTCAGCGCTGGGGCGGTGTTCCTCAATGCCACCAAATTGTGGACGGTGCTGGCAGTCGGACTCCTCGTCTATATTGGCTGGGCTTTGCCCGTATACGGCTGGGTGACCATGGTTAGCGCTTGGGCTCCTAAAATGCCCTTCGTTGCAGCTTTCGCTCCCCTGTTCGTTGTGCCCCTCGTCTACATGGCCATTGCCTATCGCGGCGATGACAATGACAAGATTTTGAACGCATTGTGGGAACCTACTGGCCGCCTGATTGGCGAACCTATAACCGATGGCATGAGCCGGATTGTTGATGGCAGCAGCGACCAGCTCCCCACAATCCCTGTAGCTGAAATCTTGGCGCACTTGTCCAACAGCTTCACACAGCCCGGCTTCTGGATTGGCTTGGTCGTTGCAGGGGGCTTCATCTATGCCGCCAGCGAAATCCGCCGCCGCCGCGCCCTCTAAGCGGCAGTAAGTCACCTCAACATCAGGGCCATCGGCGACGCGTCGGTGGCCCTTTTTTAATCCCCGCCAAAGAGGCACATCCCATGACCGCAAATTCTCAATTCTGGACCCTTGCGCGGCTTACGGGCCTTCTGCTTTTCCTGGTGACCGTCACCCATATGGCAGGCTTTCAGATCGCCAGCAGCTTTGTCGTTTCGGGGGACTTTGCGGCTACCGGCACCAAGATGGCCCAAAGTGAAGGCCTCTATCGCCTAGCCCTGCTAAGCTATAGCGCCTCGAGTATCTTAAGCATTGGTCTCGCGGTCAGCTTTGCGCTCTGGATTGCGCCGATCAGCCGTTTAGGTGCTGGACTGGTACTGGGCTGGCGGCTGTTTGAAGCGATCAGCTCAACCGTGACGTGGGCAATCCGCTTTGCCTTAGTCGACAATCAGACACAGCCCAATCTTTTGGGCGCGCCGGTGGCAGAATCGCTGCACAGAATTTTGCGAGATACCGCCAATGCAGCCTTTGATCTTGGTGCCATTGGATTGGCCTTGGCAACGCTGATTGGGTTCTACTTTTTGTTCCAAGTGCGCGCCTTGCCGCGCCTTTTATCCGCCATCGCTATGTTGGGTGCTATACTCATCTTGGTAAGCTCCGTCATGGCACTGGGCTGGCCGGAGACAAACATTCCGAGCTCAATCGCCTTCGCGGTGACCTTGCTCAGCAATCTCGTCATTGGCCTCTGGCTTTTGGTTCGGGGAGACCGTTCATCACAGGCCAAAGTGTTGGCACGACAGGCTTGACACCAAAGCCTATGTCTATAGCCCGTGCCAATGACAACAAAGGGGTTGGTCTTGGCGTTTGAAGCAAATTTCGATGGTTTGGTTGGCTTAACCCACAATTATGGCGGGCTCAGCGCTGGCAATTTGGCCTCTGCTGCCAATGCGACTGCGGTCTCGCGCCCTAAGGAAGGTGCGCTTCAGGGCCTAGCGAAAGCCAAGAGGCTTGCCGATGCGGGCTTGGTTCAAGGGCTATTGCCACCGCATGAGCGCCCACACCTACCCACCCTGAGAGCGATTGGCTTTTCGGGGTCAGACGCAGAAATTCTAGCCCAGGCTTGGAAGGCAGACCCCGCGCTCGTGCGTAATGTCTCCTCCTCCGCGCAGATGTGGGCGGCCAATGCCGCTACTGTATCGCCGTCAGCGGACTGTAGCGATGGCCGCCTGCATTTCAGCCCAGCTAATCTTCTGACCATGCCGCACCGCGCGTTGGAGGCCAGCCAAACCGAGCGCAGCTTGCGGGCGATCTTTGCTGATACAAACCACTTTGCCGTTCACAAGGCGCTGCCCTATCAGCCCTTGTTTGCCGATGAGGGAGCGGCCAATCACATGCGCCTGTGTGGCAGCCATGGCGAAGCGGGCGTGGAGATTTTTGTCTGGGGCCGCAATGGCTTTGGTCAACAGGAAACCCGCTTTCCAGCCCGCCAGACGTTACAAACCGGTGAAGCCATCGCCCGTCGCCATGGCCTTGCGGCTGAGTGTGTCCTGCATCTGCAGCAAAGCCGGAAAGCCATTGAGGCTGGGGCCTTCCATAATGACGTGGTGGCCGTAGCAAGCCTTCAGGTCCTCTTCTGTCACGAGCACGCATTCGAAGATCGGCTGGGGGCCTATGAAGCGATCAAGCGCGCCTGCGATGGCTTGATGGAAGTGGCTATCGTCGAAGTGCCCGAGGCGGACGTGCCCTTGGCGGACGCGATCAAATCCTATTTGTTCAATACCCAGTTGCTGTCCATGCCGGGCGAAGACCGTTTGGTCCTAATCGCGCCGGAGGAGTGTCGCGAGAATGCGGCGACCAATGCCTATTTGGAAAAGCTGGTGGCCAGCAATGGACCGATTGGTCGGGTACAATTCGTCGACGTCCGCCAATCCATGCGCAATGGCGGCGGGCCGGCCTGCTTGCGGCTGCGGGTGGTGCTGGATGGCGCCAAGCAACAGGCGGTCAGTGCACGGGCTGTGCTTGATGCTGCGCTCTATGAGGACTTGGTCGCTTGGGTGAACCGCCATTATCGTGAGACCTTAGGACCCGATGATTTGGCCGATCCCAGCCTGCTGAATGAAGGGCGGACGGCCTTGGATGAGCTGACCCAGATCATGAGACTTGGGTCAGACTTCTATCCATTTCAGCGCGCCTGATATCGGCGCTACTTGGCACCGGGCAGGCTGTAGTGGACCGAAGCGCCCGGTCCCAACGGCCAGTCGAAATAGACCCAAGCCGCTGTCATCGCCATGCCTGCGACCATGAACGCTAACGCAAAAGGCAACATCATGGACAAAAGCGTGCCAACGCCGACATTCTTGTCCCAACGGCGACAGAAAGCGAGGACGAGCGGGAAATAGGACATCAAGGGTGTTGCAATATTGGTATAGCTGTCACCCATCCGGTAAGCCGCCGTCGTCATCTCTGGCGAGATACCGAGCAGCATGAACATCGGCACGACGACGGGTGCCATCGCACTCCATTTAGCCGAAGCCGAACCAATGAACAGGTCTAAGAAGGACGAGAAGGCTTGCACGCAGACCAGCAGGAACGGCGCTGGCAGGCTGAGTTCTTTCAAAGCTGCCGCCCCATTGATTGCGGCGATTGGGCCTAAGTTCGACCAATTGAACATGGCGATGAAATGCGCAGCAAAGAAGGCAAAGACGACATAGGGGGCGAGTGATCGAACGCCCTCAGTCATCATGGAAATCACGTCTGACGAGGAGCGGACCGATTTAACCGACACGCCAAAGGCGATGCCACCGGCTAAGAACAAAAGGGTGAAAGCTGCAATCAGGCCCTGATAAAAGGGTTGCAACTGCGCGGTGCCCTTCTGGCTTTCATCAATCAGCGGGGTGAAACCGGGCCACAAAGACAAAGCAGCAAAAACTGCGATCACCACAAGCGCCGCGAGGCCAGCCCAAGCAAGGCCCCGCTTTTCATCGGGTGTGACAACAGATTTTGTCAATTCAGCTTGGAGATCATCATCAGGCTGGCCCGTCCATGTGCCCAAGCGCGGTTCCAACATGCGGTCGGTGATGAACCAGATGATGGGGGTGAACAGGCCGACGATCGCCAGAATAAACCACCAATTGCCCAAGGGGTTCATGGTCCAAGTCGGGTCAATGATGCGGGCCGCTTCTTGGGTGAAGCCAAACAAAAGCACATCAAGCTGGCCCGGCGTGATATTGCCGGCAAAGCCGCCCGAGACGGCCGCAAAGGCCGCAGCAATCCCCACCAGCGGGTGACGGCCTGCGGCTGCATAAACCAAACCGCACAGAGGAATGAAAACCACATAGCCAGCGTCTGAAGCATGGTGGCTCATCATGCCGATCAAACAGACAACAGGGGTCAAAAAGGCGCGAGGCAGATCGCGCAAGCTGTTGCGGATCAAGGCGCTGAACAGGCCAGCCCGTTCTGCCACCGAAGCCCCCAACATCACGACTAAGATCAAGCCAAGCGGCGCAAAACCGGTGAGTGTGCGTGGCATATCGACGATTATCTTCTTAAGATTGTCCTCGGTGAACAAACTTGTGGCCTGAAATGTTAGGACCCCATCTTTCACGACCCCGCCGCTCGGGGCCTTGTCGCCCGAGAAAGGCAAGGATGCCGACCAACCCAGCGCCGACCCAATAACCGACAGCACCATCAGGAAGCCGATCAACCAGACAAAGATCATGACAGGATCGGGCAAAAGGTTTCCGACCCGCTCGACCCAAGCTAGGAAACCGCGCTGGGTGTTGGGGACAGGCTTGGCTGGAGGCGTGGCTTGGGTCATAGACATCTCTGAAATCGTTGAAGGCGCGTCATGTGCCTGTTTCTCAGTGGTTGTGCATCTCACAATGTTGGCATCTGTCCAACATCTGTTCTGCTCAATCGATCAATTAGGAGCCAATCACTCGTGTCGGACCGTCCAAAAACGCGACTCTATCTTATCACGCCGCCGAGAATTGAAAATCTGGACCTGTTTGCCAAGTCCTTGCGTGAGGTTATTGAGGCTGGTGATGTGGCTTGCCTGCAATTGCGGCTGAAAGAAGCGGCGGATGCTGAAATTCTTGCCGCCGCCGCAGCAATCTTTCCAATGGCACAAGAGCTAGGTGTCGCATGCCTCGTCAATGACCGGGCAGATCTGGCCAAACTAGCTGGGGCTGACGGCGTTCATATTGGCCAGTCTGATGGCACTGTTGACCAAGCGAGAAAGCAGGTTGGTAGGGATGGGGTCATTGGCGTCACCTGTCACGACAGCCGCCATTTTGCGATGGAGGCTGCTGAAGCGGGGGCGGACTATGTTGCGTTTGGTGCCTTTTTCGACACCGCCACAAAAGCGGCACCAACACGGGCCAATCTAGACATAGTTTCATGGTGGCAAGAGATTATGGAACTTCCATGTGTAGCCATTGGCGGCATCACCCCAGACAATGGGGCAGAGCTAATCAAAGCTGGGGCAGACTTCTTGGCTGTGTCGGCTGGGGTATGGTCGTGGCCACAAGGCCCAGTTGCCGCAAGTGCCGCCTTCAAGGAAATGTTTGAGACATGCGCCTAACACGATCGCGCCTTGCCTTATTGGCCTGCGCCCTCGCGCTGCCCACTTTGGCAGTTGCCCAAACTAACAGCTCTGCCAGCCCCATGGCATTGGAAGCCGAGGCAGACCAACGCGCTTTAGAGGCTGCGGTATCAGCTCTGCGAGCCGGTCAATATCGCGACGCCCTTAGCCAAGCTGAAAATCT
>CAMDDL010000005.1 GCA_945891505.1 Maricaulis salignorans | reverse complement strand
CCTCAACCGCGCCAATCACGCGAGACCTCAAATCCATAGACAGTATCTTTCCCATCCATGTTGGCCTCCATCACCAACATCAATGGTGAATCACATCACGCCTGATTTGGGAATCCTTTCGATTCACAAAACTCGGGAACCGCTCTAATCAGTGCGAGAGGTCTATGATATCATTTATTCTGTATATAAGTTCAACAATTGATATAGTTAGAAGAAGACCTTTTACATTCTCTTATTCAATTTTTATTCTGTTTTTGATTTGGATTGTCTACGCAATATTTCCTATTAGTTATAGTTTTCGGTGGACTTGGCTTCCAGTAATCGAGGAAGGTTTGAAGGCCTATTGTATATATAAGTTTCAGAAGATGCGTCGAATCGGGAGAATGCTGACATCGGCCGCTTATGGTGTTGTTGATGGTCTTAGCCAACTGCCCAAATTCTATAATGCTGTCTCAGAAGGGTCCATCAAACTACAAATTGGAGATCAGTTAAATTACTTCGAACTAAATGTTTATCCTTTGTTGTTTTGCTGGACTATCGTGCTCGGGCATTTTTTGATTGGAGCTTTATTCATATCTCCCACCAAAAGAAATATCTACATATTCTTTATTCCGCCTCTATTGGGTCACTTTGCGCTGAATTTTGCTTCACAGCTCATCACAAGGAATTAGCAACGCGCTTCCCGCCGTATGGTGCGTTCCGCAAGGAATGCACCATCCCTAATACTGCTGGCGATGGCCCAACGCGCTTTGCACCGCCATTCAACGTCCGCTTTCGCCCATTACACGCCCAAAGCAGACCATCTGCAATCGGCCAAGTTCTGCCTAAAGGCCGTCAGTTCTGGATACGCAAGCAGTAGGCGAAGGTACTGCGTGAGCGGAGCCCGAAGGAAGACTCTCGAAAGTCACAAAAAATGGATGCGGTTCGTCCAAGTCGGAAGTGATCAACAGCGAATGATCAGGCCGCGCGCAGCAGTTCAGCCACCACCGATGGCCGTCGCGCGATCATCGCCAGTAGGACTTGGGCGGGACCAGTGGGGTGACGGCGGCCCTGTTCCCAGTTGAGCAGCGTCCCCTTGGCAACGCCGATGCTTTTGGCGAACTGACTTTGCGACAGACCGGTCTGCGCCCTGATCTTGGCCACATCGATTACCGGCACCTCGATAACGTGGACACGCGCGCCGGTATCCGCGCCCTTGGCAAAGCCAATCGCTTCATTGAGGCCCTCGGCCAACTCATCGTAAAACTTACTCATCTTCGTTCTCCATAAGTTGCCAGCAGCGTCTTGGCCAACTGCACCAGGTGGGCCTGCTCGGCCTTGGTCAAGTTACTCTTATCATTTTTGGCAAACACACCCACCAGAAACAGAGGGATATGCACGCCGCCAAAGACAAACAAGGTCCGGTATCCACCGCTCTTGCCGCCGCCTTCGCGGGCCCAACGGACCTTGCGCAAACCACCGCCGAGCGGCACGCCAGCCTCTGGGTTAGCCGCGATATAATCGACAATGGCCGCACGTTCCTCATCCGACATTATTGCTTTGGCTTGCCTCTCGAAGATAGCCAGTTCGACAACAGTTTGAAGAGCGATCATGAGGTGGATTTATAAGCTAATGACGTATATGTCAATGGCGTACTTATTTTACCAAGCGTTTCCCAGCAATGACATCGCGCCTTAGCGAGTAATTCCTAAGGACTGCACCTCCTCAGAGCCGCTAAATTTTGACACCAACGGATCATGTGATCCGGCGTCGGGAGTCGGATGAAAACTGTAGCCAACGTGATCCCAATGGTGGGTGGGAGGGTTCTTACGCCGCCTCGGTCGTTCAGCGGCAGACAGCCCCTACCACAGCGGCGCCCGGTGTCTTTGCCAACGGCGCGACAGCTCTAGTCATTCATACGCCTCTAACACTTATTTGGAGAGATGTTCGTCTTTCCTTGGCGGCTTACCGACTGCCCTATACCCAAACCAGCCGACCCGCTTTCGGCCAAAAGTCGCCACAAACAGCCCCCCTTCTGGCACCCCTGAGCGAACCTGCAAGCGCAGGAGGCGGATAGGCTCATACCAACCCAGCGCCCCTCTCCCACCGCAAAAACCCGCGAACCTTTGGACTTTCGCTCCAGCCACTGGCCCGATCTCATAGGTATGACACCCAAGCCCCCGTCGATTTCGACAGCGCTTTGAGAAAAGTGCAGCGGGATGTCAGATAATGTCGCCAAAGCAGGCTAAAGCTTAGCGTCTACCTTTAAGGACGCCAAACCACGATGTTGACCGACCTCATCTTGTTTCGCCACGGCAAGGCGGTGCGCCAGCACGAGGCCCGCGAAGACTTCAGTCGCGGCTTGACTCCGCGCGGGCGGGTTCAGGCAGCAGCTCAGGCCCAACGTCTGAAGGAAGCAGGCTGCGACTTACAACTCGCTCTGGTTTCCACCGCTTTGCGCGCGGTCGAAACATGGGACGCCTGCCGACTTTCTTTCCCCGATGCCCAAGTTCAGATGATGCGCCAGCTTTATCTGGCAGCGCCTAGCATTTATCTGAACGCCGCTAAGTCCGCGAAGGCGAGCCGGGTGATGATCATTGCGCATGATCCGGGCCTGCACGAGTTGGCATGCAGCTTGATGAAGGGCGATACGGGCCAAGACAGGGGACAAGCAGCCTTGCGAGAGCATCTGCCTACTAGCGGGGTCGCGTGGTTTATCGCCGATTCCAGCACGTCTTCAGGATTTAAGTTGCGGCAGTTTTGGGCTCCTGAACCTGTCTTGGCTTAAAGGCCAGCAGGGGATTGGCAGTTCGGCGGCACGCTTCCTAATGACAAATCAACCCCTGTGCGTGCATGAAGTTGCATGAGCAAACCAAAACGCACCCCCTTAAAGCCTTGGTCGATTGAAGCCGTTGTCGATGGCAACCGTCTACGTGTGCAATTGTCTGCCGCAGCGCTTGATCATTTGGGTGATGAAAAGGCGGCACGCGCACGCGCTTTGGACCTGCTAAAGGGGGCTTTGTTTCGTGGCCGCCTGATCGCGCAAGAGCGTTTGGAGAGCGGTGCTGGCGGCCTTGATTGCTCTCACCTGTTGGCGGCGGTCCAAGATCAAGTGATCTCCGCCCTCTATGACTTTACCGTCACCCATGTGTTTCGCGCACGCAACCCAACAGCGGCAGAGCGGTTGAGTGTGTGTGCCACCGGCGGCTATGGCCGCAATTCGATGGCCCCCTCCTCCGATGTCGATCTGATGTTTGTGCGGCCCATCAAAGACGCGTCTTGGGCTGAGAGCGTGATTGAATACATGCTCTATATGTTGTGGGATATGGGCCTGAAGGTTGGCCACGCCTCGCGCACCATTTCGGAATGCTTGCGCGCCGCCCGCGAGGACATGACGATCCGCACCTCGGTGCTCGAGACCCGCTTTGTCTGTGGCGACAAACTCCTGTTCCGCGAGCTGGAAATCCGGCTGCGCAAGGACTTGTTTGACGGCACGGCTGCAGACTTTGTCGCAGCCAAGTTGGCCGAGCGCGACAATCGCCACCGTCGCACTGGGGAAAGCCGCTATATGGTCGAGCCCAATATCAAGGACGGCAAAGGCGGTCTGCGCGACCTACATACCTTGTTCTGGATCGCCAAATATATTCATGCCACCGATGACGTCAGCCAATTTGTTGAAAAGGGCATCTTCAGCCGCGAAGACATGAAGCATTTCAATCAGGCTGCTGAATTCTTATGGACGGTGCGCTGTCACTTGCACTTCTTGACGGGGCGGGCGGAAGAACGTTTGACCTTTGACCTGCAACCCGAAATGGCCCGCCGCATGGGCTATGGCGACCGGGCTGATAATCCGGCGGTTGAGCGCTTTATGAAGCGCTATTTTCTGGTCACCAAGCAGGTGGGTTCCTTGACCCGCATCCTGTCCGCCCGACTGGAGCTTGATCGGCAGAAGTCAGCGCCGCGCGGTATTTCGCGCTTCTTTGCCAGCCCTCAAAAGGCCAAGCAGCTGGATGACCCCCGCTTTCATGAGGATCATGGCCGCATTGGCTTTGCCCATCCTGAGCAAGTTGCCGATGATCTTTCGGCCTTGATCGATATTTTCAAGATGGCCGATACTTTGGGTCTCGACATCGATCCATCCGCGCTGGCGCGCGTTAGCAGCATGGCCGCCAAAGGTCGGATTATGCGCGATGATCCAAAGTGCATCGTCAGCTTTTTAGACGTCGCCACGTCCAAAAAGGACCCTGCCCAAGCGCTGGGACTTTTGAATGAAGCAGGCCTTTTGGGGAAGTTTGTCCCTGAATTTGGACGGATTGTTGGGCAAACCCAGTTCAACATGTATCACCACTTCACGGTGGATGAGCATACGTTGCGCGGCATTGCCAATATCTCCGATATTGAGCACGGCAGGCTGAGTAAGGAATTGCCGGTCTCAACAGAACTTTTCCCCCGCATCGCAAACCGCCGGGCGCTATATCTGGCGATGTTGCTACACGATGTCGGCAAGGGCGAAGGCGATCAACAGATTGAAGGCGCAAAGGCGGCGCATATTGCGTGTCGCCGCTTGGGCCTAGATGCCGAAGAGGTTGAGCTGGTTGCTTGGCTTGTCGGCCATCACCTTATCATGAGCGAGGTTGCCCAGCGCCGCGATATTGGCGACCCGAAAACCATCACCGACTTTGCTGCCACAGTCGGCACGCTGGAGCGGTTGCGCCTCTTATTGGTTTTGACGGTGGCCGACATTCGTGCCGTTGGCCCCGGGGTTTGGAACGATTGGAAGGCCCAACTCTTACGCGATCTCTATAAGCTGACGGAGGCCACACTGCGGGGTGGGCGGTCCGATGAGCGGTTCGTGCGTCGACAACTAAGAGCCCAAGCCGATGAGCGTCGCGCCCAAGCCTTGATTGACCCTATCCTCGCCGAATTCTTCACCAGTCTGGAGGATGCTTATTGGCTGGGCTTTGATACTGACCAGCAGAAATGGCACGGGGCGGAAGTGGCCAAGGCCTTGCGTCAAGAAGCGCCGTATTGGCTAGCCTCTAGACCAGCGCCCAGTCGCGGTGCCACAGAAATCCTGGTGCTTTCGCCCGATCAACCGGGCCTATTTGCGGCCCTTTCTGCCGTGTTTGCGCAAGCCGGTGCCAATGTTATTGATGCCCGCATCCATACCTCTAAAGGTGGCCAAGCCTTCGACGTGTTTGCCCTGCAAGATCAGTCAGGTGCCGCGTTTGGCGAGGGCCGACAGGACACAATTGACCGCCTGTTTGCCCGCCTGCACATAGCCTTGGATGGGGAACGAAAGGCTGAACGCGATAGTCTCATCGCAGCCAATACAAGTATTATCAAAAAGCCGACCAATCGCACTGCGGCGTTTGCGATTGAGCCTGTCATTATGATCGATAATGAAGGTGCAGCTTTTGATACAATCGTCGAAGTCTCTGGACGAGATCGCACCGGCCTATTGGCGGATTTAGCACAAGTCTTTGAGGATGAAGGGCTTAACGTGACCTCGGCCCATATTGATGGTGTTGGGGAACGGGCAACGGATGCCTTCTACCTCCGCGATCGTGGCGGCTTGAAGCTATCCGACGCGCGGCGAATTACGGTTTTGAAAAAGCGATTGATGGGCGTCTTGGCAGATGCAGAGACCACCGAGGGCCCAAGCTTATTGTCTCGCCGGAAACTAGCCCGCGCAAGGGCCAGTAGTCGCCGCTAGCGATTTACTGAGTTTGGACCATTTCCGTCGTGGCCGCATATTCTTCTTGCAGCCAAGCCAGAATTTCACGCGCTGCCGGATGGTCGATTGGCTGGTAGCGCTCCAGCAGTGAGTCGCGCCGCTTCACCAGTTTGGTAAGACCTAAGTCTTGAAAGCTCATCAAATCGGCGCGGACCATGCTGGCCAATTCTGGACCCAAGACTTTCACTGCCGCAGCAAAGCCACTGGCACCATAGCAATAATCATCACCCTGCTGATAGCTCATCGCCAAGGAAATGGCGGGCACGCAGGTCAAATAGGGCTGCAATGCCGGGTTGATCGCGTGGCCAGAGACCCAATCTGCCAAGCGATGGGACCTACCGGTGAAGCCACGCAGGTGCAGAAACTGGCTCATGCGAGGACCGTCATTGACGGGGTAATTGTCCCACAACAAGGGCTTCCGCTTCAAAAGCGCGCCGATCTCACGCACATGGCCAACTGAGATTTCGCGCGCGCAGACCTCTTCACCTGTCCAATAAATGTCGATGCTTTGGTCAAGGCCTGCGCCCAACGCGCGCAAATAATGCTCTGGCCGCTGCCCGAAGACCCGGTCGAGCACTGGATCATTGGAATAATAGGTTGGGGTCATAGAAAGCTTTAGCTGTGGCGCTGTATCGCGCGCCAGATGCATGATTTCAAGTTGCCGCTGCGCAAGGTCAGGCAGGGTTGAGTGCATGTCGTCGAAGAAAATGCCGAGGTCTTGAATACCCAGCGAGGCCAAATCTTCAACACGATTGACGAAGGTGTTGGCGACGTTGCTGTTGAAATCGTTGAAGGCTTCGTAAGGGCTGAGGCCGATGCCAACCCGAACACCAAAACCTTGGCAGAAAGCAACAAACTGCGAAATCTGTCCAGCTTCTTGCAAGGGATGGGGTTCCACCCACCGCCGCCGCAGAAAGGGATCGCCCTTAGGCGCATAATGGAAGAATCGATAGCCATAAGGGGCCAAAGTCTCAACAACGGCGCGGCGATCATCCCAAGTCCAGGGCTGGCCGAAATAGCCTTCTATTATACCTAAATTGGGGGTCGACACAGGGGCACCTAGTCTGGGGATCCGCTCTCAGGACGGAACTTTGCTACCAATTGATCTTGAGCTGCCTTTTGCTCCGGCGTCAAGCGGGCACCAATTTCGCGAACCTTGGCCGACGCATCCTGATCGCCGCCACGGGCGGCCAAAGCAAACCAATAATAGGCCTGAACGTCAGACTTTGGCCCGCCGAGACCTTGCTCTGCCATCGCGCCCAAATTGAATTGGGAGTCGGTGACACCACGTTGTGCCGCGCGACGGAAACTTTCGGCAGCTCGCGCCATGTTTTGAGGCACGCCATCGCCATTGGCGTAGTAGACGCCCAGATTGTGCATCGCTTGACGGCTGCCTCGCGCGGCTGCGCGTTCGGTCAAAGCGCGTGCCTGCGACAAGTCTTTGGCGACGCCATCTCCGTTCTCAAATTTTCTGGCCAAGCGATTCATTGCGCGCGTATCGCCACCATCAGCAGCACGGCGCAATAGTGCGACGCTCCCTGCCCCGTCGCCAGCCTGCTCACGCGCCATGGCTTGGTCGAACAAGGAACCCGTAGCGGGTGCAGCGGCAGAAGCGACAGGAGGCACCGCACGAGGCTGGCTAACCGCAGGTGCGCCGGGAGTAACATCTTTCGGCGTGAGCGGCACGCGGGTTGGTGCTGCTGCTGCTGCGGTCGTCGCTAACGCAGGCGCTGCGACTGAAGCGACCCGAGGTGGCGTTGTCGCGCTGGAAGTGGACGCTTTAGCGACGGTGGCAACGCGAGTTGGCGCTGGACGCTGCACCGGCCTTGGTGCCGCATCTGCGCGCGCAGCTTCGAAGGTTGGAGAGCGGAGACGGTCGCGCTGGGCTTCGGCTCGCGCTGTCGCGGCACGGGCCTGCGCATCAGCGGAAACCATGACGCGGGTTGCTTCCATCTGCTGAGGCGTGGGCGAGGGCTTGGCCGGTGGTGGCTTAGGAGCTGGAGCCGCCGCGTTTGTGGCTGGGGGTACCAATTGTGCCTTTGGCAACTGCGGCGGCGGAATGGGGATGCTGGGTGCCGCAGTTGCAGTAGGGGCAGCGGGCGTTGGTGCTAGAGCAATGGCGGCTGGAGGCGCAGACATCGCCGCTTGCGACGCCAGCTCTGGCGGCAAAGGTACGTTTTCTTGATTAAGGGCAGCTGGTTTTTCATCTACGTTAGAATTGGAAGGTGGATTCAACTGGCCATAAACGGCAAACCCGCCTGTTGCGACTAACGCAGCTGCCGCGGCAATCCCAATGGGCGACAACGGGCTCTTGGGCTTGCTGCCCTCTTTCCCCTCTTTGCTTGCTTGAGGCGCCTGTGACTTTGCCGACGGCTTGGCCTTGGTTGCATCGGCTTTTTTATCTTTGCCTTCGGGGGCCCTTAAAGATAGCGCTGACTTCTTCTTGGTTTGGGCTCCTTCTTGTGCCGCTGCGGCGCGGTTCGCGGCACGGCGGGCAGCAACCAAATAGTCGGGGGCTGAGCTCTGATCGGTGCTTCGCCCATCCCAATTATGATTTAAGGTCGACAGTTCATCGTCAGAATCGTCTTCGATGGGTCTGGCGGGATCCAAGACCATTGCGTCTAACTCGCCCCCAAAGGGGTCCATACCGCCAGCAAGCGGGTCAGGCACATCATCGCGTAGATCGGCAAAATCGTTGATGGACTCGCTATCCTCGGTATCGGGGAAAGGCGAACCAAAGCTGCCACGACGCGCAGGGTTCGCGGAGGCAGGAGGAGAAGCCGTTTTGGCTGCAGAGCTATCCATAAAGAATGGATCATCAAACTGCGGCATTTCCAGCGGGCTGGTCGGCGATTCAAAACTGAAACCATCATCTCGCGACAGGTCCACAGGATTGACAAAGCCCGGGTCATGATGACCTTGGCCGCTCAAGTCGACAGAGCGGTTAGGATCAAAAATGGGCTCAGCATATGCAGAGACGGCACTTTGCTCCGCCTTGTCCAAGCGATCACCCAAAGCAATAAAATCGCGCTGCAGGGGTGCAATCAAGGCCTGAACGCGCGCATCAACCGACTGAACTTCTGTGCGCACCTGCCCTAAAGCTTCATCGAGCATTTGTCGGGTCTTGGAATCGCTTCCGTTAAAGGTGGACGCAAGACTTTTGACAGCATTGTTATGGTTGGCAGCAAGCCGGTCGGCCAATTCCTGCATTTGTTTACTGATTGTAGCAATCGATTCTGCTGATTGACGCTCAGAAGCATCGAGCCGGTCGCCCAGATTCTGCGCCAAACGTTGGATATGCTGGCCAGCCTGTTCCATGACCGAAGCATCATGGCGCTCAATCGACGACAGGCGCTCATCAATGCCGCGAGTGATGCGCGCAAGCTCCAGTTTCATCGCCATAGAGCCTGTTTGGTCTGGCTTGCTCTCGCGGTTTTCAACGTGGGCCAAACGGGAGTCGAGCGCTTGGATTGCCTCTGCAAGCTTGGCACTAACCTGATCATACGCGTCTTGGCTGCGTTGTTCGCTGGCATCGAGACGGCTGGCGAGCGCTTGAGCCGCTTCCGTCATCTGGCTGTCAACGCCGCCCGCGAGGGCAGCTTGTACTTGCCCATTCAGGTCTGCCCGGGTTGTTTCAATTTTGGCATTCAGATCATTGAGGTGCGCACTGAACTCATTGGTTTTCGCTTCCAGCGCCGCAACTGCGGTTAGCGTGTCGCCCGTCTTGCCGGCACCTTCGAGTTGGGTCATGCGGGCGGAAAGATCAACCAAGGCTTCCACTATGCGCGACGCATTGTCCTGAGCCTGGGTCTCCAGTCTGCTCACCCGCTCTGTCACCTGATTGATGCCCTGATTGGCACCTTCAACAGTTTGGGTGGTGATATCTTCTAATTGCCCAAAACGGCTTTCAAAGACCGATAGGTCTGGACCACCGACCCGTTCACCAACTTCTTCAAGACCTGTCAGACGCGCTGACAAATCAATCATGGCTTCGACAAAACGATGGTTTGTTTCTTGCGCTAAGGCCTCCGTCGTCGCCAAACGCTCTGCCACAAGGCCCAGGCTTTGATCGACAGTTTGAATGGCTTCTTGGGTGACTTTTTCAATCTGACCAACACGTGAGTCAGTCTCAAAGACTTGGGTAGACAAGCGCGCCAGAGCAGATTCAAGAGATTTAAGAGCTGCCAACGACGCATGGGTTGGGTCTTGCGACTCAATACGGCGCAAGCGCTCACTCAGGACAATTTGGGTTTCGCGCAAATCATTCAAATGGGTCTCAACGCGACCCATGGCAGTGTCGTCAATTGCCACCGGCTTTTCAAATTTCTGGGACAAGCGATTATCGAAACCTAGAGATGCCGGTGGGGGCACCAATTCTACACCACTGGACTCAAGGCGTCGGCTCAGTTGTTCCAAGGCCGCAGTTAATCGATTGGCTTCTTGACCAAAATTTACGGTCGACTTTGCATTTAAAACAGGCTTTTGGGCAGGCTCGTCGGTCTCAGCGATCAGCCGGTTTAACAACTCGCCAAGTGTCAGACCTTCGCGGCGTGCGAGGTCTTTCGCAGCCTCGCGTGTCCGAGGCTCTACGCCTTTCACACTCCATGGCGACTGTCCGCTCATTCGAATCACTCTTCCGCCAAGCTCTGCGGCCCCACAAGAAATTTCCGAAGAAATTCAGCTACCCTGATTATTCATTTACTGCTTCGCAGAATTTGAACAGTCCAAAGTGTGGTTTCGACTTTCTTCGTACTGCTCGACTTGGGGGTGTTATGGTAAATGCGCGGTTAATGAGAGTTAACGCCCACTGCTTCGAGAAGCGTGACTTTAGACCAACGCGGCCTTGACCTGATTAAACTGGCCAAGTTTTTGGAAGACTTCCTAAGTTACCTACAAGGGCAATAGGCAAAAATGAAAAACCCCGCTGGCATAACCAACGGGGCTTCCAGTAAAACAGGCTGCCAAATAGCTATTCGGCGGCAATTTTCACTTGCTTCAAGGCATCAGTGTTCACACCGAAATTAACCGCCTGCAGGAAGCGAATGCCATCTTCGGCGATGTCGTCGCCGACCATATGCTCACCTTCGGCCTCAAACTCAGCGAAGTCGACATACATGGCGTAGAAAGCCTTGGTGCGATCTGTGATGATGTTGGCATTCCACAAGGTCTTAACCAGTACACGGAAGATATTGGTAGCTTCCTTCATCCGCTCACGACGGCCTTCATCGGTTACCATCTCTTGGAACTGGACCATGATGATGTCTGGGTCGAGACCGAACTCGTCATAGATGGCGCGCATTTGATGGGGCGCGACCAAGTTGAACAACAGGGTCTGGAAACAGTGCGCCGCCCAGTCTTCGACAATTGCATGTTCTGCTGCATCAAGCTTTGGAATGGTGCGATCCGCCCAGATCTTACCAAATTTGTGGTGGAAGGCTTCGTCGGTCATGACCAATTGCGTCAACTTCCGCGCCAGCGGGTCATTCCACTCTTTGTAGATCATCGCAAAGGCACCCATGGCGAGGCCCTCGATCAGCATCTGCATGCCAACGATCTTTTTGTAGACTTCAGGCGCATGGACGATATCGACCAGCAAGGTCTTCAATACTTCGCCACATGGCAAAGGGCTGCCCCAACGGGCTTTGATATAGGCCGCGAATGCTGCAACATGGCGGGCTTCTTCACGGGCTTGGTTCGCCGCATATTCTTGCGCTCCAGCGTCACGCAACACATGGCAGAGTGAGGCAGACAGGTTCAGCGCGCCTTGTTCGCCATGCAGAATGGCCGACAATTGCCAGCGAGCCATCTCATTCTTAAAGCGGATCAGCTCTTTCGGCTTATCCTTGAAGAATTCTTGGACATATGGGGTCTCAAGGGCTGGAACCATATGATCTGGCAACAAGGCCTGATTTTCCATGTCAAACGGTTCATCAAAATCGATGTAGCGCTTATCGGTTGGGTCCCAGAAATGATCATGGGTGGCAGAGATGATTTTGTCGAAAGCTGTCGAGCGGCTTGTATGCCGGTCAATCTCCAACAAGGCAGCGAAATCGGTTGGCGCTACCGCGTCATACAGCGCGTCCTTAGTAATGTGCGACGTTGTCATGCTTTCAATCTCTCCCAATTTATATAATTTCCGGGTCTTTGGAATCCCAGCTTTGGTCCTTGAGCATAGAGCGACATCTAGTGTGTCGCTTCTAAGCCTAACATGACACAAATTTCTAAAGGATCAATTGAAAAATGACGGGTGCGTCAGCTTCATACATCAAACAGCTGTGATCCTGCCTTCGGCAAAAATTGCGCTCTAGAGATCATGTATCGAGCGATCCTTTGTCTCGGGTAGGAAGATCAGCGCCACCACGACACTGATGCCCGTAATAATCACCGGATACCAAAGACCAGAATACATATTCCCCGTTGTTGCCACGATGGCGACCGCAGTTGCCGGCATAAAGCCACCGAAGAAACCTGTCCCGACGTGATAAGGGACAGACAAAGCCGTATAGCGGATGCGGGTTGGGAACATCTCGACCAAGGCTGCCGCCAAGGGCCCATAAAGCGCAGTCGCGGCCACCACGAACACCATCAAATAGAGCAAAACCGCTGGGTGATCGATTTTAGCGGGATCTGCTTTGTCAGGATAATCTGCCGCTTTCAAAGCGGCTTTCAGCTGCGCCCCAAACGCATCCTTAGCGGCCTTTTGCGCCTTTGCATCGAGAGCCGAGATATCAACGCTTTCTAGGGTAACCGTTCCAACTTTGACTTGCGCATTTGTGCCTGCGGGTACCACCTCATTATCATAAGATATGCCCGAATTGGTCAGATAACTCTTGGCCACATCACAGCTAGACGAGAAGGCGTCTCTGCCATCCGGTGTCTTGCCAACGGGGTTGAACTGCACCGAACAGGTAGCAGGGTCTGCGCGGACGACAATTGGCGTCGCGGTTTGGGCGGCGACCAAGTCTGGGTTGGCCGCTTTGGCCAATTGATGAAAGGCAGGGAAGAAGCTCACCACCGCCAAGATCATGCCGGCGAGCATCACGGGTTTGCGGCCCATTTTGTCCGACAGCCAACCGAAGAAAACGTACAAGACAGCGGAGACGGTGGTGATAATCAAGAGCCAGATATTGATGATCTGGGGGTCAACTTTTAACTGCCGCTCCAAGAAGACTTGGACATAGAAGAAGCCCGTATACCAAACCACGCCTTGTGCCATCATCAGGCCAAACAAGGCGAGCAGGATCAGCTTCAAGTTACCCCATTGACCAAAGGCATCGGACAAGGGCGCTTTAGAGGCAGCTCCTTCTTCTTTCAGCGCCTTAAACATGGGGCTTTCTTCCAATTGCAAGCGGATCCACAAAGCAATCGCGAGCAAGAAAACCGACAGGAGGAACGGCACCCGCCATCCCCAAGACTGGAAGGCTTCTTCGCCGAGAATCATGCGGGTCATAAAGACAACGGTCAAAGCGAGCAGCAATCCCCCAGCAGCCGAAGTCTGCACCCAAGACGTGTTCCACCCCCGCTTATGGGCTGGCGAGTGCTCTGCGACATAAATCACAGCCCCGCCATATTCGCCGCCCAAGGCAAAGCCTTGCGCAATCCGTAACGCAACCAGCAGGATAGGCGCCCAAATGCCGATCTGGTCATAATCCGGCAAGAGACCCACGGCAAAAGTTGATGCGCCCATCATGACGATGGTGACCAAAAATGCGCCTTTCCGGCCCTTGGTGTCGCCAATAGCCCCAAACACAACAGCGCCCAGCGGGCGCGCTGCAAAGCCTACGCCAAAGGTCAAGAGTGCAAAGATAAACTGAGCGGCAGGGGGCGAACCTGCGAAGAAGTGCTGTCCCATCACTGAGGCCAAAAGGCCAAAGATGAAAAAGTCGTACCACTCAAAGACGGTGCCAGCAGCGGAAGCTGCGACCACGGTCGTCAATTTTTGCGGTTCAACGGTCGACGAAGCAGCAGATTGTGTCACGATTGGCCCCTAAATCATGGTTCAGCGGCTTATTCTTGGACGTAGTTCAGGCTTTGATCAAGTAACAGGCCGGTGGCGGTTACAGGCAGGGCCCAAATCTAACAAAGCTCAGTCTGGTGCCCGACCCAGACGGCGCGCTTCTTGGATCCGTCCACGCACCAGCCAATTGTCGACATCCTTGGGTGCCAGACGAAGAGCTTGGGCGATGTCGAGTTCTGCCGCCTCATAGGATTTTTGCTGGAGCAGGGTTTCGGCACGCAGTCTCAAGGCCAGCACGTCTAAAGGCCTGGTCGACAAACAAGTGGTCAAATCGGCCTGTGCCTCTGCCCAAAGGCCTTGGCCAGCCTTAGCGCGGGCCCGGTCGATTAAAAGGTCAGGCTCACCCGGTTTCAACTTCAAAGCCGCATCCAGCACCTCTTGAGCGGGCTTAAATTCTTCAATCATCAACCACGCATTGGCCGCACGCGCCATGATCAAAACGCGTTGATCTAGGTCACCGGCATCGGGGGCGGAGGCTAAAGCCGTGAGGCGCTCTGCTCCACCGCCAATATCGCCTGCTTCAATGCGGGCGATGGCGATACATTGTTCCGCAAATGTAGCGCCGCCTTGGCTGCGCCAGACAAATCCGTCCTCTAAAGCTTCTTCCGGCTTGGTCTCTGCCTTGGTCATACAGGCTTGCAGGCGCGCAGCATCACGCGGATCTGTTCCAGCTTGGGCTGAAGTCCCCAAAAGAAAGACTGATAGCGCAAAAGGGATCAGGGTCGTAAACATGGCAGAACGAAGGGTCACAGAACGGGTCATCCTTGTGTTTTGATGCGGTTAAAAGGCAAAACTGAGGCAAAGGGTTTGAACAGATGCGCGTTTTAGTCTTGGGCTGCGGCTATGTCGGCACCGCATTCGCCCTAACCATGGCCGAACAAGGGGCCTTGGTGCAAGGCACGTGTCGAAGTACGACCAGCGCCGAAGAATTACGCAAATCTGGCATTACGCCCATCCTGTTTGACGGGACTGCAAACGCCGATCTGATCGAGGCCGCTCAAACTGCGACCCACATTCTAGCTTCTATCCCGCCGGCACCTGATGGGGACCCTGCCCTTTTAGCCCTATCCTCTGTTTGGGAACCAGAAGCGGGTGTCTGGATCGGCTATTTGTCGACCACCGGGGTTTATGGCGATCGGGCCGGTGGTTGGGCGTTTGAGGATGATGCGCCTACGCCTTTATCCATTGAAGCCAAGCGACGGGCGGAGGCAGAGGCTGCGTGGCGTGCGTTACCCAGCCCAGCCCATGTTTTTCGCCTGCCCGGCATTTATGGCCCCGGCCGCAGCGCTTTAGAGCAGGTCTTATCAGGCACGGCGCGGCGCATCGATAAGCCCGGCCAAGTCTTTTCCCGTGCGCACCGCACAGACATTGTCACAGCGCTGACTGCCAGCGTCGCCAACCCAAGTCCCGGCCGCATTTACAATATCTGCGACGACCACCCCTGTGCTTCTGGCGAGGTGATCGTTGAGGCTTGCAGGCTGCTCGGGAAAGAGCCGCCGCCCTTGGTTCCGTTTGAGGCGGCTGGCCTATCGGAAATGGGCAAGCGCTTTTATAGCGAGTGCAAACGCGTTTCGAATGCGCGCGCGAAAAAGGAATTAGGCTGGAAGCTGGCGTTCCCGACTTATGTCGAAGGCCTTGCCGATTGCTATGCGGACCTCAAAGTGCGTCAAAGACCCTAAGCGCGGGTTTGCTTCTCAATCAGCGCGAGCACAGCGTTTAGTGCAAGGCCCATCAAAGCCAACAGGAATAGCGCGGCAAACATGGTTGCCGTCTCCAGTCGATTGCCAGCCTCAACCAGGCGCCACGATAGGCCACCTGTTGCCCCGGTTCCGGCAACAAATTCAGCGACTACGACGCCCACCAGCGACAAGCCAGCCGCCGTTTTGATCCCGGCCAACAAAAAGGGCGCGGCCGTCGGCAATTCCAACCGCAAGAATCGCTGTGCACTGCTGGCTTTGTGCAAGCGGAACAAGCGGTCCAGACCGGGGTCTACCGCCTTCAGGCCTGCCAA
This sequence comes from Maricaulis salignorans, assembly GCA_945891505.1. GTDB lineage: Bacteria > Pseudomonadota > Alphaproteobacteria > Caulobacterales > Aquidulcibacteraceae > Aquidulcibacter > Aquidulcibacter miladensis. Next base: position 141,075 of record CAMDDL010000005.1, on the reverse strand, counting down.
AGCTGACGTCAGAACCGGGAACACCGCAACGATGACGGCGAGGATCAAAATTGCCCGGCGGGGGTTTTCAATACCCGTCCAAATGATCACCAAGGGCGCAATGGCCACAATCGGGGTGGCTTGCAGGACCAAGGCATAGGGGCCCAAGCTGCGCTCCAGCAACGGAACACGGGCAAAGACGAGCGCAATCATGGTCCCAAGCCCAATGGAGATGGCTAGAGCCGTCAGTGCCAAACCCATGGTGACACCCGCAGCGGGTAATAGAAGCGGTCCGCGCTCCACCAAAGCCGCGCCTATGGCGCTGGGCGGTGGTAGGATCACCGTCGGGACTTGGAAGAAGCGGGTCAGCCCTTCCCATAGGGCGAGCATGACCAAGCCTGCCAAAATGGGGGCAATGTCGATCCGGCTCATGCGGCTACCAATTGCGCGCTCAAAACGCGCCTTGCGGCTGCCGCAGCTTCTGCAAAAGCAGGTGAGGTTAAGAAGGCTGGATCGCGCGGCACATCTGGAACGGCGATTTCAGCCATAATGCGCCCGGGCCTTGGGCTTAACACCAAAATGCGATCAGCCAGATAAACCGCCTCATCGACGGAGTGCGTCACAAATAGGACAGCCAAATGCTGGTCGCGCTTTGCCGCCAGAACCAAATCGTCCAGCGCGCGCCGCCCCAATTCATCAATAGCCGCAAAGGGCTCGTCGAGCAGCAAGGCCGACGGTTCGTTGACCAAAGCGCGTGCCAATGCCACCCGCATCCGCATGCCGCCAGAGAGCGTCCTTGGATAGGCAGACGAAAAAGAGCCCAAGCCAACCTGTTGCAAGGCTTTTTGCGCGCGGTCTTGCCGCTCAGCCTTGCCAACACCGGCTAATGCCAGTGGGAGGGCGACATTGTCCTTCGCCGTCGCCCAATTCATCAGGTTTGGCTCTTGAAAGACGACGCCTGGGATATCTGACCCGCCCGCTGTATCGGCATGTACCGCCCCGCTCGCCACCGCCTGTAAGCCCGCAAGCGCTGCCAGCAGCGTGCTTTTCCCACATCCTGACGGTCCTAACAGCACCACACATTCGCCCGCCCGAACACTCAAGTCGATCGGGCCCAGCGCCTCTAAGGCACCGAACCGCACGCAAGCCTGCCGCGCGCTTAAGCGGATGGGGGTCTCAGCTGGCATCAAGATTTCTGCGGCAAAAAGCTAAGATCTATACCCGACTCCCACTTCAAATCGGCGGGATAAACACTTGCAGCCGTCATGATGTCGAAGAAGCTCTTCCAGCGGTCGAGGCTCATCGTGCCGATCTCCCCAGTTGGGGTCTCGACAATACCATAGGACAACAGCTTCTCGCGGGCTTGGCTCAACAAGTCGGCAGTCATGTCGGGATTATCCTTGGTAATCAGGACATCGCCAGGGGCAGGATCACCACGAAGATAATCTTTCCAGCCAGCAATGGTGGCTTCAACGAAGCCTTTGACCGCCTCAGGATGGGCCGCGATAAAGGCGTCTGATCCCAGAGTCATGGCGGCATAGCCGGGGTAGCCAGAATCGGCGAGCAAATAGACTTGTGGGTCAATTTTGCCTTGGGTTTTCAGGGTGTAAGGCTCGCTGGTTACGTAGCCTTGTTGGATCGAACTAGGATCAGCCAAAAATGGTGCTGAATTGAAGGTATATTTGCGGACCTGATCATCGGTGAAGCCATATTTGGCTTTCAGCCATGGCCAAAAGGCATTGATGGATGCATCCGCCAGCATGATGGGTTTGCCCTTCATGTCCGCCAGTGACTTTATGTCTGCGCGCGGGTGGGTGATCAGGACTTGTGGATCCTTTTGAAACGACGCCATGACCGCCTTTGCCTTCGCGCCAGCTTGGACCATGCTGAGCACGATGGGGGCATTAGAGCCTAAACCCATTTCGATGGCATTCGCCGCCAATAACTGCGGTACGTTCACGCTTGGACCGCCTTGAATCAGGGAAACGTCTAAACCCTTGTCCGCATAGAACCCCTTAGCGACGGCTTGATAAAAGCCGCCCTGTTCGGCTTGCGCCCGCCAATCTGTGGCAAAGCGGATGCGCACACGGCCCGCTTTCTCTGCTGGCTTTTCTGGACCGCAGGCGGATAGGGCTAAAGGTGAAGCCAAACTGGCTGCAAGAAGGGTGCGACGCGAAATCAAGCCAAGTCTCCTATGACGATATTTCTATCATAGTGCAGCGGGACGTTCTGACGAGACCCTTTGCGGGCGTAACTGGAGATAAAACTGCCTTAAAAGGCGCAGTCATCTCCCGTGAGGATGACTTTGACCGTTTTGACAAGAATTCGGGCTTCCATCATCAGCGACCAGCGCTCAATATAGACGAGGTCCAAACGGATGCGCCGGCTCATTTTGTCGAGGGTTTCTGTGGGGCCGCGCGCGCCATTGCATTGAGCGAGGCCGGTGATCCCGGGCTTTGCCCGAAACCGATCGCGATAGTCTGGCAGAAGCGCTCCATAATAATGATCATGGGCAACCGCATGTGGGCGTGGCCCAACAATCGACATGTCGCCAATCAGGACGTTCCACAATTGCGGCAACTCATCCAAACTGGAGCGACGCAGGAACAAGCCAACCCGCGTGATACGCGAGTCGTCGCGGCAAGCCTGCACAACACGGTCACCATTTTCTAGCGTGGTCATTGTGCGAAACTTGTAGATCACAAAGGTTCTTCCACCCAAGCCGGTGCGAAGCTGCGCGAACAAGATGGGGCCAGGACTTGTCAGTTTGATCACAATAGAGATCGTAATCAAAAGAGGGGCAAGAAAGACTAATCCGATGAACGAGCAGCCGACGTCAAACAGGCGCTTAGGCGCGCTACGGGCAGAATCTGAAAGGTCTTTGACAGGCACGGGCCTGTACAAATTGACCGGTGCAATATCGGCACTAAACCTGATGATAATATTGTTCACCTATTACACCCTTGCCCCAAATTGAGACGCACGCTTTGCCTCAATGCAAGTTGCAGGCCCTAAAATAATGGTTATGTGTTTGTTCAGCATTATGCTGACGTCCAAAGGCACAAGCATTGTCACCTTGTTTAAAACACATGGTGCCCTCGCCTGAGTGCTGCTTGATCGCAATCTTTTGGCGGCCGGTTAGGTTAACGGTACCTTGCTGTCTACCTCGGCAGTCGTTTTAAGTGCGTTACCTGAGACTGCACACACGTTTCTGGTTATAATCGGTCCGTTCCTGAGCTGAAAACAATACGTAAGGCGAACCAAGACATGCAAAGTGATTCGACAGCCAAGGTTCCTGTGACCGTGCTGACTGGATATTTAGGAGCCGGTAAGACGACTCTCTTGAACCACATTCTAACCGCGCCGCACGGAAAGCGTTATGCCGTGATCGTCAACGAGTTTGGTGAGATCGGCATTGATCATGATTTGATCGTGGATGTGGATGAAGAAATTTTCGAGCTTAACAATGGATGTGTCTGTTGTTCTGTGCGCGGTGACCTCATCCGGATTCTCGGGGCCTTATTCCGTCGTGGACAAACCTTTGACGGGGTGATCATCGAGACAACTGGTCTTGCAGACCCGGCCCCCGTCGCCCAAACCTTCTTTGCCGATGATGAAATTAAGAACCGCGCCTATCTCGATGCCGTGGTGAGCGTGGTCGACGCCGTCCATATCGCAGGCCAGATCGAACACAGCCACGAAGCGGTTGAGCAAATTGCCTTTGCCGACGTCATTGTGCTGAATAAAACTGACGCTGCCAGCCCAGAACAACTCGAAGCTGCCCAAGCGATCATCCAACGGCTCAATCGCGGGGCTAAGGTGGTGACAACTTCGCGCTCGCTCGTGAACCTAGACGCCATTCTCGATCTCGGGGCCTTTTCGCTGGACAGGGCGATGGACCTAGATCCCCACTTTCTGCCCAAACATCACCATGGTCATGAGCACGACCACCATGATCACCATGATCACGCACATAGCCATTACGAAGGGATCGACTCGATTGCGATGCGCGTGAGCGCACCCTTGTCGGAGGAATTATTTGATGCATGGCTGTCCGAGCTCGTCGGCAGTCGCGGCCTCGATATCTTGCGCCTCAAGGGCGTCCTTCAGATGGGCGATGACCCGCGCCGCTACATCATCCATGGTGTCCATATGATGTTGGAGGGCGACTATCAGGGGCCGTGGCCTGCTGATTCGGTTCCTGAAAGCCGATTCGTCTTGATCGGACGGAACCTAGCCGACCCACTTGTTCGGGCAGAAATTGAGGCGGGATTCCGTGCTTGCGCGGCCTGATCACCGATAATTGTCAGCAAAACCCCATGCTTCTCAGCAGAATCTGGGGATCCGCACCTCAAGATGGCCTTGACCTTTGGACCCGAAGCGCCGTTGCTTGCTGCCATTGTATCCCTCTGATTACGGACGGGTGCGCAACGCTGCCGTGATCCGCCTCGGGTGCAGCAGCCAATGACTAAGGAAACGACAATGAGCAAAAAAGATTTGATCGACGCCGTCGCAGAAGCTGCTGATATCACGAAGGACAAAGCCAACACCGCGATTGACGCGTTGACTGCAGCGATTGTGAAGAGCCTGAAGGCTGGCGAAGAAGTCACCTTGGCCCCCCTCGGCAAGTTTAAAGTTTCAAAGCGTGATGCACGCCAAGGCCGCAACCCTTCGACTGGCGAGACCGTCGAAATCAAAGCGGCAACTGTTGCGAAGTTCCAAGCTTCCAAAGCGTTGAAAGATGCATTGAACTAAACCGGTTTAGTAGGGGTCGGTCGATCGGTTCGTACTGACCTGACCCTGCCACCGAAAAAGTCCAATAAGGCCCGACCTGTCTTGAGCTGCCTTTAGGCCTCCTGCCAGGTTCGGGCCTTTTCTTTATCTGGAGCTAGATCCGATCTAAGCGAACGCGCTTATTCGCCCGCGGGCTGGCGTGGATGGGTCATATGCTCACTGCCCGGCGGGTTTGAAAATGGGACAAAAGTGGCTTGATCTTGCACTTTGGCCCAATCCTTGAGCGCCCAAACGCCGGTTGGAAAAGCTAATTGGTCCCAAGGAATATCTTCAAAGGCAAACCACGCCACTTCAAGGCTTTCTGGCCCGGCCGCAAAACCGTCTTCACTGAGCGTGCCGCGGTACATAAAATGGACTTGGCTAATGCGCGGCACCTCATAAATACCAAGAAGTGCGTTGATATTGACCTTGGCGCGGGCCTCTTCCCAAACTTCCCGTGTGGCCCCTTGGGCCGTAGTTTCCCGCTCTTCCATAAAACCTGCTGGTACCGTCCAGAAGCCATGGCGCGGCTCAATTGCTCGCCGACATAAGAGAATGCGGCCTTGCCCATCATCGACCACAACCCCGGCCACGATCTTCGGATTCACATAATTGATGAAGCCACAGGTGTCGCAGACTTGCCGCACGCGATCTTCTCCGGCTGGGATTTGTAACGAGAAATTGGTTGGCATCGGGTGTCTTATTCCTTGAGGGATCATGTATAGATAACGAGGTGTCGCGCAGTCGTCAAAAATCAATGATACGACGCCGACGGATTGTAATGCACCCATTGTTGGGGCAAGCAGGCGAGTAGCGAGATGAGTGTTCAAGATCAAGAAGCGTCGCTGGTGCAACCAATTGCCGGATCAGGCGAACCCCCAGCGCAGCCAAGCTCTGCCGCCACATCTTTCGCACTGAATGCGTCACCCAGCCATTTGCTGCATCGGGCCCAACAGGCCGCAGCCGATCTGCATGTCGCGGGTCTGGGATCCAATGGCCTGACCCAACGCCAATTTGCAGTCTTGGCCGTTTTGGCCGAGCAAGATGGCGTCTCGCAGAGCGAGTTAGTGGTTCGCACAGGCATCGACCGTTCCACTCTGGCTGAAATGGTCGCGCGCATGGAAGCCAAAGGGCTTACGCAGCGGACGAAGTCGATGACAGATAGCCGGGCCAATTCCGTGACCCTGACTCCGACCGGCCGTGCGTTGTATGAAGAGGCGATGCCAAAGCTTGCCGAGGTCGATGCCGCTGTGCTGGCCCGTCTTCCTGCCAGCAAGCGGGCGGGATTCGTCGAACTCCTGACGCGCTTGGCCATGCCGACAGCTGAACTCGATGAAACCAAAGCAGCCGGCAAAAAGAAAAAAGACAAGAAGAAGAAAAAGAAGAAAGAGAAAAAGGCTAAATAGGCGTGCTCTGTTCAATCCAGTGCCGCACTGGACCGAACGGTCTGGTTTCTTTATCAGGCGCTTATGTCAGATATTCCTTCAGGGTTTACCCCTCACACCCGCAAGAGTCCTGTCACGGATCCATGGCAGCCCCTTTATGCCCGAACCGAACAAGGCATCTATGAATTAGGCTTTTTCCTCGATACGTGTCATTGTAATGGACGCGGTTTATTGCATGGCGGTGTCATTGCGGCACTGGCGGACAATGCTATGGGCCTATCGCTCGGCATGGCGCGTCTAAAAAGCGACGGAGCCAAGGAGGGAAAAGCGCAAGCTGTCTCAGGCATCGTCACAACATCCCTCCACGTCGACTATGTCGACATAGCCCAGATTGGCCAGTGGATATCCATCGTGCCCCGTGTGGTCACCGCCTCACGACGAACAGGTCTTATTGATGCTTTGATTTATGCAGACGACACACTCATTGCCCGGGCAAATGCCTCCTTTAAAGTCCTCATTTCAGAAACATAGACATGACAATTAGCGACATAGAAACACCCCTCGCACCACCACCTACCCCAATGGGCACCAAAGAACGCTTGGTTGCTGCCGCGCTTTCGCTGTTTCAAGCCAAGGGCTATCACGGCGTCGCCATATCTGACATTCTCGACGCATCAGAGCTGCCCAAGGGCTCGCTTTACCATCACTTCCCCGGTGGCAAAGAAGAACTGGCGATTGCGGCGGTCGGCTTCATTGCGGACGAAGTTGATGCGCGGCTCGCGGCAGAGTTTTCAAAGAACAAGCGCGCCGGTGCGGTCCTGCTAGAACTGGCGCATGAATGCGTGATTTGGTTACAGCGCAGCGATTATACCCAAACACCGCTCTTAGGGCTCTTGGCCGCCAGTCCCGGGGAAAGCGCGCTGACCCAAGCCATTTGTGACGCTCAAAAGCGATGGCTTGCGCGGTTCGAGTCGGCCTTGGGTGGCACAGAAGCGGCCCATGACAAAGCTTGCCTTGCGTTGGCGAGCTTGGAGGGCGGCATCAGCCTCGCCCGGATGTCGCGCTCTAGCGACCTATTGATCCGTTCAGTGACTTTAGCCGCGCTCCGCATCAATCAACGCTGATCGGGCGCGGCTATCCGCGTTCAGCCAGCCTCGGAGGCCTGAAGTGCATCTTTTTGACGCTCGATCTGGCTCGCCAAGCCTTGCATAATGGTGCGATTGATGTCGATCAAAGGCTCAACATCCTCACCTTTCTGCATCACTTCACTGGAATAGCGGCCTACCCAAAGGCTGAGCGAGATGATCGAGGCGCGCAAATTCTCTGGCAGCGCATTGTCGGGGTTTGCGCAATCAGCCGCCATAAACGACCAGACACGCCGGTTCCAATCCAGCGCGTCCATCCGGCGGGCAATCTCATGACGCGGCAGATCTTGGATATCGATCAGCGCGCGGGTGACTTGGCCGAAAAGCCGGTATTCAATCTCACGCGGCGTTTCGACTCGTTGCTGCGCCTTCTGATACGCTTGGAGCGACATGCTCAGTCCCCTCTATATTCAGCCGTTCGGCTTCATAATCCATCAGCTTCCGGCATCTGGACAATGCCTTGTAATACTCACCGGTCATCACTTCGCGGGAAACGTTCACGCATTCTTCTAGGACGGCCGGAACGCGAACAACGCTCATGAACTCCGTCATGCGCAGCGCGAACTCGTTATATTGGTCAGGCGATTCCTGACCCTGCAAATACATCAACATGATCGGCAGATAGATGCGGCGGACAGGCGTGTTCGCCTCTTCCAATTGCATAATATCTTTCTCGCGCAGGACCGACGCCTTGTTTTGCAGCAAAAGTGTGGTTCGACGATCTCCGTTTTGAACAACGGCACCATTCAGCACGATCTTCTCGTTCGGCTTCAGGGATAGTTTCAGCGGCATTTCAAGCTCCTGCGTGCCTAAGGCGCTGAGGGGATAACGTCAGTATGACGCAAACCTACAACGCAATTTCCTCGATCTAGATAAACAAACGTGGTTAACGAATGCCTTCACGCCCTGACGCCCTGCAGTCGGTCACATTTTTGTGAGTCTGTTCGCGCCTATTGGCTTGACCGGCCCCGACAAGGCAGGCAACCAAAGCAATTGAGCGGGGCAGTGCCGCATCGCGAGGAGACGAAGAGTTGGCGGATTGGTTTGCATGGATGGCGACGGCGGATGGCTGGGCCTCACTCGCGACATTAACCCTGTTGGAAATCGTTCTCGGGATCGACAATGTCATTTTCATCTCGATTGCTGCTTCAAAACTTCCTAAGGAGCAACAAGCCTCCGCACGGCGCATGGGCTTGGCACTCGCTCTCATCCTTCGCATCATTCTTTTGTCGATGCTGGTTTGGTTGGCTGGCCTGACGAAACCTCTCTTTGACGTTCTGGGCCATAGTTTCTCGGCCCGCGACCTGATCTTGATCGCTGGCGGCGGCTATCTCTTGTATAAAGCCACGCTCGAAATCGATGACATCGTGCGTTCTAAAAGCGTGGAAGATCATGCCGGCCCCAAGACAAAGTCGTCCAAGCTCATGGTCGTTGTCGCTCAAATTGCCGTGATTGACGTCATCTTCGCGATTGATTCGATCGTCACCGCGATTGGCATGTCCAACAATCTCTCCATTATGGTGACTGCAGTGGTGATTGCCATTGCTGTGATGATGTTTGCCAGCGAAACCGTCTCGGCCTTTATCGATAAGTATGAGACGACAAAGATGCTCGCGCTCGCTTTCCTCTTGATTGTCGGCATGGTTTTGGTCGCCGACGGCTTCGGCCAACATATTGAACGCGCCTATCTTTATGCGGCAATTGCCTTTTCCGTCGTGGTTGAAGCGCTCAACATAGCGGTCAAACGCAAGAATGAACGCGAAGGTCAGGATGGCGAGGGGATTTAGGGGCGAAGGTCATAGACGCCCAGCCGACCGCGACCCCGCTACATCGCCAGAGCGGGGGCATCGTTACAAAAGGGTGATCATGGGCTTTGGCCAGCGGCGTGGCGGGGGTAATGGTGGCGGCCTTGATCGGCTTTTCTGCATGATCTGAAACGCCATAGCGTCAAAAATGGTGCTGGGTTCTGTGCCACAGCCGCGCATCACGCGGCGGTGTTGATCTGGCGCCATCAGCAGGCCGTGATGGTGCCGCGCCAAGCTGAAAGCCAATCGCTTCGCTTTGGCAACTGGGTCAGTGATGATGGTTTGAAGATAGTCCAGCTGCTGCAACCAATGGCCAATGGGCACTTTTACGGGCGGCAGTGCGGCGGCATGTGGCAGTATTTCTGGCGCGCAGGGCACGCCAATGCGTTGCTTAAAGTCAAACTTGTGAGCCCCACCCGGCGTGGGAAAAATCCGCAGAAACGCCTTTCTGGCCCGCACTTTCCGCTCTTTCACGCGCGCCAAGTTTTCAAACTGTATTTCGGCAACCAGATCAGGCTCAAGTTCCAGCGCCATCAAAATCAAGATACGTCGCAAGAAAGCTTCCAACGCCCGCACCCCTTTGCGCAAGCGCGCCGCCACGGCTTTTCTCACAAACGCCGGCCTCCCGAATAATTCGCTTGCCCCAAGCACCCGGTCGCGGAGGTACGAAGCTTGAGAGAGCGCAAAGGTAAAAGGGGTGAGAGAAAACGACATCGCCGGATTATGGTGGACGGGTTTGGGGGGTGGGATAGATGGGGGATTTGTTCGGCAAACAGGCCCGGTGCTTTTCCCTGCCCCGCTTGCGATGTCATCCCCGACAAACGAAGCGTAGCGTAGTGCAGATCGGGGACCTTCCGCTGGCTGAGCGCCCAAAACCACAGAGGTCCCTGCTCTTCGTTACGCTTCGCTGCACTGCGGCGGGGATGACGACGATGAAAGTTGAGTTGGCTCTTGGGCCCTTGGTAGTGCTGAAAAAAGTCGCTTTGGAACGATTTTGGTGATTCCCATGGTTCACCAAAACCGCCCGATAACTGTCAGATGCCAGCCCAGCCGCCTCAAGGGACGTTCCGCTGCGCTTCACTTCTGCCCTTGACCCGCCTGAACTGGCGCGCTTTTGCTTGAGTATTAGCGCTAGTGGGAGCGCCCAGCACGAGCTGCGCATCTTTACCCACGGACCAGCGGTCGCGCCAACATGCGCAGCTCGTGCTGCGCGCTCCGGGGCTTCCAGAAACGTTCCGTCTGATTGGGGTCGTCAAGGGCAGAAGCGAAGCGGCCTTGGCGGTGTTAGTGACAGGCGCAGAATCCTTGGGTGCCTCTTGGCGGAATCGATTGTCGGGGATCAAGCCGAAGGTTAGTCACTGGCAGATCGTCCTTACGGCCTCGGACGCCCCAAACCCCCTGCAACTCCCTGCCTCCCCAATGTTGCGAATGCGCCTACCCCATGCTAGACGCCACGCACCACAAAGCAGCTTCGAGACCTCTGGTATCGAATCGCCTGATTTTGTTCCTTTAATCTAATGTGCACGCCCTCGCTCAGTCTGGTAGCTTTGGCGTGTCTTACACGTGAGTAGACCCTTTGAGTGGATCAAATCGCAGCGCCATCAGTGAAGCAGCCCAGCGCTATGGCGCGGCGCTGTTCGACCTGGCGACTGAATCCAAGAAGGTTGCTGCTGTGGAACAAGACGCCAAGGCGCTCTTGGCCGCTTGGCAGACCAGCGCGGACTTGCGCGCTGCCTTGACCAGCCCGCTGTTCCCTGTGGAACAAAAGGCCGCAGCTCTTGGTGCCATCGCCAAAAAGATGAAGGCCAACGCCATCACGCAAAATTTTCTCGGCCTTGCAGCCCAAAACCGTCGTTCGGCGGACTTGGGTGGCATGCTGGCGGCATTCTTGGGCTTAGCAGCTCAGGCACGTGGTGCCGTTCTGGCCGAAATCTCGACTGCAGAGCCCTTGAGCGAAGAACAACTCAAGAGCCTGACTGAAGCACTCGGCCGGGCCTTCAAAGCACCGGTTGATGTAGAAACCACGCTAAAGCCTGAACTTCTTGGCGGCCTCGTCGTCAAGGTTGGTTCCAGGCTGTTCGACGATTCTGTCAAATCTAAACTCGACGCACTCAAAATTGCGATGAAGGGGGCCTGAGGCATGGACATCCGCGCCGCAGAAATTTCCGCGATCCTTAAGGATCAAATCAAAAACTTCGGCGCTGAGGCAGCTGTTGCTGACGTCGGCACCGTGTTGTCCGTTGGTGACGGTATCGCCCGGGTCTATGGCCTTGACAGCGTCCAAGCGGGCGAAATGGTTGAGTTCCCAGGCGGGATCAAAGGCATGGCCTTGAACCTGGAGCGCGACAATGTCGGCGTCGTGATCTTCGGTGAAGACCGTGGGATCAAAGAAGGCGACACTGTAAAGCGCCTCGGCGAAATCGTGTCTGTTCCTGTCGGCAAAGGTTTGCTCGGTCGCGTGCTCAACCCACTGGGTGAGCCCATCGACGGCAAAGGCCCACTGGTTGATATCGAAGCTGAGCGTAAGCAGGTGGACGTTAAAGCCCCCGGCATTATCCCTCGTAAGTCGGTGCATGAGCCGATGCAGACCGGGATTAAGTCGATTGACGCGCTGATCCCAATCGGTCGCGGCCAACGCGAATTGATCATCGGCGACCGTCAAACCGGCAAGACCGCCATCGCCATCGACGCGATCCTGTATCAGCGCGAAGCCCATGACAACAACGCACCAGAAAGCCAAAAGCTTTACTGCGTATACGTCGTGATCGGCCAAAAGCGTTCGACCGTTGCTCAGCTGGTGAAAACCCTCGAAGAAGCTGGCGCGATGAAATACTCAATCATCGTGGCCGCAACCGCTTCTGAGCCTGCACCTCTGCAGTTCTTGGCACCGTTCTCGGCCTGCACCATGGGTGAGTATTTCCGCGACAACGGCATGCACGCTTTGATGATCTACGACGATTTGTCCAAGCAAGCTGTGGCTTACCGCCAAATGTCCTTGCTGCTGCGTCGTCCACCCGGTCGTGAAGCCTATCCAGGTGACGTGTTCTATCTGCATTCGCGTTTGCTTGAGCGCGCTGCAAAGCTGAACGAAGACAATGGTTCTGGTTCGTTGACGGCTCTGCCAATCATCGAAACCCAAGCTAACGACGTGTCGGCCTATATCCCAACCAACGTGATTTCGATCACCGATGGTCAGATCTTCTTGGAAACCGACTTGTTCTACCAAGGCGTCCGCCCAGCTGTGAACGTTGGTCTGTCGGTGTCTCGCGTGGGTTCGTCCGCTCAAGTTAAGGCGATGAAGCAAGTGGCCGGTCCGATTAAGGGTGAATTGGCCCAGTATCGGGAAATGGCTGCCTTTGCGAAGTTTGGTTCGGACTTGGATGCTTCGACCCAGCGCTTGCTGGCCCGTGGTGCTCGCTTGACCGAAATGTTGAAGCAAGACCAGTTCGCGCCAGTGGCCGTCGAAGATCAGGTTGTCCTAATCTATGCCGGTACCAAGGGCTATTTGGACAGCGTCCCCGTCAGCGACATCAAGCGTTATGAAGCCGAATTGAAGGCTGCGTTGCGCGGGAAGTACAAAGAGCTGTCTGACGCGATCAAAACCAAGCTGGACATCAAAGCCGACAATATCGAAGCGCGCATCAAAGAAGCGCTTGATGATTTCGCCAAGACGTTTGCTTAAGAGCGGGGCTGAGGGAACTAATCCATGGCCAGCTTAAAGGACTTTCGCACGCGTATCGCTTCGGTGAAGTCGACGCAGAAGATCACCAAAGCCATGCAAATGGTGGCGGCGGCAAAGCTGAAGCGTGCGCAAGAGGCAGCCGAAGCGGCGCGCCCCTATAGTGAAAAAGTCGCCGGGACCGTGGCCAATTTGGCAACGTCCGTGCAGGGCTCTGATGCGGCTCCCAAGCTGCTGCGTGGCTCTGGCAATGACCAAGTCCATTTGGTGGTGGTTGCCACCTCTGAGCGCGGCCTGTGCGGCGGGTTCAACACCAATATCGTCAAGAAGGCTCGTGAACTGATTGTCAGCCTGCAAGCGCAGGGCAAAACGGTTAAAATCTTGACCGTGGGCAAAAAGGGTCGCGATCAGTTAAAGCGCGTTTACGCGTCTTTATCGGTTGGCCATATTGAATTTGCAGGCATACGCACCTTGGGTGCGGCTCAAAGCGCACAAGTCAGCCACAAATTGGTTGAGATGTTCGACGCCGCTGAGTTTGATGTCGCGCATCTGGTGTTCTCGCGCTATAAATCGGTCATCAGCCAAATTGCGACAGCCCAACAATTGATCCCTGTTGTGGCACCGGAAGGCGTTGCAACATCTGATACTGGCGGTGGCGTCTATACCTACGAGCCTGGCGAAGAAGCGATTCTGGAAGCCTTGCTGCCACGTTATCTCGACAGCCAGATTTTGGGCGCTTTGCTGGAAAATGCCGCTGGTTTCTATGGGGCCCAAATGGGTGCTATGGACAATGCGACACGCAACGCAGGCGACCTGATCAAGAAACTGACCTTGCAAATGAACCGCAAGCGTCAGGCCATGATTACCACCGAATTGACAGAAATTATCGCGGGTGCGCAGGCGGTGTAAACTATGCTACAAGAGGTCACTGGAGAGCTGTGATGACCGATAATGTTGAGAGCCTAATCCTTGAACATCTGAGACATATCAGAAGTAAGATGGATGCAGTGAGTCTCGATATGTCAGACATCAAGTCTCGGGTGTCCTCTTTGGAAGAAACGCAAGGACAACTCCTCGTTATGATGGGTGGCCTTGGAAAACGAATGGACCGATTTGACGAACGGCTTGGTCGCATCGAAAGACGGTTAGACTTAGAAAACGCGTAAGCGGCTCAAAACAGAGACTTTTAGAACGGGACACGACACTATGAGCATCCATGTTAAAGGCAAGATCGCCCAAGTAATTGGCGCCGTTGTCGACGTTGAGTTTGATGGCGAACTGCCAAGCATCCTCAACGCCTTGGAAACCAGCAACAATGGCAAGCGCCTTGTGTTGGAAGTCGCCCAGCATCTGGGTGAAAAGACCGTGCGCACCATCGCAATGGACGCCACCGAAGGCTTGGTTCGTGGCCAAGAAGTCACCGACACCGGCAACCCCATCATGGTGCCAGTCGGTCCTGCAACGTTGGGCCGCATCATCAACGTGATTGGTGAGCCAATTGACGAAGCCGGCCCGATCGTGTCGTCCCAGGGCAAGCGCTCGATCCACCAAGCAGCGCCAGCTTTTGTCGACCAGAAGCCAGCGCCAGAAGTTTTGGCCACCGGCATCAAGGTTGTGGACTTGCTCTGCCCTTACGCCAAGGGTGGTAAGATCGGTCTGTTCGGCGGTGCCGGCGTGGGCAAAACCGTTTTGATCCAAGAGTTGATCAACAACATCGCAAAGGCTTACGGCGGTTATTCGGTGTTGGCCGGTGTGGGTGAACGTACCCGTGAAGGCAACGACCTCTATTACGAAATGATCGAATCGAAGGTGAACGTCGACCCCAAGGAGAACAATGGTTCTACCGAAGGCTCGCGCTGCACCTTGGTGTATGGTCAGATGAACGAGCCCCCAGGTGCCCGTGCACGCGTGGCTTTGACCGGCTTGGCTCAGTGCGAATATTTCCGCGACGAAGAAGGTAAAGACGTGTTGTTCTTCGTGGACAACATCTTCCGCTTTACCCAAGCTGGTTCGGAAGTGTCCGCACTTTTGGGCCGTATTCCTTCGGCTGTGGGCTATCAGCCAACCTTGGCAACCGACATGGGTGGCCTGCAAGAGCGCATCACCTCGACGGTTAAGGGCTCCATCACCTCGGTTCAGGCCATCTACGTGCCAGCCGACGACTTGACCGACCCTGCACCAGCCGCCTCGTTCGCCCACTTGGACGCAACGACGGTGTTGAACCGCTCGATCGCTGAAAAAGGCATCTACCCAGCTGTGGACCCTCTGGACTCCACCTCGCGGATCCTTGAGCCACGTATCGTGGGTGAAGAGCACTACCAAACCGCCCGTCGCGTTCAAGAAATCTTGCAGCAATACAAAGCTCTGCAAGACATCATCGCGATCTTGGGCATGGACGAATTGTCGGAAGACGACAAATTGGTTGTGTCGCGCGCCCGTAAGGTAGAGCGCTTCTTGTCGCAGCCATTCCACGTCGCAGAAGTGTTCACCGGTTCACCTGGTAAGCTCGTCTCGCTGGAAGACACCATCCGCGGCTTCAAGGGCCTCGTAAACGGTGACTATGACCACTTGCCAGAGCAAGCCTTCTACATGGTCGGCAATATCGATGAAGCGATTGCCAAGGCGCAAAAAATGGCTGCTGAAGCGGCGTAAACGCTGGTCGCACAGAACAAAAAGAAGGCCCCGTAGCGCTGCTGCGGGGCCTTTTAGTTTCAGGACAATGGAGGCAGTCCTTATTTTATTTCGGAATGTCGCTGACTTGGCTCATCAGTGCTTTCCACGTGCCATCGCGTCCTTGTTTCCAAATATCGAGGAAAAACAAGTTCTTCGTCTTGCCATCTCTGCCGACTTCCGACCAAACACCCTGTGCGAACGCAAAAGAACCATCGACTTTCACGGTCACATCGCTGATTTTGACAGAGGCTGGGCGCTTCTTAGGATCAGCGGTACTCGCCAAGAGGTCAGCTTTGGTTTCCGGCTTTGCTTTCCCATAGCTGACATAGCTGTCATCTAAGAGCGCACCTAAGCCAGCTGCATCCCCAGCAGCGGCCTTATCGGCCCAAACCTGCTCAAACTTCTTTATTTCCGCCGTAATCGTCGCCGTTTCGTCGATTGAAGGCGCATAGCAGACCGACCGCTGGGCTGACATTTTTGAGTTAGAATCATATTGCGCGACAAATGCTTTCCAATCAGGGTCATTGGGGTTACCGCGGCCCATGGGCGGATTCACGTGGGCAGTGGACACATCCTTAGGCGAAAAGGACCATGTGCCCGTGGCGGGATCGCGAACCATGACGCGACCGACCAATTGAACATTCCCGTTGATTCCCCTGTCGCGATAATATTTTTGGTTGGCGGCCGCTGCAGCTTTAAAGCCGTCATAGGTCCCGCCCGGTGTAAGCTCGTTAAAGCGCACCGTGACAATTTCGCCATCCGGGCAAAGTGCTTCTGGTGTTGCAGCCGTTTGTGCCATGGCAGAGCCAGCAATGGCCAGCGCGCCCATCCCGATAATAAATTCCTTTAACATAGTTAGATCGCTCCCTTTCAATCCATGAGCCCGCTAAGCTCCGGTCGACATAACAGGGCGCGCTCATAACGCGTAAGTAACAAGAAACGGCACCTTTCTCACGGAACATTTTTGATCACGCTGAGGTGACGTATCGACTGTTGCAGTGCTTTGCATGCTGGGCGCTCAAATGCTAAACGCACCCCAACAAATCCTTTCCCGCAATCAGCGAGCATATCCATGGCCACCACAGGCAAACTTCTCTTTTCATTGGTCTCCCCTGAGCGCGCCCTTTATTCGGGTGAAGTCGATCAGGTGGTGGTACCCGGTGTGGATGGTCAGTTTGGTGTATTGAGCCAACATGCGCCGTTCATGACGGTGATTCAGCAAGGCGCCATCCGTATTCTCGATGGCGCGAGCGAGCGTAAGATTTTTGTCGGTGGTGGCTTTGCCGACGTGACGCCGCAGGGCCTGACGATTCTGGCCGAAGATGCCGTGGACCTAGCAAAGCTAGATTCAGCTGGCCTAGAAAAGGACCTGCAAAACGCCCGTGAAGATGTGCGCGATGCCAAGGATGCCGACGTGAAGGCCGCCGCTGAACGCAAGCTCGCCCGCCTCGAAGCCATCCGCGCAGCGGCTTAGGCTTCTTTCCAACTACATTTAAATTTTGTGGGGGCCTTTCGGGGCCGAAACCTTCGGGCCGCCTTTCAATCTGCCCGCCGCTCACTTTGGCAGAGGCAAACTGCCCGCGCAGAGGCCCACTCCCTATGGGGTCGACCAATTGGTCGACGGGTTGGGGTGAGAGCTTTTTCAGTCACACTATTGATGGACGCGTTGGGAAGCTTTTGATTGCACAAAGCAACACGCTTAAGCGCCGAGCCCCCTCACCCCCGTCCCCTCTCCCCCGTTGGGCGCGAGGGGAGATCGGCGAGCCTAGACTAAGAGGGACTAAGTGCTAACCCCTCTTACTCACCATTGCCGCCACGGCGGCTCTTGAAGTAGCGGAAGAAGTCGCTGTCTGGCGTGGTCACGATTGTAGTGCCAGCTGGCAGAGCCTTCTCATAGGCCTGCATGGAGCGATAGAAGGCCGCAAAGTCTGGGTCTTGATTATAGCTGTCTGCGATAATCTTAGCCCGTTCCCGATCCGCGCCACCGCGAATCTCCTGCGCTTGACGGTCACCGCCAGCACGCACGCTTGCTGCTGCCTGCTGGCGCTCAGAACGCATGCGTTCAAACACCCGCTCTTGGTTGGCTGGCGGCAAATCGGCAGCACGGATCTTCACGTCAACGACTTGAATGCCGAGTGCCGTTGCCTCGCGGTTCATTTCAGAGCGGATCGAGTTCATCAAGGCCGAGCGACGCCCCGAAATGATGTCCGTCGATTGAGCCGAACCCAAGACGCGCCGCAAGGACGCTTCCAGCAAGCTGGTCAGACGATCACGGGCACGCCCCTCGGTGCGGACGGCCTGATAAAAGCGCAGTGGATCGACAATCCGCCAGCGCGCAAAGCTATCGACTTCAAGACGCTCTTGGTCAGCCGTTACCACTTCGCTCTTGCCGGATGGGGCAAGGTCCAAAATCCGCCGGTCGTAGATTTCGCGTTGTTGGACAAAGGGGATCATCACCTTCAAACCGGGGCTTGTGCCATCAATATTGAAGAAGTTTTTGGGTTGACCGAATTGCAGCGTGATCGCCTGTTGCGTTTCGCTGACGGTAAACAAAGACGCATTGGCAAGTATCATCGCACCAAAGGCCAAGCCACCCAAAATGGGAAGGGTACGCGCGTTCATCGGACAACTCCCTGTGGGTTCGCATTTTGCGCAGCAGGCGCAGAGGCAGCAGCAGCTGGGCCTGCGGCCCCTTTCAACAATTCTGGTGGCAAGACCACCATTGGGCTAGCGCCCGCACGGCCGGGATCAAGCAACACTTTGTTTGCCCCTTGATAGACCCGTTCCATGGTTTCCAGATAAAGCCGCTGGCGCGTCACTTCAGGTGCCAGCTTGTATTCTTGATACAATTGGTTGAAGCGTGCAGCGTCACCTTGGGCCTGGGGAACCACTGCGTTGCGGTAGGTTCGGGCTTGGTTAATTTTGGTTTCTGCCTCTTGGCTTGCCGCCGCCACTTCGCGGAACGCGTCATTCACCGCTGCAGGGGGTTCAGCTTTGGTCAAGTTCACCTGCGTGATGCGAATGCCAGCCTTATACTCATTCAGCGTGCGCTGGATGAGGTCCCGGGTTTGGGTTTCCACTTGTGCCCGACCGGTCGACAACACTTGCTCACGCTGCGATTTACCGGCGACTTCCCGCATGGCAGATTCTGCGACGGCGCGTACGGTCTCTTCGGCATTACCGCGGCCTTCTGGGCCATGGGCAACTTGGAACAAATAGTCGCGCGAATTTTCGACCCGCCACCAAACTTGGAATCCAACGTCGACGATGTTTTCATCAGCCGTCAACATGAGGCCGTCATTGGCGCCAGCTTCAGAGCCGCCACCGACCGTCAAAGACCGTGCGTTTTGGACGTCAACAATCTGGCGGGTCTCAATCGGCGCCGGCAGATGGAACTGCAAGCCCTGCTCAACCGTATGCACATACTTACCAAAGCGCTGGATCACGGCCTCTTCACCGGCATCAACGACGTAAACACCTGTTGCAGCCCAGCCTAAGGCCGCGACCAAGATGATCGCGCCAATGGTGCGCTTGTCAAACTGAATGGGCTCACCGCCGCCACCGCCACCTTTATAGCCGCCGCCGCCATTGCCGCCGCCGCCAAGGACGCTTTTCAAGCGATCTTCAACGCGCTTAGCCAGTTCATCCAAATTGCCGCTTTCGCCAGTCGTACCCGGACGCCGCGGTGGCTGGTTTGAACCATTGCCCCATGGATTTTTAGGCCCAGAGCCATTGCCCTGTTGATTGCCATTCGAACCACCACTGGGGCCCCAAGGGCCACCACCGCCACCAGACGAATTATCATTCCAAGGCATATAGACGTGTTTCCATTTCAGAGCCGCTAAACCTAGGCAAAGGCACATGCCAAAGACTTGCAAGCGGGCGTTACACTCCCTTATGTGCGTGCTCAGCTAAAGGGATCAAGAAGGTGTTTGGAATCAAACGATCACTCAAACGCGAGGATGTGTTAAAAATTCTCGACACCATGCGCGCATCCGACGGCTTAAGCCTTGTATATAAGGGACTTATTGAAGATGTGCGCGTCTCTGATGGGGGGGACGTGCTAGCAACAATTTCAGTGCCAAAAGGTGAAGAAAGTGCAGCTAGCCAGTGGCAACAGGCCGCGACGGCCGCCATCAAGGGTTTGCCCGGCGCCGGAAAGGTCACTGTGGTGATGACGGCCCATGTTAGTGCTGCACAAAACACACAAACACCCGACGCACCGCCGGCTGGTCAACAGCGCGTCCGCAAAGGTGCAAAACTCACCGATGCTGCCCTCGCACAGGGCGTCGCCCAAGCCCCGGCGGTAAAAGCAGGTATCCCCGGCATCACTGCGATTTTGGCCGTTGCTTCCGCCAAAGGTGGCGTCGGCAAGTCCACTGTGGCGGTCAATTTGGCCGCAGCCTTATCGGCGCTGGGTCTGCGGGTTGGCCTCCTCGATGTCGATATCTATGGCCCTTCCATTCCCACCATGATGGGGACTGTGAGCGCTGAGCCGGAAGTGGGCGAGGATAAGAAACTGCTGCCGGTTATGGCCTATGGCCTCAAGACCATGTCGATCGGCTATCTGGTCGACGGTGACGCCCCGATGATCTGGCGCGGTCCGATTGTAACGAGCGCCATCCGGCAATTGCTGGAAGACGTGACTTGGGGCACCGTTGAAGAACCTTTGGACGTATTGGTGATGGATACCCCGCCGGGCACGGGGGATGCCCAATTGGCCTTGGCTCAGCGCGTGCCTCTAAATGCCGCGGTCATCGTATCTACGCCGCAGGAAGTTGCTTTGGCAGATGTCCGCCGGGGCGCAGGCATGTTTGCGAAGACCCATGTTCCTGTGTTGGGCGTGATTGAGAACATGGCTTGGCTGACGCAACAAGACGGCAGCCGCCTCTATGTGTTTGGCGAAGGCGGCGCGAAACGCACGGCAGATGCTTTAGGCCTGCCGTTTCTGGGCGAAATTCCTTTAGAAGTGGGTATTCGCGAAAGTGGGGATGGCGGCGTGCCCTATGTTGTTGCCGCGCCCGGCAGTGATACCGCCAATGCCTTCTTATCCATTGCCGCCCACATTTATGATGGTCTGTTGCATCAGGAAACAAAGCCCCCCCCGGTGATTAGCTTTGTCCCTTAAGCCTCAGCCAAGGCATCCTTGAAGCAGGCAACGATCCAATCGCGGACGAGTTGCAGGCGTGAATTGGTCTTGGTGTCGCGGTGGAATACCAGCCAAGGCTGGCGGTCTGGCAAGATGCGTAGGGGTATTTCAATCAACCCTGCCTGTAGGGCTGCAAAGGCCGGCAATGGTGCAATCCCCACGCCTGCTACGGCGGCATTGAGCAAGGACCGCACGCTGGAAGAACAAAAACGAATGGTCGCATCTAGCCCTTGTGCTTTCAGCCAAAGATTTTCAGCGATGTCACCATATTGACGGTCGAGCCAAAGTAGATGCTCATCCTGTAGGACCAATCGGTCTAAAGCTTTGCCCTTTAGATAGTCAGGGGAAGCAAACAGGCCCAGCCGGATCATCGGCAAGCGACGCGCGATTAAAGTCTCTTCCTGCGGGCGCACCATGCGGATCGCCATATCCGTCCGCCCGGCGTTTAAATTGGCGATGTCATTGGAAACCTCTAAATCAATGCTGATCGACGGATCTTGCGCCCGCAATCGCGCCAAGCGTGGGGCCAACACATCGGCGACCACCGACTCAGTCGCCGAGATGCGTACTGACGGCAGATTAGGCCCTTCTTGAAGAGCACGGGCGCGACGGGCAATTTGGCTTATTTGACGGGCACCCGGCTCGGCGACTTGCAGAATGGTGTGCCCGGCTTCGGTTAAACGCGTGCCGCGCGGACCGCGGTGTAAGAGGTGCAGGCCGAGTTGTGCCTCCAGCCCATCTATCCGCCGACTAATCGTTGGGATCGACAGCCCCAATTCCTCCGCCGCTTCAGAAAGGGAACCGCGCCGCGCCACAACAACGAAACACCGGACACCTTCCCAATCCACCGCCTGTTCATTTGTCATTTTTGAAAATCCATTTTCCATTTTTAGACCTAGCTAGACCGATCGGTCAAGCCTTATTTGGGGTCAATGGGTGGTCTGCCCCCCACGAAAGGATGTTCAGGATGAAACTTTTTATCTCTATGCTCGCGCTAGGTGTGCTGGTTGGACTGGGTGCTTGGTTTGGATTGGCCCCTCAACGGGCCGCTGCAGAAGCTGCTCAAACCAAAGTTGCCGTCTATGTTTCTATCCCGCGCCCAGCCGGCGTGACGGATGAGACTATCAATGCTGAGTTCACACGGGCGATCCCCCTTTATGCAAATGTACCGGGACTTGAGCGCAAGTATTTCACCTATAGCCAAGCGGCCTTTGGTGGCCTCTATCTGTTTGAAAACGAGGCCGCCGCAAAAGCCTACTTCAATGCTGCGTGGCTGGAACGGGTACAAAAAACCTATGGGGCCAAGGCTAATACGGTTTATTTCTCGGTCCCCGCTGTGACAACCGGTGCTGCTCTAGTGGCCCCGTCCGCTGCCAATGTCGCAACCATTATCGAGATTAAGACGCCTTGGTATGCGACTAACGGACTGGTCAAGAAGGGTTTGCAAGACGCCATCCCAACCTATGCCGTCACGCCGCGACTGATCTATAAATATTTCACTCAAGGTGCCGATCGTACGTTTGGTGGCATTTATCTTTGGGAAGATCAGGCAAGCGCTGATGCCTTTTTTGGGCCAGCTTGGCATGCGCGCGTGACCAAAAGATATGGTCAAGATGGCAAAGTCACCTTCCTCAAAGCCCCGGTTAGTATGATCCAACCCATCAAATCGGAGAAACCTTGATATGAAAGCCATCCGTGAACTTGGAACCAAGCTGGACACGTGGGGTGGCCGTCGCAAGATGGCCACCTTTAAGGCTGGATGGGCGGCTTCCACCTCGCCTGAGATTGGCTTTTACACGACACCTCTGACCCAATACCGCTATCGGGTGCGGGGTAGCGGACCCACGCTGGTTTTTTCCGCTGACCCCCCTATGACACTGGAAAATTACGATGCGCTGCTAGATGCCTTCAGCCCGCATTTTCGCGTTATCATCTTCGAACTCCCCGCTATGGGGTTTAGCGCCGTTGACCCGGCTTACCGGTTTGATTTTTATCAGACCAATGATGACGTCGCCCGCTTTTTGAAAGACGTGGCTGGTGAAGGCGCTATTCTGGCTTTCTCCTGCGTTGCAAGCCTGTGCGCGATTGATCTGGCCTGCCGACGACCAGAGCTGGTATCCCGATTAGCCCTTTTACAGGCTGGCGACGTTGCAGCCTTTGCAGCTTGGAAGGCAGGCCGTGATCCCAAAGGTATTTTGGCGCGCCCCTTTCTCGGTCAATGGGTGATGAAGCAACTTGCACCCAAACGCATGCCAGACTGGTACCGGCTATCGATTGGCCGAAAGGACATGCTGGATGAATTTGTGGCCTGTGCCTGCCGGTCGTTTGAGCATGGTGCCATGTGGTCCCTTGCCAGCGCCTATCAGCTCTATATGAACCCATCGATTCAGCTGGATAAGCCCAAGCAGCCGCTATTGGCTTTTTGGGGCCAAGCCGACCGAAGTCACCCCACGCAAAACGCTGAACGTGCACGCTATTTGGCCGATCACGTCGATTACATCAGCTATGCTGACCTCGGACACACACCCGAATTGGAAGACCCAGCGCGCGTCTGTCGTGACCTTTTGGCTTGGTTGAAGCAAGATTTGGCGCTGGATTGGACGCTCCCCTTCCCTTAGCCTCTAATAGGGCCTATATCAGAAGTGTCCGGTTCGCCGGACTATGGTGATAAACGTGCGTGAAATAAGCAGGCCGGACCGGGGTGCGATTCCCCGCGGCTCCACCAAGCTCTCTGCGTGTATCGACGCGAGTGTGGGGCCGATCAGGATCGACGGATGTGTAAAGACGTTACTTTTACCCGCGTGGGCTTCGTCAACCGCCCATTTTCACAAATGCAAACGATAACTTTGCACAGGAAGTCCGTTTGGCTGCGTAATGCGGTCTGATTGACATCCGACTAAGTCCCAAGGCTTCGGCCGAAGGCGGGGCACGGAGGGGGGCCCGGCAACAGCAACCCCCTCCACTTTTCAAATAAAAACCAATATTCTTAACCCCCTAGGGTAGTGGGGAAGACTGCTTTAGCCTCTCACTTTGACAGGCCAGCAACCCATCGCGAAACAGCGCGCGTTTTGCGTCCGCTGCATCGATTTTTGGCTTCCAGATGCTTTCCAATTCTCTCAGCTTCGCGCCTTCCTTAGGGCCCTGAACTCGCAGGTTCCCAGAATAGACATCACAAAAGACGCCCGGCACTGCGCGTTGTCGTTCAAGATAGTCGCTCTGCAGAGCAAAAAGAGCCTGATAAGCATGAATGAAATCATCCAACCTAGGGTCTGAGACTAAAGGTTCAAACTGTTGCGCATGCGCTGGTGGCCACGAGAGATCATAAGTCTGAATTGGATCTTCTAGGAAAGCTGTGATGCCCTCGTCGAAGCCACATGTTCCGTGCGGGCTGATATCAAGCAACATACCGTCACGTCGCTGCCAAACAGCGTGGTGCCAAGCTAAAAGCATCAGCGACTTAAACTCCGTAATCAGCCAGCCATATCGGATCTGTCCACCAAACTGGGTCACATGATCGCGCACATTCCAATAACACCAAGCGTATCGGGCACCACGGACAGGACGACGCGGCACGAAGTGTAGGCTAATCGCCGAAAGCCTTGCTTTCAAGGCTTCCAAGCCCGGCGTGCTAGGGCTTGCATCTCTTTGGATCAGCATAGATTTTGCAATCTCCGCAATGCCTTACCGAAAATTAATATATAATATATTTCGCTAAAAACTTACTTTAAATCAATTTCACTGGCAATATACAAATATTATAGAATTTAGGGGCGATGCATCAAACTATATCGCTATGTCGCACCTTGTTCCGCTGTGAGGCCAGATAGAAAAGCGATTAACGCGGCTTCGATCACTAAGGTGAAGATCACTCGCGCATTGGGTGCTTTGTTTCGCTTGGACACCGAAGTCGATTGCGCCCTTAGACAAGCCGGACTAAGAAGAGACTCGATTCATTCACGCCAGAAATGGCCAAAAGCAGGAGACGGGCCTGATGTCGGAAGACCTCATCGGCTATGCCAAACTAACCCAAGATGCCCTGCGTGGCGTCGTGCGCGACGCGATCAAAGTTGCGTTGACGGGCCTGCCTGGTGACCACCATTTTTACATCAGCTTCCGTACCCGCGCCCGCGGCGTGCAGGTCGCACAATATCTGGCTGCGAAATATCCTGATGAGATGACGATTGTCGTCCAGCATCAATATGAAGGGCTGGAAGTGCGCGATGATTGGTTCGCCATCACTTTGCATTTCGGCGGTGTGCCGCAGCGCATTGTGATCCCATTTGCGGCAATCACCCGTTTCTATGACCCCTCTGTACGCTTTGCTTTGCCGTTTGATGTGGTCGACGATCTGTCGCCCGATGCCGACTTGGATGATGACGTGCTGGAATCCGAAGTGGAAGACACGGTTGTTAAAACGCCGAGCACCGGTGCCGTAGTCAGCCTCGACGCGTTCCGGCGTAAAAAGTGAGCGCAGAGACCAGCCAGCCCCGCACGGACGCGGAAGTTCTGGCAAAATTTACCCAAGCCAAGTCTCGGCCAGCGTGTTCCGACACATTGGGTCTTGAGGTGCTAGCTATCGATCAAGCAGCTAGCCGTGTGCGGATCAAAATGGTCGGTCAGGCTGCATGGTGTAATCCGCGCGGCGCGCTGCAAGGTGGCTTTGTCACGGCTATGCTGGATGAAGCTATGGCAATTGCTGGCATCGTTGCCGGGCAAATGGCGTTTGCAGTCCCTACCTTAGAGCTGAAAACCACTTTCCTGCGCCCCTGCCCTGCTGGCCCCGTGGAAGCTGAAGGCCGCGTCGTCAAATGGGGCAACAAGGCAGCGTTTCTGGAAGCAGATTTGTTTGATGCAGACGGCAAACTTGTGGCACGCGCGACATCGACCGTGCTGCCTACACCTTTGCCAGCCCGCCACCCCCGGGCAGATGGTTAAACCAAGCCTAGCCGCTTAAAGAGTTGCGCGGCGGTCGCGCGCGTCTGATCGTTCCAATCGGCTAAGGTCGAGCGCATCAGGCAGGACTCGCTTTTCAAAATCACCCCATCATCCAAAATCTTAAGCGCATTGGCGGTCAAGGTGGCCCCAGACGTGGTAATGTCGACAATGGCTTCGGCAATGCCTGCGGCGGGTGCGCCTTCGGTTGCGCCAGCGCTATCGACAATGCGGTGATCGGCCACATGATGCTCGCGCATGAATTGCGCGGTTAGGCGGGTAAACTTTGTGGCGATCCGGAACCGCCGCCCGGTCTGACGCCGCATGTCGGTGGCGACTTCGGCCAAATCCGCCATGGTTTCCACATCGATCCAGCCATTAGGCACGGCAACCACGACATCCGCCCGACCAAAGCCCAAGCGGGCCTCTATGGTGAGGCGATCAAAGACATCGCTGGCAGCTTCGCGCACGATGTCTTCGCCAGTGATGCCAAGGTGGATTTCACCGGCCAACAGCGCCTTGCCGATTTCGCTGGCTGAAGCCAAGCGGATTTGAACGTCGTCAAACCCATCCAGCGTTGCACTATAGCCGCGCTCACCGCCTGTCTGGCGCAGAACCAAGCCCTTCTTGGCGAGCCAGGCTTCGCATTGTTCTTTCAGGCGCCCTTTAGAAGGCAGCGCCAAGGTCACGCTTGCCAACTCAGTGCCCTCCAAATCGCGCAGGGCGGATCACACACCCAACAGCGCGGGCTTGACGGGTACCCGATGAAATCTCGCCCACCAACGTGTCATAGCGCCCACCCGTTGCCACAGGCCGTGCAAAGCCTGGATCGACGGCGAAATCAAAGGCCATCCCATCATAATAATCAAAAGCCTCTGGGCTTAAGGCTTCAAAATGAGCGTGCGTCAAAGCCTCTGGCGCTTCTTGCTGGATACGGTCGAGCCTTAAGGTCCAAGCTTGGCGCCAATCCATCAAATCGACACCAAGTTTAGCAGCCAGAGTAACGCATTCATCCAAACTCGCGGTGAGTGAGCCTTGGCTGCTCAAATGAATCAGCTTGGACAACGTCTCGGCCAGCGTCGGCGCAAGGGGCTCGGCAATGGCGCGTTTGGCCCGTGCCGCAAGGCGATCGGCCACATGGGCCAGTTGACGGTTTCCGGGCAGAGACAGGTTTGCGAGGGACAATACTTCCGCAACGGTGCTGCGGGCGCGTTCGGGGTCCAACTCGGCAATCGTGCGCTCTAGGGCACTGATCTGACGGCTTGGCCCGGTTCCTGTAGCCTGAGCTAGGACGCGCTTCAGCGCGCTCTTGTGGCTAGCCACTTCGCCCAACGCTTGGCCCCATGGTTCAGGTAGATCGGCCTTGGCAATGATATGCGGTAAGAGGCCGCCATCACACAGGCGAACGAATAAGTTCCGCTCTCCGGCGGCTTGGCAGGCTTCCCAAGCGG
Organism: Maricaulis salignorans; assembly: GCA_945891505.1. Lineage (GTDB taxonomy): Bacteria > Pseudomonadota > Alphaproteobacteria > Caulobacterales > Aquidulcibacteraceae > Aquidulcibacter > Aquidulcibacter miladensis. The sequence goes on along the minus strand of CAMDDL010000005.1, from coordinate 114,104 downwards.
CAAGAAACACAGTGACATCCGCTTCAATCCGGTCGCTATCGCCAAAGCGCTCCAGACCGATTTGGACAAATTCCGGCGCGCGATCTTCACCCGGCTTTGGGGCCCGAAACACCTTGCCCTCGCACACCCAAGCAGCAGGCTCGTGATCCGACCCAGCAACTTGCGCATAGTGCAGGGCCGCAGGAATGGTAAGGTCGGCCCGCAAGCACAATTCAGCCCCATCCGGGCCAGAGGCAAAATAGAGCCGTGGGCGCACATCTTCGCCAGCAAGCTCCAGCACCAAAGCTGCGGGCAACAGAGTGGGCAAGGCCACCTCTTGCCCACCCCGGGCCTTCAAAGCAGCCCACGCAGCCTGCATTTTGGGACCAGTCTCTTGGTTCATGGCTGCAGCATATCCTGCACGGCTTGCACCAATTGGGCGCGGGGCACTTCAACTTGGGCTGGCCGCTCCCGCCGCCACGCCTCGTTTGACTCAATCGCTTGGGCCAGTTGCGCACCCAGATTAAGGTCTTTCAAGGTTACCTTGCCGGCTTCGCGCTCTTGGCTGCCTTCCATCACGACGACTGGGGCCTTGCGGCGATCGGCATATTTCATCTGCGCCTTCATGCCAGAGCTGCCGAGATAGACTTCAGCCGCAATGCCCGCTTGGCGCAATTCGTTGGCCATCTGCATATAGCCCGCCATGGCATCGCCATCGAGGGCGAGGATAACCACCGGGCCTTGCGCGGCCTCTGGCTGGCGGCCCGAGGCTGACAAAGCTGCGACCAGACGTGAGACACCCAGCGAAAACCCGGTCGCGGGCGCACGTTCGCCACGAAAGCGCATGACAAGGTCATCATAGCGCCCACCAGACCCGATCGAGCCAAAGCGGACTTTATTGCCCTTTTCATCCAAGGTCTCAGCCAAGAGCTCGGCTTCAAACACGGGCCCCGTGTAATATTCCAAACCGCGCACAATCGCAGGGTCAAAGAAAGCACGGTCTTCGAGAATATCCAAAGCGCGCAAGGTGGCATCAATGGCGGCCAGTTCTGCCACACCTTCAGCCCCTAGCACGGTATCTCCTACCACTGCGTCCAACGCGTTTAGGGTCTCCAGCCGCGTTGCTTTGCGGGTGGAGGTAAAGGCCATGACTTGGGCAATCGCATTGGAACCAAGCCCCGCGCCCTTGGTAAAGTCGCCCGACTCGTCCTTGCGCCCAGCGCCTAACAAGAGCTCAACCCCTTCAGCGCCTAAGCGGTCGAGCTTATCGACAGCGCGCAACACGCCAAGGCGTGTGACTGTATCTTCACTGTCGACGCCAATCTTGGCTAATAGCCCATCAAGCAATTTGCGGTTTGAGACATTGACCACATAAAGCCCGCGCGGCACACCAGCGGCTTCGACCGCTGCTGCCCCCATGGCAATCGCCTCTGCATCAGCCTCTGGACGGGCAGAGCCGACGCAGTCCGCGTCACATTGCCAAAACTCACGATAGCGACCGGGGCCCGGCTTTTCATTGCGCCAGACAGGCCCTGCCGCACAGCGGCGGAAGGGTTTAGGCAAGCCATCCCAGTTTTGCGCGGCAAAACGGGCCAGAGGTGCTGTTAGATCATAGCGCAGGCTCATCCATTGGCCGTCATCATCTTCCAGCGCAAACACGCCTTCATTGGGACGATCTTGGTCGGGCAGGAATTTGCCAAGCGCGTCGGCATATTCAAAGCTGGGGGTTTCCAGCCGCTCATAGCCCCAGGACTCATAGACCCTCAGGACTTTTTCCACGACGCTGCGCTCGGCCAATAAGGCGTCGGCCCGGCGATCAATAAAGCCACGCGGCGAGCGAGCAAGCGGACGGCTCGGCGCATTTGGTTTCGTTTCGGTCATGTCTAAGCCCGGTGGGAGAAAAGATGGAGGCGGTGTTTATCGCGACATGGCGCAGGCGGCAATCAATCTGCCTGATATCGCCCTGACATCTGCCCCACCACACGGTGTTTTGATACAGGAATCAAGGTGACACTGAGGAAGAGCAGGATTAGACAATCTGTTTAGACCCTGTTTCTAAGCAGCCTTGGGCATGCTTTTCAGAGAAAGTTAGCGTCATGAGCGGAAAGTCGCAGCGTCGCCGGAAAGCCCTTGCTTCGGGAACAGGCGTGGCCATTGCGATCTTCGCGGCGCTGGCAGCCACGGGTCTTTCGCTTACCGGTCCTCTCAAGCCTGCAAAGCTAGATAAGCCAGCCACTGCCGAGGCCCCGAAGAAGACCGATTGGCGCGAAATTGCACGCCAAGCCTTGGAAAAGGGAAAGTTTGGTTTCGCCGAAGTGTCGCTTAAATCGGGCGTCCTAACCGTCACAGGCGATACAGATGAAGCGGAAGATCGCTTGCGGGCGTTTGAGGTGGTGAAGCAGGCGATCTTGAGCGATCCAAGCCATGTTGGCATCGTGCTCGCGCTGGAGAACGCCATCACACTCGATGGGCAAAAGATGGCTGATGCGCCGGACGCGGCCTCCACCATGGGGAAGACCCCCGATGCAAAAGCCTGCCAAACTGCTTACGACACGCTGCTCGATGGCCGGGTGATCAATTTTGGTTCGGGCAGCGCCGTCCTAGCCGAAGACTCAAAGCCCCTGCTCAATGCTTTGGCAGCGGTGGCCAAGCGCTGTGAGACGTATCGGGTGGAACTAGGCGGGCATACGGATGCGCGCGGCGACGCGACGGCTAATCAAGCGCTGTCTGAGCGTCGCGCGCAATCGGTTGCCGATTATCTGGTCTCTCAGTCTGTTCCAGCCAGCTTGTTGGGCGTGTCTGGCTATGGCGAAACGCAGCCCAAAGACGCTGGCGGTGATGCGGACGCCGATGCGGAGAACCGCCGGATTGAGTTTAAGATCGTCGAAGATGGTGCCCAATAGCGCTTTTGCTAAGCTGTCGGCTTAACGCGTCAGACCCGGCACCCATTTTACATCCTCAGCGCCATTGGCGTTGGCGCGACGGCCCGCCACAAACAACAGGTCTGATAGCCGGTTGAGATAGTGCAGCACGGCGTGAGAGACCACTTCGCCCTCAATCTGCATCAAAGCCGCCACCTGCCGCTCTGCCCGCCGTGTGATCGTGCGCGCTACGTGTAAATAGGCTGACAGCGCGGTCCCACCGGGCAGGATGAAGGAATCAAGCGCTGGGATAGCCCCATTCATCGCATCGATTTCGCTTTCCAGTCGGGTCACTTGATTAGGCAGAATGCGCAGAGCTTCCCAAGCCAAGGGCTTACCACGTTCAGGCGTCGCCAAATCAGCGCCCAGATCAAACAGATCGTTTTGGATGCGGCCCAAAATCGCGTCGAGCTCGCCATCTGTTGTACTGTGCAAGCGCGCGACACCGATAGCGGCATTGGCTTCATCGACTGCCCCATAGGCCTCCACGCGGGCGTCAAACTTTGGCACGGTCTCACCCGTGGCAAGGCTGGTTGTGCCATCATCCCCAGTGCGTGTGTAAATCTTATTGAGCGTGACCATGTAAGTTCCCACTGGCAGACTGAAAAACGGAATTCACCGCTCCCATAGCGGGCGCAACAAAAAACGCAACGCAAAGAAACCTAGAACTTACCGGCAATCGTGCTAAGTCAGGTTCCGTGACCCATCCCATCCGACTGCTCTGCTTGTTCCTCGCCATTGCCTTCACCGCCATGATCGGCTGGGCCAGCGTGCGGGGTGACTTTGGTGCGGAGTTTGCCGCCATCACGGCGATGCCGTGGGGCCAAGTCTCTCTTGTCGATCTCTATCTCGGTTTCTTGCTCTATGGATTTGCGGTCTGGGTCGTGGAAAAGGACCTTAAGACCCGCCTGCTGTGGGCTGTCCCTGTTATCTTTCTTGGCAATGCTTGGTCGTTGGTTTGGGTTGCCGTCCGTTGGCCCCAAATCTTGGCGCGTCTAAAAATTGAACCAACTGATCCCCCAGCGGACCCTAAGTCCTGACTGCGCAAATATCCGGCAGACCTCTGCCCCGTCCAGCGTCATCTAAGCCATAGCCAACCAAAAACCGATCTGGCAGGTCAAAGCCCAGATAATCTGGTGCGGGTAACTCTGCTGCTAAAGGCTTTCGTGCCAACAGACAGGTCAAGACCTCGCTCGCGCCCTTGGAGGCTAGGTAGGATTTGGCAAACAGGATCGTGCGGCCGGTATCATAGACATCATCGACGATCAGAACTTGCCGTCCACCAATGGGCTTTTGCAGATCGGCCAACACATTGATACGGCCACCGCTTTCATGCGCATCGCCATAGCTCGACAGCCAAAGGAAGTCGGTGCGGGGGGTTTTTCCGTGGCGGGCCAGACCGCGCACCACATCGGCCATGAAGATAAATGCGCCCTGCAACAGGCCAACGACGACCGCATCTTCTTCGAGCCTGCCTGCAATCTGGGCGGTCAGGTCTTGAATGCGGCTGTCAATTTCTTGTGCCGAAACCAGAATATCCAACTGTGCTGTCACGCCTGCGCTCCTCTTGCTTAACGCGCAGCCACAGGGGCGTCATGGCCTTCGCCATGTTCAACCATGGGAACATCTGCTGGCTTTGCAGGTGCGGCGGGTTGTACGCCCATGAGACCAGACTTGCCGGTCGGCGGCTCTGGCTTTGGACGTGGACCCTTGCGGGGCGGGTCGGCGAAAGTGATCACAGCCTTCAAACTGCCGCGCACAGGATTGGCGCGTGAACTGGCAAACGGATGCGCTTTTCCGGGGCCTAACCTTTCGATCCCGGGATCCACCATCCACGACAGGCGCTCTAGGCCCTTACCATCAACCAGCGAAACTTTGAGATAAGGGATGAATTCCGATGTGCGCGATACGGAATGCAGCACGCCTTTAACTTCGATCTTAGGGCCCTTGGCATCGGCTGAGGAGGTGATGGTGATATCGCGGATATCGACGCCATAAAGGTTAGCAGGCAGGCCCACCGCGGCAAACGCGCTGGCTGATTTCGGCCACACCCGCACAATGTCTGTGCGATAAATCGCGGCAGCACCTAATGCGCCAATCAACAGGCTGACACTAATCGCCCACGGAATTCCTGCGGCCAAGCGATTGGTGGTCTTGATTTGGTCCAGCGCTTTTTTCCGCGCTACTTCATAGGGCTCTAGCTTGCCAGGCTTGGCTTTTTTGCTGCCAAGACCCAATTTTGCCAGCAGACCTGCCTTCTTTGTTTCGGCAGCACTGGCTGCCTTTTGAGCGTTGGCAGTGTAGCCAATTGCACCTGCAGGCATAGCCCGCCACGAGTTTCCACATGCCGCACAGCGGACAATGCGGCCCGACGGCGGGACCGCAGCGTCGGCGACATTGTATTTCGCAGAACATTGAGGGCATGTGAGTAGCATGAAAGAGACGAATCACCCGGCTAGCGCAACCATAAAAAAGCGCTTATTCGCTGTCAGAGTCTACTCATGAATGAAAAAACTCGCACCCCTGCCTATCGAGAAGGCGGACCAATCGTCCGCTTTGACAAAGTTGGCGTCACCTATGGCTCCGGCACCCAAGCCTTGCGCAATGTGTCGTTTGAGCTGGAGAGCGGTGGCTTTTACTTTCTGACGGGTCCATCGGGTGCGGGCAAATCGACGCTCTTGAAACTCATGTATTTGGCGCTGCGGCCAAGCCAAGGCCGGGCAAATCTGTTCGGTGTCGATGTTGGCAGCGCCAGTCGCGACGCTTTGCCGATGCTGCGGCGTAAGATTGGTGTGGTGTTTCAGGACTTCCGGCTGCTGCCCCATTTGTCCGTATTTGATAATGTCGCCATGCCGTTTCGCGTGCGCGATGTGCCTAAAGCCGATTATGCAGAAGATGTGGATGATTTGCTGCGCTGGGTCGGGCTTGGTGGGCGGATTGATGCCTTGCCAGAAACGTTGTCAGGTGGGGAACAGCAGCGGGTGGCGATCGCGCGGGCCGTAGTTGGCAAACCGTCTCTGCTGATCGCCGACGAGCCGACCGGCAATGTTGACCCCGAGATGGGCGCCCGGATCATTCGGTTGTTCATTGAACTTCACAAATTGGGTGCAACAGTGGTGATTGCGACGCACGATCTTGACTTGGTGCGCCGTTCAGGGGCCCCTGTTCTGAGATTGGAGGCTGGCGAATTGACCCAAGCCCCCAGTTTAGGCTCGGCACCAAAGGCAACGCGATGATAAAGGCCCTGCAAACGCTGTGGAGACAGATCAGCCGCGATTCAGATCGCGCCCTCTTGCCAGCCGATTCGAGACAAGTGCGGCCATTGACCATCGTGGTATCGATCATGTGCGCCTTGGGTTGCTTGGCAGGCCTTGGTGCCTCCGCCGGTTTCCGGGCAGCGAACACCTGGACCAGTGATCTTAAGAGCGCGATGAGTGTCGTTGTACAAAACCCTCGCACAGATGAGGATTTGGGCCGGGCGGCCCTAATTGTTGGGCGTGTCCAAGGTGTGACCCGCAGCGAAGCCATGAGCCGGGAGCGCGCGAAGGAACTCTTGCGCAACTATGGCACCGATATGGGCGGAACATTGGATGCGCTGCCGGTGCCGCGCTTGATCGAGGTGGGCGTAACCGCCGGGCAAACCAATGTGAAAACCGACATTGAAAAAGCCCTGAAGGCCGCAGGCTATAATGTGGTCGTGGATGACCACAGCCGCTTCACGGGAGAGGTGCTCCGCACCTCAACTGTTGTCCGCATTGTAGCCATCCTGGCGTTAGTCGCGTTGGTTGTTGCAGCGATCACGACGATTGGGTTTGCTGCGCGCGCTGCACTCGAAACGCGGCGGGAAGCTGTCAGCATCCTCCATCTCGTCGGAGCAAAGGACTCCTTTGTGGCTCGCGAGGTTCAAATCCGCTTTTTGCGACTGGGTTTTGTGGCAGGCCTATTGGGTGCCAATGCGGCTGGTGTGATCGCTTTGATCGGTTCGACCGTATTTGCTTTTGGGGCGTCTGACTTTACGAGCGGTACGCCCTTGTTAAATTGGACTGACTTATGGATCTTGCTGGTCGCACCGCTTGTGACAGCTTGCGCCAGTGCCGTTGCCGCGGACCTCGCTGCACGGGAAACTTTGAGGGATTTGGTGTGAGATGGCATGGCCCCGACGAAAGACCCGTGAACGGGGGCTGCACCGCCCATCGGGCACGGTTGTGCGTTCGTCGACCTTTATTTCGCGCCTGATCTTTGTTCTAAGCCTTCTCGGCGGCCTTAGTTTCCTGATTGGCTTCATCCGGTTTGGCGACCACGTGACCGCCCTTAAAACCCCAAGCGGACCCATCCGCGCAGATGGGGCGGCGGCTTTGACCGGAGGGTCGGACCAGCGGCTCATTGCCGGCGTCAAGCTTGTTGAGAGCAAGGCCGTGCCGCGTTTATTGATCTCTGGCGTTAATCGCGTGACCACCGCAAAGGAAGTGCGTGCGGTGGCTGGCGGGGCGGAAGAGACTTACGCCTGCTGCATTGATTTGGGCCGCCGGGCGACCGATACGATTGGCAATGCCGAGGAAGCTGCTGTCTGGGTCCGGGTCCATCAGATCAAGAGATTGGTTGTTATCACAGACGCGTATCATATGCCGCGCAGCCTATTTGAGATGCGCCGCGCTATTCCCGATGTGGTCCTGATCCCCTACGCTGTGCAGACCACGCGTGAATTTGATGGCGATTGGTGGAAGAATGAACGCCCTACCCGGGCTCTCGCGCTGGAATATGGCAAATATCTTGTCTCCATCGGGCGCGGGGTTGTGGATGGCGATATTGAAATTGCGCTGAAACAGGTCGCATTGTTTCACAAAGGAAAGACTCCATGACCTTAATCCGGTCGATCTTGTTAATGGTGTGGATGTGGAGCTGCGTGCTCATCGTGGGCACATTAGGCGCGCCTTTTGTGTTCCTATCGCCTTTAGGTGGCGCGCGCGTCATGAAAGCTTGGGCCAAGGCCATGCGCTTTGGCACGAAGTGGATCGGTGGCATTACCTATGAAGTACGCGGGCTAGAACATCTACCCGAAGGCCCGATCATGATCGCTTCGAAGCACCAAAGCGTCTTGGACACGATTATGCCAACGCTTTTCACCAATATGCCGGTTTACGTCCTAAAGCAGGAACTCCTCAACCTGCCGATCTTCGGCTGGTATTGTCGTAAGGCGGGTCTGATCGCCATTGACCGGTCAGGCCATATGAGTGCGCTGAAGGCTTTGGTAGCGCAAGCCAAGGAACGAATGGATCAAGGCCGTCCCATCATTATCTTCCCAGAGGGCACGCGCCAAATGATTGGTTCCGCGCCCGACTATAAGCCAGGCGTTGCCGCAATTTATATGTTGCTCGGTGTGCCCTGCGTGCCGCTAGCCCTCAACACAGGCACATCTTGGCCCGCAAAAGGTATGTGGCGTCGGCCGGGCAAAGTGGTGTTTGAGTTTCTGCCTGTCATCCCGCCCGGCCTAAAGCGCGGCCCGTTCATGGAGTTGCTCGAGAGCCGGATTGAAGGAGCAAGTCTGGCCCTGCTGGAAGAGCATGTGGCCAAGCAAGCCTTGCAGCGTCAGCGGCGAAGCGATGCTTCATCGGGTGGAGACGTCAGTTATAGCTCCAGTTCGGATGGCAGCACATCTGACTCTAAATCCTCGTCTAAGAGTGATGGTGACTCTGATTGGGGAACGAGCAAGCATGGCGATAGTGATGGCGGCGATGGCGGCGGCGGTGGCGACTAATGTCTGAAACGCGTTCTAGGTCGCTGGGCGGCCTTATCATTCCATTGGCCGTGGGTGGCCTCGTTCTCGCTGGATATTATGTATACTGGACAAAGACGGCGCAAAGAATCCAAATGCATGTCGCGCAGGCTTTACCGGGTCTGCCTCGGGAAAACGTCACGGTCACGGGCTTCCCCTACCGCTTTGAAGCGCACATTACGGGTCTTCGGGTCCAGACTGGGACCGGCTTTGTCTTTGAAGCGTCCCGCTTTGTTGCAGCCGCTTCGCCGTTCAATCTGAACCTGTGGGCGCTGGAAGGGGCGCTAGAGCCGCAGTTGAAGCTACCCGGCGGGCCATTGCGTCCGCTGCAAGCGACAGACCTGAAGGCCAGCCTGCGCCTAAAAGAAGGCCAATTGGCACGTTTCTCCTTGACGTTTCAGGGCTTGCAGGCAGGAACAACTGATCCACTAGGATCAGGATCAATACTGGGGCCAAGGCCATGGCGAACGGGCGCTGGTGCCCTTCACTTGATCGCTGACCCCAAAGACGCCAGCCGTCTTGCCTTCGCGTTGGACTTATCCGCTTTAGAACTCAGCGCCCTGCCTGAAGGCCCCGCAGCCATTCTGGGCAACAAAATCGACCATCTGCGCCTGACAGGTCCAATCAGCCAAGGCCAGACTCTTTTGAGATCGACCAAGGAATGGGCAAAAGCGCAGGGCGAGTTTATGATCATGGCAGCCCAAATTGACTGGGGTCCGTTGTCCTTTGATGCCGGTACCGGCCGATTGAAAGTCACGCCAGAGGGCCAATGGCAAGGCAACATTCGCGGACAGGGCGCGCTTAAGCCCAATGGCATGGCCATCCCAGCTTTGTCCGCACCGATTGAAATTGGCATTGAGGATGGGCAAGCGCGTCTGCTTGGCTTTTCGGCCGTGCGGGTGCCGCGGGCCTATGATTAGGACTGCTGGAAATTCTTGACCGCAAGGCGCCATAAAGCGCCGCGAACATCAGCATTCTCAATTGACTTCGGGCGCTTGCGACTTTAAGGACACCCTCCCTAACGCTCGCCGTCATGGCGGGCGCTTTCGTTTATTCCGCGAACCCCATCCCGATCCCCGGTCTGGTTCGTTCGCCCCTTATCAAGGAACAGCGCGATGTTCGCGGTGATCAAAACTGGCGGCAAGCAATATAAAGTCGCTGCAGGCGACAAGCTTGTGATTGAGAAATTAGAAGGCGAAGCAGGCAGCGCCGTGACTTTCAGCGACGTGCTGATGGTTGGCGGTGAAGCTGGCGTAACTGTCGGTGCCCCACTTGTGGCTGGCGCAACCGTTGCCGCAACTTTGCTTGAAACCCGCAAGGGCGACAAAGTGATGGTGATGAAAAAGACCCGTCGCTCCACCTATCGCCGCCGTAACGGCCACCGCCAATGGGGCAGTGTCGTTCATATCACTGCCGTCAACGCGTAACCAAGCGCACAGGAGACTGACACATGGCACATAAAAAAGCCGGCGGCTCGTCACGAAACGGTCGCGACTCGCACTCCAAGCGCCTTGGCGTCAAGAAGTTCGGCAACGAGATGGTTGTTTCGGGCAACATCCTCGTGCGTCAACGCGGCACCAAGTTCTTTGCTGGTGAAAACGTCGGCCTTGGCCGCGACCACACCCTCTTTGCGACCGCCAATGGCCAGGTCGTATTTACCCGCAAGCGTGACGACAAATGTTTTGTCTCCGTCATGCCGATTGCGGAAGCAGCAGAATAAGGCGGTCCTGAACCACTCCGGATCGTCCCCCTGAAAGGGGTGATCCGGTCAAACAGACCATTTCCCGCGCGGGGGGCCGGATCACCGGCCCCCCGTTTGCGTTATGCCCTGATGCAAATAGGTCCTTCGAACCAGATTTAGGTTCGGGCTAGTCTCCCCCCACCCCGCGCGGGTTTCCTGACGGAGACTTTGCCATGCGTACACAGATTGACACGAGCCGCCTTACCTTGCGCCCAATGCACATGACGGATCTGGCCCGCATCCTCTGCTTGGCCAATGATCTGCGCGTATCCGGCAATCTGTCCCGTATGCCCCATCCCTATCGCCAAGAAGATGGCGAAGAGTGGCTAAAGAAACAGCCAGAGCTCTGGGCTGGTCAAGAAAACTATGTGTTTGCGATTGAACATAAGATAGACGGCTTTATGGGTGCGATGGGTCTGCACTGGATGGACCGTATGACGCTCGATGGCAGCTTGGCTTGGGAACTCGGCTATTGGCTGGGCGTTCCATACTGGGGTCAGGGCTTTGCAACCGAAGCGGGGAAAGCCCTGATTGCTGCGGCTATCGAGGACCTCGATCCGGTCTATTTGGTGGCTGGTTTTGCCACGGCAAACACACAATCTGGTCACGTGCTTGAAAAACTTGGCTTCTACAAGGTCGATGCGATTCGCGAGATGAGCGTCTTAGCAACCGGCAAAACTTCACCCACGCAAGTGATGCGTCGCGACATCGCTGAAGCAGAAAGGAGACCGAGGCCATGACACCAGCTTTATTGACCCCGCGCCTATTGCTTCGTCCTTTGGAGCATGAGGATTGCTTGGCACTGGCCGAACTGTTGAACAGACCGGAAGTGGCACGCGGCCTGTGCACCATCCCAAAGCCATTCACGCCCCTACATGCCAGCGCCATGATCTTGATGATCCGCGCCGCAGAGACCCGAGGTCTAGAATTTGTCTGGGCCGTTGAGAACAGTGAAGGCGATGTGGTTGGCCAGATTGGTCTGCGCCAGCTTCGCCCGGGCTGTGCACAATTGGGCTATGCGTTTCTGCCCGAGTTCTGGGGTCAAGGCCTTGGCAGCGAGGCCTTGGAGGCCGTGCTCGACTGGGCAGCTCGCCAAGCACGCTTCACCACCATTGAGGCAGAAGCCCATCACGACAATCCTGCGAGCCTGCACTTGCTGGAGAAGATGGGCTTTGTTGATATGGGCCTTATTCAGCGCTTCAGTTTGGCCCAGCAGGGCCAAATCCCACTGATGGCCTTTCAGAAGAGCCTAACCCCACCCCTTCAACTGGCGGTGGCGTAAAATAAAAAGGCCCGCTGATCGCTCAGCGGGCCTTTTCTCTGTTCTCTTTGCTGGATTAAGCGGCGCGAACGCGCTCCAAGAATTCTTGGGTCTCTTGATCCAGCTTGGCGGCTTGGACGGAGAGTTCGCGGCTGGCGGCCAAAACTTGGCTTGCAGCGGCACCGGTTTCACCAGCGGTCTCTGTTACACGCGACACATCGGAAGCCACCGATTGAGATGCAGCAGCCACTTGGGTGATCGCGCTGGCGATTTCTTGGGTGACTGTTGCCTGCATATCGACCGACTGACCAATCATGCCAGCATTTTGGTTGATACGGGTGATAACTGCTTCGATGCGCGACATGGCACCGACTGCGCCATCGACTGCTCCTTGGATCGAGCCGATTTGGGCGGCGATGTCCTCAGTCGCATTACCAGTTTGGCTGGCGAGGTTTTTAACTTCCTGCGCCACGATGGCAAACCCACGACCAGCTTCACCGGCACGGGCCGCTTCGATGGTGGCGTTCAAGGCCAAGAGGTTGGTTTGGTCGGCAATGCCTTTAATCAGTTCAACCACTTCGCCGATGCGGCGGGCCGAATTGGCCAGTTCGCTAACAGCACTTTGGGCTTCACCGCTCAAACGAACCGCTTCGATGGCAACCGAGCTCGATTCAGACACGTTCGACTGAATGGTCGAGATCGAGGTGGTGAGGCTTTCAGCCGAACCCGCTGCGGTCGAGGCACATACGGTGCTTTCTTCGGCGGCAGCAGCCACGCTGGAGGCCATCATGTTGGTGCGGTCTGCCGCGGCCGTCATGGCTTGGGCGGTTGCTTCCAACTCTGCCGATGCAGCAGCCACCGTCCGCAGCATGTCGCCAGCCACTTGCTCGTAAGCCAGGGTAGCCGACGCAATCGCTTCTGCGCGGCGCATTTGGATCTTGGTCTCTTCGCTTGCAGCCTTCTCGAGAGCAATGCGCTCAAGGGCGTTTTCGCGGAAGACTTCAACAGCTTCAGCCATTTCACCCAATTCGTCGCCACGATCACGGCCTGGAACCATCATGTCGGTCACGCCGCCAGCCAAGGTTCGCATGCTGTCGGTAAGGTCTGCGATTGGCTTGGACAAGCTGCGGGCAAAGAAGAAGCCTGCAGCTGCCGCTGCCCCCATGGAAAGGAGCGTTGCCAAAAGAATGTTGATTGCCAAAGCGCGGAGTGGCCCTTGAGCCTCGGCCACCGTTTGATCTGAAGCGACAACAAACTTGGCGCCCAGCGTGGTGAACGGCACAAAGGCTGACACGACAGAGTTGCCATCCGCATCGTTGGTGACGGTGGTGATGGATTTGCCTTCGAAGCCTTGCTTGACGAGGTCATTTTCCAACTTGGACTTCAGGATCGTTGGCTCTTTGGAATGGGGCGAGTTATTCCGCACCAAGAAATCTTCGCCAATCAGAGTGTTCTCGCCCGTCTTGCCATTGGTTGGCTGAGGCCGCATGGCGGCATCCAGCTTGTTGATCGACAATTGGATCGCAAAGACACCCTTAAGCTGGCCATTCCCGCCTTTGATCGGCACGGCGATGAAGCTTGCAGGTAAATCAGCAGAAGGCGCATAAGGTTTAAAGTCCGCCAATTTAGGCTGAGCATTCGCTCCTGCCGCGATCACGTCGCGAACAAGAACGCCAAGACCGGAATCTTTCCACCTGCCGCTTGCCAATTGGGTCCCGAAGTCGCGCTCTTTAAAGACCGTGTAGACATTTTGACCATTCGCATCGAACAGGAAAATGTCATAATAATCGTTGGTACGCAGGATATTTCGCAACCAAGGATGCAATTCAGCATGAACGGCGTCATAGGCCGTGCCATTATTGGCTGCGTCCCATTTTTCCTTTTGGCCGGCCGCATTGGGGTTTTGGTCAATGTAGATGGCTTGAAGTTGCGCTTCAGCGTCTGGGCCCAGTTGCGCGTAAGCGGCAGAGAAGCGATCCAGAGCCGAAGAAATGATCGCGCTGGATGCCAATTCATTGGCTTGCGCGCCTGACATGTCGAAGAAGGCCTTTGCTACCTCCGCCCGCGAATTTGCTGTTTCGGTGAGTAAGTGTTGGGTCTCGGAACTGATGTTGCTTTGAGAGTTTAGATAAGCGGCACCACCTGTCATTGCTGCTGCAAAAGCTGCAAGGCCTGCAATCACCATTGGTAGTTTTTTGGATATCGCGACTTTATTCAGCCCAGACAACATGACAACTCTCCCCTGTCCTGTGCTGAAATCTCGATCCATCAAGCCCGCGTCGAGAGAATTCAGCGCCATTAATTCTAGGGGTCGTTATAGCCGGTCAGTGGTTACGTTAAAGTTTACAAAGATTTATGTTAATCAGTGTTCTTAGATACATTTTGGCCTATTTTGTCTGACGAATGATGGCTTCAATCGCCGTCCAAGCCTCTGGTTCTTCTAAGGTTGGCGCGTGACCAACATTGGGGACCTCAGCCATGATCAGATCCGGCTTGGCAAGCTTCATCCGCTCCACAATGTCGGCAGACAATAAATCCGACAACGCGCCACGAATCACCGCCGTTGGGATTGGGGCCAAGGCAGCATATTGATCCCATAAAGTCGGGATGGCCTCTGTCCCGCCAGAACTGGCGACTTGGGCAATGGCAGGATCATAATCAAACAGGATGCCTTCAGGGGTTTCAATGCAGGTTTTTCGGGCAAAATCCTCCCAGAAAGCAGCATCTTTGCCCGGGAAGGCGGACTCACCGATGACGGCAATCATGGCCGCAGCTTCTTCCCAATTGGATGCCCGCCCGATTTTCCCGACGTAGGCTTGAATCCGCTTGAGCCCGGCAGGGTCAACTTCTGGGCCGATGTCATTCAAAATGGCACCAGCTACCGTCGACTGGGAAAATGCGGCGACCAGCATCGTGATGATGCCACCCATACTGGTACCGAGGAACACCGCCCGCTTGAGACCCAAGCGGTTCAAAATGGTCAGCACATCTTGGGCATAAATGAGCGGATTGTAGTTGCTGGGATTAGCATCCCAATCTGAGCGACCCCGACCCCGTACGTCTAAAGCCAAAACTCTGCGGCCCATCCGGCGAATCGGTTCGATCACACCTAGAAAGTCTTTGTGGTTCCGCGTGAGGCCATGCAAACATAAAACCGGAGGGCCGGTATAGGCTCCAACTGGGTCAAAATCCGCAACGTAAGTCTTAACTCCGTCATGGCAAAGAATCATATGCTCGTTCATGCGCGCTCCCAAGTACACGCTAGTACTTCGTGCGGGCTAACTTAAGGCGCATTTGGGGCCGTGAAACAAGGTCTGAATAGTCTAAGTTACTGAAACTTGATAATCGAACGTCATTTTCGGACGTATATTGGCCCGCCACGACGCGATTTCGCTTGCAGACTCAGAATTTTGTTCCTATCTTGTTCTTGTCAAACACAGCACGACCAGAAAGGAATGGCGATGCAATTATCCCTTTTGCCAGCCTTGGAGGCAGAACGCCCCCTCGCGAAGCCCGCAGGCACCCCACACCGACAGGATTCCCTGCCGCCCACAATCAGTCGGCCAACATCTGCCCAAATCAATTATCTCAAACGTTTGACGGGTATTCGCGCGGACGGACAATTGCACCGCTATGTCGCTCGCAAGATTGGGAAGCAAGGTTCGGACCAAGGCAAATTGGTGTTGACCAAGCAGGACTTTGCCCAAGCCATTGATCGGGAACTGAACGAAAAGCGCTGGGCGGCCTGATTTGCGGCGCTAGGACAGCACCAGATCGTCGCGGTGGACCAAGGCCGGCCGTCCTGCATAGCCCAATATCTCTTCAATCTCGTCGCTGTGGCGGCCAAGGATCTGTAGGGCGTCAGATGCGGAATAGGCAGAGATGCCGTGGGCAATGATCCGACCAGTGCCATCCTTGATCGCAATTGTGTCACCGCGGTCAAACTGCCCTTCGACAGACGTAACCCCAATGGACAACAGGCTGGCCCCAACCTTCAAGGCTTTTGCTGCCCCGGCATCGACGCAGAAACTGCCTGCAGGATTAAGGCTATGACCCAACCAAGCCCGTCGCGCGCTTTCGCGGTCAGCAGCAGGGGTGAACCATGTCGAACGACCGCCTTCTAACAGACGGCGGAAAGGATGGTCTAAATAGCCGTCCTTGATGGCGACGCTGCAACCAGCAGCCGTTGCGATACGCGCCGCCTCAATCTTGGTCCGCATCCCGCCAGAGCCAACACCCGCCTTTTGATTTATTCCCCCCGCCATAGCCTCAATCGCTTCGGTGATGTCAATTACTTCACCAATGTGGGGGGCGGCGGGATTTTGCCGGGGATCGGACTCATACAGGCCGTCGACGTCGGAAAACAGGATTAGCGCGTCAGCTCCGACCATTTGCCCGACCCGCGCGGCCAGCCGATCATTATCACCATAGCGCAGCTCGTCGGTGGCAACGGTATCATTCTCGTTGACGATTGGCACAGCACCGCACGTCAGCAAGGTATCGAGGGTTGCGCGTGCATTCAGCCAGCGCCGCCGCCGTTCGGTATCATCTGGCGTCACAAGCGCCTGGGCCACTGCAATGCCTTGTTTCGCGAACGCCTCACCCCAAGCCGCCATCAAGCGGACTTGGCCCGCCGCAGCGGCCGCTTGCTTTTCTTCGAGCTTTAATTTGCCCGCTGGTAGGCCCAGCGCCCCGCGCCCTAGCGCAACCGCGCCTGAAGAAACAATCACGATCTGCTGGCCTTGGCTTTGGGCGTGCGCCACGTCTTGTGCCACAGTGGAAAGC
Source organism: Maricaulis salignorans (assembly GCA_945891505.1). Classification (GTDB taxonomy): domain Bacteria; phylum Pseudomonadota; class Alphaproteobacteria; order Caulobacterales; family Aquidulcibacteraceae; genus Aquidulcibacter; species Aquidulcibacter miladensis. The sequence goes on along the minus strand of CAMDDL010000005.1, from coordinate 97,644 downwards.
CAAGCGCTGCGGGCTTCCCCGCTTGCTGGATCAATGATTAGCGACGATCCAAACTTCAGAACAATGCGTTTGGCTTGACGCAAAGCCTGATGCGTCATGGCACCCAGCCGTCGTCATTGGCCTCGGCCATTGGGTCGCCAAACAGATCGACATCATCCAAATCCGGCGACAAGATGCCGCGCGACTTACCAACTTCGCGCCATAACAAACCCAATGCCCCCCGCACGCCAGAATGCGACACCCCAGAAATCGCCAGCACCGTGCGCCCCGCCTCCTTAGACAATGCAGCTCGTTTTTCTGCGACTTCTTCCGGGCTTAACGCATCAATCTTATTGAGGGCGACAATCTCTGGCTTGTGGGCCAGCTCTTCGCCATAGGCTTCAAGCTCATCGCGCACCGTGCGATAGGCTTGAGCGACATCTTCTTCGGTGCCGTCAATCAGATGAAGCAAAGCGGCGCACCGTTCCACATGGCCCAAGAAACGGGTACCAAGGCCTGCGCCCTCTGCCGCCCCTTCGATCAAGCCTGGAATATCTGCCAAGACAAAGCGTGTATCCGGGCCCAAGATCACCACCCCTAAATTCGGGTGTAGGGTGGTAAACGGATATGCGGCAACTTTGGGGTTTGCCGACGATACAGCCGCCAAGAAAGTGGACTTGCCCGCATTCGGCAAACCCACCAAGCCCGCATCAGCAATCAGCTTTAGCCGCAGCCAGATAAACTTCTCTTCGCCTTCAAGGCCGCGATTGGCGCGGTCGGGTGCTTGATTGATCGAGCTTTTGAAGTGCAAATTGCCCCAGCCGCCATTGCCACCTTTCGCCAGCACGACGCGATCTCCGATCGTCGCCAGATCCGCGATCAAGGTCTCGTGGTCTTCTTCCAGAATCTGCGTCCCGACAGGGACTTTCAAGACGAGATCTTCTGCAGAGGCCCCGTGCTTTTGCCGACCCATGCCATTCTGGCCCCGGTCCGCTTTGAAGTGCTGCAAGTAGCGATAGTCAATGAGTGTGTTAAGCCCGTCCACGGCTTCGACCACAATATCGCCACCGCGACCGCCGTCGCCACCGTCGGGGCCACCATATTCGATATATTTCTCGCGCCGGAACGACGACGAGCCGTTCCCGCCGTCGCCAGAACGGATGAAGATTTTTGCTTGATCAAGGAATTTCATAACGCACCTAGACTAGCGCGGAACGCGTCATAATGAAAGCCAAGCCACTCAGGCTGCGATACACCGACCTAGATGGCGGCGAGATTCAATCCGATGGAGGCACGGCCAAGGGCACGAAGGGCGCATCGGGCTGGTCCGGCATCATCGTTTCGACATGGGTCTTTAGATGCTGAGTGACTTCGGCCGCATCACCCAAAAGATGCTCCGCCGGGATGGCAGGCCCAGCTGTCAGGGTGAAGAGTTGGCCCTTCTTGTTTAAAAGCTCTTTGAACAAGGTGATATCGCGCAATTCTTTGGAGAAACTATCAAAGAAATGAAACCAAAAGCTCCAAGGGCCTGTCATATGGATCGGTACGATCGGGGCATGGTTCTTACGGGCGATGGAAACAGCCGAACTCATCCATTCTGGATCTTGTAAAACCCCGTTCACATGACGCGCCAATCGACCTGCGGGAAAGATAAAAATCGCCCGCTCTGCCTGAAAAGCCCCTTGCGTCAAGCGTAACGTCTCGCGCGTTTTCTCGCGCGTTCGCTTGTGCTCTTCCCACTCAACCGGCACCAACACATCGGTAAATCCGGCCGAAACGCGGTGGGCATCGGCATTGGCGTAAAAGATTAAATCGGGTCGAATGGGCTTGATTGCATCCCAAGCAGCAATGCCATCGGCAATTCCTGTGGGGTGATTGGCCACAATCACGCACCTTCCGCTTTTGGGAATATGATCAAAACCATGGGTCTGCGTGCGAACAGATAAGCGCTCCGCCACTTCCTCTAGAGCTGGCAGACCCGGCAAAGACGCGATTGTATCGGCCATCGTGACGGCTTGATCATAGTCGAGCAGCTTATTGAGCGACGCCCGCATGATCGGCCAAAAGACGGATTTCGCAAGACTCGGTGCCCGCTCCTCGATCAGGACATCGATGATATGTTTGTCGGGATAGGTTTGCTGTTCAAACATCAGACAGTCCAACGACACAGGCGGCCAGTGGATATAAGCTGCCATGGACTGGCCGGGCTTGGCAAGCCCAAGGCTGTCTGACGCCAAGCCCAGAGTTTATTGCCCTAGGCTTGGCTGTCTGACACGTGACGCTGATTAGAAAGCGACGCGAACGCGGGCGCGCACTTGCTCGACGCGCACGTCGGTGCGGTCAATGGTGGTCTCATAGCTAAGGCCCAAGGTGGCCGATTTCACCTTCGCCTCAACGCCCAAACCGACTTCGCCCCAGGATTCATCCTGGCCAAGGCCCGCCACATTTGCCAAAGTTGCGTTCGCGGCAGAGGCAAAGCCTAAGCCGGTTGCACCGGTGTCCGAAGCTTGGAAGTCATGCGCAACGGCGACCCGAACCCACGGCTTAACCGCACCGGCAGAGCCAAAATCGCCATAGGCGGTCACGCCCAATCGCGCGACCATCGATTCGACCGTGCGCTCCCCTATCGTCAATCCAATTGGGCCAGATTCGCGGTAAGCATCGATGACAGCCTTGTCATAAGCCATCGACACGCTGGGCACATAAGAGCCCCAGCTTGTCTGATTGGTGGCACTAAGCGCCGCCCCGAAGCTGGTCAAGGTGCTGTCGGTAGAACCCGATGCTGCCAAGGGACCAGCAGCCCGGATCATGTCCAAGTTGCCGCCACCGCGTGATGCATAGGCATCCAAGGCCAGAACAGGCCCAGACACACTGCCGTAAACCGACATTGCAACGGCGTCAGACTTTGTCTTGGCACCGCGATTAGACAGTTTGCTGGTGCCATTGGCCAGATGAAGTGCTGCACCCAAAACATAATTCTTCTGGGTATAGTCGACCCCGACAAGCCCGGTCACTGTTTCTGTGCTTGCGCCGACAAAGCCTTGCTGGGCCTCTGCATTCGCCCGCAAGCCCCGAACCTCACCAAACACGCTCCAACCAGGTTTCATTGTGTCAGAACCGCTCGATACCGGCAGAACATCGCCAGCGTCGGTCATGACGCCCGTGCCACCGCTGATAGCAGCCATTTGCATGCCGCCCCAGTTCGCCCCTTGCGCGCCGGTTTGACGCACTTGAGCAACACGGCCCATAATCATCGCGCTCATGGATTCAGACGTCCGCAACATGGATTGGGCGGCGAGCCCATTTTCCCATGGGGTCAAGGATCGCAAGAAATTGCCCGCCTCTACCGCATTCAAACGGTCCGAGTAGCGGTAGACCGAAGCCAAGGCGCTGTAATTGCTGGCGCGGCTGCTATCAAGGAGCGTTGCCAAGCTAGAACATTGTACGCTGGTGCATGCGGCAAACGTCGCATAAGGCAGGGCCGTGATGTCGACCAAAACATCCTTGCCGACCACACGTGGCGTTGCACGCAAGACGCCGGGCAAGTTCGATGCAATCATGGCAAAGCTGCCACTCGTCGTGCCCGTAGCGGAAGCCACTGTCCAGCTGGTGCCAAAGTCTGGCACATAGCCATTCAGGAAGTTCGCTGCAAAGCCACCACCCAGCACGAGATTGCCGGTGACATTTAGACGGTCTGCCGATGTAAGGCCGGCGAAATCAATGCCCAGCATACCTGTGCTACCGAAACCTGCACCCCCGGTGACAGACAACGTGCCGACACCACCGACCGCTCCCGGGGTCAAAATGCCCCCTGCAACCAAGACGCCGGATTGGGTTAGAATGGTGCCTGACCCTGAAACCGTGCCGCCGAGAACATTTAATTGGCGGGGCGCGAAAATGCCATCGACGGTGAGCGTCCCTGCATCGACAAAGGATGAGATCAGCGTATTGAGGCGACTGCCCACTTTGATGTTGAGGCCAGATTGCGCCCCACGAACATTCAAGCGGTCAATCGTTGCTGTGACGCCTGTCATCGATGTGGTGCCAGCGGCACGCAAGTTGACTTCAAAATAGCGCGTGGAGTTTTGCAAACCTGCCACACCATCGGTATTGTTCGGTGTGAACCAGGTTGAGCCGACACCTGTTAGCGCGCCCGAATTAAGGGCTAGACGACCCGCTGTCCAAGCCTTTGTCGTTTGCGCCTCGCTGATGGCTTGGCCAGCGATTGGAGCGGGATCATTGGCAATTTGGGTGGTGCTGACTTGCCCCAAAGAGACGGTGCTGGAAGCCGTTGTCGCAACTGCGGTCAAGCCGCTAATCTGCCCATAATAGTTGGAGCCTTGATCCGCATTACCTGTTTCATCAAGCGCGCTCAGGCGATTTCCAGCAAATGCTTGATTAGCCAATGCCGATGGAACGACTGGATCTGTCGTTCCCCCCGTTGCGGGGCAGCTTACAAGGAATGCGCAAGTTGCGGGTGGCTTCGGACTTGGATTAACGGTTCCGAAGTTAGGCGCAGCAGCGCTAAAGCCCAGCGCCGCACTGGTCGGCGCTGCATTCACCAAGCTATTGCCCGCGCCCAGCGTGAAATAGAGCGGGTCCAACTCTTGGGTCCAGCGCGTGCTGTCTGTCCATTCGCCGTCACCTGCTCGTGTCGTCACATATTTGTACGGATTGTTAATAAGAATCTGGTCCCAATACAAGAAAAGTGGATTATAACCGGCCAGTGACCCATAATTAGAAAACGTTTGCCCAAAAACAAAATTGTCGTTTGGATTGCCAACAGAGTCAAAAAACAACCGATTGCCTTGGCTCAACACACCCAAAGAGACTTCACGTCCAAATGCCGATGTTACCAAAGCTGAGCCCGAGTCGCCGGAAGCGGTAATCACTTCCCCGGCCACAGCTCGGCCACCCAAGGTGTTGTAATCAAGCGTGTTGGAAGCCGTCCGCGTAACACTGGAGGAAAACGGCTGAGTTGCAAAGTTCGGATTGTCAAAATCCAACCAGTACAAGTCTTGATAGCGCAAGCCATTGGGGTCCAAGATATCGCCGATGGCTTGGCCATAGATGCCGATGCTTAAAGTTCTCTCGTCACCCAGAAAGTCGACGACGTTTTGCCCGAGACGACGGAAGAAACTTTCTTCAGCGGCACCAGATGTGCGCGCACCTGTTAAACCATTTCCAGAGGTTCCATAACCGCCGATGGTGACCGGAACGGTGCCGTTAACTTGCGAGAACAAGAGCCCGATGCCATTTTGGGCATCGCGACCCAATAATTCAGTTGGCGTGTTAAAGCCGGCCAGAGCGATGTCAGCAGGCAAAAATGCGCCTGCATTTAGATCGGATTCAGAGCCAAACCGCGAGCGCGGATCATACCAAACCATGGTGGAAGAAATCATGGTGCGGCCGTCACCAGCAGGGACCACAAAGTCCTGGCCAAAGAGCCAATTACGAAGATTGGTGCGCCCAAACGTACCGTCAGTAGTGTAGCCAACTTGTGCACGATTGCCACGTGAATTGCCGTCATAAGCCGATGGAGCAAGGTCGTCGACGCAATGGGCAGCAAAGAGTACGGTCCGAGGATTGATGAGCAGGCCCGTGCAGGTGCCGCCACCACTCCCAGCCTCATTGCGAATACCCAATCCAACCCAATAAGGCCGCGAATTGTTGGTATCGACCACCGAAGCAGGCGACGTTGTAGCAGGAGTCACCAAAGCCACTGCAGGCGTGCCAGCTGTTACACCGAGCCCCAAGGCCAAACCGGCCACTGTATCGGTTAAAATTTTTCTGGAAATTTTCATCGTCATGTCCCCGCCTTTCAAATCAACCTGTGACTCATAATTTTATATCGGTGATTTTAGATTATTGAGAATGCAGACGAAAGACAACGCCAGTCAACTCCCTGCCTGCTCAAAACATAGCTTCCTGATCCTTGGGTTGCTAACCTTTGCGCGGCAGCGCCCCGGCGCCGCCTGAGCGGCGCTGAAGTGGTGCGGTTTATCTCTTGCGTGTCACAGGCTAAGGCTAACGCAAGACAAGGGGCAGCACTATGCGCGAAATCCATCATTTCATCGACGGGCAATCGAAAGCGGCGAGTACGGGTCGTTTTCACAATGTTTATGATCCGTCAACGGGCAAGGTTCAGGCGCTCGTCGAACTGGCCTCGGCTGAATTTCTGGCTGAGGCCGTGGCAGGTGCCAAAAAGGCTCAGCCCGCTTGGGCCGCCACCAACCCCCAAAAGCGCGCGCGCGTCATGTTTGCCTTCAAGGCCCTGTTAGAACGCGACATGGAAGATTTGGCGCGCCTGCTATCATCCGAGCACGGCAAAACGGTCCCAGACGCTAAAGGCGATATTCAGCGCGGCCTTGAAGTGATCGAATTTGCCTGTGGAATTCCGCATCTGTTGAAGGGTGAGTTTACCGAAGGCGCGGGGCCCGGCATTGATATGTATTCCATGCGCCAAGCCTTAGGCGTGGTGGCGGGCATCACGCCGTTTAACTTCCCCGCCATGATCCCAATGTGGATGTTTGGCGTGGCGATAGCTTGCGGAAATGCCTTCATTTGTAAGCCAAGCGAAAAGGACCCTTCCGTGCCGATGCGCTTGGGTGAGCTTCTGCAAGAAGCCGGTCTGCCCGACGGGATTTTCCAAGTTGTCAATGGCGACAAGGCGGTCGTGGATGCCATCCTAGAGCACCCCGATGTCAAGGCTGTCAGCTTTGTTGGCTCGTCTGCGGTTGCGGAATATATTTATGCCAAGGGCGCGACCTATGGAAAGCGCGTTCAGGCCATGGGTGGGGCCAAGAACCACGCCATCATCATGCCGGACGCTGACCTCGACCAAGTCACCAACGATCTGATTGGTGCTGGCTATGGCAGTGCTGGTGAGCGCTGCATGGCGATCTCAGTGGCCGTCCCCGTGACCGACAAAGTGGCCGATGCCCTCATTGAACGTCTGAAGCCCCGCGTAGAAGCCTTGAAAGTTGGCCCAAGCCTCGACCCCGATGTCGATTACGGCCCATTGATCAGCCATGAGCACCGCCAAAATGTCATCCGCTGGATCGACAAGTCCGTCGAAGAGGGCGCAAAGCTGGTTGTCGACGGGCGGAAAGTCTCGTTCCAAGGCTATGAAAGCGGCTTTTACCTCGGTGGTTCGCTGATCGATCAAGTTAAGCCGCACATGGATAGCTATAAGACCGAAATCTTCGGACCTGTCCTGCAGATTGCGCGCGCAGAAGATTTTGAAAGCGCGATTGCGCTGCCCAACGCCCACCAATATGGCAATGGCACCGCCATCTATACCCGCAATGGCCGCGCCGCGCGCGAGTTTGCCAGCCGGGTTGAAGTCGGCATGGTGGGCATCAATGTGCCCATCCCCGTGCCCTTGGCCTATCACAGCTTTGGCGGCTGGAAGCGCTCTGCCTTTGGCGACGCAAACCAACATGGCAGCGAAGGCGTGCGCTTCTTCACCAAGGTCAAAACCGTCACCGCGCGCTGGCCTGAAGGCGCGGGCGCGGCGGAATTCGTTATCCCGACGATGAAATGACGGGCAGCGCGCAAAGACAAAGCCCCTCGCCCCTTTTGGGGGAGAGGAGAGATAATTGGGTGGTGCTTTCCCCATGATCACCAACCTCTACCGCCAAAAGGCCGAACAGGGCCTGCTCGCTTTTGACCCAGCCCAAGCAGCAGCCGTCGAACTTTTGGGCGTCTTGCAAAACCGCCTCAACGACTGGCGACCCGGTAAAGCGCGGTTCCTGTTTGGCCGGCCAGAGCCTGCGCCGGAGGGCATTTATCTCTATGGCGGGGTTGGGCGCGGCAAAAGTATGTTGATGGACCTCTTCTTTGAGGTAGCCCCGGTAGAAAAGAAAAGACGCGTCCACTTCCATGAGTTCATGGCCGAGGTGCATGCTGGCGTGAATGCTTGGCGGGCGATGAGCACGCAAGAGCGCAAGCAACAGGCCCATTTTGTCAAAGGCGCGGGCGACGACCCGATCCCACCAGTCGCTAAAGCCATCGCGTCAGAAGCCTGGCTTTTATGCTTTGACGAATTTCAAGTGACCGACATTGCTGACGCCATGATCCTAGGCCGCTTGTTTGAACAATTATGGATGCGCCAAGTAGTCGTGGTCGCTACCTCGAACCGCCATCCACGTGAACTCTACAAGAACGGCATCAATCGCCAACTTTTCTTGCCTTTCATCGCCATGCTGGAAGAAAAGTTGGAGCTGCATGCCCTCGACGGCCAGCGCGATTACCGCCTCGCGCGGCTCGAAAGCCAGCCCGTCTATCATAGCCCGCTCGACGGCCGTGCCTTCGCCGCCATGGACCAAGCTTGGACGGCCCTGACCCAAGGTGCCCAACCCCGCCCCACGTCGCTGATCGTCTCTGGCCGGGAGGTAAAGGTCGCACGCGCCGCAGCGGGTTGCGCCCGCATGAGCTTTGAGGATTTATGCGTTGCAGCCCTTGGGGCCAGTGATTATTTAGCGCTCGCCAAACGGTTTGAGACCCTGATGCTAGATGGTGTCCCCATCATGGGCCCCGAAAAGCGCAACGAGGCCGCCCGCTTCCGCACGCTGATCGACGCGCTCTATGAGAATAAAACCAAGCTGATCATGAGTGCCGAAGCCGAGCCCGATCGCCTGTACGGCACCGGCGACCAAGCCTTTGAATTCGAACGCACCGCCTCGCGCCTCTATGAAATGCGCTCGCGCGAATATTTGGCGGCGGAGCGGGGTGGAGATTGAGACGGGGGCTCCTAACCCACCACCCGCATCGTCAAATTGATCCGCCCACCGCCCGGCACCAAGGTAGAGGAGCCCGACAGGACGCGGTCAATGCCATGATAGAAGTGCCGCGACGCTCCACCCAAAACGACCACATCGCCCGAGCTCAGCTTTAAAGACGACGTCGGCCCACCGCGCTGCGCCCCGCCGAGGCGAAACAATGCGCTGTCGCCTAAGGAGATGGACACGACAGGGGCGGCGCGATCCTGCTCATCGCCATCGACGTGCAGGCCCATTTTGGCCCCGTCGCGATAGAGATTAACGAGGCACGCTTGCGGCAAAGCTGGGTACTCGGCTACCGCCTGCCAGAGGTCGAGAAGGACTTGCGGAATAGCGGGCCACGCTTGGCCTGTAACAGGATGTGTATCTTGATAACGATAGCCACCATCGCGGTCTGAAACCCAGCCGAGTGGACCCAGATTGGTCATCTCGACGCTGAAGGCTTTTCCCGTTTTCGGCATGGTCGGACGGTAGAAGGGCGCGAGCACGATCAAGGGCGTAAGGGTCGCCAGTAGGACTTCTTGCGCGGCCCGATCCAGATAGGCGGGATAGAAGTCAAAACCCGAATGCAATTGGTTGCGCACGCATTTCACCTTCTAACCTTGCGGTCCAACAGAGTGACACCATATGAGCCTCAGCGCCCTTCACGGGCATTTTACTGACAAAACAACATAGCCGTTCTTTTGGGCTTCCGCATGGGGGACAAAAAGATCGGTGTCCGCTTTTAAGGGACTTGAAGAACATGAGCAAAGTCATCGGTATCGACCTCGGGACCACCAATTCCTGCGTAGCCATCATGGACGGCAAAACAGCCAAAGTGATTGAAAACTCTGAAGGTGCGCGCACCACGCCGTCGGTCGTCGCCTTTGCTGCAGATGGGGAGCGCCTGATCGGCCAACCAGCTCGCCGTCAAGCTGTCACCAACCCAGAACAAACCTTCTTCGCCATCAAGCGCCTTGTCGGCCGCACGTTTGACGACCCGATGGTCAAGAAGGACATCAATCTGGTTCCCTACAAGATCGCCAAGGGCCCTAGCGGCGACGCCTATGTGACAGGCCGCGACAAGGATTACAGCCCTTCTGAAATTTCGGCTATGATCCTGACCAAGATGAAGGAAACCGCGGAAGCCTATTTGGGCGAGACCGTGACCCAGGCCGTCATCACCGTTCCTGCTTATTTCAACGACGCTCAGCGCCAAGCCACCAAGGATGCAGGCAAGATCGCCGGCCTTGAAGTGTTGCGCATCATCAACGAGCCAACTGCTGCGGCTTTGGCTTACGGCATGGACAAAGGCGGCAACCGCACCATCGCTGTTTATGACTTGGGCGGTGGTACCTTCGACGTATCGGTTCTTGAAATCGGCGATGGCGTGTTTGAAGTGCGCTCCACCAATGGCGACACCTTCCTCGGCGGGGAAGATTTCGACATGCGCATCGTCGACTATCTGGCTGATGAGTTCAAAAAGGAAAAAGGCGTCGACCTGCGCAATGACAAGCTTGCGCTGCAACGTCTGAAGGAAGAAGCCGAAAAGGCAAAGAAAGAGCTGTCGACCACGGCTCAATATGAAGTGAACCTGCCGTTCATCACCATGGACGCAACCGGCCCACTTCACTTGAACTTGAAATTGACCCGCTCGAAGCTCGAAGCCTTGGTCGATGATCTGGTTTCGCGCACGATCGATCCTTGCAAAGCCGCGTTGAAAGACGCTGGCCTGACTGCGGCTGACATTGATGAAGTCGTGTTGGTCGGCGGCATGACCCGCATGCCAAAGGTCCAAGAAGCGGTGAAGCAATTCTTCGGCAAAGAGCCACATAAGGGTGTGAACCCAGACGAAGTGGTGGCTTTGGGTGCGGCGATCCAAGCAGGCGTTCTGCAAGGCGACGTCAAAGACGTGTTGTTGCTGGACGTAACGCCATTGTCTTTGGGCATCGAAACCAAGGGCGGTATCTTTACCCGCTTGATCGAGCGCAACACCACCATCCCAACCAAGAAGAGCCAAGTCTTCTCGACCGCTGATGACAACCAGTCCGCCGTGACCATCCGCGTGTTCCAAGGCGAACGCGACATGGCAGCCGACAACAAGTCGCTCGGCCAATTCGACCTCGTCGGCATCCCACCTGCGCCAAGCGGTGTGCCCCAAATTGAAGTGACCTTTGACATTGACGCCAACGGCATCGTGTCGGTCTCGGCAAAGGATAAGGCAACCAACAAAGAGCAATCGATCCGCATTCAAGCCAATGGCGGTCTGTCCGATGCCGATATTGATCAGATGATCAAGGACGCAGAGGCAAATGCCGACGCCGACAAGAAGAAGCGCGACTTGGTAGAAGCCAAGAATGGTGCTGAAAGCTCCGTCCATATGGTTGAAAAGCAATTGGGCGAGTTTGGCACCAAGCTGGAAGTCGCTGATCGCGAAGCCATTGAAGCCGCAGTCGCTGCAACGAAGGAAGCCGCTTTGGGTGAAGATGTTGAAGACATCCAAGCCAAGACCCAAGCTCTGATGCAAGCCGCCATGAAAATTGGTGAAGCCATGTATGCCGAGCAACAAGCCGGTGCGGCAGAAGCTGATGCCAAAAAAGATGCAGGCGACGACGGCGTTGTCGACGCAGACTTCGAAGACGTCACCGACGACAAGAAGTAATCGAAACAACCCCCCAAGCAATTTGGCCTTTCTGGTTCGTTTGCATGGGGGGTTCGCTTCGGGCCTTGGTTTGTGGATGCGCCGCCTCTGCCATCCTCGAACCAAGCCCCAAGTGCCCGCTGGTGCCCGTGGTCAACACGCCTAGCCGACACAGAGCCTCTTCTAGCCATTTACCTGCTCTAATTCGGGGATCCTATGAGCGACGATTATTATGATCTTCTGGGCGTAGCCCGCGATGCGGATGGGGCCACGCTGAAGAGCGCCTACTATAAAAAAGCCATGCAATGGCACCCCGATAAGAACTCCGGCAATGCCGAGGCTGAGGCAAAATTCAAAGAAATCAATGAAGCCTATGCGGCATTATCGGACCCACAAAAACGCGCGGTCTATGATCGTTATGGCAAGGCTGGCCTCAATGGCGGCATGGGCGGCGGCGGCGGCGGCGGCTTCCAAGGCGATGCAGGCGATATTTTCGAGTCCGTTTTTGGCGACATTTTCGGCGAAGTATTTGGTGGTCGGCGCACGCAACAGCGTGCAGGCCCAGCACGCGGCGCAGACCTGCGCTATGATTTTGAGATCACCCTAGAAGAAGCCTTCCGGGGCAAGGATGCAGAACTTAACATCCCCGCCAATCAGGTGTGCGAAGTCTGCGACGGCTCTGGCGCAGAGCCCGGCACCCGCCCGGAAGTTTGCCCCACCTGTAGCGGTACGGGCCAAGTGCGTGCTCAACAGGGCTTCTTCATGATGCAACGGACCTGCCCAACCTGTCATGGGCGCGGCACCATCATCAAAAAGCCCTGTAAGTCCTGCCACGGCCACGGCACCAAGCAAGTGGATCGCACGCTTTCAGTTGCAATCCCGGCTGGCGTCGAAGATGGCACGCGGGTGCGTTTGACGGGTGAAGGTGAGTTGGGCGCGCGCGGCGGCCCACGCGGCGACCTTTATGTCTTCTTGTCGGTCAACAAGCATGAGCTATTCGAGCGCGATGGTCCGACGCTCTATTGCCGCATCCCTGTCACCATGACGACGGCGGCCTTAGGCGGTAAGATCGAAGTGCCTACGATTGATGGCGGCAAGGCTGAGCTGGATATCCCAGAAGGCAGCCAAACCGGCCGTCGCATCCGCTTGCGCCATCACGGCATGACGACCCTGAAATCGGCGCTGCGTGGCGATATGCATGTCGAACTATTCGTCGAAACTCCGCGCAGCCTGTCAGCCCGTCAAAAGGAGCTGTTGCGCGAGTTTGCCGGAGAATGTGGCGAGAAGAGCCACCCCGAGCACACAGGCTTCTTCGATAAAGCCAAGGGCTTTTGGGACAAGGTGACCGGGACGGAGTGATCAGCCCGCTTTCGCTGGCCGCTTGGCCATCAACGTGCGGGTCATGACACTCATGACAAGCAAGCCATCTTGATCTTGCACTTCGTGGCTGGCCGTCAGCACGCCTTCGCGGTCGTTGCGGTCTTCGGTCGCTAGGAACGTCAGGCGGACGGATAATTCTTCCCCGGCATAGGCCGCTTTATAATAGCGCAGCGCATCTTGTCCCAAGCGTTGCAGCACGGGCCATTCACGGGTTTCTTCCCACAACATGCGCCGCCAGAGGGCATAAATATGGCTTTCAGCGGCGCGCGGCCCCGCCCCTTCGCGCCCTTGTTCGCTGGCCTTCAGAGGTAGGTTGGGCGCAAAACGCTCATGAAACAGGGTGATATCTTCCGCGCTCACCAAAGCTGCACCGAAATCATAGGTTCGCCCGACGATGATGTCTTCAAACCACCAACCCGGTTGTCTCGGCAAAATGCTCACGCAGAAGTCCTTTCCGTTTTCGGACCCAGTTAAGGTTTCAGGACCGAAGCGCTAACGGTGGTTTGTTTCGCCTGCTTTTTCCAGCCCTAGTTTCAATCTCGACAGCGTTTTCCTGCGCGACCCAGACCCACACCATTGGCCAGCACCGCGAAGGACGCTAAGTAGCGGTGGAAAAGGACTTTCTGCATGAAACGCGCACTCTTAGCTCTCTGGCTCTTGCTCTCGTGGGTTGGCTTCGCGCAGGCGCAAGTTCCGGCCGGTGTTTCAGCGCCAATAGGTATCAGCGCCAGCTCGCAAAATGTTGAGATCACCTTGATCAGCGCGCGGGCAGCGGTTCAACCAGGTGACGTCTTTCATGTCGCCATCCAGCAAAAAATTGCTCCAGACTGGCATACTTATTGGCGCAACCCCGGCGATTCCGGCGAACCTACCTACCTGAATTGGACATTGCCCGAGGGCGTGAAAGCGGGCGAGATCAAATGGCCAGCCCCCACCGCTATCCCGTTTGGCCCTCTGGTCAATTACGGCTTTTCAAAATCGGTGGTCTTACCGGTAGAGGTTCAAGTTCCGACGTCGGCCAAGCCCGGCACCACCCTCTCGCTCAAGGTGGATGCCACTTGGCTGGAATGCGCCGATGTCTGTATTCCGGGCGAAGGCAGTGTGGCGATCAATCTGCCCGTTGAAGCTGCCAAGCGCGACAGTGGCGACGCCTCAGCTATCCAAGCGGCACTCGCCGACCAACCCAAGCCTTTGCCCGACAAGGCGCATCTGACGGATTTGGGCGCTAGTGGCTTGCAATTGGTGGTCACGGGCGTGCCAGCGGACGGCAAGGCTTATTTCTTCCCTTATGAACTTAAGCTCGGTGCGCTCGTGGATTTTGCGGCACCGCAAGAATTTGTGCGTGGCAAGGATGGCTTTGGCCTTAACCTTACGAAGTCCAAATCCTTGCCCGACCCGTTTGTAGGCCCGTTTGAGGGCATTTTGGTGATTGGTGAGGGCAGAAATGCCAAAGCCTTTAGCCTTAAGGCTGAGCTGATCGCAGCAGCCCCAATGTCAGATACGGCGGGGCCGAAGGGGGTGGGTGGTGCCGACGTTGGACTGTTACAGGCCCTATTCTTCGCCTTTCTAGGCGGCCTAATTTTGAACCTGATGCCCTGTGTCTTCCCGATCCTATCCATGAAGGCCTTGGGCCTATTGGAAGCTTCGCACGGGGATACGGCCGAAGCGCGTACCCACGGCCTGTGGTACGGCTTTGGCGTGCTCGCGAGTTTCCTTGGGCTAGCAGGCTTGCTGATTGGCCTGAAGGCCGCTGGCATGGCCGTTGGCTGGGGCTTTCAGCTGCAATCGCCCGCCATTATTGTCGGGCTTGCGGTTTTGATGGTTCTGATCGGGTTCAACTTGTTGGGCTTTTATGAGATTGGTACCTCGCTGCAGGGTGCAGGCACAGGCCTTGCGAGCAAGAGTGGACATACAGGTTCGTTCTTTACAGGCGTTTTGGCTGTCGTGGTCGCTGCACCTTGCACGGCGCCCTTCATGGGTGTGGCCTTAGGTTTTGCCGCTACTCAGCCTGCGATTGGGGCCTTAAGTGTGTTTGCAGCCTTGGGGTTAGGCTTTGCAGCACCCTTTGTCGCGCTGACCTTCATGCCGGACCTGATGCGGGCTTTGCCACGGCCGGGGGCTTGGATGAGCCGCCTCCGCGAGGCTTTGTCCTTCCCCATGTTTGCCACCGCCATCTGGCTGATCTGGGTCAGCAGCGCCCAAGTGGGTCAAGCAGGGGTTCTGGCGGCCTTGGGCGGTGTCTTGGCTGCTGGCCTTGCCGTTTGGATTTGGCGGACCTGGCCGGGGCACAAGGGGCGCGCCATCGCCCTGATGATCTTAGTCGCAGGCCTTGTTGGCGCTGGTACTTATGTCACCCAAGCCCCCGCAATGGCCACTGGCGCCGCTTCGTCAAGTTTCGGCGGCGAGCCTTGGACCCATGCCCGTGTCGAAGCACTGCAGCAGGAAGGCAAGACCGTCTTTGTCAATTTCACGGCAGACTGGTGCGTGACCTGTAAGGTCAATGAAGTCACCGTCTTTGCGGATCCTGCCGTGCGCAAGGCCTTAAATGGCGACAAGGCGGTCTATCTGGTGGCAGACTGGACCAGTCGCGATGATGTGATCGCTCAAGCGCTGGCAAGCCACGGACGCGTGGGTGTACCCCTATATCTCGTCTATAAGCCGGGGGTGGCAGAACCCCAGATCCTACCGCAAATACTCAGCGCAGAGGTGATCAAATCCGCTCTGCAATAGGAGGAGTGCCGATGAGAATTGTTTGGCTGACAGCCGCCCTTGCTTTGGCGAGCTTCACTTGGGTCGATACGCAGGCGGGCGGCATCTATTCCCCGACCGAGCCCAACTCTCACCCCAAGACCAAGGGTGTTCCCCCTGTACCGGGTGCCATGGCCCCTAGCATCTCAATGCAGGACACAACTGGGCTCAAGTTTAACTTAAGCGCCTATCGCGGCAAAATCGTCGTGCTCGAATGGACGAATTTTGAGTGCCCTTATGTTGCCCGCCACTATAGCAGCGGTTCTATGCAAGCGGTGCAAGCATCAGCCCTCAAAGACGGCGTCGTGTGGCTGACGATCTTCTCCTCGGCACCCGGCAAGCAAGGCTATCAGGATAGCCGCGGCGCGGATTATTTCACGGCCGAAAAAGGATCAAAACCCACTGCCAAAGTGCTGGACCCAACCGGCGTGGTCGGCAAGGCGTTTGGTGCCCGGACAACGCCGCATATGTTTGTGATCGATGAAACAGGCCGCATTGCCTATGCCGGCGCGATAGACGATCAACCCCGCGCCGTCCCGCCAGCCGGGGCTGTCCCCCGAAATTATGTGCGTGAAGCCATCACGGCCGTCAAAAGCAAACAAACCCCCGCCATCCGCGCGACGTCGGCTTATGGCTGCTCGATCAAATATGCTGGTAATTAGTCCTCGGCTTCGGCCAAGCGACGGGCGGTGTCATCGGCGATCAAGGCTTGGATCATTTCATCCAAGCCACTGCCTTCAAGCAGGGTATCCAGCTTGTAAAGCGTCAGGTTGATCCGGTGATCGGTAACGCGGCCTTGCGGGAAGTTGTAGGTACGGATGCGCTCTGACCGATCGCCTGAGCCTACTTGGGACTGGCGGCTGGCCGAACGTTCAGCGGCTAGCGCGGAACGCTGCTGCTCATAAAGACGGGCTTTAAGCGTCCGCATCGCGATAGCACGGTTTTGGTGTTGTGACTTTTCCGACGAGGTCACAACGATGCCGCTGGGGATGTGGGTCAAACGGACGGCAGAATCGGTTTTGTTGACGTGCTGACCACCTGCCCCGGACGAGCGATAGGTGTCGATCCGGATGTCCTTCTCATGGACTTCAATTTCAACATCCTCGCGCGCGGGCAGCACAGCAACCGTGGCAGCGGAGGTATGAATGCGTCCGCCCGCTTCGGTCGCGGGGACGCGCTGCACACGGTGCACGCCGCTTTCAAACTTCATTCGACCAAAGGCCCCTTCGCCAGAAACCGAGGCGATGATTTCCTTATAGCCGCCCATTTCGCCGTCAGAGATGCTTTCAACTTCAACCCGCCAACCGCGCGTCGCCGCATAGCGCTGATACATGCGGAAAAGATCGCCAGCAAAGAGGGCTGCTTCATCCCCGCCGGTTCCGGCGCGGACTTCCAAAATCACATCGGCTTCGTCGTCGGCATCCTTGGGCAAAAGCAGGATTTGCAGATCTTGTTCCATTGTCGGAATAGATTCCCGCAGGACCTCAAGCTCAGCTTGCGCCATTTGCGCCATTTCGTCGCTATTGGGCAGATCGAGGATCATTTGCTCCAGCTCACCGCGTTCCGCGCGCGCTTTTTCCAAGGCGCGGATTGCATCGGCAACCGGGGCTAGGCTGGACCGCTCTTTCGACAGCCGCATGATTTCGCCGCCATCGCTGCAAACAGACAAACGGGCATCAATCTCGTCGAAGCGATCGAGAACACGGAAAAGGCGATCTTGGGTCAGGCGCATGAGACCGCGGCGGTTAGCATGACATGGGACTATCGGTCGAGGGATGGACGCACAAGCGGGGCAAGAAGCTAGATAGGGTCCGTTTGGCGCAAACAAAAAACGCGACCCCGAAAGGTCGCGCTTTTGAGCCAGTGAGGCTTGGGCCGTGGGTCAACCACTGCCCAGTGCACAAATTTAGGCAGCTGCGGTTTCAGCCAGCTTTGCTTTGATGTCGCGGCGGATCTTGCGCGCACGATCCGACATCTTAGTCTCGTCAATCTTCACAATGAAGCCATCGAGGCCCCCGTTGTGATCGACAGAGCGCAAGGCTGCCATGGTGATGCGCAACTTGAAGGCGCGGCCCAAAGCGTCAGACGCCAAGGTGACGTCTTGCAGGTTTGGCAAATAGCGACGCTTGGTCTTAATGTTGGAGTGGCTGACGATGTTGCCAACCATTGGTCCAGTTCCAGTCAATTCGCAACGGCGCGACATGGCGATTTCTCTCTTGCTAAAGCCTTGTCACCCTCAAATAAGAGTGTTCATCGGCGAATTCGTGAATTCTGCCTCGTCCAGAACCCACTGCCCACACCATCGTGGGCCGGGACAGGATTGGACCAGCCAGAAGAGGGGCGCGGATACGGGTTTGCGAAGATAAAGTCAAGACAAAGGGCGGTTTCAAACTGCCAAACCGGTGTTGAACGTGTCCGCGGTGCCCACAGGTGCCAGTGGACCGCTTTTTGCGGCTTTCTCATCAGATATTAACTTTATCGCCGCACTGAGGCCGTATTCCTTTACTAGGTGTCGATTCTAACAGTTTCGTTCCTAATTTCTGTTCGCGCGAACAGAGCTGACCATTGAACCCATTAGTGAGGCGTGCATGGACGCGGTAGCAACAGTAACAAGCTTTTCCTTCCTCGATTTGTTCCTCAAAGCCGATTGGATCGTCAAGGCGGTGATGATTGGGTTGGCCTTGGCCTCGGTCTGGTCTTGGGCTGTTGCCATCGACAAATGGCTGCAAATCCGCAAGCTGGAAGACGGCGCACGCATTATTGAAGCCGCTTTGGCTGAAGGGCGCGGCGTGGATGCGATCGAAGAGAGCGCGAAGCCAGGTGACGCCATGGCGCGGGTTGTGGCCATAGGGATGGCAGAGGCCCGCCTCGCCCGTCGCATTCCCAATCAAACCGAGGCCGGTCTTGGCCGGGCGATTGAACGGATGGAGCGCGTAATGCAGGCCGCAACGGCTCGGGAAATGGCCCGCGCAGAGCGTGGCCTTGCCGTGCTGGCTACCATTGGCTCGTCTGCCCCTTTCGTTGGCCTGTTTGGGACAGTTTGGGGCATTATGAATGCCTTTCGCGGCATTGCTGAATCGCGGGACACCAATTTAGCTGTCGTTGCGCCTGGTATTGCTGAGGCCTTGTTTGCAACTGCCTTGGGCCTGTTAGCTGCTATCCCCGCTGTTATTTTCTACAATTGGCTCGCTGGCAGTCTAGACCGCTTTGCCACCCGCTTAGATGCTTTGAGCGATGATGTGATTGCTCGCGTTTCCCGTCGCTTCCAGGACCCGACCTAATATGGCGACCGGAATTGGAGTTCGACGCGGAGGCGGCAAGCGTGGCCGTCGCAGCCGCCGCCTGATGGGCGAGATCAACGTCACACCCTTTGTCGACGTGATGTTGGTGCTGTTGATCATCTTCATGGTGGCTGCCCCCCTGTTAACAGTGGGTGTGCCGGTGGATCTGCCAAAAACGGAAGCCAAGAGCTTACCCAGCGAGCAGGAACCGCTGACGGTGACAATCCTCGCCAATGGCCAAGTTTATTTGCAAAATGAAGTCGTGGCCTATGATCAATTGCTACCGCGTCTGACGGCTTTGGCTGGCGAAGGCTATGATCGCAGAATCTTTATTCGCGCCGCAGAAAAAGCCCCTTATGGGATTGTGATGCAAGTCATGGCGCGGGTGAATTCTGCTGGCTATCGCAATCTGGGATTGGTGACCGATACGGTCGAGCAATAGGATAGGCCCCGAGCGCATGCGCGCCAGTGACCCCCACATCGCCAGTCTGAAGTGGCAGGACCCCAGCCCATTCGGGCCGGGCGTGGCTGTTTCGGCCCTTGTGCATGCAGGGATTATCGCGCTCGGCCTTGTCCTGTGGCAGAACCCACCGGCGTTTACACCAGAAGACGTGATCCCTGTCGCGCTTGTCGCCGATACACCGAGCGTGGTTGGGCCGGAGACCGAAGCCGAGACGGTGCGGACGGGCGAAGAGACAAGCGAGCTCACAATTGCAGACTCCGCAGTGGCGGATGCAGCACCCGCCCCAGAGCCAAAGTCAGAAGTTAGTCCTTCTCCTCCGGCTGCACCGACCCCGCAGCCGGTCCAAAAGGCCCCGCCGCCAAAGCCTGCCCCAGCGAGCGTACAGAAGGCTGCGACAACGCCCGCTGCGCCTGCAAAAGCAAGCCCGCAGAAGGCCGCTTTGCCGACTAAAGTTGCGCCAAGCCTTCCATCTAAGGCCAACACGAAATCAAAAGTGCAAGCCAAGCCTGAACCGGCGTTCGATTTTGCGGCCGCCAGTGCTGCGGCAAGCGGCGCAAATTCAGGGGGACGAACAGCACCCAAACTGGCTGCAGCCGGTCAGTCCGCCAAGCAAGGCCGTGCAGGTGGCGGTACCCTGCTCGCTGGCGATCTGGAATCGGCTCTTCGGGCACAGATTTACCAATGTTGGCGGCGGCCGGCCGACACATCGGCTCGCTTGATCGTAAGCCTACAAATCGAATTGGGACCGGACGGAAATTTAGTCAGTGATCCGAAGCTGCTCCGTCCCACGTCACGCGCTGGTGCAGACGGCAAGCTTTTGGTAGCGATTGATGCTGCGATGCGCGCCGTTCAGCAATGCGCACCATTTTCCTTGCCTGCCGATCGCCATACGCAATGGCGCTTGGTGAATTTTGACTTTGACGCGCGAAAGGCTGATCGGCCTTAATGCAAAGCTGCCTGTAACAAAAAATTGTCTAACCTTGCCGCAAAAAATTCATCTTCTAGGGTCAAGAAACCAACAATGACAGCACTCAGCCTCCTGTTTCCGGCTCTCTCCCGCGCGCTTCGTCCCACGCTGCTCGCGCTCTTGATGGCTTTTGCTTGGCTGACGCCAGCGCTGGCGCAATTGAATGTGAGTGTAACGGAAGGGCATCGGCGGCCGATGCCGATTGCGATTGCGGATTTCTCAGGCCCGCATGGGAGCTCTATTGCTGGTGCCGTGCGCGATAATCTCTCCCGCTCTGGTCTGTTTCAAGTTCAAAACCCAGACTCTTTCTTGCAACGCGATGTGGATGTGAACGTCGCGCCCCGCTTTGCCGACTGGCGCATCACGAAAACCGAAGCCTTGGTTGTTGGGCGAGGTGGGGTGGTTTCCGGGCGATTGCGGGTCGAGTTTCGCTTGTGGGACGTCTATGGCGAAAGCCAAATGCTAGGCCTAGAGTTCGCTACGACAGACGAGAATTGGCGCCGGATTGCACACAAGGTTTCCGATGCCATCTACCGACGTTTGACAGGTGAAGTCGGCTATTTCGACAGTCGGGTTGTATTTGTCGCTGAAAGTGGCGGCCGGACCAATCGGGTCAAGCGGCTTGCCGTGATGGATCAGGATGGGGCCAATCCCAGCTATCTCACCGATGGTACTGAACAAGTTCTCAACCCGCGCTTTAATGCGCAGGGCCAGCAAATCGTCTACTCGGCTTTGTCAGACCGGGGTATCAAAATTTGGGTTGTTGATATTGAGAGCGGCCGGAAAGAAGCCGTGGCTATTCCGGGCAATATGGCGTTTGCCCCACGCTTTACTCCGGACGGTCAATCGATCATTTTCAGTGCGGACCGCGACGGCGATGTGGATGTGTTCATCAAGAGCTTGCGGACGGGCAAGTTGAGCCAGCTAACCCGCAATCCAGCTATCGACACCTCACCGGATATGTCGCCAGACGGTAGCCAGATTGTTTTCACCTCTGACAGAGGCGGCAGCACGCAAATCTATGGCATGAATGCCGATGGATCGGGCTTGCGTCGCCTAACATTTGGGGAAGGCCGTTATTCTACCGCTGTTTGGTCACCCAAGGGCGACTTGATTGCCTTCACACGCCAATTGGGTGGGCAATTTCAGATCGGCGTTATGGCGGCGGATGGATCAAACTTGAAAATTCTAGCAGAGGCCTATCTGGTTGAAGGCCCAACTTGGTCACCTAATGGCCGCGTTATTATGTTTCAGCGTGAAGGCGGTCCCGGGCAATCGCCCAGCTTGTGGACAGTCGATGTCTCTGGCACCAATCTCCGCAAGTCCCCTTGGTCCGGCCCGGGTTCAGACCCTGGTTGGTCCGCAACCCTGCCTTAAACGTTCCAACCTTGTCGCTTTAAACTCCACCCTTAGAAACACCCCTTTCATTGAGGAGCCTGCCATGACATTTACCCAAAGCCAAACTCCAGCCTCTGGTTTGAAAGTCCGTTCTCTCGCCCTGATGCTGGTTTCAAGCCTCGCCTTGGTGGCTTGCGCAAGCACCAAGACGGCAACCCCGCCGATTGCTGAGACCAGCACTCCAGTCGCTATTGCCAATTCTGAGGCTGCGCCAACAATTGCCCAAGAGGCTCCCAAGACGAGCGCACCTGTGGCATCCGCGCCATTGCCAGCCGTTACTGTTAGCGGCACCACGATCAATGCTGAGGCTGCCAGAGTACAGGAAAGCCTCTCACCCTATGCCTCTTTGGCCGAAGCCGGTGAGCGTATTTTCTTCCCAACCGACCGGTTTGACCTGACCGATGAAGCCCGCTCCATTCTGACCCGTCAGGCGGCTTGGATTAAAGCCAATCCCGGTAAGCGCGTTTTGATCGCTGGCAATTGTGATGAGCGCGGGACACGCGAGTATAACTTGGCCTTGGGTGCACGCCGGGCGAGCGCGGCGCGCGACTTTCTGGCAGGACTTGGTGTCGACACCGATCGGGTCGAAACCGTCTCCTATGGTAAGGAACGTCCAATCGATGAGCGTCCTAGTGCTGAAGGCTGGGCTGTGAACCGGAACGCGCAAACCATGTTGCTGGATTAATCATGGCTACACCTCAAGTCGCCTCTATGATCTCAGGTCAGATCGGCACCCCCACCAGCAGGGCGGCGCAACGCGCCCTGCGGTTTGGGGCGTTATTGAGCCTTGTGGCGTTGGGTGCCGGCTTGATACTGACCGCTGAACATGCTTGGGCGCAAGCGCGCGGCGCAAATCCGTCCGTGTCAGCGATCAAACAGGGCGGTCCAACCCCGGTTCCTGTACCCCCGATTTCAGCGGAACCCATCTCTGCGCGTTTAATCATCCGCCTCGAACAAGTTGAGCGCCAAGCAGCTGAACTGACTGGGCGGATTGAAGTGCTGGAAGCATTGCTGGCTAAACAGCAAGTGAACCAAGATCGATTGGTGCAAGAGCTGGAAGCAGAGCGCGCCAACAAGCTGGCAGTAATCGTCAGCGGCGCGCGTGCCGCCGAGATGACGACCGTCGAAAGCAGCCCCGCCGCCCCGCAAGACGCACAAGCCCTAGTTGGAGATGAAGCCCCCGCCACTGCCCCGCCAGCCGGAGCGGAGTCTTTATTCACCGCTGCCCAACTTGCCTTGCAGCGCGGCGACTATCTAACCGCCGAGAGCAATCTCACCAATCTCGTTGCCAATTTTCCAACCGCGCCTGAAGGGATTGAAGGCCGCTGGCTTCTGGGTGAAGCCCGCTTTGTCCAATCCGCTTGGGGCCCTGCCGCTGAGGCTTATTTGAGCTATTTAGATGCAGCCCCTCAAGGAAGGCGTGCATCGGAATCCTTGGTGCGCTTAGCAGGGGCCTTTGGTCAGATGGGCAATGCGAAGATGCGATGCTCAGCGCTCGTCGAGTTTAAACGTCGCACCCCCAACCCGGATCCGACGCTAAAGGCGCGGGCAGACGCCGAAGTGGCCCGGTCGCCATGCCCGACCACCTAGTGGCCAATGGCGCGGAACATCCCGCGCCCAGCCCAATCGGTCAGGCCCTGCCCCAATTTTTTGCAAAGCTCGACCAATGGCAAAAAGATTTTGGCTCGCCCATGCTGATCGCCTTGTCTGGTGGCGGGGACAGTATGGCCCTGTGCCGGATGGCAAGCCAGTGGGCGAAGCTTACTGGCGCGACGCTCCACGCTGTTTCGATTGACCACGGACTGCGGCCAGCTTCGGCTGCCGATTCCGCCAAAGCCATTGCTTGGGCACGAGCGCTTGGCCTTTCAGGAGAGGTCGTTCGGCTGGATGAGCGGCCCGCGCACGGTGGGCTGCAAGCTTGGGCACGACAAGCGCGCTATCAGGCCTTAGCGTCTGTTGCCCGACGCTTGGGTGCCAAGCTGATTCTCATTGGCCACACTTGGGACGATCAGGTTGAGACGGTTTGCTGGCGCTTGGCGCGGCAGTCGGGCTTGGACGGTTTAGCCGGCATGGCAGAAGTCGCGATCAATCCATTTGCCCAGATTGAGGCCCCAAATCTGCTGGGACGCCCCCTTTTGAGGCTAAAGCGCGCCGATTTGCGCGCATGGCTCATTCAAGAAGGTCAAGATTGGCTCGAAGATGAGAGCAATCAGAATCTAGATTTCGCCCGCATTCGGACCCGTAAGCTGGTGCAGGACATGGCCGCGCAAAAGGTAGACCTTGAGCGCATTGTCCGTCTTGCGGCCATTACTGATGCGCTGAGATCGGCGCAAGAACGAGCCACCCTAGATCTCTTGAAGCGCTGTAGATTGACCCCGGTCGAAGCCGGCTGGCAGCTAAAAGCGACCGCGTTTAGGGAAGCAGAACCGGTCCTAATGGAGCGGGCGCTGGGCTGGTTGATCTATAGCCTAACCCAGACCGACCGACCGCCAGAGGCCGAGAAATTGGGCCGTTTGCTTGAAGGCCTAATCGCAAATCCGTCCCAGCGCAGAACCCTTGGCGGAGTCTCTTTCACGCGAAAGGGTGACGAATTTAGATTCATGCTCGCCCCAGTTCGACGTGGCCAAGTTGCAGTCCGAAGCCCGACACGCCAGAGCCAGTATGCCCGACTTTTCGGCATTTCACGTCAACCACACGAATTTGTAACCCAGTAAAATCGAATTCGAGCAGAAGATGGGCTTACATGATTGGATTGAACGACTATGTTAGTCTAACCCGCCTCAAAACAATGCGGCAGGGTGGATAATCACTTCTCATAAAGGGTGGTGATTTCAGAAAGAGATAACGATGAAGCTGCGCGATCTTGCAATCTGGGGATTTTTGGCTTTGGCACTGGTGACAGTGTTCACCTTAATGAACCGTCCTTCCCCATCGGCCTCGATGACAACGATGCCTTATTCGACCCTGTTGAACGAAGTGGACAATGGGCGCGTGAAGGAAGTCACCATCGTTGGGCCCCAAGCGCGTGGCCGCTTGCAAGATGACAAATCCTTTGTCGCCGTGGTCCCGACGCCTGCGACTGACCTTTTGGCGCGCATGGAAAAAGCCAATGTCGAGATTCGTATTGAAGAAGTGCCGCGGGCCAATTTCTTGACTGCGCTGATCGCGAACCTGTTGCCTTTGCTGATCATGGTCGGCCTTTGGTTCTTCTTGATGCGCCAGATGTCTGGCGGCGGCGGTAAAGGCGGCGCGATGGGTTTTGGCAAGTCCAAGGCGAAACTGCTGACCGAGAATAAGAACAAAGTGACCTTTGAAGACGTCGCTGGCATTGATGAAGCCCGCGAAGAATTGCAAGAAGTCGTCGACTTCTTGAAGGACCCTTCGAAGTTCCAGCGCTTGGGCGGTAAGATCCCCAAAGGCGCATTGTTGGTCGGCCCGCCAGGTACGGGTAAGACTTTGACCGCCCGTGCAGTTGCTGGCGAAGCCAATGTGCCCTTCTTCACGATTTCAGGCTCGGACTTTGTTGAAATGTTCGTCGGCGTCGGCGCAAGCCGGGTGCGCGACATGTTTGAGCAAGCCAAGAAGAATGCGCCTTGCATCATCTTTATCGACGAAATCGACGCCGTCGGTCGTCACCGTGGTGCAGGTCTTGGTGGTGGCAATGATGAGCGTGAGCAGACTTTGAACCAGCTTTTGGTCGAGATGGATGGTTTTGAAGCCAATGAAGGCATCATCATCATCGCCGCGACCAACCGTCCAGACGTTTTGGACCCCGCCCTGCTGCGTCCAGGCCGTTTTGACCGTCAGGTCACTGTTGGCCTGCCCGATATCTCGGGCCGCGAGAAGGTCCTGAAAGTTCATATGCGGAATGTGCCTTTGTCGTCAGACGTCGACGCAAAGACCATCGCCCGTGGCTGCCCCGGCTTCTCGGGTGCTGACTTGATGAACCTCGTCAATGAAGCGGCTCTGTTGGCTGCCCGTCGTGGCCGCCGCTTGGTCACCATGCAAGAGTTCGAAGACGCTAAGGACAAAATCCTGATGGGCGTTGAGCGCAAGACCATGGCGATGACGATCGAAGAAAAGAGCCTGACCGCCTATCATGAAGGTGGCCATGCGTTGGTAGCTTTGACCGTTCCCCACACGGACCCCGTCCACAAAGCCACCATCATTCCACGTGGCCGCGCCTTGGGCATGGTGATGCAATTGCCAGAGCGGGACAAATTGTCCTTCAGCTATCGCCAAATGATGAGCCGCTTGGCCGTTATGATGGGTGGTCGCGTCGCAGAGGAGTTGATCTTCGGGAAGGATGCCATCACTTCTGGTGCCTCGTCCGACATCGAACAGGCAACCCGCTTGGCCCGTGCCATGGTGACCCGCTGGGGCTTTTCCGACGAATTGGGTACCGTTGCTTACGGCGAAAACCAAGAAGAAGTGTTCTTGGGCCATTCGGTCTCGCGCACTCAGAATGTGTCGGAAGCCACCGCGCAAACCATCGACAAAGAGGTTCGTCGCCTCGTCGAGTGGGGCAATTCGGAAGCGACCCGCATTTTGACCGAGCGTCGGGCTGATTTGGAAGTCTTGGCGCAAGGCTTGTTGGAATATGAAACCCTGTCGGGTGAGGAAATCAAAACCTTGCTTGAAGGCGGCTCCATCAAGCGCGATGATGCCGTAACGCGGCCACCGGCGGGACCTTCCTCTGCCTTGCCAACCATTGGCAAGAAGAGCGGGGGCACGACCTCCACCGGACCGGAACCTTCTCCGGCTTGATCTCAACAAGTCCCAACCAACCCCTCCCAGACTTGGGAGGGGTTTTTTGTAAGATGACACATCTGAAGATGGGAAGAACATGCCACGCGACCTGATCAAAATGACCCCACAAGAAGCCATTGCAGGCCTAGCTGGCTGGCAGGAAGTTGCCGGGCGCGCAGCCATTGAAAAGACCTTCAACTTCGCCGATTTCAAGCAGGCTTTTGGCTGGATGACACGCGTGGCCTTGAAGGCAGAGCAGATGGACCATCACCCTGAGTGGTTCAACGTCTATGCCAAAGTCCACGTCCTTCTGGCCACCCATGATGCCGATGGGGTAACGAATTTGGACGTCGAATTGGCCAGCTTCATGGACGCCTGTGCAGGAAACTGATGTTCCTGACCTCTAATTTCAGAAAAAAAGAGTTAATTTAACTCGGTGATAACCACGCAAACCCTTTGTATCCCTTAGGAAGCTAGGCCCCTGCGGCCCTTCGCTATTGGCTTATGGGATTGTGACATGGGTGCGCGCACACGGTCAAAACAAGATACATTGCATTGGCGCCAGCGCGTGACGCGTGACGGGCTGTTGGGGACAGGCATCCTTGGCGGCACCGTCATGAGCCTTGCGACCCTAACATTCAACGCACAAGACCCAAGCTGGAATGTATCTGGCAGCGACAAAACTTCAAATTGGCTGGGCGAGCCGGGCGCCGCTTTGGCTGACTTCGTGTTGCAAATACTCGGCATCGCAGTCATTCCAGCACTTCTAGCTCTCATCTCCTTTTGCTTCCTCGCCTTGATCCGCGGGCCCGGTGGTGTACCGCGCTTGCGCTTGCGCGCTTGGCTGGCAGCACTGGGCGTTGTGATGTTTGCCGCGGCAGTATCGGGCCTACCCCATGCGCCATCTTGGCCGATGCGGACCGGGCTTGGGGGTCTGATTGGCGACAGCGTCTTGCACATTTTCGCCATGCCCTTTTCTGGCGCGCAGAGCGGTGAGGGCTTTGGTGCCGTCATCGCTTTTGCCATCGCTATTGCTTGCGGCAGTGTCGCGTTGCAGCTGAAGCGGACCGACTTTGACGCTGCGATTGATGCGGCCACCTATGGCTGGGCCAGCTTGCGGGTCACTGCCGATGGCTTACTGGAGCGCTTTGGCGCGGCAAAGCGCCCCGCGCGCAAAACAGCCACCACCACACGAAAAAAGGCTGAACGCCCGGTCGCCACGCGAGATATTGACCCCCATGATGTGGCCTCCATTGCCGCCCGCTTTGCCCCAACCGACGCAAAGGCCGGTGTAGCGCGCGATGTCTGGCGCGAGCCTGAAGTCCATACCACGACCTATGAAGCGCCCGGGTATCCCGCTAGCGATATCCCCATCGAACGGCCCAAAAGCCCCAGGCAATCCGAGCGCGCCGGCCGTGAGGCCCAAGGCGTCCTTCCGATGTATCCAGCGGGCGCAAACTTTGAATTGCCGCGCCTAGACCTCTTAGCAAAGCCCAAGCCCCGGGTCGCCCATCATGATGAGGCAGGCCTGAAACAAAATGCCCGCCTGTTAATGACGGTGTTGAGCGACTTTGGCGTCAAGGGGGAAATCCTCAATGTTCGCCCCGGCCCTGTTGTAACCCTGTATGAGCTAGAGCCCGCAGCAGGCGTAAAATCGGCGCGCGTGATCGGTCTAGCCGATGATGTGGCCCGCTCTATGTCGGTGCAAGCTTGCCGGATCGCTGTGGTACCGGGTCGTAACGCCATCGGCATCGAATTGCCAAATGCGCGGCGTGAAACAGTCTATCTGCGCGACCTCCTGTCGACCAATGACTATGAAAGCGGTCGCCAAGAGCTGCCTTTGGCATTGGGTGAGACCATTGGCGGCGAGCCATCGGTTGCTGACCTTGCGCGTATGCCCCACTTGCTGATCGCCGGGACCACCGGCTCAGGTAAGTCGGTCGGCATCAATGCGATGATCCTGTCGCTCCTCTATAAGATGACGCCGCAACAGTGCCGCTTCATCATGATCGACCCAAAAATGCTGGAATTGTCCGTCTATGACGGCATTCCCCATCTGCTCGCCCCGGTCGTAACCGACCCGAAGAAGGCCGTTGCAGCGCTGAAATGGGCCGTGCGCGAGATGGAAGACCGCTACCGGAAAATGTCGAAGATCGGCGTTCGCAATATTGGTGGCTACAACCAGCGCGCAGCTGAAGCCCAAGCCAAGGACGAGACCTTCTCGCGCACCATGCAGACGGGCTGGGACCGCGAGACCGGCAAGCCCATTTATGAAACCGAGACCTTTGAACTCGACCACATGCCCTATATCGTCGTGGTGATCGACGAAATGGCCGATCTGATGCTGGTGGCAGGCAAGGATATTGAAGGCGCGGTGCAACGCTTGGCGCAAATGGCGCGGGCAGCGGGGATCCATTTGATCATGGCAACCCAACGTCCATCCGTGGACGTCATCACCGGTACGATCAAGGCCAACTTCCCAACCCGCATCTCCTATTCGGTGACGTCCAAGATCGACAGCCGCACCATTCTGGGTGAACAAGGTGCCGAACAGCTCTTGGGCCAAGGCGACCTGCTTTACATGGCGCAAGGCGGAAAAATGCGCCGCCTGCATGGACCCTTTGTTGCCGATAAGGAAGTCGAAGAAATTGTCGCAAGCCTGAAGGCGCAAGGCGCGCCGGAATATTTCGACGAGATCACCGCTGACGCCGACGAAGACAATCCCTACGCCGATGGCGGTGATTTGGATGGCATGGCGGGCTCTGGCAATGATTTGTTTGACCGCGCCGTCGCCATCGTTGCGCGGGACCGCAAGGCCTCGACCTCTTATCTCCAGCGCCGCCTATCCTTGGGCTATAACCGCGCCGCCAGCTTGATTGAGCGGATGGAACAAGAAGGCATGATCAGCCCACCGAACCATGCCGGCAAGCGCGAGATCCTGTTGCCGGATCACGGGTAAGGCTTGGGGGTCTTAACTCCGTAGCTGTTACGTCGTAGGGTTGGCCGCAAAATCGCCTTATCGGAAACCTAAAACGTGCGCATGAACAGACGTCACCTTCTTCTTGCTGGACTCATTGGCCTGATGCCGAGCCTTGGCCTCGCGCAAAGCTTGTCGGGTGCCCCGCGCACAACGGCCATTGCCTCGCTGACCCAATCGATCAATGCCATCACCCGCATTCAAGGGCAGTTCCTGCAGACCAATCCCGATGGCAGCACAGTGGGTGGGCGCTTTTGGTTGCAGCGGCCCGGTAAGGTGCGGTTTGAGTATGATTCACCCTCGCCGCTGTTGCTGATTTCGGATGGCGCGACGGTCAGCCTGCAGGACAAGCGCTTGCGCACGACCGACCGCTACCCCCTGCGCAAGACGCCCTTGTACTTCTTGCTCAAGGCCAATGTGAGCTTGGAGAAGGATGTGCTGGTAACTGGCGTTGAAAAGCGCGGTGGGATGACCATCATGGCGGTGCGCGACAAAGCCCGTCAGGCCGATGGTGAATTGACCATCATCTATGATGATACCGCCAAACAATTGCGCGAATGGGCCATTGCCGATCGTCAGGGCCGGGTAACGCGGGTTCGTTTGGTTGAGGCCGCCACAGGTTCCGCGATCAATCAAAGCCTATTTGCAACCCCTGGCCCCACCCGCAAATACGATCCCAAGAACTAAGGCTCGCGGAAATGTGACAATTGCGTCACACGCAACAATTAAATACTTTTAATCTTGCTTTTGTTTTTGAATGTGTCTATCTTGCCACTCATGGATGCAGCACATCCGGACTGGCGTCGTCCCCCCGCTTTCAGTCTAGGTGCAGCGACCATATCGCCGGTTTCCCCCGGCGCAGACCCGGCGTGCCCTGCGCTGAACGTCTGAACGCCCGGCCTTCATGGTCGGGCGTTTGAC
The DNA here is from genome assembly GCA_945891505.1 of Maricaulis salignorans. Taxonomy (GTDB): domain Bacteria; phylum Pseudomonadota; class Alphaproteobacteria; order Caulobacterales; family Aquidulcibacteraceae; genus Aquidulcibacter; species Aquidulcibacter miladensis. The sequence continues at coordinate 67,378 of CAMDDL010000005.1, read as the reverse complement.
GTTTCTAGCCAGCGTTAAAACGGCTTAACCGCCCCGAAGAAGGCAGTCGTCGCGATCCCGATCCAGTAACAATAGGCAATCATCCGCCCCCGCCCAATGGAGATTTCCAATTGGGTCTGAGCAGCCTGATTCGGCCCTTCAGCAAGCACACGGAACAATGTTGTCCATTCCCGCATGATAAATCTTAGACCCAAACCAAACACCAGCATCAAGGCATAGGTGAAGATTTTGGCGGGATACCAGTAAGAGCCCGTCTCAATCGTCAGCGGCCCATGGCCCATAAACGCAAGGATCGACACCGCGAACAGGGCGGGAATCAAGACAAAGCGGACTTTCTCATCCAGCTTTGTCAAAGCTATGCCCATATCGGTCTCGCGCGTGAAAAAGGCCGCCCAGCACAGTGCCAACCAAGACAGCGACAAGGCCCACATGATCGGTAAACCTATTCCATCCAGAAAGGGCGCGAAGCCATAGAGATGGCCCATATGCAGGCCTAGCGGCAGCAACATGATGATGCCCGTTCGCGCCAGAATATCGATGCGATAAGCTGTTTCCATATGACGGCGACGCTCTTCCAAGCTGAGGTCGCGATTGGTCACGTGATAGGAGGTTTGGAACACCCCCCACTCGCCGCCGAGCCAATAGACCATGGCCAGAATATGCAGCCAGCGCACGACATCGGCTTCATTGATGACCATGATTCTCCCCAGTGCCTCACCCGAGCCCTCTGTCCGCACTTTAAATGATATATCCTTTCATTCAAGCGACAAAAGAGCGCACCCTCGCCGCTATTCGGCGGAGACGGTAACCACGGCCTTGCCAATATTTTGGCCCTGCATCAGCCGTTCAAACAAGGCGGGAGCAGCTTCTAATCCGGTCACGCGGTCTTCCTTGAAAACCAAGGTGCCATCCCCAATCCAAGCGCTGGCCTCTGTCACAAAGGCGTCCCAGACGGGATAGAAATCATAGACGACAAGACCCATAACCTGCGCGCGCTTGCCAACGATCAGCCCCGCATTAAGACCGGGCGGAGGCTGATCGGCGTGATATTGATCGACCAGTCCACACAAGACCATGCGCCCATAAAGCGCCAACCGCATCAGCGCTTTAGACGCCATTTCGGTGGAGACATTCTCGAAATAAACGGTCGGTGGCTCTGGCAGGGCCTCGGTCAGGGCCTGCTCCCAGCCCCCCTGCTTGTAATCAATGCAAGCGTCGAAGCCATAGGTCCCGGTCACGAGCGCGCATTTTTCAGGCCCACCCGCGATACCTACCACCCGCTTTGCGCCCTTGATGCGGGCGATCTGACCAACGGTGCCGCCAACGGGGCCTGCAGCGGCGTCGACCAGTACGATATCGCCGGGGCCGACCTTGGCCAGTTGCGTCATACCTGCCCAAGCGGTCAGACCCGGCATACCCAGCACACCTGCATGGGCGGCTAGAGGCGCGGCTTTTGGATTGATCGGCCTAAAGGTCCCCGGCCCTAAGTCCGCCACTTCACGCCAGCCAACGTCCATCGCATGAACCCAATCCCCCGGCTTAACCCCTGCCGCTTTGCTTTCCAGCACTTGGCAGACAGCGGCACCTGGAATGGCGTCCACACCGGGCAGTGGGGCCGGTTCACCCATATGTTTGCCGCGCAAGCGCGAGCCGACATAGGGGTCGAGCGACAGATGCACCACCCGCACCAAGACGCCACCTTCAGGACATGATGGGGTGTCCGCTTCGACTAAAGCAAAATCATCGGCGCAGGGTCGGGCAGTAAGGACATGCTTGAGGACGATTTGCTTCATAGCTCGACCAGTTCAAACAAAATGCCATCGGGGCCGCGCATCGTGGCCGCCCTCTTGCCCTGATAAATCTCGCCTTGATGGACGGTCGGTGGCGTGATGAGCCATTTGGCATGCTCGCGCACCCGCTCACGGAAGTCGGGCAGCACAATGGTGGAGAGGCTAACCCCCTGTGGCAGACGGCCTTTCCAGCCGGGGCGAGGCCCGGCGGCAGGCGGTAATTGATCGAACTCAAAGAAGACATCGCGGTCGTGGGTCAGCGTCGCGATGGTGAACTTCTGTTCAAACGGCACCCCGAAGGCATTGGCCAACATGGTATAGACGATGTCCATATCCCGTCCAAAGCTAAGGCCCAGCACGTTTTGGCACCACGTGAGCGCGCCAGTCAGGTCTGAAACCGCACAGACATGGATAAACTGGCGATCAATCAGGCTGGTCGCACGTGGCAGATCATACATGGGCAAATCGTCACGGATCTGGGTCAGATAGACGATCTCATCATCAGGGCCTTGAACCTGCATCGGGAAGATAGCAGGCATGCCGTCTAATTCGCGCGGCGGTCCGATAATCTTGAACGGGCTTTGCAGCATCCGTTCATTCACTTTCAGAACGTCATCAACACAGATTTCGATGGCGGCCCAGCCATAGGTTTTGAGCGCTTCGTAATCGGGATGGGGCTCATCTTGGATCAGCCGCAAATAAATATCGGCCCTGCTCTCTGGCTGCATCACGACATAGGGCAAGCCAGCGCTGTTAGGTGCACCCCAAGAGCAGGCAAGGTCGCGCGCTAAAACCCCGCTCTCCACCGTGCGATAAAACAGCCAATCGCGGTACAAAGCCTCTGACCGGTTGAGATCACGAACGTTCAATGTCGCGGCACGTAAAAGTTTCACTTGCTTCCTCCCTATAAAGCAATGGATATATCTTTTGCGACAGTTTTGGAAGCGAGCAAACCAATGTTCGAGGAATGACCCATGCCAGCTTATATGATCGTCACGGTGCGGGTTCATGATCGCGAGCAGTTTCTGGAAGTTTACGGCAAGCCGACGGCGGCCTTGATTGCGCGCTTTGGCGGCAAATATATTGTGCGCGGGCCGGGTTGTGAGAGCTTTGAAGGCCCACGCGCCAACGGCCTCGCGGCGGTGGTCTCTGAATGGCCAGACAAAGCTGCGATCGAAGCTTTTTGGAATAGTCCTGAGTATCAGCCCTTGAAGGCCGCACGCCAAGCCATTTCCGAAGCTGACGTGCAAGTGGTGGAAATCGCCTGATGCGCGCGCTGGCAGCCTTTTGCTTGGCGCTCGTCTTGGCTGGATCAGCTTGGGCCAAGAATGTGCCACCGCCCGGCCCAGATCAGCCCTTGGTCGCTGCGCGGATGGAAAATAAGACCTTAAGTGCGCGCACCATTGTCGAACGCGCGACGGTTCATGCTGGCGGGGAAAGTTGGCGACGACCCACGACCTTGTATCTGGAGGGCTATGCCACCTTTTACGCCCCAGACGGCACGCCTCTGATCAATGAGAGCCACAGGATGTGGCGGGTATATCCAGAGTTTAAACCCCAAGCCCATAATGCAGACGGGAAAGTGCGCATCGAGAGCCGTCGCGATGGCAAGGTCGTGACCTTCTTGGCCTTTGATGGCAGCCGAACCTATGGGCCAGACGGGGTCTTACCGCCTTCGGCTGCGGATAAGCAATGGGCAGAGAATTTTGGCTTTGGCGTTATCCGTTTTGCGCTGGATCAAGGCTTTAGCTTGACCCGCCAGCCCGATGATCTGGTCGATGGCCAACCGGTTTACCGGATCGAAGTGACAGACCCCACCGGGGCGAAGACATTGTTTGGCATATCGCGCGCCGATTATGCGGTTCTCTCCGTTGGGTTTGCCACGCCGCGCGGCTGGCATGAGCGCATTTATTCCAACTTCTACCAAAAGCCCGGCCTGTCATGGGTTCAGCCCGGCCGCATCCGCCTGTATTACAACGGCGTCAAACAGAATGAGATCGTCTGGCGCGACTTCAAACTGACTGAGCCGATGGCGGATGGTCTTTTCACCGGACCATGATTAGGCTGCGTACCTAAGTGGAACGGAGAGTGTGCGATGAAGTCTTGGATGATGCGGCCAATCTTGCTGACCCTCTTGTTCGCAGGCCAAGCGGAGGCGCAGAACTTGGCACCCAGCGTGACGCAAGAATCGCGCAATTTGCCGGGCCTCTCTCAAGCCGGTGAGATCATCATTGATCGCGCCGGTATTCCCCATATTTACGCGGCCACTGCCCGTGATGGGTTTTACCTTCAAGGCTATGCCGTGGCGCGGGATCGGCTGTGGCAGATCGACCTTTGGCGCAAACGTGGCCTCGGTCGCCTCGCCGCCAGCTTTGGGCCATCCTATGTGGCGCAAGATCGCGCTGCGCGTCTCCTGCTTTATCGTGGCGATATGGCGGCCGAATGGAAGGCCTATCCCGCAGATGCCAAGGATTGGACCGAAGGCTTTGTTGCCGGCATCAATGCCTACATCGCTGAAACCGAGCGCGGTCAACAAAAACTCCCCATCGAGTTTGTGGCAACCGGGACCAAACCAGAGCGGTGGCAGGCCGATGATGTGGTGCGCATTCGCTCTAATGCGTTGGCTTCAAACCTAACAAGTGAAGTCGCTCGTGCTCGCGCCCTCTGTGGCGGGGATGTGAAGTTGGAACCATTGCGGCGCAGGCTGGAGCCCGCAACAGACGTCAAAATCCCACATGGCCTCGACACCTGTAGCATTCCAGAAAACGTCCTTGAGACCTTTACGCTCGGCACCAGCGATGTGAAGTTTGACGGCAAGGTCTTGGTGATGGCAAACCGAGACACCGAAAGCCAAGAAGGCTCCAACAATTGGGTAATCGGGGCCGAACGCAGCGCCACCGGTCGACCTATTCTGGCGAATGACCCCCATCGCGCGCAGTCGATCCCTAACCTGCGCTATCTCTCGCACATTGATACGCCCGAACTAAAGCTGGCTGGTGCGGGCGAGCCTGCGCTGCCGGGCATCAGCTTTGGCCATAATGGCGAAATCGCTTGGGCAATCACGATCTTTGCGATTGATCAACAAGATTTGGTCGTCAACGACGCCAAGGTCACGCTTAGGGAGGTCCGCGAAACCATAGAGGTCAAAAGCCAAGCGCCCCAAGAAGTGACGCTAAAGTTCAGCGCGGATGGGCCGATCCTCTATGAAGACCCCGCGACCCAGCGCAGTTTCGCCCTGCGCACGACCTGGAGCCAGCCAGGCGGCTCTGCCTATTTCAACGCGGCCTGGGCCTTCAAAGCGCGCTCTTGGGATGAGTTTCTGGTCGCGCGCAACCATTGGGGCGCACCGCCTTTAAACTTGCTCTATGCCGACCGGAAGGGCGACATAGGTTGGGCTCCGGGCGGATTTGTCCCCAAGCGCAATGCAGGCGATGGCCTGCTGCCTGTGCCAGCGGGCGAAACCTATCGCTGGACGGGCCTTCTTGATCCCGCGCTCATGCCGCTCAAACATAATCCAAAAGAGGGCTGGATCGCGACCGCGAACGAAATGAATGTGCCTGAAGGCTATCCCCATCTCTTGGCTTTAGAATGGGCTGATGCCAGCAGGGCTGCCCGCATTCAAGAAGTGATCCGCGCCAAGCCGAAGTTCGGCATCACCGATGCCATGGCTTTGCAAAATGATGTGACCTCGCCTTTTGCGCGCCGAACGGTGGGCTTGCTGAAAGACCTCAAAGGCAGAAGCCCGGCTGAAGTCTCGGCCCTGTCGCTTTTGGTTGGCTGGGATGACTATTTGGGCTCAGACTCTGCAAGTGCGGCTTTGTTTGAGATCTGGGCTGGCCGCTTTCTGGGCGAGAGTGCGGTGAAGCATTTGGTGCTAGAGGCATCCCGCGCCAATTTTGGCCGCCCGCCTTCTACATCGGTCATTCCTGTCTTAGAGGCAGGGACCTTACTTGGTCCGGATCCTGCCAAGGTGCGCAGCGAAATCCTACTTGAATCTCTCGGCGCGGCTTGGGCCGAAGCGGAACGACTGATGGGACCAGATGCGCGTCAATGGCGCTGGGGTACCTTACACATCGCTGAGTTCAAACCTGCCCTGCCCATCCCCGGCCGGGATGCGGAGCGTCGCGTCGGTCCGCTTCCTATCGGCGGCAGCAACTCCACGCCGAACGCAACGAGTTGGACCAATGATTACAAATTCGCTGCTGGCCCCTCTGTGCGCTTGGTGATGGATGTGGGGGCGTGGGACAATAGCGTCGTCATCAACAATCCCGGCCAATCCGGCGATCCATTGAGCCCCCATTATCGCGACCTATTCCCGCTCTGGGCCAGCGGCCGCTATGTGCCGTTTGTCTGGACACGCGCCCGGGTTCTGCAGGAAGCGGAGCACGTGATTAAGGTGGTGCCGGCTCGGTAGGACAATCCTCAGCGGCTACACACTCGCTCTCCACGCCACATCAAACCAAGTTCCGCAAATCCCATAGCCCCCTAAGGCGAGGGGAGAGCGCTGACTTACCCCACCAAAAAATCCGCCGCCGCGTGAAACACAAAACTGTGGCGGCGGGCGACCGCGTCCACATCGTGGCCATAGCCGCCGCCCAGAACCGCCACCAAGGGAATAGCCCGCCCGCGCACGGCTTCGATCACGCGTCGTTCGCGGGTCATGAGGCCTTGATCGGTCAAAGCGAGCTTGCCCAAACGATCTTCCTGATGCGGATCAACGCCGGCAATATAGAAAACTAACTCTGGGCGAACCTGATCCAACAATGCAAGCAAACAATCATCTAGTGCGGCGAGATAGCCGGCATCCCCCGTCCCCTTTGGCAGAGCGACATCCAAATCGGAAGGCGGCTTTTCAAGCGGCCAATTGTCGTCGCAATGCATGGAAAGCGTAAAGACGCGTGGTTCGTCGCGAAAGATCAGGGCTGTGCCATCGCCATGATGGACATCTAAATCGACCACCAAAATCTGTTTCACAACGCCTTCTGCTAGCAAAACTGAGGCGGCGACCGCCACATCATTAAAGACGCAAAAGCCAGCCCCTTGATCGGCCCGGGCATGATGGCTACCGCCCGCACTGTTGCACGCGAGGCCCTCCTGCAACGCAAGGCGCGCCGCCAAAAGCGTGCCTGCTGTGGCCAGTTGCGCACGCAAGACGACGCGTTCTGTCAGGCTGAAGCCGATGCGTCGCACCGCCGCTGGGTCGAGGGTTCGGCCCAAAACCGCATCGACATAGGCGGGCGTATGGGCGCGGATCAGGTTTGCCCGCGCGATCGGCTCTGGCGTTGCAAAGCCGTGTGGTACCAGGCCGTCTTGTCGCAATATCTCTGCCAGACGCGCAAACTTCTGCATCGGGAAGCGATGCCCGTCTGGCGTATCGGCGGTGTAGTCAGGGTGGTGGACGATGGGCAGGAGGTGCATAGGCTTAGCCTGCCCTCAGCCCGTCCTTGATCTTTTGGACAAGGCCCGGCCCTTCAAAGACCAGAGCGGTATAGAGCTGAATTGCATCAGCGCCCGCTTCAAACTTGGCCTGCGCATCTTCGGCAGATGCCACCCCGCCCACGCCGATCAAGGGCATAGCATTGCCAAGTGCACCCTTGAACTCTTTGAGCAAGCGGGTCGATTTTTCAAATACGGGTCTGCCTGACAGGCCGCCTTGTTCGCCCTTATCTTTGGCTTGCAGATAGTCCGGGCGGTCCACCGTGGTGTTGGACACAATCAACGCGTCAATTTTTTGCGCCACCACAGTCTCTGCAATCGCGCGCACTTCATCCTCGTCCAAATCTGGGGCGACTTTGAGGAAGACGGGGCGACGGCCGTGGGCGCGGGTTTGCGCCTCTGCCAGCACCATGACTTGGCCCAACAAATCTTCCAGTGCGGCGCGGGTTTGGAGCGCGCGCAGGCCCGGTGTGTTGGGCGAGGAGATATTGATCGTGATGTAGGAAGCATGCAGCCAAACGCGCCGCAAGCCTTCGCAATAATCCGCGATACGGTCTTCGCTGTCCTTATTGGCACCGATGTTCGCGCCAACTATACCCGGCCGATGCGCGCGGGCACGCAAGCGGTTCACAAAGTGCATCAGGCCGTCATTATTAAAGCCCATCCGGTTGATGACGGCTTGATCCTCGACCAAGCGGAATAAACGCGGCTTAGGATTGCCTGCCTGCGGGCGCGGCGTGACGGTGCCGCATTCGACAAAGCCAAAGCCTGCCGCTAACATCGCGTCTGGCACTTCGGCATTCTTATCAAAACCAGCAGCAAGCCCGATCCGATTGGGCAAGGTGAGGCCAGCCAGTTGCACGGAGTCTTCAGGACGGTCTGGCTTGGCCTTTGGGCCAATGCCTGTCTTCAGGCCAGCAATGGTGACTTGATGGGCGGTCTCAGCCGGTAAGGCGCGTAATGCCTCAGTGGCCTTGGCATAAAGGTCGATCATGGGAAGCTCACCGGCAAATCGTGGCTGCCGTCAGCCAGCAGCGGCAAGTCGATCACTTCCCGGACGGCAGACATCGAAATGGGGCCATAGATGTGGGGGAACAAGGCGCCACCGCGCGAGGCTTCCCACACCACAGTTTCGCCCAAAGTGGTCAGATCAATCTTGGCCAAGATCAAATCTGGTTGGTCTTTGAACCACATCGCCATCGTCGCGCGCACTTGATCCAAAGCGGACAGATGAATGAAGCCATCGGTTACATCGAGGGCAGAGCCGGTATAGACGCCAGCACTCTGAGCCTTTGCCCAAGCACCGCGTGTTTCAATCTTATAAGCAAGTGAATCCATGGCCGTGACTTAATGGCAAAACGGCTGGTGTCGACCCCTGCCCGTCATTTTCAGGCTAACAATGGCAGGCTAGGCTGCTTCCAATAGGCTTTGGAACACGAGCGCACCATCTGCGCTGCCCAGTTCGGCTTCAAATGCACGGTCTGGGTGGGGCATCATGCCAAGGATGCGCCCGGTTGGGTCCACAATGCCAGCTATGCGACGCAGGGAACCATTGATCTCTTCCTTGTAACGGAAGGCGACACGGTTTTCTTGCTCAAGCTCGTCGAGCACCGCGTCCTCGGCAAAATAATTACCCTCGCCATTGCCAACTGTCATGACCGCATCTGTGCGATTGCCAAAGGCGCGGGTGAAGGGGGTGGCGGCATTGGTGACTTCCAGCGCCACCGGCTTGCAGACATATTTCAGGCTGGCGTTGCGCAATAAAGCGCCGGGTAGAAGGCCTGTTTCGCACAAGACTTGGAAGCCGTTGCAAATGCCTAGGACAGGCACGCCTGCTTTTGCCGCATCCATCACAGCGCGGGTAACAGGCGACAGGGCAGCCATCGCACCACAGCGCAAATAGTCGCCATAGGAAAAGCCGCCGGGCAAAACGATCAAGTCTTGGCCCGCTGGCAGGCTGGTTTCCTTGTGCCAAACCATGGAGACTTGCGCATCAACTGAGCGCTCCAAAGCGACTTTGCAATCGCGGTCACAATTCGATCCGGGGTAGATGATGACGGCAGCTTTCATAGGTTCGACCTACGCGGTTTTGGCCCGAAGGTGAAGTCCAATGCGCCACCACCTGCAGCCATTGTGCAACCGCCCTGCAGAAAAGAGCGTATTGAAAGGTAAGAACAGGTTAGGAGTGACCATGATTTCGCGCAGAAGCTTGGTAATTGGAAGTACGGCCCTGATGACCCTAACCCCGCCTGACTTAGAAGCGGCACCCGGAAGGCCCCCGCAAGCTTTGTGGGATGAGCTTTTAGGCCGCTATGTTCGCCCTGATTCTACCGGTCTAAATCGGGTTGATTATGCAGCTTGGAAGGCCAGTGCAGCGGACATGCGCGCATTGGATGCTGTCGTGGCTGGGCTTGCGGGCTTGAAGATTTCAAGTCTGCCCAAGGCCACTCAATTTGCCACCTGGTCCAATCTTTACAACGCTATCACCATTCAAGTCGTGCTGGCGCGCTATCCGGTAAAATCCATCCGCGACATCAAACCAAGTCTGTTGGCCATGGGTCCTTGGAAAGAGCCACGTGTGCGGGTTGAGGGTAAGCAACTCTCGCTCGACGACATCGAACACAATATTCTACGCAAGCAATGGCGCGACCCACGTGTGCATTATGCAGTCAATTGTGCCTCAATCGGCTGCCCAAACTTAGGTCGACGCGGCTGGCGGACAGAGACGCTCGAGGCTGATCTCGATGCGGCGGCACGCGCTTTTATCAATTCTCCGCGTGGCGTCCGCGTGATTGGACCGCAAAAACTGCGCGTCTCATCGATTTATCAATGGTTCAAAGTTGATTTTGGGAATAATGAGGAAGGCATTCTCACCCATCTCCGCCGCTATGCGGCACCTACCCTTTTAACCCAAATGACCAATGCCCGGATTGTGGGCGATGATTATGATTGGTCCATCAATGCGACGTCAGGTTCTTAAGCATGCAAGCCATCAAACGTTTCGGCCCATTGGTGGGCATCGCCTTGGGCCTAATCCTCGCCATTTCGATGGGCTGGCACAAATATCTGTCGTTTGACGTATTGGCCAAGCAGAGCGAAGTCCTGCGCGATTTGGTGACAACCAAGCCATTGTTGGTCATCGCCTGCTACATGGGAATTTATATCTTCGCCACCACGATCGCCCTACCTGGCGCGATCTGGATCACGATTGCTGGCGGCTTTTTGTTTGGTCCGATGTTTGGGCCCATCTTTGGGCCAATTGTCGCGACGGCTATTGCCTCGACCTCAGCAACCATCGGTGCCACCTTTTTGTTTATGGCGACCCAATCTGCCTTGGGCGGGGGCTTACGCGCTCGGGCTGGTGGCATTATTGACCGATTGGAAAAGGGCTTTCAGGAGAACGCCTTTGGCTACCTTCTAACCTTGCGACTTCTGCCCATCGCCCCATTCTTTGGTATTAATCTCGCAGCGGGCTTCTTGGGCGTGCCGCTGCGCACCTTTGTTCTGGCAACCGCCATTGGCATTTTGCCGGGTTGCTACGTCTACGCCTCGTTGGGCAATGGGATTGAGCATTTGATCTCGCAAGGCCAAACGCCCGATTTGAAGATCATTTACAACCCCGAAGTGATGGGACCTCTGGTGGGATTGGCAGTGTTAGCGCTGCTGCCTAGCGCATGGAAATTTATCCAATCGAGATTGAAACAAGCATGAGCCAGCAGCAACTCAACGTCGATGTTTGTGTGATTGGTGCAGGTGCCGCAGGCCTGTCGGTTGCCGCAGGTGCGGCCCAACTTGGCCTGTCGGTTGTCCTTTTTGAAGAAGGTGAAATGGGTGGCGATTGCCTCAATACGGGCTGCGTCCCGTCCAAGGCCCTAATCGCTGCCGCCAAGACCGCCTACGCGATGCAACATGCCAGCCGGTTTGGCATTGAGAACACCAAGGCGGTTATCGACTGGAACAAGCTGCGCGGCCACATCGACGGTGTGATAGAGACCATCGCGCCGATTGACAGCCAAGAGCGCTTTGAAGGCTTGGGTTGCACCGTCTTTCGCGAACATGCCGTTTTTATTGACCCGCGTACCATTGAGAGCGCCTCTGCGAAGGTCACCGCGCAAAAGTTCGTGATCGCCACAGGTGCAACCGCCTTTGTTCCGCCTATCCCAGGCCTGAGTGAGACGCCATTTCTAACCAATGAGTCCGTCTTTGCCCAAGCAACCCAGCCCAAAAGCCTGATCGTGCTGGGTGGTGGCGTAATTGGGGTAGAACTTGGCCAAGCCTTCGCCCGCCTCGGCACGCAAGTAACCGTGGTTGAGGCCATGACCATCATGGGCCCGCAAGAGCCTGAGGCGGTGGAGGTTGTGCGCGCTAGCCTGAAAGCAGATGGTGTGACCGTGCAAGAGGGCGTGAAAGCGGTCGCTGTGTCCGGCGATCAAGCCGAAGTGGCCGTCACCTTGGAAGATGGCAGGGTGCTCAAAGCGGAGCGTTTGTTGGTCGCAGTCGGCCGTGCTGCGAGGGTTGAGACTATCGGGCTGGATAAGGCCAATGTCACCTATAGCCGCAAAGGTGTAGCAACCGATGATCGCTTGCGCAGTGTGTCTAATTCCCGGGTCTGGGCGATTGGCGATGTGGCGGGCAAAGAACAATTGACCCATGCAGCGGGCTTCCACGCCAGCGTCTTTATCCGCAATGCTGTGTTTAAAGCGCCAGCGACCGCTGTAGTCCCCTATATGCCTGCGGTGGCTTATTGCGACCCAGAAGTCGCCAAAATCGGCCTGACAGAGGCACAAGCCCGCGATCAGTATGGCAGCGACGTCACCGTTACCAAAGCTGAGTTTGAGGATAATGATCGCGCCCAGACCGAGCGGTCGACGGAGGGCTTTTGCAAGCTTGTTATCGGCAAGGGCGGCAAGATTTTGGGTGCCACCGTGGTTGGCGAAGGCGCGGGTGAAGCCATTCAGCTGGTAGGTCTGGCCATGGCCAACAAAAAAGGCGTGAGTGCGATCACCAGCTTGATCTCGCCCTATCCAACGCGCAGCGAAATCGTCAAACGCGCCGCAGGGGCCTATTTCACCCCCACCTTGTTTTCAGACCGAACCCGTAAATTGGTGAAGTTCTTGAAGCTGTTGGGGTGAAGGCCGATAGACGTGGCGGTCGCAGAAACCACCACGCCCAATTGTGACTTAGTCTTGGCTTTGGTTTGGCAAACGCTCCAAACCTTCAGCACGCGAAACAAGATCAATGAACTCATCTCGGATGCCAAACCGGTCTTCGCCTTTGGCCCCCTTAGCGATGCGGGCGACATCACCAAAGCCAAAGCCTTTGCCAATCCAAGGGTCTTGGCGGAGGAGTTGGGCATAGCCCGCCAAGGCGATGGCAAAGCGGGTGGCATCCGGCGCGCGGTCAAAACTGGCACTGCGGTCAGCGTCGGTTATTGGCCGCTCAATCAAGCGGGAATTGGCCTCGCCCGGTACTTTGTAGCGCAACCGCAATAGCCCCAGCTCCTTGGCCTTACCTGTTGCAGGGGTTTGAGCGGCGGCCCCATAGCGAAGGGGATCAACACTACCTTGGGCACCCACGGGCGTGATTTCATAAAGCGCCGTGACTTGGTGACCTGCGCCGATCTCGCCCGCATCGACCGCGTCATTATTGAAGTCCTCGCGGTTGAGGGCGCGCGTCTCATAACCGATCAAGCGCCATTCTTTCACCCGGGCTGGATTGAACTCGACTTGCGCTTTCACATCGTCGGCGATGGGGAAGAGCGTGCCGCTGATCTGGGTGTCAAAAACTTTGCGGGCCTCTTGGATGGTGTCGATATAGGTCGCGACGCCATTGCCGTTCTGGGCCAAGGCTTGCATCATCGTGTCATTATAATTGCCACGACCAAAGCCAAATATGGAGAGATAAATCCCCTTCTTGCGCTGGTCCGTCACATAGCTTTGCAAAGCGCGCGGATCAGATATGCCGACATTGAAGTCACCATCTGTCATCAGGATAACCCGATTGACCCCATCCTTATTGTAATTCTTGGCAGCCGTTTCATAGGCAAGGCGAATGCCTTGCCCGCCAGCGGTGGAGCCGCCAGCTTGCAGAGCTTCCAAGGCGCAGACAATGTCGCGCGTATTGTCTCCGGCGGTGGGCTTTAATACCACACCTGCCGCACCGGCATAGACGACGATGGAGACACGGTCGCGACCATTGAGGTTTGGTGCCAATAGGGCCAAAGCACGCTTAGCCAAGGGCAAGCGGTCTTCTGCATACATGGATCCCGATACGTCCATCAGCATCGTAAGGTTTAGAGGTGGGCGCTCGCGACGGGCGATATCGTAACCGGAGAGCCCGACGTGGACGATTTGCTTTTCTTCAGCCCAGGGCGAAGGGGCTACCACGACCGTGGTGGAGAAGGGCAACTTGCGATCCTTTGACTTGGCATAGCCATAATCAAAATAATTCAGAAACTCTTCGACACGTACGGCATCCGCAGGTGGCAGTCTCCCTTCGCTTACGAAGCGACGGGCATTTGCATAGGAAGCGGTATCGACTTCCATGGCGAAGGTCGAGACTGGGTTCTCTGCCGTTTGCTTGACGCTATTGATCGCCGCGAGGGGATACTTCTCCGTTGATTGTTGCTGCGGCATCGGGCCGATACGCGTCCCTGTGACGACAACCTTCTGCATGGATGCGTCAGCAACTTTGCTTTGCGCATCATAAGATTGAGCCGCAACAACGGCCAGCGCAGGTGCCGGTGGTGGCGGTGGCGGCGGCGGTGGTGGTGGTGGTGGTGGCGGTGGAGCCATTGGCGGCGGTGGCGTTGGCATCATAGTCGGAGACGCCATTCCCACGGCCATCTGGGTGCGACTTGGATAGGCACGCTCTGCCCGTTCGGGCGGGGCGGGGCAATTGTAATCCGTCGCATCTGTGGACACAGACTGGCTGACCGGGCCTGCATATTGGCTATAGGCGGCGGGATTGGTCCCGCAACTTGCGACCAAAGCCGTGAGAGAAATGACTGAAATGACCTGCTTGGCAGCGGACTTCATTCGGGCTGTTGGTGTGGATGGGTGCGGGTAAAGTTGGATCATGTGGCTTGCCTCCAAACGCTTCTGTGAACGTTTCACACGATAAAGACGGTGCAACAAGGCCTTGTTTGGGAGGCTTCAGGGCTAAATTGGGGCAATTTTAACCAAGAACCTACTGGCGCGCGGACTTGCCGAAGCGCGCGCACAGGCTTAATCGGTTTGCATGGTTGAACGTCCTGTATTTCTCGACTTCGAGAAGCCCATTGCCGATCTTGAAAAAAAGATCGAAGAGCTGAACGCGACTGCGGAAAAGAGCGGCGCGACAAGCGTGCGCACTGAGGTCTCAAAGCTCCGTCAAAAGGCCAATCGCGCCTTAGCCGACCTATATCAAAATTTGGACCCTTGGCGTCGTACCCAAGTTGCGCGTCATCCAGATCGACCGCACTTCAAAGACTATGTCGAAGAGCTGATCACCGACTATGTCGAGCTGGCGGGGGACCGTAAGTTTGGCGAGGATGCCGCAATTCTGGGCGGCATGGGCCGTTTCCGTGGCCGCCGTGTTGTTGTCCTGGGCCATGAGAAGGGCCGGACGACGCCCCAACGTCTCAAGCATAATTTCGGCATGGCCCGGCCTGAGGGCTATCGGAAAGCCGTACGCCTAATGGATATGGCGGAGAAGTTTGGCTTAAGCGTCCTTACCTTTGTCGATACCGCCGGTGCCTATCCCGGTCTTGATGCCGAAGCACGCGGGCAAGCCGAAGCGATAGCACGGGCGACGGAACGCTGTTTGACCTTAGGCGTGCCGATGGTGTCGGTCATCACCGGTGAAGGTGGTTCTGGCGGGGCGGTTGCCATTGCGGCGGCTAATAGCGTGCTGATGCTCGAAAACTCGGTCTATTCTGTCATTTCACCTGAAGGGGCGGCCTCCATCCTTTATCGTTCTGCGGACCGGGCCAAGGATGCGGCCACGGCGATGAAAATTACCGCTGAAGACCTCTTAGGCTTTGGCGTGATCGACGGCATCATCCCAGAGCCTTTAGGCGGCGCGCATCGCGCACGCGCTAATGCGATGAAGTCCGTCGGCGACGCTCTGGAGAAGGCGCTTTACCAGCTTGAATCCCTCGACGCAGAAGGCTTAAGAGCTCACCGGGCAGACCGCTTCTATCGGATAGGGCGCTCCTTAGCGGACCTACCCTCAGCGACCGATACGCCGACCAAAGCTAACTAAATCCTGTACGAATAGGTCTGGCACCTCCCAAGCGGCGAAATGCCCGCCATATGGCATGTCTGTCCAATGTTGGAGATTATAGCCTAACTCAACCCAATCACGGGGTGGATTGGGGAAGATGTTATCCCCCGGGAAATTGGCAAAGCCGGTCGGCACCTCAATGCGTTGGCCCTGTGGAAGGAAATAGCCGCTGCCCTCTTCCAAGACCCCGCGATAGAACCAGACAGACGTGGCAAAGCGGTCCGTCAGTACATAATGCATGACGTTGGTCAGAAGGTCCTGCTTGCCAAAAATCGTGTCGAGACTGCCCCGCGACGGGTCGCTCCAGTTCTGAAACTTCTCGACAATCCACGCCGCCTGTCCGAACGGGGAATCGGTCACAGCCATGGCCAGTAATTGCGGACGCGTGGTCTGAAGTTGGAAATAGGCACCGCCCATTTGCATCATGGCTTGTGACTTCTGCGCCCAAGCGCCACGCTCTGGCGTGGTTAGCGTCGACAGGTCCGGGCGCAGCCCCAGCATGTTGAGGTGAATACCCGAAACCACATCGGCGTGGTCAAGGCCCATCCAGGACGTGACCACAGACCCCCAGTCCCCGCCTTGAGCGATGAAGGACTTGTAGCCCAAGATATCGACCATCAATTTTCGAAAGAGACCTGCTGTGGTGCGGGGCCCGATCGGGCGGGCGGGCCGTCCCGAAAAGCCATAACCGGGCAGGCTGGGAATGATTAGATCAAACGCATCCTCGGCCTTGCCGCCGTGCTGGGACGGAAAGGCAAGCGGACCAATGACTTTGTGAAACTCAAACACCGAACCCGGCCAACCGTGGCTGAGTAAGAGCGGCCGCCTGCCCCCCGCCTCGCCCACAATATGCAGGAAGTGGAGATCTTGGCCGTCAATTGTGACTTGAAACTGTGGCAGGCGATTGAGATCGGCCTCGACCGCGCGCCAGTCATAAGTGTTGAGCCAAAAGTCCTGAAGCCCTTTCAACCAGGTTGTAGAGGCACCGCGAGACCAATCATCAGCCCCTTCATCGGCTGGCACCTCCGGCCATTGGAAAGCCTCGACGCGCCGCTGAACTGCATCAAGCTTGGCTTGCGGGATCTGGATGGAGAAGGGCTTTAGGTTGTTGCCCATGATTAATTCGGCCAATACGCGATGACGTCATCCTTAGTGGCCTTTGTCCCTAAGGCTCGGTCGATGGCAATGGGGCCTTCCAGCGTGGCTGGGTAAAGCGGCTTGCGACCG
This sequence comes from Maricaulis salignorans, assembly GCA_945891505.1. Lineage (GTDB taxonomy): Bacteria > Pseudomonadota > Alphaproteobacteria > Caulobacterales > Aquidulcibacteraceae > Aquidulcibacter > Aquidulcibacter miladensis. The sequence continues at coordinate 50,660 of CAMDDL010000005.1, read as the reverse complement.
CCGGCCTTATGGTCATCCAACAACTTGCGAAGTTTGGCCACCATGTCAGGTCGGGCCGCGGCTAGATTGGTTTTCTCGGTTGGGTCGGTGGCGAGGTCATAGAGGTAAACAGCGCCTGGCTTTTCGATCACTTGCAGTTTCCAATCCAGATGGCGCACAACTCGGTAGCCGTCGCTCTGCCAGAAGATGCTGTCATGCGGACGCGCATTTCCTGCCTTACCTTCGGCGTGGGGTAGAATGTTGACGCCATCAATCGCCACGCCCTTGGGAAGTGCCGCCCCAGCGGCGGCGGCCAAAGTTGGCATGAGGTCAATGTGGGCGACGGGGGCTTGCACTTGTGTACCCGCAGGAATTTTCCCGGGCCAAGACATGAACATGGGCACGCGAATGCCCCCTTCAAACAAGGAGAGTTTCCAGCCCCGGAAAGGCTTATTGATCTCCGGCAGACCGATATAGCCCGGGCCGCCATTGTCGCTCGAGAACACGATTAAGGTGTTGTCGGCCATGCCTTGTTCTTTCAAGGTCGCGACAAGCCGTCCAACGCTGCGGTCTAGCGACACGATCATCGCCGCATAGACCCGCTCGCGCTCAGAACCCATCGGGCCCACCGCATCATAGTCAGACTTCGTGGCTTGCAGCGGCGTGTGAACAGTCCAATGCGAGAGATTGATGAAGAAAGGTCGGTTCTTATTGGCCTTGATGACTTCAATCGCTTCATCGGTCCAGTAATCGGCGAGATAGCCGCGTGGCTTGAACCATTCCCCGTCATTGTAAGACGCTGCATACTCCATGCGCGCCCACAAGAATTTGTCGATCGGGTCAAAATCGACCTTGGCATTGACGGCATTTGGATCATCTTCGGGCAAGTGAAGGCCGCTCGCCATCAAGAGGCTTTCGTCAAAGCCCTGCGCATTGGCACCAAACTCTGGACCAAGGCCCGTGTGCCACTTGCCGATATGAACGGTGTGATAGCCGCGCGTCTTCAAGACTTCGGCGATGGTGACTTCAGAGCCCGGTAAACCCTGCTTGTCGTACTTTGGCATCTCAGCCACGCGGTCGGCATGATAAATGACGGGTGGCGTTCCGCTTTGGCTACGCATCGAGTCAGACACCATTTTCACGATCCGACCCATGCCGTCTGGTGTCGGTGTGAACTCAAACCCTGTGCGCGTGGGATAGCGCCCCGTCATGATCATCGCACGCGATGGCGCACAGCTGGCCGTGCCTGAATAGGCCTGACGGAATGCAACACCTGAAGCTGCCAACGCATCGATGTTTGGGGTTTTGACTTTGCCATTGCCGAGCCCGCCGCCAAAGGTCGAGATGTCATTGTAACCTAAATCATCAGCCAGAATGAAAATGATATTGGGCGGACGGTCGCCTTCATTGGCTTGCTCCGCGGCCGGTCCCTGCATCCAAGCGATAGGTTTATTGTCGGGAATATCGGTGCGCTTTTGGGAAGCGGCTAAAGCCAGAACAATGTCTACCCGCTTCACATAGGCCAGCGCGCCTAAACCCACGACGGCAATCAAGCCACCCAACAGGATTTTCTTCAGCATAAATTCAGTCTCCCCCAAATATCGTTTTAGTTTGTTTCGAACAGCACTTCGCAACCTGTGTCGGCAAGGATCGCGCAGCAAGCAGCAGCATCTTGAGCCGATAAGGACTTTGCATGGTCTTTAAGCCAAACCAGACATTTGGCCTGATAGGCAAAGGTTGGTTGCGTCCAAGCGCGTCCATCAATGATGGTCTCAAAACTCGGCTGGCCAGCTTGGGCAGCTTGGGCGTTGGCATAGAGGAACGGCACATAGACGCGGCCAATCTCGGCGAGAAGCGGCGCGAGACGCGCTTGCGCCTGATCGCGGGCAAGCCAGTCCGTGTCCTGAGGCTCAAGGCCTGAGAGGTCTTCCATCAAATCGATCCAAGCGCGCAGGCGCGGGGCACGTTCACCGCAGAGAGCGGCTGGGCTTGGGTCGACTACACCCAGCTGGGTCAACTGACCATAGAGACCAAAGTCAGCGGTACCGGGTCTTGCGCCCATCACAAAGCCCGCGGGCTGGATGAGGGCCTCCAGCACGTCCACTAATCGCACATAGGATTGTTCGATTGTTGTCGCTGTGATCTCGTTAGACCCTACAACATAGAGGCGATCAATCTGGCGCTTCGAGATAAAGTCTGAGGCGGCTTTGGCGTCCGCATTAGACGTTGTCGTATTATGCCAGAACACCAATTGCGGCCCCGCATGGGCAATATCGGCTTCGCGCGCCCAGCGATAATGGAACATCGCCTTGGTCAACCATTCATCTGCAAAGTCTTCGATCAAATGATCGAGAAACGCGATGACCGGATCGCTCGGCACCAACGCGCGACCGGCATACTCGCGCTCCAGCCGCGCCAGAATGGGCGTGGAATCGACTTGCGCTTCATAACTACCATCGGCCTGGGGAAAATAGACGGTTGGCAGGAGCTTTACCTTGGCCTCTGGAAAGCCCGGCATGGGGCTGCGATGGCTGCCCCAATGCAGCGCATAGGGAATGTGGCGATAGCGCAAGGCTGCAATGACTTTGCGCGTATAGGGTGAGCCTGCAGCCCCTAAGACATGAAGGCGCGACGGGGCTTTAGCATCAGACATCAAGCAGCTTTCTTTTTTCGATTAAAGAGGGCGAGAGCGCCACGAACAAGGGCGAACAAGACAAGGATCAGGACCAAGGCAAGGCCCACCAAGTGCCAAACATAGAACTCAAGCTGACGCATAATGCTGTTGTGCGCGGCCTGACGCTGAACCTTATAGCCCTCAGGCAATGCAAGCACGCCATTAGCTTTTGCATAGTCGACATAGGCGCGCTCTAGATCAGCACGGACTTCGGGCATTTGCGCGGACAAGTCAGTTGTCTGGCCCGGATCATTGACGACGTGATAAAGCCGCCACTGATTGTCGCCATAAGGAGGGTTGTATTTCACCAACGTGTAATCGCCTTTGGTGATGGCCGCATTGCCAGAAACCTCTACCCCCACCGCATCATTCGGGCCGTAAACAGCTTGCGCTTGTCCCGTCAGCACCGGGGCAAGGCTGCGCCCGGAAATCGGCTTGGCATCGGGGATGGTGGGTGCGCCGCCAACAAGCTCGATCAGGGTCGGCGTAATGTCTTGCACAAAGGCTGCGGCATTGACGGCCTTATCAGCGGCAATGCCGGGACCAGCCATCAGCATCGGCACATGCAGGCCACCGCTGGAGGTATAGAATTTGAACAAATAGCCAGGCGTCGCCACAGCACTCGCCCACTCCGGTCCGATCCAATTATGGCTGCCGCGTTCGCCCAGATTAGCCAACTCACGCGTAAAGCCGTGTGTCTTCATCCAGAGATTAAAACCGCGCTCAACGCCGGGATTGCTGGGCTCTGGGCCATTGTCTGAGGTGATAACAAAGATTGTATTTTCAAGCTCACCCGTCTTGTCCAAATGCGCAACCAGACGGCCAATCTCCGCATCGGTGGCCTCGATCATGCCGGCATAGACTTCCATCGCCTTGGCCTGCATCTTCTTCTCATCCGCACTCAAACTGTCCCAAGCGCGCATGCTTGTATGCATGGCAGGTGCTTTGGCGTCTTTCGACACGAGGCCTAAAGTTTTTGCGCGCTCAAACCGATCTTTGCGCAATTGGTCCCAACCGCCATCAAACCGGCCGGCATATTTCTGGGTATATTCGCGCGGCGCTTGCACCGGGATGTGGACGGCTTGCAAGGCGACATAGGCCAAGAAGGGCTTATCGTCTTTTGGTCGCGCGACCAGATAGTCAAGCATCTTGTTGACGATCACCGTCGACGAGAACTGGCCGCTTGGATAGGAGGTGGGCTTATCATCCTCAAACCAAGGTGCCTCGTTATAAAATGGCATGTAGGGCTTATCATCCCAATTATCGGCCCCCGAAGCATCAAGCGCGAACGAGCGGTCAAAGCCGTGGGAGCCCGGCAATTGCCCCGGCCCATCGCCTAAATGCCACTTGCCACTCATAAACGTTTGGTAGCCCGCAAGGCGCAGACGCTCTGGCAAGGTGGCGGCATTGGGTTCTAAATGCAGACCATAGCCGGGCTTGCCGACATGCTCTTTCGGCAGCACCTCTTTGATCGTCGCCACCCCGGCTTGATGATTGGTCAGGCCCGTCAGAAGCATGGCGCGGGAAGGCGAGCAGAGGGGCGAGGTTGAGTAGCGGTTAAAGCGGGTACCCCGACGGGCGATCGCGTCAATGTTCGGCGTCTTGGCCTCGCCGCCATAAATGCCCAGATCCATCAAGGCGGCATCATCAAACAGGATGATGACAACATTGGGCTTGGTCTTTGTCGCCTGGCCTTTGGGACTTGCTTGCCCAGAGGCGGACCCTGCACCTGCCATGAGGGCCAAAGAACACAAAGCGGTGCCCGCCGCGCGCATCCAGCCAAACAGATGTTTGTTAATTTTGCCCACTGTCGCCCCCAAACCAATTCCTTGTTTTGAAACGATGATTGCCATTGGACGTGCGAAGGGTCAAGACAATTCCAGTCACGATCACGACCTACCTCAATTACGCAAGACATGACGCTTCGAAAGCTTGCCCTGACTGTCCAGCGACACCAAGTCACCATCCTGCATGATCCAGAACGGCCCCTTAAACTTCTGCTTGGCATTGCCTAAGAATGGCCCTTCCAAGGCCTTGAGCGGTAGCGCAGGCACGATATGGGTTAAGGCTACGGCACCGACCTTGGCGGTATTGGCAATGTCAGCAATCTGGCTGGGCGTCGCGTGATAGTTCTCGATATCATGGAAGACTTGAGAGACACCCGCCTGCCCTGAATCCTTGGCGGCCTTGCCCATGATTTGGGTGAGGTTCGGAGCAATGGCCTCATGCACCAACAGATTGGCACCTTGAGCGGCCTTGGTCACGCAATCACATGCCTTCGTATCGCCACTGATGACAATCTTTTGCCCGCCATATTCAATGCGATAACCCAAAGATGGCTCGATTGGCCGGTGATCCACGCCAAAAGCAATGATTTTCAGCCCATCCTGATCATAGACGACAGCCTCGGACCCAATAGCCGGGGCGGCAAAGGGCTTAGCTTCAAATCCAAAGCCCGAGGGTGGAACAATCGCTGCGCCATGATGGGCGACGCGGTACCCGCGATCTTGGCTGTAGACTTGGGCAAGGCCTGCCGCAATTTCCTCAACCCCTGTCGGCCCATAGAGCGGCAAAGGCGACTTGGCAGAACTGGACGCCCAGCGTTGTAAGCCCAAGCCGCCCAGACCATCGATATGGTCTGAGTGGAAATGGGTTAAGAAGACGGCCTGCACTTGTCCGGTTGGCAAACCCATCAGATTGAGCGTTTCAGCCGATCCTTCCCCCGCATCAAACACAAAGAGCTTGCCGCCTGCGACAATGGCCAAGCAAGGGCCTGCGCGATCACGGTCTGGCATTGGGGAACCGGTCCCACAAAAGCCCGCATGTAGCCCGGTCTTCAACCCTTCGATGGTTGGATTAGCTAGGGCTTGATCGGCACCGCGCTCGAGCACGGCCAGAGCAATCTTATCCCGATTCAAGAACCCGACTGCGGCCCCGCAAACAAGGAGCCCCGCGACAATAGCAAGAATTGGCTTGGTTTTCATGACAACCTCATCAAAGGATCAACGGCAAAACGCTATATTGACACTATAAGTGCAATAATCAGCCTGTCAAACAACCAAGACCTTTTTTGTCGCGGTTGTGTTCTTCCTGCCTACCGCTCGTCACGAACCAAGCGAAAGCCGATGTGGTTGCTTGAAAAGTCAATATCTTGCGGCTGTCGGGCCTGGGGGCGGTAGCGTCCACAGAAATTATCTGAACACAGCCAAGACCCACCTTTCACTGTCCCTGAGACTCCGTCTTGAAACGGTGTTTCGGTCCATTCCCAGACGTTTCCGATCATATCGTAGAGGCCCAGTTTGCTGGGCGGAAAGCAGCCGATCGGCGCAATTGATTGAAAGCCATCAGCACCTTCATCCAAAATGGGAAACAGCCCCTGCCAAGTGTTGGCAATTGGCTTCTTTTGAGGGTCATAAGCACCAGATCGCGTGTTGGCCTGATCGGGCAAGCCAGACTGGGCGGCATATTCCCACTCAATTTCATTGGGCAAGCGCGCACCGGCCCATTGCGCATAGGCCTTGGCATCTTGGCGAGACACATGAATGACAGGCTTGTTTTCCTCGCCCTCAATCGTGCTCCCGGGTCCTCTTGGACTTTTCCACGTCGCACCCGGCACCAGTTTCCACTGCCCGGGCTGGCCGCCTTTGCCACTCTCAAACACGGCAGACCCCGCCCCGCCGTCTTGTCGTGCCAGCGACTTTTCGGCGTCCGTGACATAGGCCTTCGCAGCAACAAAAGCGGCAAACTCGCGGTTTGTCACTTCATGAGTTTGCATCTCAAACCCTTTGACCTGCACGCGCATGGAAGGACCTTCTTCTGGGAAGAACGGGTCTTGGCCCAACAAAACTGAACCCGCAGGAATTTTCACCCAGCCGCCCTGCCGTGCGACCGGCAAACCGCAATTGACCTTGGCCTCACTAGTCTTGACCTCAGCTTTAGGCTGACAGCCAGAGGCGAGGAGGAGTGGCAGCAAAATGAGGATGGCACGTTTCAAGATGTTAGCTCTCTCAAGGCGTCTTCAATCACCCATAAGCGGTCCTGCCCCCATACGCAGACATCGTTGACACGAAAACACGGAACGCCCCAATGGCCAATCTCCAAAAGCTCCAGCCGATTGGCCTCGGCTTCTTCGCGCCAGTTTTCGCGGGCCAGTTGTTCGCGCGCCTCTGGCCAGGCAAGTCCGGCCGTTTCGACAATCTGCTTCATCCCGGAATCAGAGCCCGCGTCCACGCCTTGTGACCAAACGGCACTCAAGAACGATTCAACAAATTCATAGCCTCGCCCCTGCTGCATGGCCCAAGCCAGAATGGCATAGCCGCGCTCAACCGGCTTACCGACTGGATCAGCAATTCGCCCGAAAGGGATGTCGAGGCGACGGGCTTCCCGCGCGTTGTCGAGCGTGAAATAGCGGCTCTTCATCGGTGGCACGGGAAGGCCCCTCATCACCATGGGTAGAACATAACGCAAGCGCAGTTCCGCTCCATAGGCATCGGCCAGCGCCTTGGCTCGATGGGCCGAGAGATAAGTATAGGGGCTGCGGAACGACAAATACCAATGCAATACAGGCTTTGTACCGTTAGCGGGCTTAGCAGGGGCGAGTTGCAAACCAGGCGCGGGAAAGATCAAGGCATCTGGTGACCCCGAGACCTGTGCACCAACACCCCTCAAGCGGGTTTCAAGATAATGCAGGCGATCTATGCCCCAATACCACTCTCCACCATAATGCAACATTGCTCCCATGAAATGGCCTAGGCGCGCGCGTTCAGCGTCACCTTTGGCGCAAGGATCGCTGGACGAAGGAGTTGCAGAGAGTTCGATGGTCCCAGCCCACAGCGCCTCGCTAAGTGACAGCGCGCGCGGCCAGAAATCTTCGGCCCCCAGCACAGCGGCAAATTGGTCTTGCGCTGCACGTACCGCCTCGGGTGCTGGCTGCACGCCGTGATCCTCAAACGCAAAGCCAGACTTCTTCGCCAGCTGCGCGCTATCTTCGCGGGCGTAGGCAATCAGGCGATCCCGCTCTGGCGCTGCCCAATCATCTGGAGGCCCAACCAGCCAAACATGCAGGTCGACATCATAGCGGCTGCGAAATAGGTCCAAGGCTTGCAGGGCAAGATGGCCATAAGGATCATCAATCTGGTGAAAATAGTCGACGCGGTGGCGCGCACCTTGGCGCTGGCGCTCTGTTTCAAATTTGTCGCGGGCCGCATCTTGGCGCTGCGCACTGGTGATGGCCTCAGCCACTCGCGAAACTACAAGCGTTTTCAGTGACATTGCTCGCTCCCCTTTTTGTTTCTCGCCAGCCTATGTTTTGGCGCACAGAATGTCAAAAAAAGGATGCCGCTGCACCCATCAAGATCCGTCCCGATAGACCCTAAGCGGAAAACGGCTTAGGGAGAATAGGATTCTTTTGTACGAGGATAGACCATGCGGGTGTCGAAGCTTGTAGCCTTTTGTCTTTTAAGCACTACCGCCTGTGCGCAAGCACCGGGACCTGATGCCCGTGAACTCGACCAAGCTTTTTCGACGCGGATTAGCGCCATAAGCCTGTCCTCCGAAAACATGACGGGGATAACAAGAACAGGCCCAGCTGACTTAATTTATGCCCTGCGGCTCGACACCCAACGACAAACGCCGAGCGTGCCAGCAGAATTTGGCGGACTTTCCTCCCTCTCCATACAAACGATTGAAGGCGACTCAATCGTTTTTGACGCTTTGACGGACCAAGGCCACCTCGCCCGTTTCTCGGCACCCAATCCGCTAACTTGGGGCGCAGCAGCGGTGCCCGCAGCCAGCCAAGTTCACCTTACCACACTCACCGATGCGGCGGATAAGCCGCTTCGCGGGGCCAATCAGATCGATAGTGAAGGCCTCGCCCTAACTGATACTGGCTTCCTGATCAGCTATGAACGCGACCATCGCCTCGTCGAGTTGGTCAAGACAGGCGAAGGCTATCAAAGCCAAAAGGGCCCGAGCCTGTCTGGCTTTGAAGGTCTTGAATCCAATGGCGGGATGGAAGCTCTTACCCGCTTGCCCAATGGCCAATTCTTGGCTGTAGCTGAATATGGCCCAGATCGGTTGGGCGATCCTGCTGCGAAGCTTAAAGCGCCCTATTGGATCTTTGATCAGGGCAGCAAAGCGATGACCGCCCCGCTTGGTACGTTTGAGAACGAAGGCCGCTTTGGCATCACAGACATCCGCGTTCTGGATCAGGATGTCTGGGTGCTCAAGCGCTCCTATGACCCCGCCACCAAGATCACTTTATCTCGATTGGAAGCATGCGACGTCTCAAGCGTTCTAACAGGCAAGCCAGTCTGTAATTTGAAACTCGCCCTCTCTCCGCCCTTTCCGATGGACAATTATGAGGGCCTGGCCATGATGAAAGACCCACAAACCAGGGACAATCTCGTTTTCATCTTGTCAGACGATAATTTTTCTGCCGATCAAAGCACATACCTTCTCGCGTTTCGGTTAGGCACTTCCCGCCTCACCCGCGGCCTTAGCCCCGGAGCAAAGCCATGACTTCCATCAAGACCAGCCTCTTCGTCGCGATCTGCCTGATGGCACCCGTTGCCCTATCTGCCTGCCAACCGGCCCCCACCAACACGGTGGCCGCGGCCGGGATGGACAGCATGGATCACAGCCAAATGGACCATAGCCAAATGGATCATGGCCAAATGGACCAGGGTCAAATGGAACAGGGGAATATGATGGGGTCAGCCGATCCGGCTGCTGCAACGCCCTCAACCAAGGCCTTTCAAGCGGCCAATTCGGCCATGCACCAAAAGATGGCCATCCCCTATTCAGGCGACGCTGACAAAGACTTCATCGCCGGCATGATCCCTCATCATGAAGGTGCCGTCGCCATGGCGCGCGTCGTGCTTGAGCACGGCAAAGACCCTGAAATCCGTAAGTTGGCTGAGGACATCATCGCCGCTCAAGATCGCGAAATCAGCCAGATGAAGGCGTGGCAAGCCAAGAATAATAAGCCATAGACGCAGCGCCTTCGACTGCCCAAGCGATGTTGAATCCATCGCCCATCTGGGCTACCGACACTTCTGCGCTGCACCCGTAGCTCAGCTGGATAGAGTGTTGCCCTCCGAAGGCAAAGGTCACAGGTTCGAATCCTGTCGGGTGCGCCATTTTTCCTTGCCAGAATGCAGCCGACTTGCGCGGAAGCCGCTAATGATCGCGTGACTGATGTGGTGATCGAACGGGTGGGGACATAAGGTGGCGGAACAGGTGCGGCTATTTTCCTATGGCACGCTGCAGCTTGAACAGGTGCAGGTTGATACCTTTGGACGAACGCTTGAGGGCAATGCAGACGCTCTTGTGGGCTTTAAACAGACCCTTTTAGAGATCACGGATCCAGAGGTTCTAAAGATCAGCGGCGAACGCTTTCACCCCATTGTTGTGGCAAGTTCAGACCCCACGGACACGGTGGCTGGAACTGTGTTTTGGATCACTCGGGAAGAGCTTGCTGCGGCAGATCGCTATGAAGTGTCGGACTATCACCGCGTGGAGGCCGAGCTTGCGTCGGGTGGGCGGGCTTGGGTTTATGTGAAGGCGTAGCACGCGGCGGGAGCGTTTCTAGCAGAGATAAGTTTAGGTTTACTGCCCCCAACTTGTCATCCCCGCCGCAGCGAAGCGCAGAGCGGGGACCTCAAAGGTCCGCGCAGCACTAGCTGCGCATGGCAGCGCGTCCAGATGCGCAGCTAGTGGCTCACGCGTTCCAACTTCCCCGCGTCATCCCCGCCGCAGTGAAGCGGAGAGCGGGGACCCCGAAGGACTTTGCGGCACAAGATCTGGGACTCGGCTGACGCCGTCCGGGACGACAGTCTTAGGACTGAAGGGGTCTTTGCGCTGAGGCGCGTTGCTCCGTGCAATGAGGGCCTCCGCAACGCGCCCTTAGACAAAGTGGGGGGCCTGACGCGAAGCCCGAAAGAAAAGGCCCCCGCCAGCTTGTGGAAGGGGCCCCGTTGTTCTCGCTATTTTTTCTTTGGCTTCGGCGGTGGCGGAACCAAACCGTCAACCGATATCGCAATGGCTTCACTTTTGCGGTTTGAAGGCAATCCAAGGACCAAAGAAGCGAGTTCTACCCCAGTGGAAGGCTCTCTGGTCGCGCCCAAAATTACCGCATTTGCACCGACCTTAGCCGCGCGCTCCTGCATCGACTTATGAAAAGCCGCCATGTCGGTCAGGGTAGAGTCACCCGTGGAAGTTAGAATCGCAACTTCCTTATAAGACTTACCTACCTGATCCGCAGTCCGGTAGATCGCGATTTGCTCAGGCTCTAGCATCGCACCCGCTGGCAGTGTTGTACCATTTAAGAGTGTGGCATTGGTCGTGACGCATCCGGAAAGCAACATCAGAGCCAAGCTACAAGCGGCGAAAGTTCTTATTCTCATTTACATTTTCCTTAACAAGGACGTCCCACACACATGAGAAGTTATGACATCAAAAATGTCAATATGCGTTTTATGCGTCATTTGATTTTTCTGTGAGCCTGGCTCGGCGGTAGCCTCGGTCATGTCATTCAAGCGGCTAACGACGGTCTCGCCATTGATAAATGGTCCGGGGCGGGTGTTGCCAGTTTTGGTTCACCGGCGTTGGCGCTTCGCGTTAGCTCGACCCAAAATTCTATGATCGTCTTGGAGCTAAACCAACCGCGAACTCGCGCAGAATATCGAGATATTCTTCAATATCGATGCCGCCCTTTTCAGCCACGCGAAAGCGGTACGCCCAATAGGAAACAATATGCGACACCATCCCCATCATATGCCCAAGATCAACAAACAGCATCGGCGCATCTAACAAGAATTTCCGGAAGGCGGCGGTATGGCCCCGCTGGACGAGGTCAAGGAACGCATCATCATAAAGTGCCAACACGCGCGAGCAATTCATGGCAGTCGCGCGAATATTGTCACGAATGGCTTTTTTCAGGTCCGCCGCCAATTCCTTACTGACCCGGTCTGGCCGGCCCTTTATTTTGATCGAATCCATATCGGGCCCGATCTTGCTGAGTGCCGCCATGTTTTCGCTAAATTGCCATTTGTAAAAGATAAAACCCTTCCAGCTAAAAATACCATCGCGGAATTGAATGCCTTCAAGACCCAATGTCAGGCGCAAGGGTTCGAGGCGGCTGTCGGCATTGGTAGATAATAAGGCACTGGCCAATCGACCAACCAGATCGGGATTAATACCTGAACTTTCGGCACCAAAGGCCAACCTAATCAGCGGATACATCTCAGTTTCGGTGAACGTCAGCATACGGGCAGTGTCTGCTGGCGAGATAGAGAAGTAACAATCCGCTGGTCCCCGATTGTGACGGCGCAGCTGCTCGCGCACGAGGAAGGGATCCAACGAAGGTATCGCATTGAGAAGCCTAAGTGTCTCTAGATCATGCTCAAAATCGTCGGCCCGATAGCCCAGAACATTGATCAAGGAGTCCTTATAGCCGGTCTCGTTGATAAAGATAAACTGGCCGCCAACGCGCAGATCCGACCGATCTAGCGGGAAGATAATCTTGGTACCGATGGGCCCGCCGCCGGGCACAAGATAGGCCTCGTCACCTCGAAACCGATGTTTGACGATAACAGATTGGTTGAGCAGGGAGTCCCGAAAGAAAGGAGAAGAGCCATATTCCGGCTCCTCGGAAAAGGTTTCAGCGACAATATGAAGATTTAGAACTCGACTGGTGGATGCTGAAGCACTGAGGGCGGAAAGACTTCGAATTCCTGACATGAAGGCCCCGTAGAGTGGCTGCAGACTAAAAAACCAGCACCTTGGGCTATTTGTTACAACAAAATAGCTAAAATTGTAGCTTGTTGGCGAGGTTGAGAGATTGCCAATGAGCAGTAAATCAATTGAGTAAGATCGGCACAATTGAGTACTTACCAGAAATTTTAGAATTTTGAAAATAACTCATTCTAAAACAAATAACACATTTACTGTCTCAACATTTGAGTAAGCAGTGCAAATAATTATTCGAAAAACATATTTTATATCAAATTACATTTAAAGATGAAAATTTGTTCTAAATGGGAATTTTGGCCTTGACAGAAATCTCAGCTCTGGACTGAACACGCTCGGCGGCCTTGGCCCAAAAAAGGCCCAAGCCTTTCGGCTTGAGCCCATTTAGAAAGAGACTTTTTGGTAGTGTCCGGATTAACGGAACAGCGACAGAGCGGACTGCGACGAGCTGTTCGCGATCGACAAGGCTTGAATGCCAAGCTGAGACTTGGTTTGCAGAGCTTGCAGCTTTGCGCTTTCCTTGGCGAGGTCGGCGTCAGCAATAGCCCCGATGCCGTTGTTTAAGGCGTCTTGCAGTTTGCCAACAAAGGTCTTGTGTACTTCCAAGCGCTTTGCACCAGCACCCCAAGTCGCCAATTGGGTACCCAAGTTGGTGATTGACGCGTTCACAAAACCCAAAGCTGTGCCCGAAGTGGTGTTGTCGGTCAAAACACTTCCTGCAAGAACGGTAACAACCGTCCCACCCAAGGCCAAGCTGGCACCGTTGACCGTAATGGTGTTACCACCCGCCGCATCACCCAAGGCGACAGCATTGCTTGGTGTACCTTGGATCATATTAGCACCGTCAAACGAGGCGTTGGCAATCACGCTGGTGATTTGATCACGCAGCTGGGCAAAGTCGGCAGCGAGAGCCGCTTGAGCCGAAGCCGAGTTACCAGCCTGTGTGCCGGCCAATGCCTTGCCCTTCATTTCGTTGAGCAATTCCATAATGCTCTCACCGGCAGCAATGCCTGTATCGAGAATAGAAGCAGCACGGTCGGTCGATTCACGGACGCGATCGTAAGCGCTGACGTCAGATTTCATTTTGTTGGCAATGGCCCAGATGGCACCATTATCTTTTGCGGAAGCAACCTTCAAACCCGTCGAGATTGCGTTCTGGGTTTTCGCAAGGTCGGAATTGGTTTTATTCAGAGTCTGAAGCGCAACCATGGCGCCGTTATTCGTGTTTACGCTGAGCATTTCTAGCCCTCATCCATACTGGTTTTTCCCCGCTACGAGCGAGGTGTATTCGTTTTGAATACGGGGTCAGGCTAGAATTGAGTTCTAAATCTGGCGTTGAGAAACGTGGTAAACAAAACATTATCAATAGAGAAAATGCAGTACTTGCAGGTAATGAACTTAGTTGACAATTGGTTTTCGACTAAGTTCATCAACCGAACCAATGAGCAGAATGATATGGCATTTTTTGAGTATTTATAGTTTATTCTGAGGGTCTTGTATGAGACCTGAAACTTGAATTCCGCGCGAACAGCGGGCTTGAAAAGATTTCATGCGTAGCTGCAATTCACGCAGTTTCATGCCGATTTTTCCAAAAATATCCCTAGTTGGAGACAATGGATAGTCTCCTATCCCAAAGTCGCAGCCAATTTCAGCTAAAACGATAGCGATGAACTTTAATGCTTGCGAACAAACTCCGCGCGCAGCACGAGGCCGCGAATGGTGTCGTGTTTGCAGTCAATTTCTTGCGCATCGCCGGTTAACCGGATGGAGCGAATGACCGTGCCGCGCCGCAGGGTTTGGCCCGCCCCCTTTACGTCGAGATCCTTGACGAGAACCACGGCATCGCCGTCTTGCAGAATGTTGCCAACTGCATCGCGCACCACAATCGCGCTTTCCGCTTGCGTCCGCGCCGCGAGCTCTGACGCCGGCATCCATTCGCCACTAGCTTCATCATAGACATAGTCGTCGTCGGTGGCGGTCATCGCGGATTCCTTGGGTCAGGTGTATCTCTCTTTGACAGGCGGGGCCCCAAAGAACAAGTTTAGCGCGGTTAAGTGGGGTAACAACGGTTTGTATCCTTCTTTGCATGAATGCTCAGCCGCGCTGCTGTGCCTATAGTTCGCGCATCCACCCGCGCCAAACCCAATTAGTATATCCTTCATGCAGAAATCGGTTGCATAAATTGCCGTTCGCTTTCAAATCTGTTTTCAGAAAGCGCTGGCAAGTTTTGGCAACTTTGCACCCGCAAAAGGAGACATGCTGTGGCAGATGATGGCCCCTTGAAGATGGCCGATGTGGCCCGCTTGGCGAAGGTCTCTATGTCCACGGTCTCGCGCGCGCTGGCCGATAACCCGCTAATCCCGGAAGATCGGCGCCGCGAGATTCAGCGCATTGCCGCAGAGGCTGGCTATGTCATCAACCAATCTGCGCGCTCACTCCGCATGCGGAAGACCCAAACGATTGGCGTGGTGTTTCCCCTCGGCCATGATGTCGGGCAATTGATCTCCGACCCCTTTTTCATTGAGATGTTTGGCCGCTTGGCTGATGAGATCACAACACGCGGCTATCAAGTGCTCTTGTGCCGCGTCACCGACACGTCGGACGGCTGGCTCAATCGGATTATTCAATCCCATCGCCAAGATGGCCTGGTCATTGTCGGCCAATCGGATCAGCACGCCGCGCTCAACCAAGCCGCTGAGTCCTACCATCCTCTGGTGGTTTGGGGCGGGCATTTGAGTGGGCAGGTCTATTGCTCGGTCGGCACCGACAATATCGGCGGCGCACGCCGGGCGGTGGACCATCTTTTAGGGCTAGGCCGTAAGCGGATCGCGTTCTTGGGCATGCTGGAACTGCCTGAGATCAGCTTGCGCTATGAAGGCTATGTTCGGGCCTTGCGCGCTGCGGGGATTGAGCAAGACCCTGCCCTTGTTATTCCCGCGCACTTCTCATTTGAAACTGCTTATGAGGCGGCGCGCGAATTGATCGAGAGCGGCACCGCGTTTGATGCGATTTTTGCCACCTCAGACATTATCGCCCTAGCGGCCATTCAAGCGCTCGCCGCGGCGGGCATCGATGTGCCCGGTCAAGTCAGCGTCGTGGGCTTTGACGATATCGCCATCGCCGCGCAATCCACCCCGCCGCTGACAAGCGTGCAGCAAGACCTCGCCAAGGGTGCCAAGACCATCGTCGACCTATTGTTTAAGCGCATGGCTGGCGAAGATGCGCCATCGGCCACCCTTCTGCCCAAACTTGTCGTGCGCAAGTCGTGCGGCGGAGCCAGCGCGGCTTGAGCAACCCCTCCTGAAACAACTCAATGGGTCACAATTGTAACTTGCGCTTGATTTTGCAATCGATTGCGTTAGCGTAAATCCCACATAACAGAGTGCAAAAGCGCCGGTGTATTTTTGGGAGGAAGAACATGGCTCAACCGGCGATGAAGCCGCATCTGCCACTGTGGCGCATTGCGGAAATGAATCTGGGCTTTCTCGGCTTGCAGTTCAGCTTTGGCTTGCAGCAAGGCAATATGGGCCCGATCTATAGCTATTTGGGGGCTGATGAAGCCTCGTTGCCCTTGCTGCAGCTCGCCGGCCCGCTGACAGGTCTTTTGGTGCAGCCGATCATTGGCGCGATGAGTGATCGGACGGCCAGCAAATGGGGCCGCCGGACACCTTATTTCATCGTTGGGGCGATCATGTGTTCGCTGGGCCTGTTCTTTATGCCTTTGAGCTCATCCATCCTGATGGCGGTGTCGCTCTTGTGGATTCTAGATGCCGGAAACAACATCACGATGGAGCCGTACCGGGCTTATGTGAGTGACCGCCTGAACCCGGACCAGAGGCAATTTGGCTTTTTGTCCCAGAGCGCTTTTACGGGTCTCGCGCAAATGCTGGCCTTCTTATCGCCGTCGATCATGATCAATCTATTGGGCTTTGATGTGAATGCGGTCGATGCCCACAATATCCCGGAGACGACCAAGGTCGCCTTCACCATTGGGGCGGTGCTGTCAATCAGCACAATTCTCTGGTCGGTTTTCAGGGTGCGCGAACTGCCCCTAACCGCGGACGAGCTGGCTTATATCAAAAGCAAGCCTTTGACGGTGAGCGGGACACTTTTGGAAATCTGGGATGCCATTGTCACCATGCCCCGGGTGATGCGCAAATTGGCGCTCATGAGTTTGTTCCAATGGTACGGCATGGCCGCTTATTGGGGCTATATCATTTATTCAATAGGCCGTTCGGTCTATGGCACGTCGGAGGCGGTTTCCGAAGGCTTCCGAATGGCGGTGGTCACCAATGGTGAGATTGGTGGCTTTTATAATGGGATCGCCTTTATCGCAGCCTTTGCGATGGTGCCCTTTACCAAGCGCTTTGGCCCCGAAATCATGCACGCATGTTGCCTAACCTTAGGCGGGATCGGCATGTTGTTCATGCCCCATATCAGCGACAAAGCCCTCTTGTTCATCCCCGCCATCGGGATCGGATTGGCTTGGGCCAGCATCATGGGCAACCCATTTGTGATCCTGTCCGGGGCCATACCGCCAGAGCGGACAGGCGTCTATATGGGCATTTTCAACATGATGATCGTGATCCCCATGTTGCTGATCGCAGCCACCCTGCCCTTCTATTATGAGCCTCTGATGGGCGGCGACCCACGCCATGTGATCACCATGGCTGGCATCATGTTGGTGATTGCGGCAGTCTGCGTGTTGTGGGTGCGGGAGAAGCGCCCCGCCTAGGCAGGATGATGGCACTCAATTGGCTACAGATTGGACTGGCTAAGCGCGACCTTCCGGATATGGAGGGCGCCCTTGAGGCCTTAGAGCGGGCGGTCGCTGAAAGCCCGACAAACCCAGTCTCGGCCTTTGCCTATGCCCAAGTCCTGTTCGAGACCGGTCGAAACGCCGTCCCAGCCTTTGAACGGGCCTCCGCGCTCGACCCTGCCAATCCGCATCTGATCCGGACCTATACTGCGGCCTTGGCTGCAGAAGGCGAAGCCGAGCGGGCTCAATCCATCCTACTCGACACATTGCGCCAACATCCCCAATGGCTCGACGGGCACAAAAGCTTGGCGACCTTGCGGGTGGCCATTGGGCGGCGCGACGACTTTGACGAAAGCTATCGCCGCGCGATCGACGCGCTGCCCGATAGTTTAAGCCTAAGACTGGCGCACGTGCACCTTTTATCGACCGCGCGGGCTTGGGATACAGCGCGTGCGTGCGTACAGGAGGCCATCAATCGTCTGGGGACGAGCCAAGGCCTAGAAATTGCGCGTCTTTCGATAGAGAGCGAAAGTAATGGCCCTAAAAGCCAAGATCCAAATCTGTTTGACACCGTCGAAGATGTGGTGGACCCCGGCCTTGACCTCTGCCGCGTACGCCATGCGTTGCGGTGTGGCGCGATTGACGCAGCCCTTGCTCGCGCTGAGCTTTATCGCAGCACCCCCCATGCGCGTTTGTTCTGGCCCTATCTGTCATTGGGCTGGCGGTTGACCAATAATCCTGCCGCCGCGTGGCTGGATGGTTCGGGTGACGAGCATGTTCGCGCTATTGATTTGGGTCTGAGCCCGAATGAGCTCGCGCAATTGGCGGCCAGTTTACGAGACCTGCACACCGCGCAAGCGCCCTATCTTGAGCAATCGGTGAAAGGCGGCACTCAGACGGACCGCCAACTCTTCTTCCGACCCATTCCAATCCTTCAGCGTGTGCGGGAGAAGATTAAGGATGCGGTTCAAACCTATTTGGAAACGCTGCCTGCACCGCAAGAGGGCCATCCCTTATTGTCCCTACCCCGCGACCGGCCCATCCTGTTTGAAGGTAGTTGGTCTGTCCTCTTGAAGGCAGGGGGCTTCCATAGCGTCCATACGCATCCGATGGGCTGGATCAGTTCCGCGTTGCATATTGATATGCCGAGCGAGACTGAAGCAGGACCAGCGCCTGCAGGCTATCTGCAATTTGGCGAAGCACCACCCGAACTCAATCTAGGCCCTGGTCCAACCCACCAGCTTGCGCCCAAGGCCGGGACTTTGGTGCTATTCCCATCCACCCATTGGCATCGGACCGTGCCGATTGAGGCGGGCGAGCGGCTCAGCCTAGCCTTTGATATTCGCCAGCCTGCCTAGCCGATGATTGTGCTGGTGGCGCCGTCGAGATGCAACTGGCTGGACGGCGCGATGGAGCCTGCAAACTGGCTTTGCTTGAGGCTTGGATCGCTATGGATGTCGCCGCCCTTTAAGCCCCAAAAATCGACAAAGCTTATGACTTCGAGTGATGGCAAGACCTGCCAGGCATAAGCTTGGCGCGGCTCTTCCAGCGGATTGGCGAGCACGAGGCTAGACCCATTCAACGGCTCAAACGGCCCAAACAGCGAAGGGCCGACCATGCCATAGAGCCCAGTTGGGCCCTTAGCAAAGCGATGGTCAAAAATGTGGGTCTGGGTCGACCAGAAGACATAATAGAGGCCATCGCGCACAAACATATGCGGCCGTTCCATCTCACTTGCTAAGCCAAAGGCATCGAAGATCGGGGGAAGGAGCTCAAAGGTTTGGTGTCCGTCGACATCTGTCGCCTTGGCCAGCCCGATCACGCCATCGTAGGGGCTGGCGGGTAAGTGAGACGCGCGCGAAGCAGTAAACAGCACATAGCCTGCCCCGTCAGCGGGATCGCGGAACCAATAGGGATCGCGAAAACCCTTGATCTGACCCGGCACGCCTTGGGTGACGGAGAGGTCGGCGTAGAACTCACCTGTATTGACGACGGTTTGGGTTAAGCTATGCCAGTTGGTCACGCGCGGCAGGCTGCCAGTCGCGTCTAGGGTGCCAACGGCATGGAAGAGACGTTGTTCAAAGTCCGGCTTGACCTCATCACGCCTACCTGCCGCGGTAAACCACAAGGTGACTTCGCCCGTTTCTGGGTTGAGGCGGGTTGAACCAGACCACTCACGACTGCCCGGCGAAAACCCATCAGGCAGCAGATTACCGCAGTCCTGCCAGCCAGATTCTGACTTCAGGAGCAAGCGCATCCGCGCCATATTGTGTCGTACATCGGGGTCCGGCAGGCGGGGGGCCGACAACATCACCCACAGGCTGCCGCTTTCGAGTTCAACGAGGTCACCATTATCCAATTGGACGGGCCAGATGTCCCATAAGGTCAAAGCCGGGTCGAGGTGCTGGACATCGTCCTGACCAAAGACGCGCGGGCTTGGTAGATTAGCAAAATCAACCTGCGCCAAGTGCGACGCACGCCAGAAATTGGGTCGCCAAGGTTTGCTGGCATCTGGCAGAAAGGTCTTAGAATTAGTCAGGGGCACGCTGAACTCGTCCTGGTCGGTCGTCATAGAATTGAGGGGTATTGGAGGCAGGGGTAGGACACCTAGAGGACCGCCCCCTCTGTCGCGCAATGTTGGTTGACGAAGGCTTGGTGGGTGGGGACTTGCTCAGCGCTTGCCACCATGGCAGCCCTGAGTTTGCCGAGATAGTCGCGACCATCTGTGCCCCGGAAGTCGAACACAGGATCAACGTCTTGGGGGATATTGCCTTGCCCGATGTGGACTGCGAGCCAACTCGGCTGACCAAACAAATCCATATCGCGCGCAATATGGCGACCATAGCGACGGAAGTGCTCGATCTTGAGTTTCAGCGTATCGGGAATGTCCATGCTGGCGCAATAGCGCCAGAGGGGGCTGTCATCGCGCGTGGTTAGCTTATAGTGCAGGACCAAGAAGTCGCGGATACGCTCAAACTCGGTTCCCGCAATATGGTTATATTCGTCGATAATCAGCGGATCAAAATCGCGCTGAGGGAACAAGGCCAGCAGCTTGGAAATACCGGCTTGGATCAAATGGATCGACGTCGATTCAAGCGGCTCCAAGAAGCCACTAGAGAGGCCAATGGCGACGACATTCTTTTCCCAAAACTTGTCGCGACGTCCCGTCGTGAAGCGCAACTTGTTCGGACCGGCCAAAGCCTCGCCATCCAGATTGGCGCGAAGCGAGGCTTCCGCATCTTCGTCAGAGATAAACTTGCTGCAATAGACATAGCCATTGCCGGTGCGGTGTTGCAGCGGAATCCGCCACTGCCAGCCTGCCTCACACGCGGTTGAGCGCGTATAAGGCAGCATGTCGCCAACCTTGGCGCAGGGCATAGCAACAGCTCGATCACACGGCAGCCAATGCGTCCAATCTTGATAGCCGACCTTAAGGGCTTCGCCGATCAACAGGCCGCGGAAGCCAGAGCAATCAATGAAGAGATCGCCTGTCAGTTCTAGGCCGCTCTCCAGCGTCACGCCTTCAACAAAGCCGGTTTCACCATGTTGGCGGACGCTGACCACCTTACCTTCATGGCGCTTGACACCGCGTGCTTCGGCATACTCACGCAGCAAGCGCGCATAGAGGCCGGCATCGAAGTGGTAGGCATAGTCGAAGGTCGACATGACTTGGCGGGGATCAGGGCTTGGGCGCGTAAAGCGGCCCCGCTGGGCCAAAGACCAAGCCATGGAGAAATCGTCAAACGAAGTGGTGTCGCCGGCCTCACGCGCTTTCAGCCAAAAATGGTGCAGCCCGACAATATCAAAGGCGCGACCATGGGGCCCAAAGGGGTGGAAATAGCGATTGCCCTGACTGCCCCAATTCACAAACTCAATGCCGAGCTTGAAGGAGCCTTTGGTCTTGGCAACAAATTCGCGCTCATCAATGCCCAGCATTTCATTGAAGGTGCGGATTGGCGGAATGGTCGCTTCACCAACACCGACAGTCCCGATCAACTCGGATTCAACCAGCTTGATGTCACAATCTTGCTTGAGCGTATTGGCCAAGGCAGCAGCCGTCATCCAGCCGGCAGACCCACCGCCGACAATGACGATGGAGCGGATGCGTCGATCAGATGATGGGGTCATAACGCCTCCTCGAGCCAGAGATTGCTGTTAGTCGAACAAATGGGGCCGAAAGCAGATGCGATCAGCCCCATCTATCTAAGTTTCCGCCTTACGGGGAACCTTATTTCTTTGTTAGCATTGGCCGGTTCACCTTAGAAGGTGTAGCGGATCGCCGCCGTAACTGTGCGACCCAAGGCTGGGTTGCCACTGATCACCGCTGGATTGACGCCAGCGTTTACCACGCCACCATTTCCACGCAGGTCAAACTTGTCGAACAAGTTATAGGCTGAGAGGCTGAGTTCGACATTCTTCAACAACGAATACTTGGCCGTAGCATTGAGGACCGCACCACCTGGATACTCGCGACCGCCATCGTCGATTGATGAGGTCTGACCGGTGGTGCTGACACCCACGGCGATCTTGTCGCTAAAGTCGTAATTGGCTGCGACTGTGAAGCTCAAGTCAGGGATGCCAGGCGCACGGGTGAATGGGCCCGACGCACCACTGCCAGTTGGACGCGAGATTTTCGCGTTCGAATAGGTGGCGTTACCAATGACGGAGAATGGGCCGTTGCGGTAGGTGGCATAGGCTTCCGCACCGCTCGACTCATATTTTGCATCAATGACGCAACCGCCAGAGCCGCCGGGGCAGCGTGTGGCCGACAATTCGAACGTGCTCTGCTTGAAGTCACCTTGGAGAAGCGTGAATTCGAGGGTGTAGCGGCCACCAGCGAGGTCGCCACGGTTCTTCAAGCCCAATTCGTCTTGGTTCACGAAGTCGACCGAAGCCGTACGACCGGCTTGGGTGAGTGAGCCATTGGCATTGATCTTGCCGCTGACAGTTTGACGGTCACCGTTGAAACGGCCACCCTTCGAACGGCGGACAAAGAAGCTGGTGTCTTCGTTGAGCTTGTACAAAGCACCGAACGACCAAGAGGTGTAGTCGCGGGTGTAGTTCAAGTTTTCACGGGCACCGTTTGCGCGGATTGTTGCAATCTGGACGCCACTTGAATTGACCAAGAATTCAGGACCACCAGCAACGGTGTTGCCGCTTGCCTCAACCGATTCAAAGCGGACCGAACCGTCCAAGGCAAACTTCTCTGCATCCAATTCCAACGCGATATAAGGCGCGGTGTTGGTGTAGGAGAGGTCGTAATCGCGGGCGCAGCAATCGCCCCAATTGTTGTTATAGCCAGAGATGCCTTCTTGGGTCAGCTTGTTGCCTGCGGCATCAAAGAGGTCCAATTGCGATGGATTGTTGCCGCTCAGCTCACGCAGCGACTTGTTGACATGCCAGTCCATGGCAATGTTCTGCTTCATGTAGAAATAGCCCACACGAGCGGTCAAAGCGCCGAAACCAGTGTCATAATTGCCGGTCAGCTTGAAGTCGTTGGCTGTGCTGCCAATGTCGCGGATATTGGTACGAACATTGACGTTATTGTCGACATAGGTGTCGGTGAACGCTTGGCCGCCCTTTGGACCTGCAGCATAGCGGATGCTGGCTACTGTCGCGTTTGGCAAACCAGGGCGGCTGATGACCGAACCAATGACGCTGGCGCGGGTTGCGACGTTCAAGAAGGGTGCCGCGAAGCCACCGCTCATATCGGTCCAACGGAAGTTGTTATCGACACTCCAATTGTCGTTCAGAATATAGCGAACTTGACCACCCAAAGAAGTTGCCTTGGTGGTGATGCCGTCCATCTTCACCCGCTCGAGCACGCCGTCACGGTTAAAGATCAAGAAGTCTTGGTTGTAGACCGAATAGTTGGAGCCCGTGCGGCCGTCAAAGCCGGGGAATGGCTCGATATTGGAAACTTCCAAACCATTGATCGAGGCCAAGGCTGGCGAGCCGGTATAGTTTGGCTCTTGCGTGTCGGCGATCTTCACCAGAACCCGCACAAAGCCTTTGTTGTCAGCGAAATCATGGGTCAGATTGCCCTTGATTTGGTAGGAATTGCTGACGTCATAGCCTGCGTCCAACGGGCCGCTACCCTTTTTCAGATAGCCACCAACATGGAAGCGGGTCTGGTCGCTGATTGGGCCGCCATAGCGGAAATCGAAGCGGTTTTCACTGAAGCCAAGACCGGTGCTGAGTTGGGCATAGCCACCTTGTTGCAGACCGGTGTTGGAAATGTAGTTGATGACCGCGCCGGGGGCTTGGGAAGCATAGGTCGAAGCAGAGCCACCGCGAACGCCTTCAACATTGGCGAGGCTGGCATCAAAGCGGGTCCAGTAATCGTTGTTGCCGAACTGAATGTCGCCGAACAAAACGGTCGGCAGGCCATCTTCTTGAAGTTGCACGAAGGGCGAACCACCCGTTGCAACCGGAAGACCGCGCACCGCGATGTTGGAGTTGCCGCCGGGGCCAGCCGTACCAGAAACCTGGATACCTGGGATCATCCGCAGCAATTCAGATTCAGAACTTGGCTTGAAGTCTGCAATCGCTTGAGCATTGACGGTGGTGACCGAAACGGAGCTGTTGATCTGGGTGCGATTACCACCCGAAGCAGTCACGATGACAACTTCCAGACCATCAGCTTCTTGGGGTGCAGCTGGGGCCTGTTGGGCCAGCGCAGGCGCAGCGGCCGCGAGCGCCGTAACCAGCGCAATCGCAGAAACGCAATTAGAGAATTGGGCAACCTTCATAACTTAACTCCCAGTGTTTGTTTATAGCTAAGGCTCTGTCGGCCTGCCTGATCATTTTGATACCATCTATGCAATGGATTGCAAGAACGATAATGCAATCCATTGCATAAAAAATTCACAAAAGTGTCTTTCTCTCTGACAGAGTTAGGTTTTTTGTACGACCTATTGCAAGATTTGGAGCTGAAAAGCCTTTGAACGGCGGTTTTTAGACTAAGATTGCGCCTGTTCAGCCAGCCAAAGCGCCCCTAAAAGCCCTGAGTCTAGGCCAAGGCCTGCGCCCACAACGTCAAAGCCACCTTCGCCAGGGGCAGCTGTACCATAAGGCCCGATCAAGTCCTTGGCCTTGGCCGCCACCCGCTCAACCAGGCCCGCCCGAGCCAGCACACCACCGCCAAAGATCACTCTTTTGACGGCCGTGGTCAGCACCAGATTGGCTGCAAGATGGGCCAAATAATGCGCTTCAATATCCCAAGCGGGATGATCATCGGGCAAGTGCGACGCATCCATACCCCAACGTGCTAACAGCGCAGGTGCCGATGCCAAGCCTTCGATGCAATCGCCATGAAAAGGGCAAACACCGGCGAAGGCCAGATCATCACGATGGCGCGGCACCCGCATATGGCCTGCCTCTGGATGCATGGTGCCCCAGACGGCTCTGCCGCCCAAGATAATACCTGCACCAATGCCGGTTCCCACTGTCACATAGGCCTCGTCATCCAAGCCTTGTCCCGCACCCCAAGCCCGCTCTGCAAAGGCGGCGGCAGTAACATCGGTCTCCAGCGCAATTGGACAGCCCGTGCCCGCGGCCATTTGACCGGCAACATCGGTACCTGACCAATTGGGCTTGGTGGTGGCAAGGATATGGCCCCAGCGCGGGCTGGCGGGATTAACCGCCAAGGGTCCAAAGCAGGCGATGCCGATGCGGCTTACTGCTTGGCCTTGCTCTTTCTGGCCATTGAAGAAAGCAATTGCGCGCGCCAAAGTCTCCGCAGGCGCAGTCGTTGGAAAGGAAGTCCGTGCGAGGATGGTGTCTTTGCCTTCAAAGACTGCGCAGCGCCACGAGGTTCCGCCCGCATCAATTCCACCAAACTTGATCACACGTTTGCCCTTCTTAATGCGTCGCCACGACGGGCTCCCCCTTTAGCGGGAATTGTGCGGCTGGCAAGGGCGAGATGCTTGGACCGCTTCCGATTGGCGAGGTCACGACGACGCGCCTTCAATGGCAATCAAGCGAACATCATTCACATTGGTGCAGGTCGGCCCCGTCATAACCAACCCGCCCAAACGCTGGACAAAAGGATAGGTATTGTTTGTTGCTAGGGCGTGGAGGGCATCGCTCTGCTGCACCCAAGCGCCTTGCAAATAGCCCCCGGCATTATCTTGCGTGCCATCGATTCCATCCGTATCGCCAGCAAGGGCTTCGATTTTGGCATCATGCGGCAGAGCCGACATAAGCCCTACCAAATACTCAAGATTAGGACCGCCTTGGCCTTCTTTGCGGGCTTTGGTGACCGTTAACTCCCCGCCAGAAATCATCAGATAACGACCAGGCTTACGGGCGTAAATCTGGGCCTGCATCGCATGGGCTTTGCCGCAGGTCGCAGCATCACCGGTTAAAGCTTTTCCCGCATCCACGACTTGCCAACCATCGGCTAGAGCGCGGCGCTCTACCGCACGCAGCGCATCCCCGTTGGTGGCAACTACATGAACAGGATGCCTAATAGCGGCGGCTGACCGATTAGCCATGATCGCAGCATGAATGTGCTCTGGCACGTCTATGCCAGCACCTTGCAAAACAGATAAAGCCCCCTTTGGGTCGAACGTTGAGGCAATGCTAGGCCCCGATGCAACAAGCGCTGGATCATCGCCTGCCACGTCGGAGATAACAAACGTGTGCAGCTCAGCACCACCAGCGCTAGCGATAGCCGCAAGCCGCCCTCCCTTGACGCGTGACAAATGGCGACGGACTAAATTGATGTCTTGAATTGGCGTCCCCGACCGCACCAAAGCATCAGTGATCGCCTGCTTCTCGACCAAGGTGATACCTTTAGCGGGCGCACACAAAAGGGCAGAGCCGCCACCAGAAGCCAAAAAGACCACGCGGTCGTCGGGCCCAGCGGTCGCGGCAAGTTCCAGCATCTTGGTGCCAGCCTGAAGACTATAATCGTCGGGAATGGGATGACGGGCTTCGATCAACTCAATCTTGGTGTGACTTAAGTCAGCACCATGGCCATGGCGGGTCACGGCAAGGCCAGTTATCGGGCCTTCTAAGGTCTCCGCTGCGACTAAGGCCATTTCGGCTGCCGCTTTGCCGTAAGCAAGAACCAAAGTTTTTCCCTTGACTAACCCCCTCGGCAACGCTGCTGGCAACACCTGTCGAGGGCTTGCAGCGGCAATTGCAGCAGCAAAATACTCAGTCAGCAGGGTGCGGTAGGTCATGGGTTGCGTGCTCTGCCACTGCAAAAGGCAAGTGGGCTAAGGGCAAATTCGCAGCTGGAAGGGAAACGTGCAAGGCCAAGCCTCTGTGCCCAAGGGTGGGCACAGAGGGTGGCCGTTGGGGGGCGAGGCTTTGGCTTTGGCACTGGGAGTCGCCTTTCTAGCCGGGGGCTGGTCAGTCGTCGTTCGCTTATTTCCCAAGCGCCCCGTCCTGCAATCAGAAACCTGATTGACCTACCCGTCAAAATATGACACGTTTAGTGTCAATAATTAAGGGCTGGGAAGGGAGTATGAGCTTGAAGGTTTTACGCACGCCAGATGCGGCATTTGAGGCAGTTGAAGGCTTTGATTTCGAGCCCCGCTATCTGACCATCCATGACCCGGCAACCCAGACGCCCATGCGTGTCCATTATGTCGACGAAGGGCCTCGCGACGGCCCAATTGTGTTGATGTTGCATGGCGAGCCGACGTGGAGTTATCTCTACCGGCACATGATTGGTCCAGTCGTCGCGGAGGGCCTTCGTGCGATCGCCCCTGACCTGATCGGCTTTGGCCGCTCCGATAAGCCAGCGTCGAAGCAGGATTATAGCTACGCCCGCCATGTTGCTTGGATGCGCCAATGGCTTGAGGCCTTGGATTTGAAGAACATCACTTTGGTCTGCCAGGACTGGGGATCGCTGATTGGACTTCGCCTCTTGGCCGAAATGCCAGATCGCTTTTCCAGCGTCGTTCTCTCCAATGGCGGCCTTCCTGCGGGCCAACGCGGCCCTGCCGCCTTTAAGATTTGGCGCGCCTTCTCCCAGTTCAGCCCGGTCTTCCCTATTGGCAAAATTGTTCAGGGTGGCACGAAGCGTAGGCTATCGGCGGCGGAGATTGCCGCCTATGACGCGCCCTTCCCCGATTCCAGCTACAAGGCCGGAGCGCGAATTTTTCCGTCCTTTGTGCCCATCGGCGACAATGTGGCAGTTCCGGACCAGTTAGAAGCTTGGAAGGTCTTAGATACCTGGGAAAAGCCTTTCCTGTGCTGCTTTAGCGACGGCGACCCTGTCACACGCGGCGGACAGCGCCTCTTCGTGGGCCGGGTCCCCGGCACAGCCAATCAACCCCACACCACGCTGCGTGGGGGCCACTTCATCCAAGAAGATGATCCAGCGGGCTTCGTTTCCTCTATTTTGAAAGTCGTAAAACTATGAATGTGACCAATGAAGTTTTCCCAAGCCCTGAACGTGCAAAAGCCTTCTTTGGTGGCGAAGAAGATGGGCCATTCTGCATGGTCAATCTGTTGAAGTTCAAGGAGAAGGCGACCTATCCCGATGGGGCAGAGCTTGAATTGACCGGCCGTGAAGCCTATATGCGCTATGGCATGGCCGTCGTGGCATGTGTCGAAGCCGTTGGCGGCAAAGCGCGCTTTTCCGGCATGGTCACCGATCTGATGCTGGGCCAAGTCGAAGAGCTGTGGGACATGGTGGCAATTGCCGAATATCCCTCCCGCGCCGCCATGTTAGCCATGGTGCAATCGCCCGACTATCAGGCCATCGAAGTGCACCGCATGGCAGGCCTTGCCGGTCAGTTGAACATTCGCACCAAGATGATTGGTGCCTAAACGGCGGGTCCCGTTAGGGGTTGTAAGTCTAGGATCGTAAATGGCTGATCGCGAGCTTCTTGCTTAAAGATAGCCAAGCTTTCGAAATCATGGGGGCAGGCAAAGTCTTGGAAATGGTCTTGCAAGACCGCCAAGACTTGGGCCCGGAGTGCTTGATCGGGGATGCGCTCCGTCAGCGTCATGTGAAAGCGAAAGTCGTCAAAAATATAGGGATAGCCATATTCCCGTAACTGGCTTTCATGACGTGGATTGATGCCCGCATGTAAGCGCCGATTGAGGTCAAATTCACTCAATGGTGCGCGGAAGCCATCAAGGGCAACCACACAATCAGAATGCAGTGCCTGCATCTGCGGCGAGCCCTCTGCTAGCACAAAAGCTAAGAAAGGCCCCAAAGCTGCGACCTGAATCTTCGCTTGGAATGGCGCATGGCGGGTGGTGAGCGCGCTAAAGGCTGACAGAAGGCCCGCCTCATCTTGCTCAGGGTGCAACTCAAAAGGGGCTTTTAAGGTCGCGTGGAAGCCATAGTGACGGGCGTCTTGGGTTAATTGATCGAGATCAATCCCTTCAAGGCCTTCCAGAACAGGCCGCTCACACATTGTGTTGGTGAATGCATCACGCCCAAGCCAAGCAGAGGCTGCCGTGCTCAGAGGGTGCGCCGCTGAGGGCGCATAATAAATCGCGTAACGGGGGATCATCCCACTACTTGTCCTTCACGCCAAACCGAACGGACAATGGGCCAACCGTTGGGCGAAAGATAGACCCGAACCATATCAGCCCGTTGCCCAACTTTGATCTCGCCGCGATCAGTCAACCCACACACATGGGCGGGATTTTTGGCCACTGTATCGATTGCGCGTTGGATCGGCCAATTGAACGGGGCCTCCGCCAGCATGAACGCTGCCCGGATCATCGACAACGGCACATAGTCTGACGACAAAATGTCCAACAAGTCTTCTGCTGCGCAGGCTTGGGCGCTTAAATTGCCAGAGTGTGAGGCACCGCGCACAAAGTTTGGGCCACCCATCACATTGAGCAAGCCGAGCTCACGAGCGCGCTTGGCGGCATCTAAACTGACTGGGAACTCGGCCGCGACGCAGCCATCTTGGTGGCTTTCGTTGACGTGCTCAATCGTCGCGTCATCATGGCTCATCAATGCGATGCCATACTCTTGGGCCAAAGCCACAATCGTCTCACGGTTTTTCGGCCCAGCAGAAGGGTCGCGCCAATCAGTCTCGGTGGCGAGCATGGAGGCCACTTCTTCCTTTGCAGTACCGGCTTTTTCGAGCCGGTCTTTAAAGCGATTGAGGTCAGCCGTCTGGCGTTGGCCGGGGGTATGATCCATGACTGAAAGCAGCTTGAGCCGGGGGTTGTCGAGATGTGGCTCCACCAAGCTCAAAAGCTCAGGATTTGTGATCTCACAGCGCAAATGAAGCAAATGCTCTGCCCGCAGCAGACCCTCAGCGCCCGCTTGATCCATGGCCGCAATCATCGGTGCCAAAGCCTCTTTGCGGTCTAGGCCGTCTTTACGACCATGGAGACTCAGGCTGTCAAAGACGGTCGTAATTCCCGCCATGATGCATTGGCCATCATGAGCCAAGGCCGCACCCAGACTATCCCAGCGCGCACCGGGGCGTGGCTGATAGTGTTTTTCCAAATTGTCGGTATGAATGTCGACAAGGCCCGGGATGAGAAGGTCATCTCCGCAATCAACCGCGTCGCTGTTTGCGTCGGTCGCAGCCTCAATAGCGCAGATTGCGCCATCTTCCACGTGAATATGACCACTGAGGACGCCTTGCGGTGTTACGATCTGACGAGAAAAAATTGCATGGTTCGTCATCGGAAGTCTCCGTTTCCGGTATGTTGGTTTAGTCTAATCATGTCACAAGACGCCCCTATGACGGTCGCAAGAGCGTCCCAACAACATCGGAGCGTCTGGGTCATTTCAGTGTCTCGCCGACGCGGACCAACGTCCCGTCTGGGTCGATAAGTCGAAACTCATCTGCGCCCCAGTCCATGTGCAATAATTCCGACCCCGCTTCGCGTGCCCCGGCGGGCACATTGTCGCCGCGCAGATAGACACGTAGGCCAGCCCCTCTTTGCGGATCAGCCACAGATGCAAACTGAAGCTCGACTTGGCCAGACTGCAACAGCAATAGGTCAGGATAAGTTCGCGCCACGCTGAATCCTAGCCGACCGTAGAATGCCGCCGTCGCCGCAAAGTCGAAAGATGGCAAGACGGGGCTTGCCGAAGTGGCGCGCCAAGCGCTCACGCTGCAGCCTTATATTCTGACACATTAAACAAACGCGTGGCCACCGCGTCGCGCACATCATGGTCATGGAAAATGCCGACCATGGCGGCACCCTTGGCCAAAGCCGCATTGATCAGTTCCACAACGATGGCACGGTTCGCCGCGTCGAGCGAAGCTGTTGGCTCATCCAACAAAAGGACTGGATACTCGCGAATAAAGCTTCGTGCGATATTGACGCGTTGTTGCTCCCCGCCAGAGAATGTTGACGGCGGCAGGTCCCAATGGGCTTCTGGCAAACGCAAAGCCTGCAGAAGTGTGATCGCCCGCTCGCGGGCTTCTTCCAGCTCGACACCATTTTCAAGAAGCGGCTCAATGACGAGATCGAGTGTTGAAACACGCGGGATCACGCGTAGGAACTGACTGACATAGCCTAATGTCCGTCGTCTGATCTCCAGCACCTGATGGGGTGGTGCTTTAGTAATGTCGACAGGCGAACCATCATGCAGGACGAAAACGCCGCCCGAGCTTGGCAAATAATTGCCATAGATCGTCCGCATCAGGGTCGACTTCCCGACACCGGATTCACCTGCCAAAACCACGCACTCGCCTGGCATGACTTCCAGTTTGAGGGCCTCAAAGACGCCAATCGACGTGGCACCTTGATTATGCAGGGTGAAAATCTTGCTGAGATCATCGACGCGAATGGCGGCTTCTTGGGTCATGGGAGGATCGCTTCAAACAAAGGCCAAAGAGGATGGAACTAAGGGTGCGTTAGATTTGCAGCACACTTGAGACCAATAATTGGGTGTAGGGATGTTGCGGGTCGTCGAGCACTTGATCAGCAAGGCCCGTCTCGACCACATGACCGCCCTTCATCACCATCAAGCGATCCGCCATCAGGCGGGCGACAGCCATGTCGTGCGTCACGATGATGGCGGCTAGTCCTAAGTCACGCACCAGCTCTCGCAACAGGTCCAGCAAGCGGGCCTGCACGGACACATCTAGGCCGCCAGTCGGCTCGTCCATAAAGACAAGGCGCGGGTTGTGGATCAGATTGCGGGCAATCTGAATGCGCTGTTGCATACCGCCGGAGAAGTTACGTGGCTTATCGTCAACCCGACCCAAATCAAGCTCAACCCGGCTCAACCAGTCCATTGTCGCTTGACGCATGTCGCCATAATGGCGCCGACCGAGGTTCATCAATGGCTCAGCGACATTGGCACCACCTGAAACGCGCATTCTTAGGCCGTCGCGTGGATTTTGATGCACAAAGCCCCAATCTTCGCGCTGCATGCGCCGCCGGTCTGGCTCAGACAAATCATAAATGTCGACCAAGCCATGACGACGGGAGTTGAAGGCAATGGACCCGGACGTCGGGGCCAGCTTGCCTGAAATGCAGTTTAGAAGGGTGGTTTTGCCGGAGCCACTTTCACCCACGATGCCTAAAACTTCACCGGGCCGCATCTCAAAGCTGATATCCAAGCAACCGGCGACATGGCCATAATTTTTGGTCAAGTTCGAGACACGCAAAAGTGGTTCCACTGCGCCCACAGATTGGGAAGAAGTCGGCCGATCCAAAACTTCAGTCATGGCTATACTTCCTCTGCCGCGATTTCGGTCTCAATATGTGCGAGGGCGTGACCGGCCATCGGGCCTGCGTGACCCTTCTCGCGACGGTCTGCGCAATAATGGCTGTCTGAGCAGACAAACATATGCTCGCCTTTGTCGTCGAGGACGACCTCGTCGAGATAGGAGTCGTTCGCGCCGCATAGGGCACAAACTTCGTCCCAGCTTTGTGTCTCAAACGGATAATCTTCAAAGTCCAAGCTACGCACCCGCGTAAAGGGCGGAACCGCATAGATCCGCTTTTCACGACCTGCGCCAAACAACAGGATTGCTGGGTTCATGTGCATTTTAGGATTATCAAACTTAGGGATTGGCGATGGGCTCATCAAATAGCGTTCATCAATCATCACCGGATAGCCAGCGGTCGCCGCAATCCGTCCGTAGGCGGATATGTTTTCATAAAGCGAGACATATTGCAGACCATATTCGGCATAAGCATGCATGGCGCGAGTCTCGGTTTCGCGTGGCTCCAAGCCTCGTAAAGGTTCGGGCTGCGGCACTTGGAACACCATGATCTGGCCATCCGCCAAGGGCTGCTCCGGAATTCGGTGGCGCGACTGGATGATCGTCGCTTCGCTGGTGTCTTCGGTTGTGGCGACGTCGGCCACCGTCGCGAAAAACCGGCGGATGGAGACGGCATTGGTGGTATCATCGGCCCCTTGGTCGATGCATTTATACACGTCGTCGCGGCCAATGATTGCCGCGGTCAGCTGGATACCGCCTGTACCCCAACCATAAGGCACGGGCATCTCGCGCGAGCCAAAGGGAACTTGATAGCCCGGGATTGCCAAAGCCTTTAGAATAGCCCGGCGGATCATCCGCTTGGTCTGCTCATCTAGATAGGCATAGGTGTAATAGCGGTCTTCTGGCGCGGCGTTTGGGCGCGCGGGTGCTTCAGTAGCGGTCATTCCGCGGCCTCCTTCATGTGCGCTGTTTGCTCTGCCAAGGCTTTTGCTTTGGCGTCAAAGAACTCCCGACGCAGGCGACGCAGGAATTGAAGGTCGGCTTGGAAATCGACGTAATGGGGTAGTTTAAGGTGTTGGACGAAGCCCGATGCTTCCACCACGTCGGAGTGATAGAGCACAAATTCTTCATCCTGACAGGGCGCTTGGCCTTCTTCGCCCAACTCGCGGCCACGAAGCGCGCGGTCGACAATCGACATGCTCATCGCCTTGCGTTCGTTGTGCCCAAAGGTCAGGCCATAGCCACGCGTATATTGTGGGGCTTGCTCAGCAGAGCCTGCAAAGCCCGACAACATGATACATTCGGTCATCGGCAAGTCTGCCAACTCAATTTCAAAGCCCAACTCATCAGGGGTAAAGCCAACACTGACTTCGCCCATGCGGATCTCGCCGCACAAGGGGTGGGTGGAGCCCCAACCGCGTTGGCTAGAATAAGCAAGGCTCAATAAGAAGCCTTCATCGCCGCGTGCAAGAGCTTGCAAACGCTGGTCGCGATCGGCTGGAAACGCCATCGGCTCGCGGGTCAAGTCATAGGGTTGTTCAGAAGCATCTGTAACCGGATCGCCTTCCAACAAGCCTTCATGGGCAAAGACTTGGGCGATGGTCGCCAATTGTGTCGGCATAATTTCTTCAGATACCTGAGCCGGCGGGACTTCATGGCCGCCTTCGGCTGCCAGCTTAAAGTCCAAAAGACGATGGGTGTAATCAAACGTTGGCCCTAGGACCTGCCCACCTGGAATGTCCTTGAAGGCAGCAGATACGCGGCGCTGGACGGCCATGTTTGCAGTTTCAATCGGTGTCGAAGCGCCAAAGCGCGGCAAAGTCGTCCGGTAAGCACGCAACAGGAAGATGGCTTCCGGGAGATCGCCGCGCGATTGCTTGATCGCCAAAGCGGCCAAATCTGGATCATAGCAAGAGCCTTCAGCCATCACGCGATCCACGGCCAAGCTCATTTGTTCGCGAATTTGAGCCACGCTCAACTCTGGAACGGAGGTATCGCCACGGCGCACTTCGCCCAGCCAAGTGTGGGCGTTGGTGATGGCGCGCTCGCCGCCCTTAACTGCTACATAAGCCATGCTTATTCCCCTTTAGACTGAATGCGGGTGGTACGCGGGATGGATACAAGCGTGGCTTCAGCGCAGAGCATCACATCAATCCCGAATTGAAAATGGGCTACAAGGTCGGCGCGTTCTGACCAAAAGCTATCTGGCAGGCCTTGCGGCGCAATTTCGGCGATCGTTTCAATCCCTGGCCCTTCGAGCACCAAATTCGGACCCGCCTCAAGATCTGGCACCATCACAATCACGGTGGTTGCGAGGTCTGGATATTTGGCGTCACCTTGGTTGAAACCCGACAACATCTGTGCTGCGAGCCCCGAATGCGAAACAACGGCAAACGCGGCTTCTTCAGCATGATCGGTCAACGGACAGGACGTGTGGAACCGGAGCCAACTCTCGATCGCGCCGCCGCGGAGACTCGGCTCTAGCCAAACCAATGTGTCTTGGTCGGCCAAGGTTAGAAGAACAGCTGCCGCCGCCGCATTGAGACCCAACGGAGGAGTCAAAGCTTTGCCAACTTCTACCCGAGTGCCAGGCTGCGCCGTGGCGGTTAAAAGCGCGCGAAACACACTTTGGCTGTCTCCCACAGGTTCGGAAAAGCCAGGCCGCAATTCTGCAAGATTAAGGGGGGCGTTCATGACTAGGCCTTCCGGTCTCGGACCATGGTGAAAAACTCGACTTGAGTAGCCTTTGCCTTGCGACTGACGGCGTCACGGCGCGCATCGGCGGCTTGGCGCAGAGGCTCAATCAGACTGTCGCGTACTTGGTCGTGCCAGACCGAAGACTGTAGCATCGCATCTGCAACTGCTGCGACATAAGCATGCGTCTTATCCCGACCGGCGACATAACCAATGCCCGTCTCTCCAGTGGCCAAACGGATCGCACAGCGCGTTACCGTCATCTCGCCAAGGTTAAACGGATTGCCTGCGCCACCCGTCCGGCCACGCACCATCACCATGCCGGTTTCAGCAGGGCGCAGGACCTGACTTTCTGGCGCAACCACATCCTCCCAGTGCTTGAGAACTTCTTCTGATGGGGCCTTCGCTAAAGTCGACAACCAGCCTTGGCGGGCAGCACTGTCCTTGAGGGCATTGTCAACAAATTCGTCTGTGTACGATTGGGTCATGGCGAACAACTTTTGAATTGATTGTATTTGGACTTGCATTATGCTATCGATACCTTAGTATAAATTCAACAGATTTATTGTGTCATTGCTGTGACTAAATATAGATTTGTTGGTATTCAGGTAAAAAGGCAATAAAATGTCAATTATTATTGATGAAAAAAGCCAGTCGACAACAAATTGGCGATCAATCGTCCAGTGGCTCGAAGTAGAAATTTCGGAGCGTCGGTTGGTGCCGGGCGACAAATTGCCAACTGAGCTACAAATCTGTGAGCGCTTTTCGACAAATCGTCATACGACTCGCCGTGCGTTAGCGCACCTGCAAACCAAGGGACTGGTCGAATCGACCCAAGGGCGGGGCAGCTTCGTACGGCGGCCGACCTTGATCTACAGTATCGGCAAACGAACGCGCTTTTCTGCTGGCCTACAAGAGCAGGCAGCCAACCCTGAAACGAAGACTTTGACACTAGATACCCGCCCTGCCGAGCCACATGTGGCGGCAGCGCTTGGGTTAAAAGGTGGGTCCCCAACAATCTTTTTGGAGCGCCTCGGATTTGCCAACGGCCAAGTCATTTCGGTTGCTAGGCATTGGTTTGCGTTTGAACGTTTCCCCACATTTGCTGTTTTCTACGCGCGTTCAAAGTCGATCACCCAAACCCTGATCGATTGCGGCGTGCCGGATTATACGCGGCTGCGCACGAAGATCAGTTCGCGCTTACCGACCGCGCAGGAAACCCAGCTCCTGCACGTACCACGACATATTCCATTGTTGGTGACACATGCTTGGAACGTCGACGGCCTTGGTCGCCCCTTAGAATATGGCGAAGCCCGAATGGCCTCTGATCGTGTGGAAATCACCATCGAGAATGAACGACTGCCAGACTTTGACTAATCTCTCGCCCACTTCCTCCTAACCTCCAACAGTAATGAGCCGAACGTGACCATCCAACTTTCACAAGCCAAAATCGTAACGCCCACAGGGGTGATTCAAGGAAGCCTTTCTTTCAAAGGTGGGGAAATCTTAGACATTGTCGAAGGTCCAAGCCAACATGGTGAGGATTGTGATGGGGATTGGTTGATCCCTGGCATTATTGATATTCACACCGACAATCTGGAACGTCACTTCTTCCCGCGTGCCAATATCGATTGGAACCCCGTTTCTGCCGCTGTGGTCCATGATGGCCTGTGCATCAGCGTTGGTGTGACAACGGTCTTCGACTCCCTGTCGATTGGCTCCTTTGGCGCAGGCTCGGCGCGTACGCCCGACAATTTGATCCGGCTGACCGATGCTTTGCACGAAGCGCATGACAAACAACTTTTGAAAGCAACCCACCGCCTACATTGGCGTTGCGAGGCCCCCTCTGACGTCATGGCAGACTGGCTACCTGACTTTGCGGATGCACCGCTGACCGGCTTGTTCTCGCTGATGGATCACACGCCGGGCCAACGCCAATATCGCAACATCGATAAGTTCCTCGATATGTGGCGGCGGGAAGGACTAACCGAAGCCGCGATTGAAGATCGATTAGCAGAGCGCCGCGCCAATGTTGCCCGCCATGATGCGGCTAACCGGCGTCTCGTGGTCGAAGTTGCTAAAGCTCGTGGCGTGCCGATCGCCAGCCACGACGATGAGTCCGTCGCCCACATCAACGAAGCGGCAGATCTTGGGGCCACCATCGCGGAATTCCCAGTGACGATGGAAGCAGCACATGCGGCACAAGACCGCGGGATGCATATTGTCATGGGCGGGCCTAACCTCATCCGCGGCGGCTCTTACTCTGGCAATGTGCCGGCCAAGGATTTGATCGCGGCAGGTCTGCCGATTGGGTTTGCTTCTGACTATGTGCCCCGCAGCTTGATTGAGTGCGCCTTTGCCCTTGCCGCTGGCCCGTGGCAATGGCCAATCGAGCAAGCGGTAAACACGGTAACAGGTCTGCCTGCTCGGGCTGTGGGCCTGCATGATCGTGGCACACTGGAAGTCGGCAAGCGTGCCGATGTTGTTCGCGTGAAAGTAGTTGACGGCCACGCCCTTGTGCGCGGAGTTTGGACCGGGGGCGTCCGCGTCGGCTGATGCGTGTTCTCACCCTCAACATCTGGAAAGACGAGGGTGACTTAGCAGCACGCCTTGAGATAATCGTAGCCGAATGTCGCCTCCTGCAGCCAGACATAATTTGTCTGCAGGAGGTTTATGCGGACGCGACGTTAGATGCAGGGAAATGGCTGGCCGACGCATTGGGATTGACCCGAGTGGGGGTCCCGGCTCGCTCAAAGCAAAGGTCAGGGGTTCTTTCGAGCTCTGGCCTCGCCATTTTATCGCGCCTGCCGCTCTTGGCAGAAGAAAGTCTAGACCTGCCCACAAGTGCCGCCGATGGCGGCCGAAAGGCACTCTATAGTGATTTTGAAACGGCTAACGGTCCCCTCCGCATTGTCTCTCTCCACTTGTCTCATCTAAAGGCGGAAGAAGGTGACATGCTGCGCAGCCAGCAATTGGCGGCGATTTGGTCTTGGGCGAACCAAGGCTGGGATTACCCCATCATTCTGGCTGGCGACTTCAACGCCACGCGCAAGGCAGCATGCCTTGACTGGTTGTATCAGCAGGACAGGATCACTGGCACCGACAGCCTATTGCCACAGGCAACTAGCCTTCGCCAGCGGCCCAATGCTCTGATCGATCACATCCTCTTGGCAGGCCGACGTGGCTGGCGGTTAAGCGGCGCGGAGCTCTGTTTTACAGGAATTGATGCGGCTAGCGGATGCTTTGCCAGCGACCACTTGGGTATTTTGGTCAGCTTTGATCCAATTGACTGAAGCGGACCGCGATTTACTGTCACAAATCCTCTGATTACGGCACCATTTTGTTCGGCCATGTCACGGGCCTGTCGTGCAAGCGCCATAAGCCAAATCCATGTCCCAACAAGATAATCAGGCGCGCCACTCATGGCGCGAGACCATTGGATTCTGCGCTCGCTATTGGGCGCAAGAAAGACCACTTTTGTCCGTCGTCGTCGTTCTGACGCTTGTCATGGTCGCCGCGGAAGTCTGCATCCCGCTATCAGCGGGCCATTTGGTTGACACGCTGACGAAGGTTGCAGCCGGGGGATTAAGCGACCAAAGCGCCGGGCAAGCAGCGCTGATGGCGGTTGGCCTTATGACTGGGATTTCTGCCGTCTATTATGTGCTGGGCAATATCTCGACCCGTGTTTACCACAGGGCTGCAGCGCGCTGTATGGCTAAAGTCATTGAAGACGGGTTCGCGCGGATTCAGCATTTTTCCTCAGATTGGCATGCGAATACGTTTGCCGGCGCAACGGTCCATAAGCTGACGCGTGGCCGCTGGTCTTATGAGCATATCTCCGACATTTTGTGGCAGCAATTTTTCCCACTCGGCTTGGTCATTCTAGGTCTTGCTGGTGTGATGCTGGTCCGGTTTCCCGTGGTGGGGATCGTGTTTTTGGTGATGGTTGCCGTCTATGTGGTTGCTTCTTTTGTGATCGCCATCCGCTATGTGCGTCCAGCCAACGTCGTTGCAGCAGCCGCTGACTCTCGCATTGGTGCGGCGGTGGCCGACGCCGTCTCCAACAATAATGCTGTCAAAGCGTTTGGGGCAGAGGCGCGCGAGACCGTGCGTTTTGAAGCAGTGACTGGCAAATGGCGGTCCTTGGCGGTCGTGTCCTGGCGCAAAGCTTTGGATATGGGCCTGATCCAGCATTTTTTGTGGTTAAGCTTACAAGCCGCCATGTTGGTTCTGTTGATCGGACTTTCAACGCGTGGGCAGGCTACGCCGGGTGACGTTGCCTTTGTGATCACCGCTAACTTCCAACTCGGCGGCAGTTTGCGCAAAGTTGGCGATCACATCCGCATGCTTCAGCGGGCGAGCGCCGAGTTGGCTGATATCATCGAGTTTGATCGTGCGCCGCTGGGTGTTGAGGACGTCGAGCAAGCGCCAGACTTTCAGCCGGGCCTAGGCGAAATCATCTTCGACCAGGTCCAGTTTTCCTATCCGGGCTCACAGAGCGGCAAAGCCTCCTTGTATCAGAATCTGGATCTTCGCATCGCGCCGGGCGAGAAAATTGCGCTGGTTGGCCCCTCGGGCTCCGGCAAGTCGACCTTCGTCAAACTGATCCAGCGCCTCTATGACCTTAAGTCCGGCACTATTTGGATCGATGGTCAAGAGATTGCGCAAGTCCAACAGGCAAGCCTGCGTCGTGCCATCTCGATCGTGCCGCAAGAGCCAATCTTGTTCCACCGCAGTCTGGCCGACAATATCGCTTATGCACATCCTGAAGCGCCGCTGGAGGCTATTATCCAGGCGGCAAAGCGTGCTTATGCCCATGACTTCATAGACGCCTTGCCGGAAGGCTATCAGACATTGGTCGGCGAGCGCGGCGTGAAACTCTCGGGTGGAGAGCGCCAGCGCGTCGCCATTGCCCGTGCCTTTTTGGCGGACGCCAATATCGTCATATTTGATGAGGCGACCTCCAGCCTAGACACTGTCACAGAGCGTCTAATTCAAGCGGCGATGGCAGATCTGATGGTCGATCGCACGACGATAATCGTGGCACACCGCTTGTCGACCATTAAAGATGTAGACCGGATTTTGGTGTTTGAGCGCGGCAGGATTATTGAGCAAGGGCACCACCAAGCCCTCTTGGCGATCCCAGAAGGGGCCTATGCCCGCCTTCATGCCGTTCACGCGGAAGATCAGTTTATTGGTTAGACGCTAGACTAGTCCAGAATTCTTGCCAGCGTGCGTAGCTTTTGACCGGCGCTTTGCCCCGTCAAACCATGAAAGCCTGACAAGGACGGATAGCTCACCACGAAGTCTGGCCCAGAAAACTCAGGCCCACGCCCGATGCTAAGCGCAAAGCGGCGGCCGGGCTTTGGATTGAGCTTTGGCGTGATTTCGCGAACGCCATATTGGACATGATGCGAGATATCCCAATGATGGGACACCCCTTCGCACTTCAGATTAAGCCAACAATGACCGGTGGACCACTGCTCACGTGGTTCGGCGATGTGCACGCCAATGACGTAGGCGGCGGGCACACCAATCGCTCGCAAAGCCGCGACAGCTAACGTATGCATATCCACACAGGTGCCGGGCGTCAGACCGCATTCCAAAGCGGGCATGGCCTCTTCACCCGTCCCCAGATGCGTCTCGCGCGCACCATAGGTAAAGTGGTCCCCAACATATTGGATGAGGGCGGGTACACGGATTTGCAAGGGTGCCTCCGCCACTTCTTCCGCGATTTGATCCATCAACGCCTGCGACGGTCGTTCAAACGCGCTGAGACCCGGAATAAACGCGTCGTCGCTTAACCCGGGGCCGGGCTCATCAAAGGCCATACGGACCATGGGTTGATCGCCAGCTTTCAAAGCGAACTGATAGGCTGCAATCCGGCCCTGCACATCTTGCACAATGGCCTGCGGCTCTGCGCCTTCAAAGGTGACGCGCGTGATCTTTTGCTCCCATGTGTCGGGGGCAACTGGGAAGATGTAGAGGCCTGCGTCTTGAACGGGGTCTTCCAGAAACGCTTCAAACACACCCATTATGACGTCTCCAAGATTTCAACCAGCTTTGAAACACCAGCTTCCAAGCTCGCATCATTGCTCAAAAGAATAACGTCCGCGCCCGTCACATCATAAGCGGCGGCACGCGCGATGCGGTCAGCAATCTCAGAGGGTGTTTCACGGCCACGGGCAATTAAGCGCTGCTCAATGACTTCACTGGGTGCAGTAATCGAAACAACGACCAATGGCGAAAATTGCTGGCGCGCCTCGTCCAAAATCGCACGGGAGACATTGACCACGACCTGCTGGCCCCGCTCTAGCCGAGCCGCAATGTCAGCTGGAACGCCATAAGAAAGACCATGGGCGTTCCAGAAAAGCGCAAGCTCACCTCTCTGACGCTTCAATTCAAATTCAGACGGCTCAATGGCAATGTGATCTTCCCCGCCAGCATCCTGTGGCCGCGTGATAAAGCGTTGGGGGAAGTGATAAATGGGATCGTTTGAAAGCTTGGCCTTAGCCCCTTCAAGCAGCGAATCCTTGCCAACACCAGAAGGCCCGACGATCAAGTACAAGGTTCCCGTCATGGCCTGTAACGCCGATTAAGAATGTTTCTCAACAAAGGCATCGGCATCCAAATCCCTAAAATCTTGTAGCGCTTCTGCCAGCTTTTCGTGCTCCCAATCCCACCAAGCTAGGGCAAGAAGGCCGTCTTGAACCGCTTTAGGAAACCGCTCGCGGATGGGTTTTGAGGGTACCCCGCCAACAATCGTAAAGGGGGCCACGTCTTTTGACACAACTGCCCCGGCGCCGACAACTGCACCGGTTCCGACGCTAACACCTGCAAGAATGGTAGCCCCGTGCCCGATCCAGACATCATGACCGATCGTCACATCGTCTGCACGCCGCCACTCAAAGAATTCATCATGGTCTTGATCGCCCAATTGATAGGAAACAGAGCGATAGGTGAAGTGATGGAGGGCCGCCTTCCACGTCGGATGGTTACCGGGATTAAGGCGTGTGTCGCGCGCGATGGAGCAGAATTTGCCGATTGTGGTATAAGCGGCGCTTGAGTCTGTCACGATGTAACTGTATGCGCCCATCTCTGTTTCCATCAAAGATGTGCGGGCCCCGACGCGGGTCCAAGGACCTAAGATACAGTCGCGGACATGGGCTTCAGGCGAGATACCCGGTTCACATTCTGCCGGCTTCTCAGCGGCTGGATCAGGCTTCCAATGCTCAAAATAGCGATAGTCTGGCGGCAATATCCGCCCGGCGAGTCTACCCGTCACGCAACAGCCTCCAAGAGCTCTTCTGCTTCGTTCTTGGCGCTCGATCCTTCGATGACGTGGCGGCCATAAATCGCGTCGACCACAGAGGCGTTGAGGTCATCAGGCGTCCCATCAAACACAATCTGCCCATCTGCCATGCCGATAATCCGTGGACAAAACCGGCGTGCAATATCCAGCGCATGCAGATTGACCAGAACCGTAATATTACGCTCTCGATTAATGGTGGACAGCGTCTCCATCACCGTCTGGGCATTGGCTGGATCAAGGGAGGCAATAGGCTCGTCCGCCAAAATGATTTCAGGCAATTGCATCAAGGTCCGCGCGATGGCGACACGTTGCTGCTGCCCGCCCGACAAGGTATTGCACCGCTGCAAAGCCGTATGGGACATGCCTAAGGCGTGCAATTCCAAAATCGCGCGTGCGCGTTCTTCTGCCGGGAAGAGTTTGAGCATCGGGGCCACACCACGTTGGCGGGCGAGGCTGCCAATCAAAACATTGGTCAAGACGTCCAAACGTGGCGACAGATTAAATTGCTGAAACACCATGCCACAGGTCGCACGCCACTGACTGAGCGCTTTACCGCGCAATTCCGTCACCGGTTTGCCATGCCACGTGATGGTGCCCTCGTTCGTGTCACAAAGGCGATTAATCAATCGCAGAAGCGTGGACTTCCCAGCCCCGGAACGGCCAATGATGCCAACCATCGAGCCAGCAGGGATTTGTAAGGACACATCCTGCACCGCATGGGTTGAACCAAAGTGCTTTGTCACCGACTTAAGTTCCAGCACGTATGCCTCCTATTGTTGACGTGAGGCTAAAGCTGGCTCGTGAAACCTATGTGACGGTCGGGCCTGACTCTTACGATTAGAGTGCTGATTTGTCGGGAGCACCGGTGATTCCTCAGCCGTGCACCAATTTTGAACGGATATTCTCCGAGACGTAGTCGAGCGCCATAACGCAGATTACGTAAGCAATGACGATCCAGGCGACTTGATCAAAGGCAAAGATGCG
Source organism: Maricaulis salignorans (assembly GCA_945891505.1). Classification (GTDB taxonomy): domain Bacteria; phylum Pseudomonadota; class Alphaproteobacteria; order Caulobacterales; family Aquidulcibacteraceae; genus Aquidulcibacter; species Aquidulcibacter miladensis. The sequence continues at coordinate 7,878 of CAMDDL010000005.1, read as the reverse complement.
GATGCGCTCTTCCAGCTCAAACCCGATCCCCCCTGCCCCGACGATCCCCAAGATAGCAGCGTTGCGGAAATTGGACTCCAACATATAGAGCGACTGGCTGGCCATCACCGGCAAAACCTCTGGCAACAAGCCAAAGCGAATAGCCGCTCGGCGCTGGCCCCCTGTCGCACGAATGCCTTCTTGCGGGCGCGGGTCGCTATTCTCGATTGCCTCGGCATATAGTTTAGCGATGCGCGGGATATCGGTAAGCGCTAGCGCGATAACACCGCCAAAGGGTCCAAGCCCAAAGGCGACGATCAGAATAAGCGCCCACACAAGGGCGGGAATGGCACGAAAGACGTCAAAGCTGCGCCGGATGAGAAAGTGCAGCGCCTCGTTCGAAACAAAGGTTTTAGCGCCGAGCAATCCCAAAGGTATGGCACCCAAGACACCCAAGAAGGTCCCAGCGACCGCCATTGCAAACGTCGCGGCCAAGGCCTGCAAGATCCGGACTTCGCCACCTGCTGCGTTTGGCGGAAACATGCCACCCATGAAGTCGGCCAGCTTCGAGAGGCCTTTGGCAAAGGCGGCAGGCGTCATATCCACCCCGATACACAGGGCGACGAACACAGCGCTCAATCCAATCCACAGGGCAAGGCGACGCGCGTGAACAGCCAATGGTGTGTCCACCAGATGCGGCGCGATTGCGCGCGCAACCTGCATTTGATGGGCGGTGACTTGGGGAGGCGTGGCAAGGGCTGCGCTGGTTGTCATGCCGTCGCCTCCAAGCCGATCAAACGGTGGCGGATTGCCTCAGACACAAGATCAATCAGGATGATCAGACCGATGATCAGGATCAAAAGGGCAAAATAGGTATCAAACTCGGTATAGGTAATCGCGCGAGACAATTCGATCCCGATGCCGCCAGCCCCGACTACGCCCAAGGCAGCAGCACCGCCGACATTAATTTCCAAGCGTAACAGCCCGTAGGACGCATAATGGGGCAGGACTTGCGGCAGGACGCCAAAGCGCACCTGCGCCCACCAAGAGCCACCAACCGCCTTTACCGCCTCAACCGGTCGCATATCTGCGGCTTCATTGGCTTCCGAATAGAGTTTTCCGAGACTTGCCATAGTCCCCAAGGCAATGGCAATCACACCGGGCAATGGGCCAACGCCAAAGGCTGCAACCAAGATCAGCGCCACAATCAAATCCGGCAGAGTACGGATGACTTCTAGCGTTCGGCGAGTCAGCCAATAAATATAGGGCGATGGTGACAGGTTCTTAGAAGCCAAGAGTGAGGCCCAGAATCCACCGAAAATGCCAAACAAGGTCGCTACGATGGCGATCTGAACCGTCTCCCACAACAGGGCCAGCCACGTTGGCATGTCGTAGAACCAAGAGGAGAGTGAGCCAGCGGTGGTACGATTCTCAAACAGAGCCTCGGGCTTAAGGTCCGGCATCATGATGTCAAGGAGATTGGCGATCCGCCCCCAAGGGTCACTGCCTTGGCTGCCAGAGAAGAACCCACTGACATGAAAGCTCACAGCAATCAGCGCACTAAAGCCAATTAAAACGACTATTTGCTGGGTGCGCTGGCGCAGCAGGGTCACCCGCCGCTGCGCTTCAAATTCCCTAACAAGTTGGCTCTTTAAGATGTCTTGATGCGGCACGTTAGCGAGCACCCTTTTGCATCGCAGTCGCTTCAGTCGGATCTAGGGCAATGCCACTGCCAAGCTTGGCGGCCAAAAAGGTCATCGCTTCCGGCAGTTCTTGGTGCAATGGCAGGTGAATGCCGACCAATTGATAGCGATCTGCCTCAGGCAGGTCATTTCGGACAACAAGGCCCGTCAGCGCCGTAGGGCGTCCGCGCCAAGCTTCGACCACATCGCCACAGACAACTACCTTCGGATCATCGCCCCGGCAGAGCCTTTGGCGCGCACCCGCTGTGATAATTAGCGCATCGCCCTGTCCGGCACGCAATGCCGCAAGACCTGCTTGCTCGTCTGCGACAAACAGCTCAGGCTTAAAGCTTTTGGTGTCCGCGCCAAAATCGGCCAAGCCTTGCAAAGGCACCTGATGGCTAGCGGCCAGTTTGGAAATGAAGATTGGCCGACTGCCAGCAAGTTTAACTGGCGTATCGCGGCCAGAGGTTTTGAGCGTCAAAGCGACCGCGAGAACGCGACCGGTAATGGCGTCAACCCGCGGTGCCAAAATTGGGCGAGCGATTTTGCTGACCTGCTTAAAAGATGGTTGATCCAAAACAGCCAAGTCTAACTGACCATCTTGCAACGCTGTCGCCACTGACTTACTATCTTCATAGCCACACAGAACAACAGGTTTGCCCAACCGTCCTTCAAGATGTTTGCGGTATGCCGCTGCTGCCGCGTCGCTTGGCGTGGCGGAACAACCGGATTCGGCCAAGCCCGCCATGCCAATCCGAAAGCCTGCCGGGGGTGTTTGTGCTGTGGCGGGCTGCATCAAGGCCAGCAGAATAAGGATGAAACCAAGAACGCGGATCATGGCTTAGTACTCCCATTGCTTTGCTTCTGGGCCGGTGCAGCACGGCGTTCGGCGATCTCTGCGCGTCGCATGTCGACAACAGTTTGATAGTCAGCCGGTGTCATGGGTTGCATATCAGACCCCTCTAGAAGCCCGATATCCACCCACAATTGCGGATCCTCATAGGCAAGCGCGGCCATCGCCCCACGGGTGATGTCTTGAAAGGCTTGCGGGCGGTCTGTGCGGATCACATAGGGCGAGTTGGGCATTGGCCCCGCTGTCCAGATGATGCGATAGTCCGATATCTTCACCGCACCACGCCGCGCCAGGGTGTTGAGGGATCCAGAAGTAAATCCCGTTTCGGGTGTACCCCCACTGGCGACCATAAACACCGCATCAAACTGACCATTGGCCAAAGCTAAAACGCCTTGGGTGTGTCCACCACTCATGGCAGTTTTGCCAAAGAAGGTATCGGGATCATGACCTTCTTTGCGCATCGCCCATCGCGGAAACAAATAGCCTGAGGTTGAATTGAAATCCACATAGCCCAAGGACTTGCCACGCAAATCCTCCAAGGTGCGATAAGGGCTGTCTGCCCGAACGACGAGCGCGGAATAATAACCTGTAACCCCTTCAGCCGAGCGCAAGGCCAGAAACGGAGTTACCTTCTCCCCCATTTGCTCACGCGCATTTGCGTAGGCTGCGGGACCCATTTGGGCCATTTCGAGCTGGCCCGAAGCCATCGCTTGAATGACGCCATTATAATCGGCGGCTTGGAAGACTTGGACCTCTAACCCGGTGATGCGGTTGAGGTATTTTTGATAGGCCGTCCACCGCGCCAAAGTGGTTGGGCTATCTTCGCCCGCCGTCGCGCCAATGCGCAATTGGCCGACTTCTTTCTGCCAGCCTGTCAGCTCGGAATCTGGCTTATCAGAGCCACAGGCAGAAAGCCCTGAAAGGAAAAGCACGACGCAAAGCGACTTGAGCCAGGTTGATTTATGCACCTGCTTTACCCCTACTATCTTTAAAGACTTCATGCCTGAAAATCATGTCAGTGGCGCGACGGAAAGAAACATCCCCCGCCCAACCTACAGCCGATTTGTGGCGCATTGGCGAACCCTGTTTCTTGAGATCATCAAAAAGAAAGGGCCTGCCGGATCAAACCAGCAGGCCCTAAAACTCAAGATCAAATCGTCAAGCGCCCCAAAAGGGAGGCTTGATTAGAAGTTGAAGCGCAGACCCAACAAATAGCGTGGGCCATATTTCTCCCACTCAGTCCTTAGAGTTCCAACAAAACGTGGATCGCCGTAGCGGATACCAGCTTCGTCCGTGACGTTGGTTGCGTCAAAGGTTACGGTCACGTTTTTATTGATCTCGTAACGGATCGAGATGTCGAGCTCGGCATCATCATCCCAATAATTGTCGCCGTTGCCATCTGGAACGCTGACCCCATTGACGATCAAGTAGGTACCAATGCCATTCTGCCAAGCCTTACGGAACTGATAGGCAGCACGGGCAGAGAGGCCATACTTCTCATAAACCAAGCTGAGATTGTAGAGGAAGTCCGATGCCCCAGGCAGGCCCGTTTTGCGCTCTGGATGAGTTGAGGTGCGAACGCCATTCACAATCGCAAAGGTCTCGGGAACCGTTACTTCTGATTCAGTCCAAGTCGCAGTCGCCCGAACGCCGAAGCCACCTAGCCACTCTGGTGCCTTGATCGCTTCAACAAATGGCTCAGCGAACTGATTATAGGTAAGTTCAAAGCCTGTGACTTGGCCATCGCCAGCGTTTTGCACGGACGAGAAGGCATAAGTCGAACGCTCGAAGCCCGGGGCATCCAATGTGGTGATCCCAAACGGTTCGATTTGTGTAAACAACACATCGGACAATTGCTTGTGGAACACACCAGCCGAGAAGTAGCCTTGTGGTTGGATGTACCATTCCACATAGGCATCCACGCCAACGGCACGTTCAGGCTGTGCATTCGGATTGCCGCCCGAAATGGTCTTCGCCGCATCATTGATCGAGAAGTTCGGACGAATGGTTGTAAACTCTGGGCGTGCTGCCCCGGTTGTCAAACCGATCCGAACCTTCACATCGTCGCGGACATCCCAATTCAGATGCGCACTTGGGTAAAAGATCACGTCATCGGAGGAGACTTCCGTGAGCCCACGGACGCCGCCAATTGTGTTAAAGGATTGACCTGTATTGGTCGTCTGCTCGCCACGAAGACCGACAACCAAATTACCCCAGTCGAAGTTGAATGTAGCCATGCTATAAGCAGCAAGGATTTCTTCGGTTACATTGAAGTAGTTGTTTGTCTGGTCAACGGGCAGCGCGATGCCTGCTTTGATGAGCTCTTGGATATAGGCTTCAAGTCTGGGCTCGGAGTGATAACGGAAATTGTAGCCAAGCGTCATCTCGCCAAGGAATGGTCGATCTAGCGCAAAGTCCGCATAGGTTGGCGATGGGCGACCTGCTGCAAGAATTTGAGCATTCGTCGCGGTCCAAACACTGGAGCGGGTCTTTTTGGAACGAGTGGTATAAGCGAAGCCGGCTTTGAAATTCGTTTCAAGCCCGAAGACTTCAAAGTCTTTCTTTGCGTCAAAGCGACCAGTGAAGGCTTGCGTGAAGTCGCCTGCCCCCGAACGGAAGGAAATATTGTTAAAGTCGAGCGGGAATGCCTCGATGCTGAGCTGACGTGGCCCACGGCTTCTGACGCCAGTCACAGGGTCAACAATCGTGGTGTAGAGGCGCACGGTGTTGAACTCAGGATTGGTGAAATCATACTCAACTGTTGGGCGCAGGCGGGGATCAGATGAACTCGTAAAGTTTGGAGTCGCCCCAGCGTTGAAGCCGTCTTCCGCTTCGGTGAAATTCAAACGCCAAGCCATATCCCAGCCAAATCGCTTATGGTCACCACCAAGCGTGCCGGTTGAGATATATTCTTTCGTGTGCAGCGAGTTGAAGTTGGCAGTGATCTGCGTCCCGTAAACTGTGCCCTTAGAGGGCGTGTTGCCATTGCAGATGTCGTAAGCGCCAGTGCCCGTGATGGGCGCGGCGACGGCTGGGCAAGCCCCTGTTACGTTGGTTGCACCATTGTCGAAACGGAAGATATAGTTGTTACGCAACTCATCGTCGGTGTACTGAGTATAGACCACTTGGGCAAAAAGCTTGTCCATGTCATTTGGACGCCAGTCGCCGCGAAGGCTGCCCGAGATGTTGCCACGCGTCAGGCGATATGGCTTGTTTTCATATTCACGCGCCCAAGAACGCGTTTCCGAACCTGGCCGCCGATCGGGAGACCCTGAAAAGCAAGCTGACGGAGGCGATGCAATAGTCGAGCAAAGTGTGGACACACCAGCGACAGTTGTACGCGCCGTGCTGAGAATGCCACCGGGACGTAGCATTGGATCGGTCTCAGAATTATCAGTGATCATGCGCCGCTTGTAATAAGACGCCTGCGCCACCAAGCCCACTTTATCGTCCATGAAGCGGTCAGACACAACAATCGAGGCGTCAACCTCTTCCCCGCCGCCATATTCAACCAAGCCGAGCTGCACGCCACCAGAGATTTTCCGACCCTTATAGTCAAAAGCGGAGCGGGTCTTGATATCGACATTGCCGGCAACGGTGTCGCCTGGCATGTCAGCAGTGATTGCCTTGCTCACCACAACTTGGCTGGCAAGTGCACTTGGGATGTTATCAAACCGGGTTGCCCGGCCTTCAGGGCTGACAACGTTCAACCCATCGAAAGACACGGTTACGTACCGGTTCGGCAGACCGCGCAAGTTGATATAACGCGCTTGGCCTTGGTCGCGCTGAACGCCAACACCGGGCAAGCGGCCCACTGCGTAGGCAATGTTTTGGTCAGATAGGCGACCGGCTTCATCTGCTGACAGAACCGAAACGAGTGATGGCGAGGCGCGTTGAACCAAAAGGGCTGCACGATCGGATTCCGCAATCGGGCGAGCGGCGCGAACGACGATGGTTTCAGCTTCTGTCGCTTCTGCTGGTGCAGGCGTGGTGGTTGCCGCAGTTTGAGCGGTCGCTGTGGTCGCTGCAAGCAATGCAAACGAGCCAACTGCGCCCATGAGGGCAGCGCGTGTAAACTTAGTGGTCATTGGAATCCCCTTTCGCAGGTGCAACACACCTGTTCCGAGGGCCGCGATACTGTTTGGAGGTGACAGATCGAAGTCTATTGGGCTTCAGTTTTATGAAATAATGCTAACACTTCTGTGAATTCATAGGCCGCTTTCCGACGCTCTGTTTTTGGCGCGGCGATTTCAATCACTACAGGATTTGTTCACTCTTCTTGGTGGCTTGCTGGATTTGTCTGAGATAAAAGCCGCGTACGCTTTTTTGTCCATATGCCATTTTCAGAAGAGTCTGCAACTTTCATGACCGAGTTCAACACCACCCAACTCGGTCTCCGCGTCCTTGTGATCGGCACCAGCGGCTCTGGGAAGTCGACTTTTGCTGAAAAGCTTGCGGGCGAGGCTGGGATCGCCCATCTTGAGCTAGACGTGATCAATTGGCGGCCGGGCTGGTATGACCGTTCTAAACAAGAGACTGCGGCCTTTTTGGCCGATGTGGATCAAGCCACCTCTCAACGAGATTGGGTGTTGGCAGGCAATTATTCTGTCACCCGCCCCATCGTATTGCCACGCGTTACCCATTTAGTCTGGATGGATTTGCCCTTGTGGCTGGTGATGGCCCAAGTGATCCCCCGTTCCATCCGCCGGGCGGCAGCAAAAGATAGAGACGTATTTGACGGCTGTCGTGAGGATTGGCCGCGTCTTATCCGCGCCGACCATCCAATCCGCTGGGCGCTAACCACCCACCATAGCCGCAGACACAAATATGTCGCCGCCGCAGAAAAAATCCGAGCCCAAGGTGGGCAGGTCCTGCGCTGCACCAACCGCTATGAAGTTGACCAAGCCCGTCAGTCTTTAGTTGCCTTGACGCGCGTACGTTCTGCTGCTTGAGCTAACAGGATCAAGGCTGACAAGGCACCCGAGCCCTCGCGATCGGTTTGTTGGGCGTTGGCTTGGCCAGTAGAGCGCGCAAGCGTGAGGTCTAAGCGCGGACAATGGAGAGCCGCCGTGCCCCAATAGCCCCCATGGCCCCAACACAATTCTCCATGCAATTTCGTCGGGTATAGCCCGAGCGCATAGCCTTCGCCTTTTGGATCTGGCCCAGGCGTTTGCATCAGCAGGCGGGTTGCCACGGGATTGGCAAACACCTCCCCCAGCACCACAGCGCGCGTCGCGCGGCCTAGATCATCCATGCTCATGACAAGGCCGCCACCGCCATATTGATCGAAGGACACGTCTATATCGGAATCTTTGATCGCACCGCGATATTGGGCGACGCGGCGCGTGCCGGCTGGTGCTG